>NZ_JMIR01000021.1 GCF_000714935.1 Tumebacillus flagellatus
CTCCCCTGCTAAGGGAGTATACTGGAAACAGTATCGAGGGTTCGAATCCCTCCCCCTCCGCCAAACAGAGAAAGGCAAGTCTCAATCGAGACTTGCCTTTTTTGTGTTTCTTTTAGGAGGGATTGGGTATTTTTCCAAGAATTAGTTAGTGGTAAGAATGGAAACGAAAGGGTGTGCCAAGATGAGAATTTGGCTGAAACAGACGATGACCGCGGTTGGCGCGATCTCGTTGTTGACGCTTCCGACGGCAGCGTTTGCAGCTCCGCATGTGACACTGAACGGAACGCCGCAAGTGTACGATCCCGAACCCTACCAGAAAAACGGACGCACGCTCGTCCCGATGCGGGCGATTTTTGAAGCGTTGGGCGCCACGGTCGAGTGGGATGAAACCACGAAGACCGTCACCGGCGTGCAAGGAGAGACCAAGATCGTGTTGCAAGTCGGCTCCACGACTGCGACGGTCAACGGGCAACCGGTGATCTTGAACCAAGCGGCGGAGCAAACGAACGACCGGGTGATGGTGCCGGTACGCTTGATCTCCGAAGCGTTGGGCGCCGAAGTGCAGTGGGACGAAACGACGGAGACGGTTCGGATTTACTCCAAGGACATGAAAGACCGCGTGTTGCACCTCGGCATCTCCGACAGCATCTCTTCGCTCGATCCTGCGTTGTTGTCTTCGTACAACGACTATACCGTCGCGCAACAAGTCCACGAGGGTCTGGTTCGCCTCGACCGCGACGGCAACTTGGTGCCGGGAGTAGCGAAAGCGTGGGACGTGTCGTATGACGGCTTGCGCTATACGTTTCATCTGCGCGACAACGCCAAGTGGTCGGACGGCTCTCCCGTGACGGCACAAGACTTTGAGCAATCTTGGAAGCGGCAGTTGAATCCGGAGACGGCGTCGATGTGGTCGTTTGAGTTTTTTGCGATTGAGGGTGCCGAGAAGTACGACCTGAGCCAGGGCGGAAAGGCAGACGACGTGGAAGTTCATGCCAAGGACGACCGCACGCTCGAAGTGCAGCTCGCCAAGCCGCAAGCGTACTTCTTGCGTCAGGTGGCGCTTCCGTTTTTTGCGCCGTCGAAAACCACGACCGAGCCGCTGTACAACGGGCCGTTCAAAGCGGAGCGCGTCCAGTACGACCAAGGCGCGCTGCTCGTCAAAAACGAACAATACTGGGACCGCGACCATGTCCGCTTGCAGCAGATCGACTTCGAAGCGGTGCCGGACACGGAGAGTGCCGGCCGTGCCTACGAAAGCGGCTGGTTGGATGGGTACAACCCGTTGCCGCAGGGAATCACGCCTGAAATGCCGGGGTCTGTCGTGCAAACGCCGCCGCTCTCCACGGTGCATTACTTGGAATTCAACGAGCAAAAAGTTTCCGCTCTTCAAAACGTGAAGATTCGCCGCGCACTGACCTATGCGCTGGACAACCAAGAAATCGCCGAGGCCGTGTTTGGATTGTCGGCGTCCGGGGCGAACGGATTCGTTCCGACCGGAGTTTCCAAAGGCGCTCCGAGCTCCGGCAAGTTCCGGGACACAGCGGGGGACGCTTTGCACCAAGCGGCGAACGCGTCTCAAGCGAAAACGCTGTTCCAAGAAGGGCTGAAAGAACTCGGGCTCACCGCGCTCCCGAACGTCAAACTCCTCATAAACGACACCATGGAAGCGAAAAAAACCGCCGCTTTGCTCATCCAAGCGTGGCATGACAAGCTCGGGGTGGACGTGGAAGCGGAATATCTGCCGTTTAAGCTCGTCTTGCAGAAGCAGACCACCAAGGACTTTGACATCACGCTCTCCGGCTGGGGAGCTGATTACGACGACCCGATGACGTTTCTCGACATGTGGGTGACAGGCGGTTCGTTCAACAACGCGGGCTACAGCAACGCCAAGTATGACGCCCTCGTTGACCAGATTCACAAGGAAGCGGACGACCGCAAGCGCACCGACGAGATGGTGCAAGCCGAGAAGCTCCTCCTCGACGACATGGCGGTCGGCCCGGTCTATTTCCGAAACTCCGTTTTGCAGTACCGTCCGTACATCAAAGGGCTGGCGATCCGCTCGCTCTACCCGATGTATGATCTGAAGGACGCTTATATCGAAGGGAAAAACTAACCGGCCGGCAACAGGGAAAAAGACCCTGCATCCCGCAAATACGCTGTGCGCGGGATTTTTTTACCTGTTGGCAACACGGAAAAACCCTGCATCCCGCGAAATGCGCGCGTGCAGGGTCTTTTTGGGTTGTTACGCATGCACCAAGCTCTCCGCCGCGCTCTTGCCCGCGACGTAGCCGGTGGAGAAGGCGACGGTGATGTTGAACCCGCCGGTGTAGCCGTGCAAGTCCAACACTTCGCCCGCAAAGTACAGCCCCGGCATCAACTTCGATTCCATCGTCGACGGCGTGATTTCCTTGAGGTGCACACCGCCGCCGGTGATGAACGCTTCCTCAAGGGAGAGCGTGCCGGTCGCTTGAATCGGGAACGCCTTCAAGAGTTCGGCGAGGATTTGGATGTTTTTTTTCGGCAAGTTGGCGAACGTCACGTCTTCGCGCAACTCGGCGCGTTGAAGCAGCAGGGGGATCATCCGCTCGGGGAGATAGCCCTTGATCACGTTCTTGAACGCTTTCTTGGGCTCGGACTCGGCGAGCTTCCAGATCTCTTGCTGCACGTCGCCCTGCGACTTCTCCGGGAAGAGGTCGAGCTGCAGGCGGACGGTCGGGCCGCCGCTTTTTTTCAGTTCTTTGACGACGAACTGCGAGCAGCGCAGCACGGCGGGTCCGGAGAGCCCGAAGTGGGTGAAGATCATGTCGCCTTCGTGCACGATGATCTTCTTGCCCTTGGCGTTCCAGACGGACAGTTCGATGCCCCGCAGCGACAGGCCTTGCAACGAGCGGTCGCGGATGAACGGCTCCCGCGAAGTGATCGGCACTTCGGTCGGATAGAGCTCGGTGATCGTGTGCCCGGCTTCTTGCGCCCAAGCGTAGCCGTCGCCTGTGGAGCCGGTCTTCGGGACGGACTTGCCGCCGACGGCGATGATCACCGCTTCGGCATCGATCACTTGTCCCGATTTCAGTTTCACGCCCGCCACCCGACCGTTTTCGTAGCGGACGTGAGCGACGGGGCAATTCGTGCGCAGTTCGATGTCGTGCTGCGCGATCTTGCGCAGGAGAGCGTCGAGCACCGACTTGGCTTTGTCGGTGACGGGGAACATCCGGCCGCGGTCTTCTTCTTTCAAGCGGATGCCGAGACCCTCGAAGAAGTCGATGATGTCGCGGTTGTTGAAGATCGAGAACGGGCCGTACATGAAGCGGCCGTTGCCGGGGATGTGCTTGATCAGTTCGTCGATTTCCTTGGCGTTGGTCACGTTGCACCTGCCGCCGCCGGAGATCAGCAGTTTGCGCCCCAGTTTATCGCCTTTCTCGACGAGCAGCACGCGGGCGCCGTGCATCCCGGCGGAGATCGCCGCCATCAGCCCCGACGTGCCGCCGCCGATCACGATGACGTCATATCGCATGTGAGTACCTCCAGATTCTAAAAAAACCACGGGTTCGCGTAGGAACCCGTGGTTTTTTCCGTTTGCTTACGCTTCTTCGGTGAGTTTCTCGTACGCCGCGACGACTTTTTGCCATTCAGCGTCGTCTTCGATGTCGACGAGGTATTCGCCGTTTTCGTCTTCGCCGATCTTCATGATCACGCCGTCTTCGTCTTCGCCGTCAGCCGGCACGAGGATGGCATAGCGTTCGTTTTCGACGTTCATCTCTTCCACGATGATGAATTCACGCTCGTTGCCTTCAGCATCGGTCAGCGTTACAACTTCTTCGTGATCGTGGTCGCAGTTCTCGTCGTGGATATGTACGTTGTTGTTGTCGGACATGGGAATGATCCCTCGCTTCCTAGTTCTGGTTGAAATCTCCGTCCATCATAGCATGGCACGATTGAGCCCGTCAAATGCAGGAAGTTCACGGAAACTCCATCAAAAAACGCAACAAAAAAAGCGGAGGAATTTACTCCGCCGCTTTCTCGGTGATCGTCGCCGCAATCAGATCGGTGACCGACTTCAACAGCTCGTCCACGCGCTTCATCGCGGCTTTGTACGCTTGCACTTCCGGGTAGCTGTCGAGGTCCTTCGCAAGAGCCTCGATGTCTTGGCGCAGGCCGTTTAGGTGCGGGCCGGTGCCGTGCTCGGCGAGGCGGTCGTATTGCCATTGCATCTCGCGGAACTTCGTGGTCTTGGAATTGATGTCCGCGTTCTCTTGCATCTTGCGTTCCGCTTCTTTATAAGTGAGGACTTCCGGCGATTCGAGGATCAATTGCCCCAATTCAAACGCCTGGGCCCAGATTTCATTGCGATCGAGTGTGGTCATTCCTGCAGACCCTCCTAGCAAAATTCCAAATTCTCAAGACTCAGTATAACACAAAATCCACACCGTCAAGGTGTGGATTCGGAATTAATGCTTGTATTGGTGCTTCGCGTTGTATTGCTTGAACTTCTCGTCGCGCTTGTTGTCGTAGAATTCGGTGATGAACCCGATCAAGATCGCCGCTACAATCGAGCAGCCAAACAGGAGGTACGACTTCGTAATCACGCTTGCGACGACAAGTGCGAAGACGATTGTGTAGAAGAAATAACGGTTCTGTTTCGACATCGAACTTCCCCCTTCCGTCTCTGTGCCTCTTATTATAGCGCGGAATTCGGAATTCGACCAGTCGTTCGAAATTCTTAAATGGGGTAATACGGATAGTCGCCGGGCTCGGTGTCGGTGTTGTTCACAAACCCCCACGATTCCACGACGCCCGCCGGCCATTGTTGGTTGCCGGCGTGGTTGAGCGCTTGCGGGCTTTCCGCAGGGGAAGTCGGGACGTAGAGCCCTTCGAGCACGTACTTGGCGGTTTCCAAGCAGCGGCGCGCGTTGCCAAGCGAATCGGGGAGCGACGGGTCGCCGAGGTAGAAGAGGGCGGAGTTGATCAAGCTGCGGGTGGCTTGCTCGACTTCGCCGGCTTTTTGTTGGTAGCGTTGCAGGTGTTGTTGCGGTTGCATGGGCACTCCTCCTCTGTTAAACTCTCCCTTAGCGTCGCTCCATTGTTCATAAGATATTCACTTGACGCGATGCCCTGCTAAATTTTATTCTAATTGGGTACAAGTAAGTTGGAAGGGGGCGTAGATTTTTCATGATCGGTATGCTCGCTACTGTTGCTGCAGTGTTCGGCCTCCTCTTCATGTGTGCTTCCATCACGAAGGAAAACACCGAGAAGGCCGTTGCCAAGCACCACCAAACCTGGGAATAATCCTATACTGGCAGAACGCAGCAGGGCGATTCGTCCTGCTGTTTCTGTATCGAGAGGGGCTGCAAATCGTTGTCCAACCACAAGTTTCGTTTTGCCAAGGGCAAGGAGTACGCGTTTTTTAACGAGCACGTGCACCTCTTGCTGGTCGACTTTGAACGCGATGAGAAGAAGGAACTCTACCTGATCGCCGATCAAGAAGACGACGGCACCTACATATTGGAATACCCCGGCGAGCTGTTCACGGAGCAGTTGATGGAGTTGACCGGTTCGATTTTCTTCGTGCAAGTCCAAGAAGAGGGGCGCGAAGGCAAGTACGCGCTCGGCGCTTTTTTCACGGTGATTCGGCAGACGTACGCGCTGTACTACGACCGCGAGAACCCGGAGAACGGCGAGTTGGTGTTCTTCCGCGCCAACGCGACCGGCACGGGGGCGTACGAACTGGAGAACGTTACCGACCCGTCCGAATACCAGACGGTCGTCGAGCACGTGATGGAGAACTACGCCAAATACTTGCAGGCATAGAAAAAAGCATGTCGGCCCCACGCGCGGCGACATGCTTTTTTGGTTGCAATCCGTTTGGGTCTACAGGTTGGTCAGCAGGAAGTTGCGCAGTTCGACGGTGGTGTCTTCGTCGTCGAGGGCGAACATGTTGGCGAGCAGGTGGAGTTTTTCATCTTCGAGGTCGTCGTGACCGATGATGCCCGCGCGGCCGCTTTGGATGTTGACGACCAGCGATTTGCCGTAGAAGTGCTCCGTTTTGGTGATCGCCAAGTCCCAGCGATGGTCGCCGACAAACCCGACGAAACGGGTTGAGGTAGTTTCGTGTTCATCGTACATGTTGATCAACATATATGTATCATCCTCCAAATTCATCTTACACCATGATACACATCATACACCATGATACAATGGGAGGAAACCCAAGGCATAGAAAGGGGGGAGCCGGGTGTCCACGTTTTCGCTGCAATTGTTTCCGCTGCAGACGGTGCTCTATCCGTACTGCGTGCTTCCGTTGCACATCTTTGAACCCCGGTACCGCGTGATGATTCGAATGTGCATCGAGCACGGCGTCCCGTTTGGCATCGTCCAAGCGTCCGGCGGGGTGGAGTTGGATCTGGACGGCCGCAGCCGCATGCGCAACTATGACATCGGCACGGTCGCTCAAATCACCAACGTCGTGGAGTTTGCGGACGGTCGCATGTTCATCACGACACAGGGACATCAGCGCTTTCGCATCTTGAAGAGCGCGTATGACGAAGATGTGCTGACCGCCGTGGTGGAAACGTACGAGGATTTGCCGACGGACGGCGCGGACGTGCGGGAGTTGTCCGAGCGGGTCGGCGCGAAGTTTGAACGGTATTGGCAGCTCTTGGAGTGCGTGATGAACCGGGAGCTCGGCGAGTTGGAGTTGCCGGACGACCCGACGGCGCTGTCGTGGTTGATTCCGTCCGTGTTGCACGTACAGCCGGAACTCAAACAAGCCCTCTTGCAGAAACGAGACCCGAGAAGCCGTCTCGAATTGATCCAAGAGCTGTTGGAAGAGGAAGTGGAGAAGCTGCGCGACGCGATGCGCGACGGACGCGAGAAGTAGCGTTGTGCTATAATAGGGCGGTACACAACAGGTAACGCTACCGGCAGGAGGGAATTTTCATATGGCAGACACGGCAAAGCAACTGGAGAAACTGATTGAAACCCTGGATGAATACATCGCCCAAGCCAAAGCGGGCATGAACAAAAACCACCAACAGATCGAGGGCATGCGTGCGGAATTGACGGAGCGCGGGTTCGGAGAAGCGCTCGACGAAGTAGAGGGCGTCGTCGAGATCACCGGGCACCACGGACAAGCCTTGGGCCGTCTGACGATGGCGGGCATGGTGCGCGGCGAACTGCTGAAAATTCTGGAACAGACAAAATAACGTCATAGTTCCAATACGTGTTGCAATTTACAACACGTTCCGACTCTGTTAGGATAAACAGTGAACTTATTCTGAATTTATCCGTTGGAAAGGTGCGATCCGACATGAAAAAAGCCCTGATCATCACCGATATACAGTCTGACTTCCTCGGCAACATGGATTACATATATCCGCTCTGCCAGAAGTATCTGGACAAGGCTGGCGATTCCTACGACCTCGTGATCCTCACCCACTGGAAGCACGAAGAGAACGAGAACGAAAACACCCTGCTTCTCCAACATAAGAAAGCGACCGTCATCGAGAAGCGCGGCTACTCCGCTCTGACCGACGAAGTGAAGCAACTGCTCCAAGAGAACAACATCGAAACCGTGCACCTCGGCGGCATCGACTCCGACATGGCGGTCATGGCGACGATGTACTCGCTGCTCGACGCGGGCTACAAAGTCCAAGTTCTCGAAGGTCTGCTTGCTTCCTACTCCACCCGCAACTGGGAGTCGACCACGATCATGCGTTTCGTCCTCGGCGACGACAACGTCCTGCAAGTGGGCGGCGACCGCGTTTGGATGTAAGTTTTCTATGTTTTTGCACGACGAAGAACCTGTGCGGCCCCGAGGCTGTGCAGGTTTTTTTTGTCAGGAGTAGCGGCGGGAAGGCTCGGAGACAATACCCTCAAGACTCTTGTGAGAGAAGGGGAGGGTGAAGAGCGTGTCCACACCGTCATGGGTCTATTGGGCCGGGTTGTACGACAGCAAGTTTGAAGCGTATTGTGCGGTGATGTGGGTGGAAGGCGACAAGCGCATCTACGGCAAGACGCCGCCGCAAGAGGTGGAGTTGTACCGAACCAACCGAGGAAAATTCGGGGTTCGTTTTAAGTAGCGCGTTTTCTGGACAATCTGATAGAGTTGGAACCAAAAGCCGCTTGTTGCCTCGACAAGGGGCTTTTGTATGGGGTAAAGTAGAGGAAATACATAACAGTTTTTCGCGGAGTGGCGAGGTGAAGTTTTGTGCTGGAAGATGCGAAGTTTGTGATTGACATCCGCGACGAGGCGGAGTTTTTGGAAGGGCACATTCCGGGGGCGGTGCATTGTCCGCTGCAGGAGCTGTCGTATGCGCTGTCGGACGCGGATTATGACGACCTCGTCGTCGTGGTGTGCCGGACCGGCAATCGGGCGCAGCAGGTCAAAGCGTTATTGGAGCACGAAGGCTATCATAAGATAGAAGTGCTCCCCGGCGGCATGACCGCGTATCAGGGCGAGATTGTCAAAGGTGAATAGTGCAAAAAGTGTGGGAGAGGTCACAGTTGCGGATTTTTGACTTTGACTGTCTTTGACCTTTGGGCGAAGTGTGCGTATACTGAGAGTACGAACTGTAAGAAACTGATGGGAATAAGGGAGGTTGTCATTTATGAATCTGGTACCGATGGTCGTAGAACAAACATCTCGCGGAGAGCGTTCGTATGATATCTACTCGCGTCTGCTGAAGGATCGCATCATCTTCCTCGGCAGCGAGATCGACGACAATGTCGCGAACTCGATTGTAGCGCAACTCCTGTTCCTGGCGGCAGAAGACCCGGAGAAGGACATTCATCTCTACATCAACTCGCCGGGCGGCTCGATTACCGCCGGGATGGCGATTTACGACACCATGCAATGGATCAAGCCGGACGTGTCGACGATTTGCATCGGCATGGCGGCGTCGATGGGCGCGTTCCTGCTGACGTCGGGTGCGCCGGGCAAGCGCTACGCGCTGCCGAACGCCGAAGTGATGATCCACCAACCGCTGGGCGGCGCACGCGGCCAAGCGTCCGACATTGAGATCCAAGCGCGCCGCATCCTCAAGATGCGCGACAATCTCAATAAGATCATCTCCGAGCGCACCGGCCAACCGCTGGAAGTTATCGAGCGCGATACGGATCGCGACAACTTCATGGAAGCGGAAGAAGCGAAGAACTACGGGTTGATTGACAAAGTCATTCAAAACGTTTCGGAAGTGAAGTAAGTTCGTTCATGGCCGCGGAGGGATAAGAAAGCCAACCACGGCACAGCGGATGTGTATGGCAACTGGCAGTTGAGCCAATGCCCGATCACTTTTTTGAGCGGGATGGAATTTGCCACAAGGGAGGCGGCAGGGGGAAACTCCTGACGCCTCTTTTGCGTGCGTGGAGGGTGGTTTTTTCGTGAGAGAGTGGTTTGAAGCGCAGGGGCGGGTTCCGTTTGTGCAGTTTATGGAGTGGGCGTTGTATCACCCGGAGTGGGGGTATTACACGTCGCGGCGCAAGAAGATCGGCAAAGAGGGGGACTTTTACACGGCCCCGAGCGTGAACCCGGTGTTTGCGGAAGTGCTGGCGGACGAAGTGGTGCGCATGGACGGCGGGCGCACGGTGATCGAGTTCGGCGCCGGCGAAGGGCGCTTGGCGCGGGACATGCTGGCGCGGTTTGCGAGCGAGCATCCGGCGTTTTTTGCCGAGGTGGAGTACTTGATCGTGGAGATATCTCCAACGCTTCGGGAGATGCAGCGGGAGACGATCGGAGAGCACGCGGGGAACGTGCGCTGGATGAGCGAGGAAGAGCTGCACGCAGGCGGCCCGTATGTGGGCGTGATTCTGACCAACGAGTTGGTCGATGCGTTTCCTGTGCACCGCGTGACGCGGACGAAGGAGGGGCTGCGGGAGGTCTTTGTGGAGCTGGCGGTAGAGCAGGACACCGCGGGAGAGCTGAAACCGGAAGTTGAAGCGAGAGTTGAAGCATCGGGAGTCGAACCAGCTGATCGGAAGGTTGGAGGAGCTGGATTCGAGGAGAATTTTTCCCTTCGTTTTGTGGAATCTCTTGAGCCGCTGAGCACGCCTGAGTTGGCTGCTTATGTGGACAAGTACGCCCCGAAGATGATCGTCGGGCAAACCATCGAGGCGGGCTTGGCGGGGATGGAGTGGTACAAGCGGGCGTTGTCGCTGTTGTCGTCCGGTCATATCTTGACGATCGACTACGGCTACGAAGCGGACATGCTTCATCATTCGTCGCGCCGCACGGGCACGTTGCGCGGGTTTTACCGCCATACGGTGACGGACGACCCGTACCAACACATCGGCGAGCAAGACCTGACCGCCGACGTAAACTTCTCGGCGTTGCGCAATCTGGGCGAAGCGGCGGGCTGGCAGACAGACTTTTTCGGCACCCAAGCCAAGTACCTGCTCCAATCCGGTATCCTCACGCGCCTCACCAACGCCTGGAGCGCCGACCCGTTCCGCGATCCCGACATGAAACGCAACCGCGCCATCAAGTCGCTGATTCTCCCCGGCGGGATGGGCGAGCACTTCAAAGTGCTGGTGCAGAGTCGTGTCTCGCAATAAAATACAAAAAGGACTCTGCGGCATCGTTCGGCAGAGTCCTTTTTATTGCTAAAGAGAAATCAGAGAGAAAATTACCTCAAAGAGAGAAAAAGGGTTGCAAAGCAAAAAACCCCTATGGTAAATTTATATCAGAAAGAGATGGCGGTCTCTTTCCGGAAATAAATCATTACCAAGGAGGTAATAAAAATGGAACAACAGAACTATCTCGCTAGCATCAGCAAGTCCCTCGAAACTTTGGTGAAAGTCGAGCAACAGAAGAACGAGCTTCTGAAGTCGCTGGTAGAACATCTGGCAGGAAAAGAGGCTGTGTCTGTGCTGGACACGACCGCTTTGAACCAAGTTTTTGAGCAGTTGAAAGAGGAGACTATGCCGGATACTCATTATTCTCTCACAGCAGAACTGTTCTTGCAAGTCTCCAAGGTGTATCTGGATGAGGAGCGCCTGCGCGTCCTTAACAAGAAAAAGAAAAAAGCTGCCCGCCGAGTTTCGATCAATCTGGGCAACGTCCTCGAAGACTTTTTCCAAGAATACTTGGAAGACGAGGCTGTTCTTGTCGAACGCGCCAAGGACGGACTGATCGTGTTCAAGAAGCATGATCGACCGTTGGCAACACTTAAGTTCTTTACTGATATGGGTTTTTTACGAGGGGACTATGCATACCAGTCCATTCAAGAAATCGTTGATCAATCTCAAACGCAGTATGGGGTACCTAATGATCGAGTCTTCATCGTGGTCTGTTCATTGCTTAACAGCATCGATAAGAAACATGTCGAAGATCTGGTCGGCAAGATCGACTCGAACTGGGAGTTCTTGAACAACCATGAGAAAGTTGCGGATTTTGTCACGCTTTTCACCGAGAGAATGACCGCTTTGGAGCACCCGAAGAAGCAAGTCTATTTCATGGCGTCCGAACTCCATCCCAACGTGCTGGGCGACGAATTGTACCACGCTTACGAAGAGCAACGAGACCCGGCGGATTTTTTGAAGCAAGTCGAAACTTACAACTGGCTTTCCGATCTCACTGATCTGGTTCAAGAACTTAACGCGATTGTGTAAGAAAATGCAGGTGTTCATCCAAAAGGAAGGGTAAGCACCGTCCCACCACACAGCACTTGGAAAATGGGGGAGATGTTCATGGAAAGAAAACCGTATGTCTGGCAGATGGTGAAGGAAGCCGTTGAAAAGTGCGGGGGGAAAGCAACTAATGCTCAAATCCGACATTACATTGTCTCTAAATATGGAAACGTGAATGAAAACACAATAAGCTGTCAGATTCTAACCTGCTGTGTCAACAAGGAATCCCGTGTCAACTGGCCAGAGAATCACAAGCCGCGATTGGCGAATTCCCAGTATGATTTTCTGTATAGTACAGGGAGAGGCCAAGTGGAGCTGTATAACCCAGCACGTCATGGAAACTGGGAAATTTACTCCAAGGCAACTGGCAAATTGTCTGTTCGCCAATCGGAGTCCTCCACAAATCCGTGCCAGCAATCAACTGAAGAATCAAACATGATTCCCGCAGAAGGTCGACTCCGTGACTTCATAGTTAGAAATTTGACTAACCAAACGATTGGAAACCAAAAACTTCGGATATTCGTAGATCATGAGGGAGTTGGAGGGGTCGAGTATGAAACCGAGGTGGGGAAGATCGACATCTTGACCTTGGACGAAGAAGACAATTTCGTTGTTATTATGCTCAATGAGAGCGTGGATGACGACCACGCACTTGCAAATCTCCTACGAAACATGGGGTGGCTAAAAGCGACCCTGTCTCCTGATCGAAGTGTTAAAGGAGTTTTGATTGCGGACACTTTTTCTGCCAATCTGCGTTATGCAACTTCTTTACTTCCAGAGGTAACTTTGCTGGAGTATACCTTACAAATCACTTTCAGCGAAGTTGCTGCTTCAATCCATGCTTAATATGTCTGAGAAGAGAGAAGGAGACACGGCATTCTCCTTGCAGTATAATACTCCTCAGGCACCGCAAACAAAGGAGTGACCCCGCCGCATGTTTCTCAGAAGACTTTCCGTCGTCCTCTTCATCCTCTGCGTCCTCTTCTTGGGCCTGGGCATCTGGTTCTGGCAGCACGGACGAGTGGGCTAAATAGAAAAAAGGAAAGGCCGCGACACTCCCATACGTGTCGCGGCCCTTTTTAATTCTCCATCAGGCTTTCGAGAAGTAGATGATCCCGTTCGCGCCCTTGCCGACGTGCGTGCCGATGACGCCGGAGAGTTCAAAGTCGAAGATGTTCGAGACTTTCACGCCCAACTCCGTCAGCAGTTCTCTCCACACCTGCACCGTCCCTTGATCGGACGTGTGCCCGATCGCCACGGGGAATTCCATGTCGATCGGACGCTCGGTGAGAAAGCGCTTCACGGCGAGAATGGCGTTTTTCTTGCCGCGTACTTTGTCGAACGCCTGCACGACGCCTTCATAGTCGAGGTGCAAGATCGGCTTGATGTTCAGAAGCGACCCGAACAGAAACGAGAGGTTGTTGATCCGCCCGCCCTTGCGCAGATTCTCCAGCGTGTCCACGGAAAAAACCAACTCTTGGCGCTTGCGCAATTCCGTCAACTCCGCTTGAATCTCGCCTGCCGTCCTCCCTTCCTCCGCAAGCTTGACCGCCTGCATCACCAACATCCCTTCGGCATACGTCGCCGACAGCGTGTCGTGAATCGTCACGCGCTCCGGCGACTCCACGAGGTCGCGCGCAATCTTTGCCGCTTGCAGCGTGCCCGAGAGCGTTGACGAGAGACCGACGTAGAACACATCGTCTCCGGCGTCGAGAATTTTCTGAAACACGTCGCGAAACTTCGCCGGACTCGGTTGAGAAGTGGTCGGCAACTGCTTGGAGGCCGCCATCTTCGCATAAAACTCCGCATGACTCAACTCGATTCCGTCTGCATATGTCTGGCCGTCGATGATGACATTCAACGGGATGACTGTCACGTTGTGTTCTTCCAAAAGGGAATTCGGCAAATCGCAAGTACTGTCCGTCACAATTCGAAGCATCAGCGGCATACCGCCTTTCAATACAAAGAATACACCTATTATACCACAAATGCCTCAATTCGGGAGGATTGTCACACCCTGATCAATTGTGACATACTTTTTCAGTGAAGAACGAAAATTAGTATGGATTATTGACGGCGTATTGTGTACAATAGGGCTGTGACAACTTGACTGGGCTAGGAGGAACTACTTACATGGCTATTCGAATTGCGATCAACGGTTTTGGGCGTATCGGGCGCATGGTGTTTCGTGCCGCAGCAGTGAACCCGGAAATCGAAGTCGTGGCAATCAACGCAACTCACGATGTGGACGTATTGGCACATCTGTTGAAATATGATTCTGTTCAAGGGCGTTTCCAAGCGGACGTCCAAACCACCGACGACTCCATCATCGTCAACGGCCGCGCGACCAAGATCGTCGGCGACCGCAACCCGCTGAACCTGCCGTGGAAGGAACTGGGCGTCGATATCGTCATCGAAGCCACCGGGAAGTTCCGCTCCAAGGAAACGGCCGGCCAGCACATCACCGCCGGCGCGAAGAAAGTCATCATCACCGCACCGGGCAAGGATGAGGACATCACGATCGTCATGGGCGTCAACGACCACCTCTACGACGAAGAAAAGCACGACGTGATCTCCAACGCTTCTTGCACCACCAACTGCCTCGCGCCGGTGGCGAAAGTGCTGCACGAGAAATTCGGCATCCAGTCCGGCATGGTCACCACGGTGCATTCCTACACCAACGACCAAAACAATCTCGACAACCCGCACAAAGACCTGCGCCGTGCGCGCGCGTGCGCGCTTTCGATCCTGCCGTCCACCACGGGCGCGGCGAAAGCGGTGGCCCTGGTCATTCCGGAGTTGAAGGGCAAGTTCAACGGCGTCGCTCTGCGCGTCCCGACCCCGAACGTCTCCATCGTCGACCTCGTCGCAACGCTTGAGAAAAACATCACGGCCGACGAAATCAACGCCGCGCTCAAAGAAGCGTCGCAAACCACGATGAAGGGCATCCTCGGCTACAGCGACGAGCCGCTCGTCTCCATCGACTATGTCGGCGACCCGCACTCTTCGATCGTCGACGGCCTCTCCACGATGGTCGTGGCGGACAACACCGTCAAGATCTTCGCTTGGTACGACAACGAATGGGGCTATTCGATGCGCTGCGTCGACCTCGCGCTGCTCGTGGGAAAGCGCTTGAAGGAAAAAGTGACCGCCTAATCCAAGATTTCCAAAAAAGCTGACGTTGCTCCGTGACGTCAGCTTTTTTTCGTTTTATAATGGGAAGAACTTCTAACCTTCAGGAGGACAAAAAAATGAAGAATCCGGTGGCAGCCCTCTAAACCGAAAGGGACGGGCAAACCTCTGCCTTTCCGTTTCGGAGTCGTGCAAGACTCTACCAGGAAACAGGGGGTTTTTGGCAAGATGAGCAAGGAAATCAGTTTGAAACAAAGCGGTTTGCAAAAAGGAACTTTGGCGCACCACAACGTGCGATTGTTTTTTTGGGCGACTCTGTTTGGATCGGTGAATTTTTTGGAACCGGTCATGTCGCTGTTTTACCTCGGCCACGGCTTGACGGCTGCGGGCATCTACATCGCCACGCTGTGCTGGTGTGTGACGGTGGCGCTCGCGGAAGTTCCGACCGGCACGTTCGCCGACCGCTTCGGCCCGAAAGCGTCGTTCCTCGTCGGATGTGTCGTCCATGTAGGCAGCAAAGCCTGCCTCTTGCTCCTGCTGTTGACAGACGGCGGCATCGGGTGGTTTTACGCGTACAATGTGCTCAACGGGTTGGCGGCGACGTTTTTCTCCGGCGCTGACGAAGCGTTGATCTATGACTCGCTGAAGGAGAGCGGCGAAGAGGAGAAGATGGACATCGCGATGGGGAAAATCTCCGCGTCGACGATGTACGTCTCCCTCATCGGAAGCCTGATCGGGGCGTTTATCGTCCGCGACCTCGCCGATTGGCAATTCGCGCTCGTCGTCGGCGCGGGCGTGCTGATGACATTGCTGCAACTGCTGTTTTTCTGGCGGATCAAGAATCCGAGCGCAGTGGAGAAGTTCCGTGAGAACCCGTACGTCCACGTCAAAAACGGTCTGCAGAACTTGAAAGCATCTCCGCGCCTCGTGCGGTTGTTTTTGAACACGACGATCGTGTTCGTGCCGACGTATGTGGTGTTCGGGAAGCTGGAGCAACCGTACTTGACCGACAACGGCCTGCCGGTTTCGTGGCTTGGCGTCGTGTACGCGTCGGTCGCGCTGGGCGGTTTGCTGCTCATGCAAAACATCGGCAAGATCACCGCGCGCATCCCGCGTGTCGGCGTGCTTTACGGAAGCGGCATCCTGATGGCGGTGATGCTGTTTGCGTCCGCACAGTGGGCGCACGCGCCGGTGTTGGCGTTTGCGACGTTCTATCTGTTGCGCTTGTTGAAGACGATCCGCATGCCGATCTCGTCGCACTTGCACAACGAACTGATTCCGTCCGGCTCGCGGGCGACGACGCTGTCGCTGCTCTCGATCGCCGATTCGCTGTTCGACGTGCTGTTCCTGACGACGTTTGCCGGAATCGCCGGACTCGGCTATGCGGCGGTGTTCTTCGGGTGCGGGGCGGCGGCCTTGATCGGCACGTTGATTCCCATCCACAAATCTTGACGCAAAAGTGCCGGGTGCGGGTGCGCATCCGGCGCTTTTTCGCTATAATGGGGAACGGTACATTGGGAGAGAATAATTGGGTATACGGGGAGGGAGATCATATGAAACCCGACATCTACTTAGACAACAGCGCGACCACGAAGCCCTACCCGGAAGCGGTGGAGGCGATGGTCGAGATGTTGCAAACCCACTATGGCAACCCTTCATCCTTACATAGAAAAGGTCTGCAGGCGGAGCGGGAGATCGACAAAGCCCGCGACCGCATCGCCAAAGCGCTCGGCGGCGTGAAAAAAACCGAACTGCTGTTCACCTCGGGCGGCACCGAAGCCAACAACCTCGCCCTGTTCGGTGCGGCGTACAAATACCAATCGCGCGGCAAGCACATCATCACGACGCAAATCGAGCACGCCTGCGTGTTTGAGGCGGCGGAAGAATTGCAGCAGCGCGGGTATGACGTGACGTTTCTGCCGGTCGACGAGAACGGTATCGTGCGCGTCGAGGACGTGAAGAACGCGTGGCGCGACGACACGATTCTCGTCAGCATCATGTACGTCAACAACGAAACCGGCGCGATTCAACCGATTCAAAAAATCGGCGCGTTCTTGAAGGACAAGCGCAAAACCCTCTTCCACGTCGACGCCGTGCAAGCGTTCGGCAAAATTCCGCTGAAAATCAAGGAATCGAACATCGACCTGCTCACGGTCTCTTCGCACAAAATCCACGGCCCCAAGGGCGTCGGCGCGCTCTACATCCGCGACGGCGTGCAACTCTCTCCGCTGTTCTATGGCGGCGGCCAAGAGCGCAACATCCGCTCCGGCACGGAAAACGTCGCCGGCATCGTCGGATTCGGCGCGGCGGCGGAGCAGAGCCAGCGCGAGATGCGGGAGGCGTCTGCCCGGATGGCGCAATTGCGCGACCAACTGATCGAGGGTCTCACCGCGAACCTCGAAGACATTCGCATCAACACGCCGACCCAGCCGGGGCTCGCAGCTCCGCACATCGTCAACGCGTCGTTCCCCGGCGTGCGCGGAGAAGTGTTGGTGCACGCGCTGGAGACCGAAGGGGTCTTCGTTTCGACGGGCTCTGCCTGTTCGTCCAAGGATAAAATTTACAGCCGCGTGTTGCAAGTGACCGGATTGCCGGAACCGGAACTTGAAGGAGCGATCCGTTTTTCCCTGTCGTCGGCCACGACAGAAGAAGAGATTCAAACGACGGTTGCAGTGGTCCAAAAGACCGTGGCCGATCTCAGATTGTTGTCTCGGAGGTAATGACACATGTACAGTACGCTGATTACCCGCCTCGGCGGTGAGATCGCGATCAAGGGCAAGAACCGCGTCCAATTCGAAAAAGCTCTCATGGAAAACATGCGCGCCGTCGTCAAAGACCTCGGCGTCAAAGTCGCCCGCGAAGGCGGCCGCGTCGAAGTGCGCTTGAACGGCGCCGACCTCGACGAAACCGTTTCCCGCCTCAAAAACGTATTTGGCATCAACTCGCTGTCTCCCGTGGCGGAAACGGAGCTCGACATCGAGAAAATCAAAGAAACCGCTCTGCTCGTCGTGCAGGACGCGCTGGAGAAGCGCAACACCCCGGTCACGTTTAAAGTGGAAGCGCGCCGCGCCAACAAGCGCTTCCCGATGGAGTCGCCGCAGATTTCCCAAGAGGTCGGCCGCTATGTGCTCAGCCGCACCGAAGGCAAACTGAAAGTTGACGTCCACAATCCGGAATTGAAATTGATGGTCGAAGTGCGCGAATCGAAAGCCTATCTGACCTGTGACGTCATCCCCGGACCGGGCGGCCTCCCGGTCGGCACGGCGGGCAAAGTCCTGCTGCTGCTCTCCGGCGGCATCGACTCCCCGGTGGCGGGCTACCTCGCGATGCGCCGCGGCGCGAACGTGGAAGCGATCCACTTCCACAGCTTCCCGTTCACCAGCGAGCGCGCGCAGGAGAAAGTCAACGACCTCGCGAAGATTCTCGCGGGCCACAGCGGACGCGTGCGCTTGCACAACGTGTACTTCACGGAGATTCAGCGTCAGATTCGCATGCACTGCCCGGAGGAGTACTCGATCACGATCATGCGCCGCATCATGATGCGCATCGCCGACCGCTTGGCGCATGAGCGCAAGTGCTTGGCGCTTGTCACCGGCGAATCGCTCGGCCAAGTGGCGTCGCAGACGCTGGAGAGCATGTACACGATCAACAACGTGACGAACATTCCGATCCTGCGCCCGCTGGTGGCGATGGACAAAGTCGACATCATGAGCATCGCCCGCCGCATCGGCACGTACGAGACGTCGATTCTGCCGTATGAAGACTGCTGCACGATCTTCCTGCCGAAAAACCCGAAGACCCGTCCGAAACTGCACGAAGCGATGCGCGCCGAAGAGAAACTCGACATCGAAGCGCTGATCACCGAAGCGCTGGAGAAGACGGAAACCGTGTTGTTTACTCGAGAATCTTAACCTTTGCACCCACATAAGGACGAGACGGCGAGGACACACTACTTCCATGGATTGAACTTCATGGAGGAGTGTGAACGCCATGCTGACGAAGATCTCCCGCCTTGCGCGCCTGTTGGCGGTGGCCACGGCGCTGTACGGCGGAGCGAAACAGATGCGCGGGATGTACGTGCGCCGGAAGCATCTCTGGCAGATCCTTCGCCGCCTCGTCCGCCAATTAGGGTAATGCTGTGGACCACCTTGCGACGAGCAGGTGGTCTTTTTGACCCTTTATGCGGCTATACATACTGATACACGGAAAATTCAGACGGAAGAATACGCAGAGGAGGGGACCCCGCATGAAAACGGTGCGGCAGGATGCGTGGACACCGGAAGACGACAGCGTGCTGGTTGAGATCATCTTGCGGCATATCCGGACTTCGAGTACGCAATTGGCGGCGTTTGAAGAGGGGAGTCAAAAACTCGGACGCACCCGCGCTGCGTGCGGCTTCCGTTGGAATGCCGTCTTGCGCAAAGAGTACGCGGCGCAACTGGAGATCGCCAAAGCCGAACGCCGCGCCAACCGCGAGGTGACGGTGGAGGCGGGAAGCATCGGAGAGCAGTCGACGCCGACTGCGCCAACCGCCAGAGCGGTTTCAGAAGAGCCCGACGCCGTGGACTTCACGTGGTGCCGGGCGCTGAAATTCCTGAAAGCCCGCCGCGATGAAGACTGTTCGTTGCGCAAACAGGCGCGTTTGGCGGAGACGTTGCAACAGGAGGTCCGCGCGCTGCAAGAAGAGAACTTGCGCTTGCAAAGCGAGCTTTCCGTCATTCGAGGCGACTACCTTGCGCTGGTGAAGATCATGGAGCGCGCCCGACGACAGGTAGTGCCGTCGGCAGCTCCTCCCGAGGAACGCCCGACTCACCTGTTCAAGATGGAGGAGAACGGCAACCTCGAACGCATGGAGTAAGGATCAAGCAAGGATGGAAAAAGCCGCTCGGCCGTTGGGAAAACGGTCGGGCGGCTTTTGGCTGTTCGGCAGGGATCAGTGCTTGACGTTGGTGCTGTTGTTGTCTTCCTCGTCCTCGACAAACTTGATCGAATCGAGTTGGGAGCGGAACTCTTTGCGAAACGCTTGGAGGTATTCCGCGCGGAGGGCTTGCTGTTCCGCTGCTTCTTCCGGGGTGAGGGTTCCGGCTTTTTTCTTGCGGGAAAGGACGTTGATGCGATCGATTTTATCTGAACTCAGCATAAGCGAGTCTCCTCTCTACGGGGCTTTGAGTATTCACCAGTCTATACAAAAAACGACCAGGTGTCAAAAGGCGTCGTCCACCCAGTCGTCTTCGTGATTCTGCATGTTATTCCGGCAACCAGATGTACGGGTTCTCGCCGCGGTCGCGGATTGGGTCGTACTTGACCGGCTGAAAGCCGCGCTTCAAGAAAAAGTCTTGCGCGCCCAAGCGCACGTTGGTCTTGATCGGCAGGCCCAGAGTCTTGGCAAACTCAACGAGCGCGGTGCCGTAGCCCTTGCCTTTGTACCCCGGCAGCACTTCGAGTTTCATCAACTCGTGGAAATCGGTCGGGGTTTCGGTGTAGTGGTTGTACTTCGCCCCGATCTTGTACAGCGAGATGCGCGCGACGAGTTTGCCGTCTTCGTAAATGCCGTAAAACGGAGAGACGGCGTTGTCCTCGATCATGTTCGCACGGAGGTCTTCCAACATCGACAATTCTTCAAGACCGTTTTCGCGGAACTTCTTGAATTCTTCCAAAGTCTGATAGTTGATCTGCAAAGATTGTACCTGCGGCATGCGGCTTTCCCTCCCGTTCCCTGTTTCTTTTAGTATACAGGAAAAGCTTGCTAGATGACAGGTTGTCATGGTAATTTTACAGTAACCACTACAGAGGTTACTGTTTGGAGAGGAGCAGAGCAGGATGGAAGTTCAAGTTCGTAACGAATGGGTCGAGCGCCTGCGGGATGAGTTTTTGCAAGACCCGCGGGTGCAGGCCGTGTGGCTCGGCGGGTCGCTGGGGCGCGGCGGCGGAGACTCCTGGTCGGATGTGGATTTTTATGTGGCGGTGGAAGAGGCGGAGTTTGAGTTGTTTTTTTCCGAAGTGCCGGAGCGGATTGCGGCGATGCAGCCGGTGTTGCATCACACGGACTTTGCGTTTCGTCGGCACAGCCCCACGGAGCGGGTGTGGTTTTTCTGGTTTGAGGGTTGGCCGGTGCAGTGGAAATTGGACTTCCATGTGCATACGACCGCTTCGGCGCGCGGTGCCGATCCGGATCAGCGCCGTGAATTACTGTATGGCGAATGGCACGTCTACTATGACCCGCAATCGCTGTTGGACCCGTTGCCTCCTGTGGATGAGCCGGGCGTTTTGGAGTTTCGGGCGCATGTGCAAGAGAAAGTAGACAACTTGGCGTGGAACTTTGCGCTGGCTTCGGTGTACATCTTGCGCGATGATTTCTGGCAGGCGTCGGGCTGGTTGCAAGCGCTCCATGACCGCTTGTTCTATCTGCTCGCGATCGAGGCGGACCCGGCGATGACGGGAGACGCCTACCCGCGCCGTTTCGTCAAAGTGATTGCGCCGGAGGACTTGGCGTTGCTCAACGGCGCGGTGTTCGACCGGGATCGGCGTTCGATGGCAGAGGCGTGGCTGCAATTGCTGACGCTGTTTGCCGCCGCCGCGAAACGGCTTTGTCAGCGGGCGGGGGCGGTGTATCCGGCGCGGTATCTTGAAGCGGTGCGGCTTTCGTACGATCACATGGAGACCTGCTGAACCCTCATGAAAAAATCACCCGCGCAACCGCAGTGTGCAGAACGCGTGAAACACTTCCGGAAGCAACGCGGAATTCTCCAGCACAAACGGGTCCTGACGCCCGGAGTCGGCGGTGGTGACATGCAAAAACGGGTGGCGGGTGCTTTGCACCGTCACGTCATCCGGCGCATCGACCAAAAAAAGCGCCGACACGCGCTGGGGCGCGAGCATCGCCAAGTCGCGGGCAAACCGGCAGTCCTCGCCGTGCGCGATCAAGACCGCATCCGGCCATTGCAACTCTTCCAAGATGTGCACGACCGTCTCCGCATCTTCTTGCGGTTTCGAGTCGATTCCTTTGCGGTCGATGGAAACCAAGCGGTACTCCTGCTGGAATTGGTCTCGCAATGCATTCCACAGCTCTTCGTGGCTTCTTCCTTTTTGAAAATGAATCACGCGTCGCGGCATGTCACGTTCCTCCCTCTGAGGCTAGCAGTTTACTAATCTCTATGCAGAGACTGGGAGAAATAAAACACGAACATTGAGGAGAAGATACTTTTCATCGTTCGTATTTGTGCTATACTAAGGGGGAGCTTACAAGGAGCGGAGGTGCGGCTGTGAAAGCGGTCTTGCTGGATTTGGATGAGACGTTGTTCGATCACCGGCATTCTTGTGAAGCGGGACTGTCGGCGGTGCGCGAGCGGTATCCGGATCTGCAGCAGAAATCGGTCGAGCAATTGGAGGGGCAGTTCTACCTCTTGCTCAACGAGATGCACCATGCGGTGCTGCAGGGCCGGATGACGCTTGAAGAGGCGAGGCTGGAACGCTTTCGCCTGCTGTTCCACTCCTGCGGCCGGGACTTGCGGCCGCAGGAGTCGCAGGAAATCGCCGATCTGTATTCACAGGTGTATGCGGTGTCGCGGCGCTCGGTTCCCGGTGCGGTGGAGTTGCTGACGAGTTTGCGCACGAGAGGCGTGCAGATTGTCGTGCTGACCAACCACATGACACACGTGCAGGTGGACAAACTGGAAGCGTGCGGACTTACGGCGCTGGTGGACCACTTGGTCACGTCGGAGGACGTCGGCGTGCAGAAACCCGATCCGGCGATTTTCCGCCATGCGCTGCAGCTGTGCGGGGCACGACCGCACGAAGCCTTGATGGTGGGCGACTCGTGGTCGGCCGACATCTTGGGCGCGCAGGCGGCCGGCATCCCCGCCGTCTGGTTGAACCGTCGCCGCACCCCGATCCCGGATGCACAAACGGCTCAGGAGATTTTCGAGTTGCATGAACTCGCTCCGAGCTTGAATCTCTACTTGAATCTCTAGCTGGAAAGAAGGTACTTACCACCATGACGATCAAAGCGATCTCTCCGCTCGACGGCCGTTATGCCGAACAGATGAACGGGTTGAATGAATGTTTTTCCGAATGGGCGCTGTTGAAATTCCGCGTTCATGTGGAAATTGAATGGCTGATCAAGATGTCGCAAGTCGACGGACTCGCGGAAGTCCGTCCGTTTACCGACGCGGAAGTGAACACGCTGCGCGGTATTTCCGCTTCCTTCAATGAAGAATCATCGGCGCGCATCAAGGAGATCGAGCGCACCACGAAGCACGACGTGAAAGCGGTCGAGTACTTCATTAAGGAACAACTCCAGAATTCCACCCTCGTCGACGTGTTGGAGTTCGTGCACTTCGGCTGCACGTCCGAAGACATCAACAACCTCTCGCACGCGCTGATGTTGAAGACGGCGATCCACGACGTCTACTTGCCGCTGGCGGAGAAATTCGTCGGCGCTGTGGCGGACCTTGCGGAAAACACCAAGGACGTCTCGATGCTGGCGCGCACGCACGGTCAAACCGCGTCCCCGACCACGGTGGGCAAGGAGATCGCCGTGTTCGTCTACCGCTGGCAGCGTCAACTGCGCCAGTTCCGTCAGTTGGAATTCCTCGGCAAGTTCAACGGGGCGGTCGGCAACTTCAACGCGCACACGTCGGCGTATCCGAACTTGAACTGGGAAGAGATCGCGTCTTCGTTTGTGGAAAGTCTGGGCCTTGCGTACAACCCGCTGACCACGCAGATTGAATCGCACGACTACATGGCGGAGTGCTTCCATGTCATGATGCGCTTCAACAACATCTTGCTCGACTTTGACCGCGACATCTGGCAGTACATCTCGCTTGGCTACTTCAAGCAGCGCGTCGTGGCGGGCGAAGTCGGCTCGTCGACGATGCCGCACAAAGTCAACCCGATCAACTTCGAGAACTCGGAAGCGAACGTCGGCCTCTCCAACGCCGTGCTCGATCATCTCGCGAACAAACTGCCGATCTCCCGACTGCAACGCGACCTCACCGACTCGTCGGCGATTCGCAACATGGGCGTCGGTGTCGCGCACTCGTACCTTGCGCTGCAATCGGCGTTGCGCGGTCTCGGACAGTTGAGCATCAACTTGCAAGCGCTGGAAGACGACCTGAACCACGCGTGGGAAGTGCTTGCGGAGCCGGTTCAGACGGTGATGCGCAAAGCGGGTCACGACAACCCGTACGAGAAGCTCAAAGAACTGACCCGCGGCGCGGCGATGACGCAAGAGACGATGCGTGCGTTTGTGGAAAGCTTGGAGCTGGAAGCGGACGACAAGCAACGCCTGCTCGCGATGACCCCGGCGTCGTACACCGGGATTGCGTCGCAGCTGGTGAAGCACATTCAGAAGTAAAAATCGCAAAAAAACCCCCTTCCCGACGGCAAAACGATGGGAAGGGGGTTTTTTATTCGTGCACGGAGACTTTCGTGCCGGTTCTCCGGCTTCTGTTCGGAGGTGCAGTCGGCTCCGATCTGATAATTGTGCATTGATCTTATCAAATCCGAAGTTTGGAAGAAAAGAACCAAAAAAAGAGGAACAAACGGCCTTCCAGCCGCGTCCAATTGGTTGAAAGGGCAGGAGATCGACCCGCATAAAATTGCCACGCCCTACGTAATAGGTATATGATGACCCGTATAGGTTGTCCAAAATGATAGGGGGATGGACATGAACGAGCGAATCTTGGCCGGCCGATACCGTTTCATCGATGCCGTCGGCGGCCGAAGTGATCTGTTTCACGCGCAGGACGAATCGCTGGATCGGAAAGTGGCGGTGATGCGCCTCGCGGAAAACGTGACGCCGGAGACTCGTCCCACCTGGGAAGCAGAGATCGCCAAAGCAGCCGGTTTGCATGAACCGCACTTGTTGTCGATATACGATGTGGTGGTGGAGGAACCGAACCTCTACTTGATTACCGAAGACCTGGATGGCACAATCCTCGCCCGCTGGATGCGCGAGCGCGGCCCGCTGACCCCGGAACGCGCCGTGGACCTGCTGAACCAATTGCTTGGAGCGGTCGCCGCCGCCGAGCGCGCCGGCATCCAAGCGCTGACCATCGCGCCAACCTCCGTTCTGATCACCAAGGACGGATTTCTCAAAATGATCGGGTACGGCCCGCTGCTCGGTGGTCTTGAGCAAGGGCGCTCACAAGTCGAATTGATTCACGCCAGCGGCGTGTTGCTCTATGAAATGTTGACCGGCGAACCGTATTCCGACTTCCTGCCGACCCAGCAAGTGGTCAGCGACGTGCGCAATTCGCTCTCCCGCACGAAAGGCACGGAGAACCTCTGGCTCCCGGAGCACCTGCTCTTGATCGTCGAGCGCATCCTCGCCAAATCGGTGCGCGGACCGTACACCTCGGTGCAAGAGTTGTATAAGGAGATCAAAGGCATCGCTCAATCGATGAGCACGCCGGTGCTCTCGCGCGTGGAAAGCCGCCAAACCGCCAAAGGAAAAGCCCAGCCGGAAGCGGCGGCGGCAGCAGAACCGACGGGCGGAGCGGGCAATTCGCAAGCGTTGGGCCGAGTGAAAGACTCCGTAAAAGACTCCGTGAAATCGGTCAAAGATATGGCGCAAGGCACTTTGCAGAAGAAGGTCGCCCAAGTCAAAAAAGCGGAGGCCGCCAAGAAGATGGCGGAAGAGACGATGAAGCCGAAGCGCCGTCCGATGATCTACGTGGCGGCGATCGTCGCCGTGCTGATCGTCACCGTCGGCATCTGGTGGACGCTTGGCAGCGACTCTTCGACCGCCACGACCGGCGCGGGCCAAGCGGAGCAAGGCCGCACGATCAAGATGCCGAACCTCTTGAACAAAACCGAAGAACAAGCGATCCAAATCCTCGGCGAGAACGGCTATCCGACCGATCGCATTCAATGGGTGTACCGCTCGGCGGACGACCCGGTGACCAAGGGCAAAGTCTACCGCCAATCGGCAGACCCGAACACGGAAGTCAACACCGCCGATATGGTGGTCTTGACGGTCAACTCCGACCAAAGCCCGACACCGGGCGGACCGGGCGCGGGCACCGTGCAAACGTCGCCGAATTCGAACCAGCAGAGCACGCCGACTCCTACCGGGACGGTGCCTGACCTCACCAACTTGACGCAAGCGGCTGCCGAGCAAGCGCTGCTCCAAGCCGGCTATCGCTACTCGTTTACCATCGAAGGCAACGGTACGCCGTCCGGGACCGTTTCGCAACAATCCCCGGCCGGCGGCACGCAACTGGAAGCGGGCGGACGCGTCACCTTCACCGTCTCCCAGTAAGTTTTTTCAGACACCAGACAAAAAGAACCCGGCCGCGCAGGTGGCCGGGTTCTTCGCATACGTTATGCAAAAATCTTCTGCCGGAGCAACTCCAACACTTCTCCGTCTTCCGGGAAGCGGCCGAGCGCTTTCTTGGAGTAGATTAATTCACCGTCAAACGTGATTTCGTAGACGCCGCCCGTGGAGGGCAAGAGCGTGAACGAACCGATCTTGGGGCCAAAGTACTTCAGAACTTCGTCCGTCAAACTGACGGCGCGGGGCAAGTAGTTTCAGGTGTTGCAGTATTCGACCGTGATCTTCGGAGTTTCCATGGCGAATCTCTCCTTCAGTGGAAAATGGGTACTCTAATGGTATCATACTGTGCGGCTCGTGACCATTCCGGCACAGAGTACGGAGACATATGGTACAATAACCCACGTTGACGAGAAGGAGGAAGACAGAGATGGATGAACTTGAACTGTATGAGCCGGTCAGCGGCTTGGATGATTTGATTGGAATTTTGGAGAGTTTGTTTGCGGAGACCCCTGTGTGGGTGCGCTTGGAGATGCAGGAAGAGCGGGGAGAAGTCGTCCACGACCACCTCTTGGCGCAGTTCGCGTCGACGTTTGACCTGTGCGATCTCGTGCAATCGGAAGCGGGAGAAGATGTGGCGCTGGAATTCCTGTTTCGCGAGACGGAGGAAGAAGCGGGCGGAGAACCGCAGTCGGTGACGTTGCCGATCAACCCGCAAGACATCGAAGTCGACCTCTCGCCGGAAGAAGTGACGCTGACCAGCGGGGTGTTCGCGCTGACGTTGCAACGGCTTTCGGCAAGCGGGAGCGCCGGGCGATGAAACAGCTGGTCGTGACGGCGGCCGTGATCGAGCGCGACGGGCGGATCTTGCTCGCCCAGCGCAAACCTGAAACGCACATGGGGCTGAAGTGGGAATTCCCCGGCGGCAAGCTGGAGTGGGGGGAAGACCCGCGCGCGGGACTGGCACGGGAAATCCGCGAAGAACTCGGTATCGAAATCGAAGTCGGCGACGTGCTGGAAGTCGTGTCGCACACCTATGAAGACCGTCACGTCGTGCTGATGGGCTACTCCTGCCGCTGCCGAAGCGGGGAGTTGCAGAAGCTGGATGTGCAAGATGTGCGCTGGGTGCAGCCGGACGAGCTGCTGTCGTACGACTTGGCTCCGGCCGATGTGCCGATCGTGGAGAAGTTGCTGCGCTTGTAACAGAAGCCCACTACCTGAAAAGCCCTCTGGCGCGCCGAAGCGTCCGGAGGGCTTTCCGTTATGAAAAAAATCAACAAGGCGCTTCGGTCGCGTGGTAATCGCTGTGGGTGTACTTGCCGGCAAATTCGAGGAGCGAGAGGCGGCGTAGGTCGTGGAAGATTTCCGGGAGGTCGTCGCCGACGTAGAACAACGGGTTGGAAGCAAAACGCAGGTCGAATTCGTGAGGATGATCGGTCGGGGTGACCAGATGAACTTCGAGGTGAGCATCGAAAATCGCCAACGCGGTGTTGGCATCGACGAGGCAGCCGGGCACCTTGAAGTACCCGCCGGTGTCCTCGTTTGGCCAACGAATCAAAATTGCATGCTCAGTCATCATGGGGAAGCCCTCCTGTCAGTGGGAGTTCTATGTTAGAATGGATGTTGTGCTTTTAGTATAAGCGCGAATCTATAGTTTCGTCCAAGGCTGTGAGGGCTGAAAATCGGCGACCAGGTCGCGAAAGCTCTCGCGATCTCTTGTGATTGCTTGAATACGAACATGTGTTCCGAGGTGGATCATGGTGGATTTGGGGACGTTGATTCGGGAGGCGCGGACGGAGAAGGGGCTGACGGCGGTGCAGTTGGCCGAAGCCGTCGGCGTGACTCCGACCTATTTGCGGGAGTTGGAGCGCGGGGTGAAGAGAAACCCTTCCATGCAAGTGATCGGCGGTATGGCGGACGTGCTCGGCAAGCCGGTCTCGTATTTTTTTGGCAAAGAAGAGCGGCAGGACCGGTTGATGGGGACGCTTCCGCCCGATCTGAAAGGCTATGTGCGCGAGACGATCTTGGAACCGTACGGCGCCGAGCGGGAAGCGGTCGAGAAGTGGAGCGACGCGCAAGTGATGGAGGCGTTGGTTCATTACCTGCGAACGCTGAAGAAACAGACGGAGGGCGAAGAGCAGTGAGCAAACGGATCAACCTGTTGCTTGCGCTGGTGGCGGAGCTGGGGATCTTGGGCTGGTTGTACAGCCTCTACCATCAAGTGGAGCAGGACATTCTCATGGTGCAAGGCCAGTATCAAGAGCGCTACGCCGATTTGCACAGCCAATGGCTGAAGCTGGCGGGCGGCATCATGCTCGTTTCGGGTCTTGCGATCGTCACCGCGTACGTGTTGGTGCGCAACTGGCGGCGTTCGTAGCTTTTTTCCCGCTCGCGGTCATACATATGATACGAAGACCGATTTGACAGCGATCGCAAGCAGGGGAGCGGAGTGCGAGTGAATGAGCCGACGTATCATGATTTTTTAGCGACGTTTGGAATTGGAGGCGCTCATCCGGGCGGTTTGGCGCTGACCCGGGATGTGGTGGCGAAAGAAGGATTGACGCGCGCGTCGCAGGTGCTCGACGCAGGCTGCGGCACCGGCCAGACGGCCGCCTACCTCGTCAAAACCTACGGGGCTCGCGTGACCGCGCTGGACCAACATCCGCTGATGCTGGAGAAAGCGCGCCGGCGTTTTCAGCGGGAGGGGCTCGGCGTGCAGCTGTTGCAGGGCGACGTGCACCGGCTGCCGTTTCCGGAGAGGTCGTTCGATCTGGTGCTGGTGGAGTCGGTGACGATCTTCACGCGCATCAACACCGCGCTCGGCGAGTACTCCCGCGTGCTGAAACCGGGCGGCGTGTTGCTCGATTTGGAGATGACGGCGGAGCGGCCGCTGTCCGCCAAAGAGCTGGAGGAGTTGGCGAGCGTCTACAACACGCGCCAAGTGCCGACCGAAACCGAATGGGCGGGGCGGCTGCAAGGAGCGGGGTTCGCCTCCGTTTCCGTCGTGCGCGGCGGAACGGTGGCGTCGGCGTTGCCCGATGATCACACGCCGCCGCAGGAGTTGCCGGAGTTCGATGCGCCGCAATCGGTCGATCCAAGGCTGTATGACATTTGGAGCGCCCACCAAGCGCTGACGGAGAAATTTTCGCGGCGGCTTGGCTATCGCGTGTACCGGGCGGTGCGCGCGAAGTAACACGGCGGGGGACGGGGCGTAAAACCCCCTCCCCGCCATCACCTGCAGACAAGACAGAATGAGAAGTTGGGAGAGACCAGAGATGCAAGCGATGACAGCAGAATTTCATACATACCAAGATGTGGAACGCGCCGTGATGCAAGAAGTAGAGACTCATATCGTGCAGGGTCGTTTTTTGACGGCGCTTGGCAACGGGGAATTCACTCCGGCGCAGATTCGCGAGTTTGCCCTGCAATACAGCTACTACAGCCGCAATTTCCCCCGTGTGTTGGGGGCGGCGATCGCGGCGGTGGAACCGCTCGACCGCTGGTGGGTGCCGCTGGTGGACAACCTCTGGGATGAAGCCGGACGCGGCAATCCCAAGGGCTATCATTCCCGCCTGTACCGCACGTTTTTGGAGTCTGTGGCTCCCGATGTGGAGATCAGCGACGAACACGTGCCGAACTATCCGGTGGGAGAAGCGGCGAAGCGGGCGGTGGACGCGTTTCTTTCGTTCCTGAAAGAAGCGACGACGCTGGAAGCGATGGCGGCCGTGGGCCTGGGTTCGGAATTGTTCGCCGGGCTCGTCATGGGGTTGATCGGCCAAGGGTTGCGTCACCCGAACTACAGCCGCGAGCGCAAAGTCAATGTCGGCTTCTGGATGGCGCACGCCGACGAGCACGAACCGCGCCATTACCAACTGTGCCGCGACGTGCTCGTCGAGTTTACGGAACCGGAGCATCTGCAGGCGATCTACCGCGCCGGCGTGCAGATCGCGATGTCGGAAGCTCGTTTTTACGATGAATTGCATGACGAGATGAAACGTCGATAAACGCATCCAAAACTTGCACATAACCCGTTCGCAGAGAGGTCATCCTAACATTCTAAGGATGGCCTTTTTTGCATGTGCTGGCAGATGCGGGGAACGGAAGGAGGTTTGACGCATGGGGCGGTATCAGAGGCGCAAGACCAAGGACGCGAAACAAAGCCAAGTCTTGGAGAACAGGTTCGAAGAGCAAATCCGGAAAGTCCCCGACGATGAGCTGTTGCACCATACGAAGGGGCAGTTGGAGGAGATTCGCAGACTGCTCGGCGACAGCAACGATCTCGTCATTCGCGACTTTTCGTGGGGGCATCGGCGGGAATGGCGCGCGCATCTCGTGTTTCTCGACGGCTTGGTCAAATCGGAAACGATCGACGAGCAGATTCTCGCGCCGCTGATGCTGGGAACGGTGGAACTCCCGCCGCTGGAACCGTTTGAACCGGATCAGGCGCCTGAAATCGCCCTGCGGCATCTGCTCCCGCGCGCCGACGCGCAGGTGGTGCTGTCGCGCCGCGAACTGGTGCGCGGCGTGCTGTCCGGTTCGACGGCGCTGCTGTTTGAAGGGGCGTCGCGCGGGCTGTTGCTGAACACGCAAGGCTGGGAAAAACGATCGGTGCAGCCGCCCGTCTCCGAATCGGTCGTGCGCGGCCCGCGCGAAGGCTTTACGGAGACGTTGCGCGTCAACACCGCGCTGATCCGCCGCCGGATCAAAGATCCGGATCTTCGAATCGTCAATATGAAGATCGGCACGCGCACCGCCACCGATGTCTCGATGATCTACATCGACGGCCTCGCCGACCGCAAAGTCGTGCAGGAGATGGAGAACCGGCTGAAAAGCATTCGCACGGACAGCATCCTTGAGAGCGGGTACATCGAGCAATTCATCGAAGACAGCCATTGGTCGCCGTTTCCGATGATGCAAAATACGGAGCGCTCCGACAAAGCGGTCGCCAACCTCTTGGAAGGCAAGCTCGTGCTGCTCGTGGACGGGTCTCCGTTTGCGCTCATCGCCCCCGTGGTGTTTGCGCAGTTGTACCAAAGCCCGGAGGATTATTACGAGCGCTTCTTGATCGCCACGTTGCTGAGATTGATTCGGGCGCTCTCGATGACGATGGCGCTGTTGCTGCCGTCGTTCTACATCGCGTTTACGTCGTTTCATCCGGAGATGATCCCGTCGAAGCTGGTGATCGCGATGGCCGCCGGTCGGGCGACCGTGCCGTTTCCGTCCGTGGTGGAGGCGCTTGCGATGGAGATTTCCATCGAGATTTTGCGCGAGGCGAGCGTCCGGCTGCCGGGTCCGATCGGCCCGACCATCGGCATCGTCGGAGCGTTGATCGTCGGGGAAGCGGCGGTGCGTGCAGGCATCGTCTCCCCGATCATGGTCATCGTCGTCGCGTTGACGACGATCGGGTCGTTTGCCGCTCCGAGCTACAACGCCGCCATCGCGCTGCGGATGCTGCGCTTTCCCGTGATGCTGTTGGCGGCGGCGTTTGGACTGTACGGCATCATGTTGTTCTTCATCTTCATCGTCGTGCATCTCTGCTCGTTGAAATCGTTCGGCGTGCCGTACCTCGCCCCCTTGACCCCGTCAAACTTGTTGCAAATGGGCGACAGCATGATCCGCATCCCGTTGTACAACATGAGGAAAAAACCGAACCTGTTCGCAGAGAACGACGAACTCGAACGCACCAACCCCACATCCGCGGAGGACATTGAACCTTATGAGCCAAGCGAAACGACACCTGACGACCGGAAGTCCGGAGACCAGTAAATTTCTCATCACCCGCTACCAAGCGATGGCGTTTAACGCCAGCACGATCATCGGAGTCGGCGTGCTCACCCTTCCGCGCGCGACGACGGAACAGGCACACCAATTCGGCTGGATCTCGGTGTTGATCGCGCTTTTGATTTCACTGCTCGGTCTGATGGTGATCTACGACTTGAACCACCGCTATCCGGGGCAGACGATCGTGGAGATCTTGCAAAGCCTGTTCGGAAGCACCCGTTTGAAATGGGTGGGGCGCTTGCTGTCCGCTCCCTTTGTGCTTCTCTATCTCTTCTACTGGTGCTGGTCGACCGGGATCGTGTTGCGGACGTTTGGCGAAGTGGTGGTGACGGCCGTTTTGGTCAACACGCCGCTGGAAGTGATCGTCGCCACGATGCTGCTTTTGTGCATCATGCTGGCGTATTACAACGTGGAAGTGGTCGTGCGCGTCAACGAAGTGTTGCTGGGGTTGATCGTCGTGCCGGTTTTGTTCATCGCGCTCTCTTCGTTTCAGTCGGCGCATCTCGACTTTATCTTGCCGCTGTTCTCCATGCACCGGATCGGAGGGGTCTTGCAGGCGAGTTTGCCGGCGATGACCAGTTTACTCGGCTTTGAAGCGATGCTCATGTACAACTCCCACCTGAGCAAAGAACCGCGGATGATGCGGTGGCAGCTGTACGGTTTGTTGATTGCGGGCCTCATCTATTTGTTGATCGTCATCGCGGGAATCATGTCGTTCGGCTATGAAGAGCTGTCCCGTCAAGCGTGGCCGACCTTGGAGTTGGTCAAGAGCACGCAGGTGCCGGGTCTCGTCTTGGAACGGTTGGAAGCGGTGTTTTTGGCGGTGTGGGTCGCTGCGGTGTTCACGTCGGCGGGAAATTGGTTTTTTTGCGCCAATTGGTCGTTTCGACAGTTTTGCCGCTTCAAAAAACGGAAGTGGTGGAGCCCGCCCGGGCTTGCCGTCATCACGTACCTGATCGCGATGTACCCGCGCAACATCGAGGATTTGTTTCACTACCTCGCCTACACAAGCTATTTCGGGTTGGGAACCGCGTTTGTCATGCCGTTTCTGTTCTGGGTGATCGCTTTGATTCGCGGCGGAAAGCGCAAAAAGGGCGAAGGAGGCACGCCGGATGCGCGGGCGGCGAGCTAGAGCATGGATGGCGGTGAGTTTGATTCTCGTGTTGTTTTCCCTGTTGCTGACCGGGTGTTGGGACAACCGCGAGTTGGAAGAGCGCACGTCTGTCGTCGCCCTCGCCGTCGACCGGGAGCAGAGCCAAGACACAGACGCCAAGATGGTCAAAGTCGCCGTGCAGATTCCCATCCCGATCAAAATCGCCGGCTCCGGCGGCGGCTCCGCGGGAGAGGGCGGCAAAAACGCCGTCAAAGTGATGTCGGCGACCGGAGAATCGATGGCCGACGCGCTGCGGCAGTTGCAGCAACAACTGAACCAAGAACTGTTCTACGGGCACACACGGGTAATTGCCGTTTCCCAAGACATCGCCGAAGAAGACATGGCCGGCATCATCGACGCCATCCGCCGCACCCCGCAGATGCGCCGCCTGCTTTGGCTGTTGGTCACGCCGGGTCCTGCCGTCGACCTGTTGAACTCCGATCCGAAACTGGAGCAGATCCCCATCGTATACGTCATGGACTTGATCGAAAACGGCTCCAAGCAAGGCCGCATCCCCGACATCACGCTCGGTCATTGGTTTATCGACCGCTCGTCCACCGGGGTGGAGCCGATCGCCAATTTGATCGAGCCGGACAAGCAAGACGTCAAGTGGGAAGGGTTGGCGATGTTTCACGACGACAAAATGGTCGGAACGCTCAACGAACAGGAATCTTGGGTGTTGATGAACCTCCGTGAAGAGCAGACAGGCGGCAACATCACGATCGTCTCCCCCATCATCCCCAAGAAGAAAAACCACACCGACTACATCACCGTCCATCCGAAAAAAGTCCACACCAAAACCCGGGTCACCCCGGATGGCGACACGTTTCGCATGACGGCGCAAGTGGAGTTGGAAGTGGACGTGATCGAGTCGATGGGTGCCCTCAATTTTACAGATGAGGTCACGTTCCGCAGCGTCGAGAAGGCGCTGACCGACGAGATGAACAAGCGGGCGAAGCATCTGGTGGAAAAAGTGCAGAAGCAGTACAAAGTGGACGTGTTCTCGTTGGGAGACAAAGTGCGGGCGCGCTGCTACGACCGATTCGAGCAGATCCCCAACTGGTCGGAGGTGTTTCCGAAAACCAAAATCGACGTGAAGTATTCCGTGTTGATTCGCCGGGTCGGAATGAAAATGCACTAATTGCAGACGCTAGAGAGCAGCAGAAGAAGGGGGAGATGGCGAATGAACCACGAAGACCAAAAGCGCAGCGAACGCAGACAGTTTGACGATAAATTCGAAGAGAACATGCACAAGCAGTACACCGACATCGAAGAAGAGTACCACGCGGCCTACCCGAACACGCCGGCCCCGTGGACGATGGGCTTCTTGCGGGCTGTCTTCAGCCGCGACGGAAAAGGGGTTCTCCTCTGGGCATTGGTCGGAATCGCCGTCGCCGTTGCGCTGTGGATGGCATATTTGGCTCTCTACCCGAACGGCAATTTCTAAAACGGCTACCCGGCGAACCCCGTTCGTCGGCTTTTTTTTCATGGACAGATGCTATAGAATGATAGAATACCCGCGAGAGGAGGGGAACAGGAGATGAAACAACATCTGTTGTTCGATTTGGACGACACACTCATTCATTGCAATCGATTTTTCAACGAAGCGCGCACGGAGTTTTTGAACGCGATGCTTTCGTTTTTCAAAGGGACTCCCATTGAGCGGAAATTGATTGACGACACGCAGCAACACATCGACCTCTCCGGCATCGAGCAGCACGGGCTCGGCAAACACCGCTTCCCGGAATCGCTGGCGGCGACGTACCGCCTCATGTGCGAGAAGTACGGCAAGACGCCTGTGAAGCACGAAGAGGACGAATTGACGGCGATCGGCTACGGCGTGTACACCAAGCCGATTGAACTCTACCCGCACGCGCACGAGACGCTGGAGAAACTGCGCTCCGAGGGGCATGAGCTGTATCTGTACACGGGCGGCGACCACGAGATTCAGACGGCGAAAGTTTTGAACGCGGGGTTGCACGAGTTCTTCCCGGAGAAGCGCCGGTTTATCTCGGAGCACAAAAACCGCTCGGTGCTGGCGAAGATCATGCAAGAGCGCGGGTTGGAGCATCCGCACACGTGGATGGTCGGCAACTCGGCGCGCAACGACATTCGCCCGGCGCTTGAAGAGGGGATTCACGCCATCCATCTTCCCGACAAAGGCGGCTGGTCGTTCGACCAAGCGGATCTCAACGTGCCGGTGGTCGGGCGTTTCTACACGCTGGACACGATCAAGGGCGTGCCCGAGGTGATTCGCGAGCACGTGACGGAAGCGAAGCGATGACGCTCCAAATCTGGATCGACGGGGACGGTTGCCCGCGCGGGGCCGTGCAGTTCACGCTGGAAGAGGGTGAACGGCGCGGCCTCGACGTGTGGCTGGTCACCAACGTCCACCACGAACAGCAGGCGCAAAACCGCCTGGTGGTCGACGGGCATGCCCAAGCGGTGGACTTGGCGATTCTCAATCGCTTGAAAGCGGGCGATGTCGTGATCACGCAAGACATCGGGCTGGCGGCGATGGTGCTCGGGCGCCGCGGGTATGCGCTGCACCCGAACGGCACCGAGTACGACAGCGGGTCGATGCCGCTGTTGCTCGAAATGCGCGAATCGGCAGCCAAACACCGGCGCGGCGGAGGCCGCACGCGCGGACCGAAAAAGAGATCAAATGAAGATCAAGAGAAATTTCAATCCTGTTTAGCGGGAGTTTTGGACAAAATTGGCGGATATGAGTAAAGTATGCGACTTTATCGCATGCTTTTTTTGTTATGCTCTTGAAACAGCCTACTTAAATAGAATCCCTTTAATTATTGCGTGAATATATACTTTGTTCTATCATAAAGGTACAACATTAAAAATTAGACTCCAATGGAACCTAACTATATATAAAGGAGGTGATATCTATTGAAGACGTCGCTTCGACTCTATGTCTACACGATCAACATCATCGGACTTTTACTGGGAGCTTACACCTTGACTCAATTTCCGAGCGGGGTTTGGTGGGACGCGTCAGTGTTTCTCGTTTTGGCGGGCGTTGTGCAGCTGATGCCGGTGGCGCTGGCGAATCAATCGTGGGTTTCAGTTTCGTTTTCGATCTTGTACGCGTCGGTGTTGTTGCTCGGTCCGGACGTCGGTGCGCTGACGGCGGCGGTGTGCGGGTTGGTCGGTTCGTTTTATCCAAAACGGCTGAAGCCGCATAAGATGATTTTCAACGTGGCAGGTTTGGCGATTCCTGCGTTTGTGTCCGGGCAGCTTTTGCAGTTGACGGCGGGCTTGAGCTATTTCTGGCTGTTTGAGTTTCTCTTGGTCCCGCTGCTGTTCTACACGATCAACTCGACTTTGATCACGTTTGCCATCGCGCTGACGGCCGGTCAATCGCCGTTTCGCATCTGGAATGAAAACTACCGCTGGCCGATGATGAACTATTTGCTGTTGTCTTGGATCGGCATCGGGTTGTACAAAGCCTACGCGCTGCTTGGCATCTTGGGGTTGATGATCTTCGTTGTGCCGCTGATCATGGCGCGCTACAGCTTCAAGCTGTACATCGACCAGACCAACAAAGTCCAGCAACATCTGGACTCGTTGCAGACGGCTAACGACATGCTCAACCGCAAAGTCGGCGAAGTGGCAGCCCTGCAAAAGCACGCGTTGTTGATGGGCACGTCGCTGAACTTCGAATCCACGGTGGAGACGGTGTTCGCACGCGTCTCGGAAGAGGTTCCGTATCAAGCGCTCTACATCGTTTGGAAGAATCTCGACCGCGACACGTACGACCAGTATCAACCGGCGGAAGAAGGGATGCAGTCTGTCGCCGTCCCCGAGTTGGAATCTGCGATCTCGATCGTATTCCAAGAGGGCAAGCGCCTCGTGCTGCCGGCTCGGGAAGACACGCACGTCAAGCTGTTGTGCCCGATGATCGCACAGGGCGATGTGCAAGGCGTGATGGCGCTGTTGTGCCCGCGAGATTTGCTGGAGGAGATTGATTCTTCGCTGGACGTGTACGTCTCGCACGGTGCGGCCGCCCTTTCGAACGCGTACTTGTACCAACGGATGGAACGCGTCGCCAACACCGACAATTTGACGAAACTCTACAACCGTCACTACTTTGCCCGCACGCTGTCCGACATGACAAAAGCGCAGCACGTCCCGAACACCGTCATCATCATGGATTTTGACAACTTCAAGGACATCAACAACTCGTACGGTCATCACATCGGCGATTTGGCACTGCATTATGTCGCAAGCTTGATTCGCACGGAAGCGCGGGAAGAGGACATCCCGGTGCGCTACGGCGGAGACGAGTTCGCTCTCCTCTTGCCCAACGCAACCGAGGAAGTCGGCCTGATCGTCGCAGCAAGGCTTTTGGAGCAGATTCGTCTGCCGGTGACGTTGGAAGGTCATCCACTTTCCATCTCGCTGAGTTTCGGCGTCGCCACTTGTTTTGAAGGGAACATTCAAGAGACCGTCAAACAAGCGGACAAAGCCGCCTACTTCTCCAAAGCCAGCGGCAAGGGGTGCATCACGTTATTCTCGCAGATTCAAGAGGAAGGCCATCCCGTGTATCACGGCAACAAGGAACCGATCGTGCCAAGAGCAGAAGAGATCGAATCAAGGCGCTCGATCACCAAGGGTTTGCTGCATGCACTGAAAGCGCGCGACGTCGTGACCTACAACCACAGTTTGCAGGTCGCAACATATTCAGTCTGGTTGGCGCAGCATCTCGGGATGCCGCCGGAAGAGATCGAACGAGTGCGTTTCGGCGCTTTGTTGCACGATATCGGGAAGCTCAGCATCCCGGATGGAGTGTTGAAGAAAGGCGCTCACTTAAACCAAACTGAGCACAACAACATGCGGACGCACCCGGTCGTCGGGCATGATATCTTACGACACTTCGGTTCCGTCTACGATTCCATTTTACCGATTCTCTTGTCCCATCACGAACGGGTGGACGGACAAGGGTATCCGCATGGAGTTGAGGCGTCCAAACTCGATCAGGCGGTGCGTATTGTCACCATCGCCGATGCGTTCGATTCGATGACGCGAGACAGTTGCTACCGAGATAGAATGCCGATGCACTGGGCTGTAGAAGAACTTCGTCGCTGTAAAGGGACGCAATTCGACTCTGAATTGGTGGATCAGTTTCTTGAAGTCGTACGGCAACATTTTCCTGACCGTTTGATGGATTCTGGGGAGAATCCGGAAGGAACGGTTGTGAGGGAGGCCTCGCTCCAATGATTCGGAAATGGATCGATGACTTGCTGAAACGAATTCTTCGCTCGCTGTAGGGGTACAGCGGCGAGGATGATTGGGGCTAGGGAATTAGGGATACCAAAATAGGGATAAAAGGGGAAATGAGAGATGAAAAAAGTACTGGCTGGCGTATTGGTTGCAGTTGCACTGTTCACCGCTTTCGCAGGTATGGGTTCTGTCCACAAGACCGCAGAAGATCTTCCTGCAACTCCCCTGGTCTTCATCTGGGGTGACTGATTGAATTGAACATGCCAAGTAGCCGCTTATGCAGCACCTAAAAAGGAGAGAACTTTTCAACGGAAAAGTTTCTCTCCTTTTTTTGCGTGCTGTGGAGCAAGGGGGATTGGAGCGAGGGTGGCTATTTCTTCGCGCGGGCGATCTCTTCCGCCAATTCGTTGAGTTCGGCCCAGCGTTCGACGGCCGCTTCCAGTTCGGCGGTCAGGCGGGCTTCTTCGTCGGTAAGTTTCTGCAGGTGCGTGTAGTCGCTGCCGCCCTTGGCGAGTTCGGTTTGCACGGCGGCGAGTTTTTCTTCCAGCCCCGCGATGCGTTCGTCGATCGTCTCGAACTCGCGCTGTTCGTTGTAGGTCATGCGCCGGGCGCGGGGCTTCTCGGAGCGCGGGGCTTGCGCTTTCGGTTTGTCTTCGGGAGAAGTTGCGGGTGTTGCCGACGCGAGCCTTTTTTCCCGGGTGGCCTGGTATACGGAGTACATGTCGAGCGTTTCATAGATGCCGTGCTCGCCTTCAAACGCGATCAGGCGGTCCACGACGCGGTCGAGGAAGTAGCGGTCGTGGGAGACGGTGATGACGGTGCCGTCGAAATGGTCGAGATAGTCTTCGAGAATCGAGAGCGTTTGCACGTCGAGATCGTTGGTCGGCTCGTCGAGCAAGAGCACGTTCGGCTCGCTCATCAAGATGCGCAGCAGATACAGGCGGCGCTTCTCTCCGCCGGAAAGTTTGCTGATCGGCGTCCACTGCTGGTGCGGCGGAAACAGGAAGCGCTCCAGCATCTGCCCGGCGGAAATCGTTTCGCCGTCGGTCGTCTTGATATACGAGGCGACGTCGCGGATGTACTCGATGACGCGCATCTCTTCGTTCATGTCGACGCTCTCTTGCGTGTAGTACGCCATCTTGACCGTCTGGCCGATCTCCACCGTGCCGCTGTCCGGTTGGAGGCGTCCGGCGATCAAGTTCAAGAGCGTCGATTTGCCGCTGCCGTTCGGGCCGACGATGCCGATGCGCTCGCCCGGGCCGACCAACAGCGAGTAGCGGTTGAGCAGGACGCGGTTGCCAAACGACTTTGTAACATCGGTCAGTTCGAGGACTTTTTTGCCGAGGCGTTGCGAACCGATGGCGATCTCCAACTGCGGACCGGCTTTTTCGACTTTCTGATCGCGCAGGGCGGTGGCGAACTCCACGCGCGCTTTTTGCTTGGTGGTGCGGGCTTTGGCTCCGCGGTGCAACCATTCCAACTCGCGACGCAGCAGGTTTTGGCGCTTGTCTTCGGACGCCGCCTGCGATTCTTCGCGCTGCGCTTTGCCGATCAAGAACGTCTCGTAGTTGCCGTTGTACGAGTAGAGACGGCCTTTGTCCAGTTCGAGGATGCGGTTGGTGACGCGGTCGAGGAAGTAGCGGTCATGCGTGATCATCAAGAGCGCCGCTTTGCTTTTTGCCAAGTATCCTTCCAGCCAGTCGACCGTCTCGTTGTCGATGTGGTTGGTCGGCTCGTCGAGGATAAGCAGGTCGGCCGGGCGAATCAGCGCGCGCGCCATCGCCACACGCTTGCGTTGACCGCCGGAGAGCGTGCTGACGACGGCGTCGTAGTTCGCGATGCCCAGACGGTTGAGGATGTTCTTGGCGTTGGCTTCCATCTCCCAAGCGTTGTTCTGGTCGATCTCTTGCGTCAAGCGCAGGAGGCGTGCCTGCAGTTGCTGATCTTCCGGGTGTGCTCCGAGTTGGCCCAGAGTCTGTTCGTACTCGTACAGCAAGCGCAGCACGGGCGAGTCGCCTTGGAAAACCGACTGCAAGACGGTCAGGTGCTCGTCAAACTGCGGGTTTTGCGGCAAAAACTCCACGCGCACGTTGTTCCCGCGCACGACAAGGCCTGAATCCGGTTGCTCGGTGCCGGCAATCGTGCGCAACAGCGTGGATTTGCCGGTGCCGTTGACGCCGATCAAGCCGATGCGCTCTCCGCTGTCGATGCCAAAGTTGAGGTCTTGAAACAGCGTTTTTTCGCCGTGTGTTTTCGTGAGGTTGAGGATGGAAAGTAAGTTCATTTCGTTCGACCTTCTTTTCGGTATGCTACTCTCCAGTGTAGCATACTTTTCTACGTGATCGAAGAGGAGGGACGGCCGGTGAAAAAAGTGTTGATTCGCTTGGAAGACGTAGGTCCCGGCGGGGAGTTCGGCACGGAGGAGCGATTGTTGAAGTTGTGCGCGGTTGCCGATCTGCTGGCGCGCGAGGGAGTGCCGTTTCACGTGGCGATGATTCCGCGCTTCGTCGACAAGGGCAAGGGGTATGACAAGTCAATTGCCGATCGGAACGACCCGTTTGTACGGAAGTTTTTGCAGGTGATTTCCTATCTGCGGGCACGCGGCGGCTCGATCGGCATGCACGGATACCGCCACCAATACCAAACAGAACCCAGCGCGGCGGGGTATGAATTCTATTACAGTGCCTGCGAAAGCGATTGTCCGCCGCAAGAATCCGATGCGGCGTATCTGGAGCGCGATGCGTTCGAATCCTCGTATTCGTCCAGCCGCATGCGTGAAGGATTTCAAGCGGCGAAACAGGCGGGGGTGCAGCTCGATTGGTTTGAAACGCCCCACTATGCGGCTGAAGGGAATGCGCGCAACGTGTTGGAGGGATGGGCGGGGTTGTTTTTTGAAAATGATCCGCGTCATGAAGAAGCGAATCGCAAGGTGCTGTTTGAAGACCTCGACAGCCCGTTGTATCGTGGCGTGGTGTACGTGCCGACGCCGCTTTTTTATGTGGACGGGTCGCATCCCGATCAAGATGTGGAGCGGATGTGCAAGGAGATTGCGGAGTACGGGGCGGATGAGATCGCCGGGTTTTTTTATCATGCGTTTTTGGAATTTCCGTTCATGGAGCTGCAAACGGCGAAGGACGGCAGGCCGCGGGTGAAGTATGATCCGAATTCGTACTTGCATCGATTGCTTCGCTGTTTTAAGAGACAAGAGCGGACGTTTGTGCATGTGAAAGACCTCGTACCGTTTGCGCCGTCGGCGAGGCGTACGGGTGTTTTCCCGGGAAATCATGCAGTTGTGCTCACCGGCGATGTGGACGGCGACCGGCGTTCGGAGTTGGTGCTTTGGGAACCGGAGAGCGGAACTTGGTCGGTGCTGCGGGTGAATTTGGACGGGTATCCGAACCGAAATGTGCCGATTGGCGAGCCGTTGCAAGCACTGACCGGTTGGGCGCAAGGGGAATCCTGGCGTCCGTTTCTGGGCGACGTCAACGGGGACGGGCGAGCGGATTTGATCGTGTTGGACACGGAGATCGGGCAGTGGCAGGCAGCGCTTAGCGACGGCGCGAAGTTCGTTCCGGCGGCGGGAGATCGGCAGTTTCTCTGGTTGGAGAATTTCGCGGCAGGGCCGGACTGGTTGCCGCTCGTCGGCGATTTCAACGGCGATGGAAAAACGGACGCGGCCGCCTACCGTCTCGCATCCGGCGATTTGCGGGTGGCGCAGAGCACCGGGGCGCACTTTGCAGAAGTGCTGGTGCCGAATTCCGCGCTTGCTGATGAAGCGGCGGGCGGTCGCAAGGAAGGGCGGGAACGCAGGGTCGATACGATGATTCCGCATCTCTGGATCAAAGGCTGGGTTTCCGGCACCGATTGGACGGTGGCGGCGGGGGATTTCAACGGGGACGGACGCACGGACCTCGTGGCGTGGAACCGGCGCACGGGCGATTGGAAAGTGGCGCTCAGCAACGGGAAGCGGCTGATCCCGACGGCAGGGCCCGTCGGCCCGTACTGGCGGCGCGGGTTTGGCATCGGCACGCAATGGCGCTTGCTGGTGGCAGACTTTGACGGAGACGGGCGCGACGATGTGCTGTTGGTCGATCCGGTGAAGGGGATCTGGTTGGCGGCGCAAAACAGGGGAAGCCGTTTCGTGCCGCATGAGACCCCGTTCGGTCCCTGGGCGGCGGGATCGTACGGACAGCCGTTTGCGGGGGTGTTTACAACGGACGGGAAGGCGGCAATCGGCGTGCGGCAGGCTTTTTTGCGGAGCGGGGTTGTGGATTTTGCCGTGTCTTTGCAAGCGCACAACAAAAAATAACTCATGGCGCGAAAAACAGGCGGGTGTCTCTTGACTTGATTCCCCAACTTTGGGTAAGATAGTTCCAACGTAAATATGTTGCGGCGATGAAGGAACAGATAGTACCTGCCCCTCCATCCACCAGCGAGCCGGGGAAGGTGAGAGCCCGGCGGATGCGGGCAGGGAAACGGCGGTTTCGGAGCTGCAAATCGTGAAGAGGTGGGCGCGGCGTTTTTTCCGTTGCGTCAACTAGGGTGGAACCGCGGGAGGAGAGCTCCCGTCCCTAGGCTTTTACAGCCAGCTTAGGGACGGGGGCTTTTTTGCATCCACGGACCTTGGCTGAGCCCTCCACAACGAAGGAGCTGTTTCAGATGAGCGTGAAAATGGACGAACTGGTAGCACTGGCGAAACACCGAGGCTTTATCTTCCCGGGCTCGGAAATCTACGGCGGCCTCGCGAACACGTGGGACTACGGCCCGCTGGGCGTCGAGTTGAAAAACAACGTCAAGCGCGCGTGGTGGAAGAAGTTCATTCAGGAATCCCCGTACAACGTCGGCCTCGACGCGGCGATCCTCATGAACCCGAAGACCTGGGTGGCGTCCGGCCACGTCGGCAACTTCAACGACCCGATGATCGACTGCAAAGCTTGCAAAGCTCGTCATCGCGCCGACAAACTGATCGAAGAAGCGCTCGGTGCCAAGGGGATCGAAATCATCGTCGACGGCATGACGTTCCAACAGATGGCCGACTTGATCAAGGAACACAACATCGCCTGCCCGGATTGCGGCGCGCATGACTTCACCGACATCCGCCAGTTCAACTTGATGTTCAAAACGTTCCAAGGCGTCACCGAATCGTCCGCCAACGAGATCTTCCTGCGTCCGGAGACGGCGCAAGGCATCTTCGTCAACTTCAAGAACGTGCAGCGCACGATGCGCAAGAAGCTCCCGTTTGGCATCGGCCAAATCGGCAAATCGTTCCGCAACGAGATCACGCCGGGCAACTTTACGTTCCGTACCCGCGAGTTCGAGCAGATGGAATTGGAGTTCTTCTGCAAGCCGGGCGAAGAGTTGAAGTGGCACGACTTCTGGAAGCAAGAAGCGAGAAGCTGGCTGTTGGGTCTCGGCATCAAGGAAGACAGCATCCGCATGCGCGACCATGACGCGGACGAACTTTCGCACTACTCGAACGCGACGACCGACTTCGAGTACAAGTTCCCGTTCGGCTGGGGCGAACTCTGGGGCATCGCGTCCCGTACCGACTTCGACCTCAAGCAGCACATGGAACACTCCGGCGAAGATTTCCACTACACCGACACGGAGACCAACGAGAAGTACATTCCGTACTGCATCGAGCCGTCGCTTGGCGCAGACCGCGTGACGTTGGCGTTTTTGATCGACTCTTACGAAGAGCAGCAGCTTGAGGGCGGCGACTCCCGCACCGTGTTGCACCTGCACCCGGCGCTCGCGCCGTTTAAAGCGGCGATCTTCCCGCTGTCCAAGAAGCTGTCCGAACCGGCGACGAAAGTGTTCGCGGACCTCGCGAAGCATTTCAACGTCGACTACGACGAGTCCGGCTCGATCGGCAAGCGCTACCGCCGTCACGACGAGATCGGCACTCCGTTCTGCATCACCTTCGACTTTGAATCGGAAACGGACGGCGCTGTCACCGTTCGCGACCGCGACACGATGGAACAAACCCGCATGCCGATTTCAGAGCTGAAGGCGTTTATCGAGTCGAAGTTGGAGTTCTAATCATAAAAAAGCAAGAGCAAGAGAGGGGTTCGCGCCCCTCTCTTTTTTTTGTTAGAGTGGGTCCCTTGACGGGGAGTTTCGCTATTCTTTATACTAATTTCGTAAATGATAATTAGTATAAATTGTAGAAGTAAAATACGAGGTGACCGATGATGGCAGAAGCAGTCGAGGAGCGTTGCGTGCACCATGCGTTTGAAGAGCAGGCGCGGTTGAATCCGAACGCGACGGCAGTGGTGTTCGGGCGTGAAGAGGTGACGTATGGAGAGTTGGACCGCCGTGCCTCGATCCTCTCGTCACGTTTGCAAAGAGCAGGCGTGGGCCCTGAGGTGCTGGTCGGGATCTGCGCGGAACGATCTGTGTCGATGATTGTCGGAATATTAGGAATAATGAAGGCGGGCGGCGCGTACGTACCGCTCGATCCCAAGTATCCGGCGGAGCGTTTGCGCTATATGATGGAGGATTCCTCTCTGCCTGTTTTGGTGACCCAGTCCCATCTGGTCGAGCAACTCCCGGAGTCCAAAGCCGAGGTGGTGTTGCTGGATGCGCTCTGTGAAGAGGAGTCGGCAGTCGACCTCTCTCTAGAAAAAACGAACGCAACCACCCCGCTCACTCCCCACTCGCTGTGCTACGTGATGTACACATCGGGCTCCACCGGACGACCCAAAGGCGTGCTGTTGGAACACGGCGGCGCCGTCAACATGCTGGCAGCCGTTTGTGAACGATATGACGTTCGAGGGGACAGCCGCGTGCTGCAGTTTGCGTCGTTTTCCTTCGACGCGTCGTTCTCCGAGATTTTCATGGCTTTGTCGGTCGGCGCGGTGCTGGTGATGGCGGCACAGGAAGAACTGATGCCCGGCCCGACGCTGGTGCGGCTGTTGCAAAACCAGCGCATCACCAACGTCACGTTGCCGCCGTCCGTGTTGGCGATGCTCAAAAACGAATCGTTTCCCGACCTGCGCACCGTCGTCTCCGCTGGAGAGGCATGCCCGCAGGAGCTCGCTGTGCACTGGTCGCGAGGGCGCCGTTTCGTCAACGGCTACGGCCCTTCCGAAGCAACCGTCTGCGTAGCGTGCGCGGTGTACGAGGACGGCTGCGAGCAGGTGAGTATCGGACGCGCGCTTCCGAATGTCCGCCTGTACGTTCTCGACGCCGACCAATTCCCCGTTCCCGTCGGCGAGGAGGGAGAGCTGTACATCTCCGGCCGATGCTTGGCACGCGGCTATCTGGGGCGGCCGGATTTGACGGCGGAAAAGTTTTTGCCGAATCCTTTCTCGACTGCGCGCTTTGAAGAGCGCATGTACCGCACAGGCGATCTCGTGCGGCAGTTGCCGAGCGGCGATCTGGAGTTTCTGGGCCGCCTCGATCACCAAGTCAAACTTCGCGGGTTCCGCATCGAACTCGGGGAGATTGAAGCGGTGTTGCAAAACCACGAGCGCGTCCAACACACCGTGGTGCTGGCGCGGGAAGACTTTCAGGGTCAGAAGCGGTTGGTCGCCTACGTCGTCGCGGAAAAAGGGTCTCTGCCTCCCTCCGCTCAGGAACTGCGCCGTCATCTGGAGGCACGCGTTCCCGCCTACATGGTGCCCTCTGCGTTTGTCGTCATGGAGGTGTTTCCTTTGACTCCCAACGGCAAGGTCGACCGCAACGCGTTGCCTGCGCCGGGCGGAGTGCGACCTGCATGGGAAAGCCCGTTTGTCGCGCCGAGGACGAAGTTGGAAGAGACGCTGGCGGGCATCTGGTCGGAGGTGCTCGGGATGGATTCCATCGGGGTGGAGGACGGGTTTTTGGAGCTTGGCGGTCATTCGTTGCTGGCGACGCAGATTCTGTCGCGGATTCGCGATGTGCTGGGCATCGAAGTGCCGTTGCGCCATCTGTACGCGGCACCTACGGTCGCAGGTCTTGCCGCGATCCTTGAAACAGAGCGTCGCGAAGGCCGCATCGTGCGGACCGTGTCGATTCCCCGCGTTTCGCGAGACCAACGGTTGCCGGCTTCGTTTTCTCAAGAGCGCGTCTGGTTCATGCACAAAATCAACCCGGCGCACCTCTCGTATGCGTCGCAAGTCCTGTACCGCTTCACCGGTGAACTTGCCGTGGAGATCTTGGAACGTTGCTTGCAGGTGATGGTCAACCGCCATGAAATCTTCCGCACCACGTTCTCCGAAGACGAAAGCGGAGTCGTGCAAACGATCCATCCGTTCTATGAAGTGAAGCTGGAAGTGCAGTCTCTGTTGCATCTCCCCGAGGAACAGCGGGAAACAGAGTTGCAACGCCTCGTAAAACAAGAGATGGCACGAAAATTCGACATGACAAAACTGCCCTTGGTGCGCTGGGCCTTGTACCAACTGCGGGAAGACCGCTATGCGATGCTGCACGTCGAGCAGCACATGGTGCATGACGGCTGGTCGTCCAACGTGTTCTTGCGCGAGGTGGTGGAGCTGTACCGGGCGTTTGCGGCGGGACGTCCGATGCCGCTGACAGAAATGCCGATCCAGTACGCCGACTACGCGCACTGGCAACGTCAATGGGCACAGGGGCCGGAAGCGGCGGCGCAACTTCAATTTTGGAAACAGCAGTTGGCAGGCTGTCCGGAGATGCTCAACCTGCCGACCGACCGCCCGCGCCCCGCTGTGCCGAGCCATCGCGGGTCGGCGCTGCGCATCGAGTTTCCGGCGGCGTTCACGGAGGAATTGCACGAGTTCGCCCGCCGCGAAGGAGTGACGCTGTTCGTCGCGATGCTGTCCGTGTTCAACACCTTGATGTATCGCTACACGGGACAGGAGGACTTGTTGATCGGCTCCGGCGTGGCAAACCGCCGCCGTCGGGATGTGGAAGGCGTGATCGGCATGATCGTCAACAACATCGTCCTGCGCACGCAATTGAACGGCGACATGACGTTCCGCGAGTTGATGATCCGCGTGCGGGAGATGACGATCGAGTCGTTCTCCCATGAAGACACGCCGTTTGACCGCGTGGTGGAAGCGGTGAACCCGGTGCGGGATCTAAGCCGCAACCCGTTGGTGCAAGTCCTGTTCTCCTTCCACGACACGCCGCTGCCCGACCTCAGCCTTCCCGGTGTTCAGATGGAGTTGAAGGAAGCGCTCAGCAACGGCTCGGCAAAGTTCGACTTAAGCGTCATCGGTCTGCCGCACCCCGTGCCGCGTCGAGGAGCGGACGGCGAGGCGATCGGATTCACGCAAATCTGGGAGTACAGCACCGATCTGTTCGACGAAGCCACCGTCCAGCGGATGTTCGGGCACTACAAAACTCTGCTGCTCGCCGCGATGCAAACTCCCGATCAACCGCTGTCGTCGCTCCCGCTGCTCACAGACGAGATGCGCGAACAGCTCGTCGCGGGCTGGAACGACACGCGGACGGACTACCCCCGCCACGCGCGCGTGCAGGAGTTGATCGAAGCGTTGGCGCAACAGGCTCCCGAGCGCATCGCGGTGCTGGCGGGCGATCAGACTTTGAGTTACCGCGAACTCAACGAGCGAGCCAACCAAGTCGCCCGTCACCTGCAAAGCATCGGCGTTCGCCCGCAGGAGTTCGTCGGCCTCTGTGTCGAGCGTTCGGCGGAGATGGTGGTCGGAATGCTCGGGATCGTAAAAGCGGGCGCCGCCTACCTGCCGCTCGATGCGTCGTATCCGCAGGAGCGGTTGACTTTCATGCTCGAAGACTCCGGCGTGCGCGTGCTGATCACGCAGGAGAAACTCAACCCGTTGTTGCCGGGTGCCGACATCCGCCGTGTGTTCCTCGACGCCGAGCGCGAGGTCATGGATCAACAGAGCCGCGCCGATCTGCACCTGCCCGGCTCGGCGGAAGACGCGGCGAACATCATCTATACATCCGGCTCCACCGGCACGCCCAAAGGGGTGGTCCTCCCGCATCGCGGCATCGTCCGCCTGGTGAAAGGGACAGGCTTTGTGCCGATCTGTGCAGAGGATGTGTTGTTGCAGTTCGCGTCGATTTCCTTTGACGCCGCGACGTTTGAAATCTGGGGCAGTCTGCTGAACGGGGCGAAGCTCGCGATGTACCCCGCAGAGAAACCGTCACTTGAAAAATTGGACGAGGTCATCACCGACTGCGGCGTCACCACGCTGTTCTTGACCACTTCGCTCTTCCACCAGATGGTCGACACCCATCCGCACGTGCTCTTGAAAGCGGGTCGCGTGGTCACCGGCGGGGAAGCGCTGTCGGCGTCTCATGCCCAAGCGTTGTTCGCGGAGGCTCCCGAGGAATTCCGCGTGTACAACGCTTACGGACCGACGGAGGGCACGACGGTCGCCACCTGCGCCGTGATTTCGAAAAAAACGCCCTTCGACCGACCGATCCCCATCGGCCGCCCGATCTCCAACACGGAAGCGTACGTGCTCGACTCCCGCTTGCAACCCGTGCCCGTCGGCGTGCCGGGCGAATTGTTCATCGGCGGAGACGGCCTCGCCCGCGGCTATTGGAGACGCCCGGAATTGACCGCGGAGAAATTTATCGCGCATCCCTTCTCCGCAGAGCCGGGTGCCCGCCTGTACCGCACGGGCGATTTGGCACGACGGCTTCCCGACGGGCAATTGGAATTCTTGGGCCGCCTCGACAACCAAGTGAAAATTCGCGGCTTCCGCATCGAGCCGGGCGAAGTGGAGAGCGAACTGCGCAAACACCCGTCCGTGCGCGAGGCCGTGGTGATACTCCGCGAAGAATCGCCGGGAGACCGCCGACTGGTCGGCTACGCGGTGCCGCATGAGGGGGAGAACCTCGACAGCCGCGAATTGCGTCTGTTTTTACAGAAAAAACTGCCCGGCTACATGGTGCCGTCTCAGTTCGTCGTCTTGGCGGAACTGCCGCTGACTCCCAACGGCAAAGTCGATCTCCGCGCTTTGCCCGCGTCGGAGTGGGAACGCGACCATCCGTTCACGGCTCCGCGCAACCCTGCGGAACAGGAAATCGCGCGCATCTTTGCCGAGCTGTTCCGCCGCGGGGAGATCAGCGTGCACGACTCGTTCTTTGAGCTGGGCGGCAGTTCGTTGCTGGGGTTGACCGTCCTGTCCCGTCTGCGCCAAGCCTTTCAAGTGGAGATTCCGATGAGCGACCTCTTCCGCCTGCCGACCGTCGCGCAACTGGCAGACGCTGTCCAAGGTCGGAAAAAAACGAACTCGTCCATCCCGGCACGCCTCTTTCCGGACGCCCCCGTTGCGCTTTCGTATGACCAAGAAGAGTTGTGGCGGGTGATCCAAGGGGACCCGGGCACGTCCGTCTACAACGTCTCGATCTCGCTCGTTCTGAGCGGGGAACTGGATGTCAAGGCACTGGAACACAGCCTTCAAGCGCTGGTCAACAGACACGAAGCGTTGCGGACGAGATTCACCCAAACGGCCGGCGGCCCCGTCATGATCGTGGAGCCGCACATCGAGGTGCCGTTGCCGGTGGTCGACTTGCTAGGCTTGAGGGCGGAGGAGCGCAAGGAAGAGGGCGACCGGGTGGCGATGGCGCTGATTCGAGAGCCGTTCGAATTGGCCAAAGCTCCCTTGTTCCGCCCCTGCTTGATTCGCTTGGCGGAGGAAGAGCATCTGCTGGTGCTCGTCCTGCACCACATCGTGACCGACGGCTGGTCGAAAGGCGTGCTGCTGCGGGAGTTGGGCGATTTCTATCGTTCTTATAAGAAAGGAGAGTCTCTCAATCTGCAGCCGCTCCCGATTCAGTTTGCCGATTACGTAAGCTGGCAACGTCAGCAGTTGCAAGGGGACACGCTGCAAACGCAACTGAACTATTGGCAACAGCAACTCGACGGCGCGCCCGCTGCGCTGAACTTGCCGACCGATCATCCGCACCCGCTGCATCGTTCCAACCGAGGCGGCAAGCTGTCGTTCCAGCTGTCGGACGAAACCGCCGCCAACTGGAAAGGGTTCGCGCACCGCGAGGGCACGACGATGTTCATGACTCTGCTTGGCGCGTTCTACGTCTACTTGCACGGCTTGTCGGGGCAAGAGGACATTCTGGTCGGCACGCCGATCGCCAACCGGGATCGGGAGGAAACCCAAGGTCTGATCGGGTACTTGCTTTCGGTGCTGATCTTGCGCGGCAAACCGCACGGCGACCTCGCCTTCCGCGAGTTGTTGCAGCAGGTGCGGGAGACGTCCCTCGACGCGTTCGCGCACCGAGACATGCCCGTCGAACTGCTGATTCAAGAGCTGGGCGTCGAGCGCGACACGAGCCGCAATCCGCTGTACCAAGTGATGTTCGTGTACTACGACCGTCAGGAAGACCCGGTCGACCTGGAGGGTCTGCACGTGCAAACCGGCCTGCTCGACAACGGCACGTCCGAATTCGAACTGATGCTTGTGCTCGGCGAGCGCGACGGACGCATCGGCGGTCGTTTGGAATACAGCTCCGACCTGTTTGAAGCAGAGACGGTGGAGCGGATGGTGCAGGACTTCCTCCATCTGGTGGACATGTTGGTCCAATCGCCGGAGACGCGGCTCTCCGAACTCGAACGCACTTTCGTTTAATAAAAGCCCCTTTGCGTGGAGAAACCCTCTGCGCAAAGGGGTTTTTTATAGAAAGAAGAGAAAAAACACTCTCGCACACTAGCAAACTTTTTTCTAGTTTTCCCGCGAAAGAGTTGGTATAACTCCACCCCGTGTCCCATACACATGAAATATCGAAGAAGCTGGACAGGGAGGAGGAGACATCATGATCGTACACAACCGGCTGCATCCCGCCACGCTCGACCTCGACCCCGTGTTGCGGGATCAGATTGCGCCGGTGCTTCCTCAGCGCCTGCGTCAGGCGGTCCTCTCTTTGCCTGATGACATACGCCGCCAAATCGAAGAAGTGCGCATCCGGCTCGGGCGTCCGCTGCAAATCTACTACGGCGGGCGGGAGGGATTCGTCACGCTCGCCGGGAGTCTCTCGTCCCGCGCGGAGGACGGGCACCTGATCGACGACGACGACATCGCGCAGACGCTCAACTTGATGACGCACTCCTCTCTCTACGCGCTGGAAGAAGAACTGCGGCGCGGCTACCTCACCATCCCCGGCGGTCACCGTGTGGGACTGGCGGGCCGGGCGCTCTTGGACGGAGCGGGGCAACTGCGCGGGCTCAAGGAAATCACCACGTTCAACCTGCGCATCGCCCGGGACGTCCGCCACGCCGCCGAGAAGATCCGCCACCTGCTGATCGACTCCACCGCGTACCGTTTGTACAACACGCTCTTGATCTCGCCGCCGCAGTGCGGCAAGACCACGCTCTTGCGCGATCTCGCCCGGCATCTCTCCTGCGGCACGCTGCACCCGAAGCTCCCTCCGCAAAAAGTCGGCATCGTCGACGAGCGCTCCGAAGTCGCCGCTTCCTGGCGCGGCGTTCCGCAACACGATCTCGGGCCGCGCACCGATGTGTTGGACGGCTGCCCGAAAGCCGAGGGAATGCAGATGATGATCCGCTCGATGTCGCCGCACGTGCTCGTCACCGACGAGATCGGACGGCCGGAGGACGGAGCGGCGCTGCTCGAAGCGATCCACGCGGGCGTCCATGTCGTGACGACGGCGCACGGGTTCGGGATGCACGAAGTCCGCAACCGCCCGGTGCTGCGCCAACTGTTCGAACAGGGCGCGTTTCACCGCTACATCGTGCTCTCCCGCCGCCGCGGCCCCTGCACAATCGAGGGCGTGTACGACAGGCGGGGCGAACGCGTGCAGACGGGGAGTGAGAGCCATGTTTAAACTGGTCGGCGGTTTGCTGATCCTCGCCGCCTCCACGATGGCGGGGTTTCGGATGGCGAACCGCTACGCCGAACGCCCGAAGCAACTGCGGCAGTTCGTCAGCGCGTTGAAGGTGCTGGAAACGGAGATTTTTTACGCGGCGACGCCGCTGCCGGACGCCTGCCAGCGCATCGCCGCACGACTGCCCGCTCCGGTCGGAGAGTTTTTTCACAAGATATCCGACAAGCTCCGCGACGGGCGCGGGCTGACGGGCGACGGCGCTTGGCAAGAGGCCCTCGACGAGATGCGAAGCTCCTTGGTGCTCAAGGACGGCGACCGCGACGTGCTTCGCCAGTTTGGACGAACGCTTGGCGTGTCGGACCGCTCCGACCAGATCAAGCACATCCACCTCGGCGTCGCGCACTTGACGGCAGAAGAGGCGAGCGCGCGGGAAGACCAAGCCCGCAATGAAAAAATGTGGCGGTACCTCGGCGCACTGGTGGGGCTGGCCGTCGTCATCTTGTTGTACTAAGTGGGGGAGGAACGATGATGGGCACAGAGATCAATGAAATTTTCTTCATCGCGGGCGTGGGCATCCTCACCGCGGTGATCCACACAGTCCTCAAACAATCGGGCAAGGAAGAGTTCGCGTCTTGGGCGACTCTGACCGGGTTTATCGTGATCATGTTCACGGTCGTCTCCTACATCGGCGACCTGTTCAACAAAGTCCGCGACGTGTTCCTGTCGAACTAGCGTCTCGTCCCGAACAAAGGAGCTCGACGCCCATGGACATCATCCAAATTGTCGGCCTCGGGTTGACCGCCACCATGCTGATCGTCGTCGTCAAGGGCAAGTCCCCGCAAATCGCCTTCTTGCTGACACTGCTCGTCGGGGTCTTCCTCTTCATCTTCCTGCTCGACAAAATCCAGTTGGTGATCAACCTGCTCGAAAAACTGTCGGTGCAAGCCGGGGTCGAGATGATTTTTTTGCAGACGATCTTGAAGATCATCGGGATCGCCTACATCGCGGAATTCGCCGCGCAGATCGCCAAGGACGCGGGAGAAGGCAGCATCGCTTCCAAAATCGAACTCGCCGGCAAAATCCTGATCCTCGTGCTCGCTCTCCCCATCGTGCAACGCGTGGTGGAGACGGTGCTCAATCTGCTCCCGACCTAAGGAGGTGAGGCGATGAGTCAAACGTCAAAACGGACAACCAAACGATGGACCTGGCTCTTCTTCTGGCTTGCACTCGTGACCGCCGTGAGCGTCGGCAGCGTCGGTTGCCTCACCTCCGCCTATGCGGAAGGCGCAACGCCGACGACCGGCGTGCAGAGCGGGGCGGGGGCCGTCCACACGCAAACGCAATCATCGGAACAGACGCCCGCCGCGCCGCCGCAGCAAAACGCGAGCGCAAGCCTCACAGACCCGCTGGTTCAACAGCAACTGCAGCAACTCGACTTGCACAATTTCGATCAGTTTTTGGACGAGGTCGTGCAGGAGTACGGCGACTACCTGCCGCCGGACGTCAAGGGTCACGTGACCGAACTCGTCCTGCACGGGAAACTCGGCACGCTGTTTCAAGGCTTGCTGACGGGGCTGCTCAAATATCTGTTTCACGAGCTGTTCCTGAACTCCCGGTTGCTCGGCACGATCATCGTCTTGACGGTGTTCGCCGCGATCTTGGAGAACATGCAAAGCGCGTTTGAAGGCAAAAACGTCTCGAAGATCGCCCACACGATCTGCTTTCTCGTCCTGATGATCCTCGCGGTGCAATCGTTCGCGGCGGCGACCTCTTACGCCAAGGACGCGATCGCCGTGATGGTCGACTTCATGACGGCGACGATCCCGATGTATCTGGCGCTGCTCGCTTCCACAGGCGGCGTGGCGTCCGCCGCGATGATCCATCCGCTGATCGTCTTCTTGATCAACGTAATCGGCGACTTGATCGAGTTTGTGATCTTCCCGTTGATCTTCTTCTCGGCGATTCTCTCTCTGGTTTCGAAGATCTCTTCGCGCTACCAAGTGACGCAGCTCGCCGGGCTTTTGAAATCGACGGCCGTGTGGGTGATGGGTGTTTTTTTCACCATCTTCCTCGGAGTCGTCTCCGTGCAGGGAGCGGCGGGGGCGGTGGCGGACGGCGTTTCGATCAAGACCGCCAAGTACGTCTCCAGCAACTTCATCCCCGTCGTCGGCAAGCTGTTCTCAGACGCGGCCGACACGGTGGTCGGAGCCTCTCTGATTGTAAAAAACGCCCTCGGTATCACCGGGGCCGGCATCCTGCTGCTCTTGGCGGCGTTCCCGGCTCTGAAAATTCTCTCGCTGGCGATCGTCTACAACGTGTCGTCGGCGGTGATGCAACCGCTGGGCGACTCGCCGATCATCGGCTGTCTCAGCACGATCGGCAAGAGCTTGATCCTCGTCTTCGCAGCGCTCGCGACCGTCGGCTTCATGTTCTTCCTCGCGGTGACGGTGATCATCGCAGCCGGCAATCTGTCGGTGATGGTGAGGTGACGGACGATGATGGCGTTTCTCAGCGACTGGCTGCGCGGGTTGATCCTCGTGATCTTTCTCGCCGTGGTCTTGGACATGATCTTGCCGAACAACGTCTTTCAGCGCTACGCCAAGCTGGTGATGGGACTCTTGATCATCTTGATCATGCTCACGCCGGTGTTGAAGCTCTCCGGCAAGTCGATCTACGAGATGGACTTCACGCTCGATTCGCTCTTGTCCGGCGGCAACAGTCACTCCGCAAACTTGCCAAGCCTGGAGGAAATCCAACAGGAGAGCGCGCAGATCTCCCAGCAAAACCAGCTCTTGACCGCCGAAGCTTGGAAATCCGGCATCACCGAAAACGTCAAAGAGATCGTCGAGCAGGACAAACCGGGCTTGACCGTCGACCGGGTGGAAGTCAAGTACACCCAAAACGCGCAAGGCCAGCCCGAAAAGCTCGACGGCCTCACCGTGACGCTGAAAACCCGCACCGATCCCGACACCGTCTCCTCGATTGAGGACGTCCGGCCGGTGATCATCGGCAAAAGCGAAGGAGATGCGGACGCAGAGCCCGCCCTCTCTCAGGCAGACCGCCGCCGCGCGGAAACCGGCAGCGCCATCCGCACGCAAATCGCCGCCGAGTACAAACTTCCCGCTTCAAAAGTCCTCGTCGTCTGGCGGGATTCCTGACAAGGGGGTGAATCTTCTTGAGCAACTGGAACGACAAACTGCAAGGACTGATGAAAAACAGAGCCATGCTTCTCGCCATCGGCGCCGTCGGGGTGGTGCTGCTCTTCAACCCCTTCTCTTGGGGGTCGAAAGAGAGCGGGCAGCCGGCCAGCGCCCAGAAGCCTGCGGAAAGCACCGTCGTCAACACCGAACAACAGCAGATGGCCACGTACGAAAAAATGTACGAGGACCGTTTGACGGACATCCTCGATAACATCCGCGGCGTCTCGGACGCCAAAGTGATGGTCACCATCGATTCCAGCGAAGAGATGGTGTATGCGGTTGACGAGACCGAAAACAACCAAACCCAATCCGAACAAGACAAAAACGGCGGCAACCGCACCGTCACCACCATCGACAAAACCGGCAAGATCGTCATGACCAAAGTCAACGGCGCCGACAAACCGGTGTTGGTCAAAACGATCAAACCCAGAGTGCGCGGCGTCGTCGTCGTCGCAAACGGAGCCGAGCAAGTCAAAATCCAAGCGTTGATCACGGAAGCTGTCGAGCGTTCGCTTGACGTGCCTCCTCACAAAATCTCCATCTTGCCAAAAAATTCCTAATCTCAAACTTTAAGGAGCGTGTTGAAAAATGGCAAAGCGTCAAACGATCTGGTTGTCCACGATGATGGTGCTCTCTCTGATGTTGATCGGGTTCTACACCGTCAACAACAACGTCAAGGAAGTGTCCGGCGACACGACCCAAACCGCGGCCACGAACTCGAAAACCGCTGACAAAGCGTCCGCCGACAAAGCGGCGAAGGGCGGCGACAAAGCGGTGATGGAACCGTCCGATTTCTTCATCTCCGCGCATCTCGAAGAATCGCAGAAAGCGTCCGCCGAAGCGGAGCGCCTGCAAACGGTCATCGCCAACGACAAAACGCCGGCCGACCAAGTGGAGAAAGCGAAAAAAGACCTCGAAAACCTCAACAACAACCAAGACAAAGTGGACAAAGTGATCGACTTGATCATGGCGGAAGGCTACCCGGACGCGATCATCGAAATGAAGGACGACAAAGTCAACGTCACGGTGCAATCTACCGACCTTGACAAGAAAAAGGCAGTAAAAATCATGGGAATCGTCGCAAAAGAAATGGGGATTTCCTCGGCGAAAGTCGTCGTGGGCAAACACGAATAATCCCTTGTGGCAGAAGAGATCCCGCCGGTTGCGGGGTCTCTTGATTTTTCTAACTCAAGACAGGAAGTCACTCCAATTTAGACGGAGAAGTAGAATGAAAATCTTGGGCTATGTTATACTTGGGAAGGACAGGTCACACAAGTCGATCAAAACGTCGATACTATCAACCATTACATATTTGCTTAGGGGAGTGGCTAAGAGTCATGTTCAAACTGAATGAAATCCGCGAATTGATTCGCCTGCTCGACGAAACGAGCATCAATGAGTTCAACTACGAACTCGAAGGCGCAAAACTTTTGATCAAGAAAAACGAAGTGGGCGTCGCAACCGTTGTCGCAGCGCCGCAAGTGATCCAAGCAGCTCCGGCTCCGGTCGTACAAGCTGCACCGGCTCCGGTCGCAGCACCGGCCGCAGCTCCGGCTCCGGCTGTTGAAGCAGCACCGGCACCGGCGGCTGCACCGAAAGCGGTCGATGCAAACCTGCACAAAATCGTCTCTCCGATGGTCGGCACTTTCTACAAAGCACCGTCCCCGGACGCAGACGCGTACGTGAAAGCAGGTTCCCGAGTAGACGAGAAGTCCATCGTCTGCATCGTGGAAGCGATGAAACTGATGAACGAGATCGAAGCGGACGTCAAAGGCGAGATCGTGGAAGTGCTGGTCGAAAACGGCCAACTGGTGGAATACGGTCAACCGCTGTTCCTCGTCAAAGTCGACTAAGAAACGGGGGCCCTCACCATGTTCCACAAAGTATTAGTAGCTAACCGCGGCGAGATCGCGGTCCGCGTCATCCGAGCTTGCCGTGAACTCGGCATCCCGACGGTGGCGATCTACTCCGAAGCGGACCGTGAAGCGCTGCACGTACAATTGGCAGACGAAGCGTACTGCGTCGGCCCGACCTTGTCCCGCGATTCGTACCTCAACATCAAGAACATCCTCTCGCTTGCGACTGCGGTCGGCGTAGACGCCATCCACCCGGGTTACGGGTTCTTGGCGGAGAACGCAGACTTTGCGGAGTTCTGCAAAGCGTGCGGCATCACCTTCATCGGACCGGACTCTTCGGCGATCGAGAAGATGGGCGACAAGTCCTCGGCGAAAGACACGATGAAGAAAGCAAACGTCCCGACCGTTCCGGGTACCGAAGGTTTGGTCGAGGACATCGACGAAGCGCTTGCGATCGCCGATACGATCGGCTATCCGATCATCATCAAAGCAACCGCCGGCGGCGGCGGCAAGGGCATCCGGATCGCGCAAGACCGCGAAGACCTCGCGCGTCTGATCCAGATGGCGCAAACCGAAGCGCAAACCGCATTCGGCAACGCGGGCGTCTACTTGGAGAAGTACATCACCGAGATGCGCCACGTGGAAATCCAAGTCATGGGCGACAAGCACGGCAACGCGATCTACTTGGGCGAGCGCGACTGCTCGATCCAACGCCGACTGCAAAAGCTGATCGAAGAAGCGCCGTCTCCGGCTCTGACCGAAGAGAAGCGCCGCGAGATGGGCGAAGCAGCGGTGGCGGCCGCCAAAGCGGTCAACTACTCCGGTGCCGGCACCATCGAGTTCATCTATGACAGCGAAGGCAACTTCTACTTCATGGAGATGAACACCCGGATTCAAGTCGAGCACCCGGTCACCGAGATGATCACCGGCATCGACTTGATCAAGGAACAAATCCGCGTCGCGGCAGGCGAACCGCTCTCCATCGCACAGGAAGACGTCGTGCTCGACGGCTGGGCGATCGAGTGCCGTATCAACGCCGAAGACCCGGACAAAAACTTCATGCCGTGCCCGGGCAAGATCACCCGTTACCTCCCGCCGGGCGGGTTCGGCGTTCGCGTCGACTCCGCTGCGTACGAAGGGTACACGGTCAATCCGTTCTATGACTCGATGATCGCCAAGCTCATCGTCTGGGCTCCGACCCGCGAAGAAGCGATCTTGCGCATGCACCGCGCACTGAGCGAGTTCAAGATCGATGGGATCAAAACCACGATCCCGTTCCATCTCAAGGTGCTTCGCCACGAGAAATTCATCGAGGGCGATGTTACCACGAAATTCCTCGAAATGTATCCTTTGTCATAAATCAGCCAGAAGCTTATACTATAAGAAGAGCAAAAGGACAAGACGAGGGAGGGAACTCATCAAGTGACCATGAATACCGAATTTAACTCTACCGATATGGGGAACATTCGTATCGCGAACGAAGTCATTGAGATCATCGCAGGTCTCGCGGCCACCGAAGTCGTCGGCGTTGCCGGCATGTCGGGCGGAGTTGCGGGCGGCATCGCCGAACTGCTCGGCCGTAAAAACCTCAGCAAGGGTGTCAAAGTGGAAGTCGGGCAAAAACAATGCGCGGTCGACGTGTCGATCGTGGCGGAATACGGCGTCCGCATCCCGGAAGTGGCAGGCGAAATTCAAGACAACGTGAAGCGTGCGATTGAGAGCATGACGGGCCTTGAGGTAGTGGAAGTCAACGTCCACGTCCTCGGTGTCGTCTTCTCCAAACCGGCAGCTGAAGAACCGGCGAAGGAAGAGGAGAAACCGCAACTTCCTCCGAATCGTGTCCTGTAGATCGCAGTACTTGGGATAACCCCCCTGGGAACAGGGGGGTTATCTTCCATTGTGGTAATCTTCCGTTGTGGTGATCTCTGTTTTGGAGAGGAGGACTAGCCTTATGAAAATTTTTCCTCGCATTCTGCTCTGGGTGTACGCGCTGGGCGTCGGAGCCGCTGCGGTGGTCGGCCTGCTGGATTATGCCGGTCTGTACCGCGTGCGCACGCTTGAGATCAACGACGAGACGGCGATCGCCGCTGTGGTGGCGTTGCTGTTCTCGCTGTTCTTCCTGTTTGCGCGCACCGGACAGCGAGCGCCGCGCGAGCCGCAAACGGTCACGCAGCGCATGGAGCACGGCGATGTGAAGATTTCCTATGAAACGATCGAGCAACTGGTCGGGCGCGCGGTTTCGAACATCCGCGGCGTGCAGAACCACAACACTCGCGTGCGCAGCACCGAACAGGGCCAATTGCGCATCATGATCCGCTTTTCGATCGAAGCGGATCTCGACATCCCGAAGACGACGGCAGATCTGCAAGATGCGGTCAAAACGTACATCCAATCGACCACCTCCATTCCGGTCGAGTCGGTCACCGTGTATGTGACGGAACTCGCCGTCAAGCAAGAAGTCGTGCAACCGATCCAAAAGAGACGGGTGGAGTAGAACATGGACAAACTGCTCCAAGTTCTCCACTTCCTGCTTGCGAACAAGCGCTTCCTCGGCCTTGCTGTGGGATTCGTGTTCGGGCTGTTATACCTGATCGTCGGATTCTTGCAAACCGTTGCGTTTGCCTTGTTCCTTGTCGCCGGCTACTTTGTCGGGAAGATGTTTGACGACCGCGAAGACTGGCGGGATGTCCTGGATCGCATCATGCCGAGGAAAGACCGAGAATAACCACCTTTGCAGGTGGTTTCCTTTTTGCCATTCGGGTACACTAAGAGAATCATGTGACACCAATAAGGAGTGCAAGAGATGAGCCGCAGAACTTCCAGAGAATTTGCGTTGCAAGGACTTTTCCAGATCGACGTCGTCGATGCCGACGTACAGAGCGCGATCACCCATGTGTTGGACCAAGAAGGAGCAGAAGTCGACCCGATGTTCGTACGGGACCTCGTCTCCGGCACTGTTGCCCGCCAAGACATGATCGATGAACTGCTCAAAAAGTACTCGGTTGGCTGGGACCTCAGCCGGATGGCGAACGTCGACCGCAACGTGCTGCGTATGGCGGTGTATGAGATGCTGTTCCACCCGGAGACGCCGAGCCATGTAGTGATCAACGAGGCGATTGACCTCGCGAAGGGATTCTCCACGCCGGAATCGGGCAAATTTGTCAACGGCATCCTCGCGAAAATTTTGCCGGAAGTCGATGCGCTGCGGGCGCAAGCGGGTCAGTAAGATGACCTACATCCTCGGCATTGACACCAGCAACTACACGACATCCCTCTGCCTCATCGATGAACAGGGGCAGATTGTCCGTGAAGAGCGACGGCTGTTGCGGGTGGAAGAGGGAGAGCGGGGGCTGCAACAGTCAGCCGCTCTTTTTCAGCATGTGCAGAACCTTCCCATTTTGATGGAGAGTCTCGGGACAATGCCCCAAGGCCTTGCCGCCGTTTGCGCTTCGACGCGCCCCCGCCGCCGCGACGGCTCCTACATGCCGGTCTTCACCGCCGGAAGCGGGTTGGGTCGTTCGCTTGCCGCTGTCTACGGCGTGCCGTTTCTCGAAACGTCGCACCAAGAAGGACACATCGCGGCGGGGGAAGGCAGCGCGGAAACGGTGCCGGCCGATCATTTCCTCGCCGTCCATATCTCCGGCGGCACGACCGACCTGTTGAACGTGCGCCGTCTCGCGGACGGGTATGACATCGAGGAACTCGGCACGAGCACCGACTTGCATGCCGGCCAATTTGTCGACCGCGTCGGCGTCGCGCTCGGGTTGCCGTTTCCGGCAGGCCCGCACTTGGAGCAACTGGCACAGCAATCCACCGACGAGAGCGTCACGCTGCCTTCGCCCGTCAGCGGCTTCAACCTCTCGTTTGCGGGGCCGGAGACCGCCGCGCTGCGCTTGATCCAAAGCGGTGCCAACCCGGCGGACGTCGCCCGCGCCGTCGAGCGCTGCATCGCCAAGGGCTTGGAGAAGACGTTGCGCAAAGCGGTCGAGGAGCTCGGCGTCAAACACCTGCTGATCGTCGGCGGGGTGGCGGCGAACGCGTTTATCCGCGGACGATTGCAACACCGTCTGGAGCACCCGGCGGTGCGAGCATCGCTGTATTTTGCCTTGCCTCGGTATTCCACCGACAACGCGTTCGGAGTGGCGAGACTCGGATTGTCACAACTCTTAAACAAAAGTCGCTCCTGAGTACATTTCGTGCTCAGGATTTTTCCTGTATAATGGAATTTGGTGAATGCTCGAAATTGCTTGAATAATAGGAGGCAGTGAATTTCATGGCTGAAGTACAGGATATGCAAGTGGACCAAGAGATCTATGACATCACGATCGTAGGCGGCGGACCGGCGGGTCTGTTTACCGCCTTCTACGCGGGCATCCGCGATGCGAAGACCAAGATCATCGACTCCCTGCCGCAGCTGGGCGGTCAATTGGCAGAGTTGTACCCGGAGAAGTACATCTACGACGTAGCGGGCTTCCCGAAAGTGTTGGCGCGCGATCTCGTCAACAGCTTGAAGGAGCAAGCTTTCCAATACAACCCGACCGTTTGCCTGAACGAGAAAGTCATCGGCTTGAACAAGCTGGAGGACGGCACGTTTGAACTGACCACCAACACCACGAAACACTACTCCAAGACGGTCATCATCACCGCGGGCATCGGGGCGTTCACCCCGCGCGAACTTCCGGCGGAAAACGCAAGCAACTTCCGCGGAAACGGGGTTCACTACTTCATCGACAACCTCCAAGCGCACGCAGGCAAAAAAGCCCTCGTCGTCGGCGGCGGCGACTCGGCTGTCGACTACGCGCTGATGCTGGAAACCGTCTGTGAGAAAGTCACCCTCATCCACCGCCGCGACCAGTTCCGCGCGCACGAAGAGTCTGTGAAAAACCTCCAGAAATCCTCCATCGACGTCAAAGTCTTCACGGAACTCAAATCGGTCAGCGGCTCCGACAAGTTGGAAAAAGCCCTGCTGATCAACAACAAGGACAAGTCCACCGAAGAGATCGACGTCGACCTGATCATCGGCGCGCTCGGCTTTTCCGCATCGCTCGGACCGGTGCATGAATGGGGCCTTGAAATCGTGGACAATGCCATTGTCGTCAACACCAAGATGGAAACCAACCTGCCGGGCGTGTACGCAGCGGGTGACGTCGTCACCTATCCGGGCAAAGTCAAACTGATCGCAACCGGCTTCGGCGAAGCGCCGACCGCTGTTAACAACGCGAAGCTCTTCTACGACCCGAACGCGAAACTTCATCCGGGCCACAGCTCTTCCCGCGACCACTAAGCGTCGCCGGTTTCTTGAAAAAGAAAGTTCACACCTCATGGGTTGGGTGTGAACTTTTTTTGCTGTGTGGTAGAATGACTACTATCTACAGTCAGGGAAATGAGAGATGTGTGTTGAACAACCCGCGTGAGATCCCGACCGTCAGTCAGCTGACGATGAAGATCAAGAACATGTTTGAAAACAATCCGAGCCTGCAAGACTGTTGGGTAAGAGGGGAAATCTCCAATTTTACCCATCACAGCAAAGGCCATATGTATTTCACGCTCAAAGATCCGAACTCCCGGATCAAAGCGATCATGTTCGCCGGAAACAACCGCTACCTGAAATTTATCCCCAAGGAAGGCATGAAAGTCATCGTGCACGGCTATGTGTCGGTGTTCGAGCGCGACGGGGCGTACCAGCTCTACGTTGACGACATGCAGCCGGAGGGATTGGGGTCGCTGTTTTTGGCGTTGCAACAGCTCAAAGACAAACTTCAACGCGAGGGTCTCTTTGACGCCGTGCATAAAAAACCGCTCCCGGCGTTCCCGCGCGTCGTCGGCGTCATCACGTCGCCGACCGGTGCGGCGGTGCGCGATATCATCACGACGATCCGCCGCCGCTTCCCGGCGGCCGACGTACTGCTTCACCCGGTGATCGTACAGGGCCCGGCAGCGCCCGCTTCAGTGGCGGAAGCGATCCAAGCGATGAACGAGCTTGGAGAAGCCGACGTGCTGATCGTCGGGCGCGGGGGCGGATCGTTTGAGGAACTTTGGGCGTTCAATGAAGAGATCGTCGTGCGCGCCATCCATGCCTCGACGATTCCGATCATTTCCGCAGTCGGACATGAAACCGACACGACGCTCGCCGATTTCGCGGCGGACGTGCGCGCGGCGACCCCGACGGCCGCCGCGGAACTCGCGGTGCCCCACATCGCGGAATTGCGCCGCCATGTCGACCTCCTGCAGTCGGCGCTGCAGAAGAACTTGCTCGACTCGGTGAAGGAAGGCCGCAAACGTCTGGATCGCCTCGAGAACTCGACGGTGTTCACGCGCCCGACGCACCGCCTGAACCAATGGCGTCAAGTGGTCGACAACCTGGAAGACCGTCTCCAACTGGCTTTGACGCGGCTTGCAAGCCAACAGAACCGCCGTCTGTCGCAACTGGAAGCGAGGCTGGCGCAAGTCTCTCCCGTGGAGCGCGCGCGGCGGATGGAGCAGCAGCTGGTGTACGCGGTGGAGCGCTTGACGCGCGCGGCCGCAAGCGCCGTGACGCGCGAAGAGAACCGTTTTGAGCGCCTGCTGGACAAATTGGACGCCTACAGTCCGCTGAACGTCATGCGCCGGGGCTATTCGCTCACCTACACGAGCGGCAAACAAAACCTCATCCGCACCGTCCGGGACGTTAATCCGGGTGATCAAGTGCTGGTGCGCGTGCGCGACGGCTGGCTGGATTGTCAGGTATGGGGATTGGAGGAGGAGAACACCGATGACGGAAATCAAGGAAACAACCGCCCAAGTGCAAGAGCAGAGTTTTGAAGAATCCTTGGCACGACTTGAAGAGATCGTCCGCGCGATGGAAGCGGGCGACTTGCCGCTGGAACAGGCGATCGCCGAGTTCCAAGAAGGGATGAGCCTCGCGCGCGTCTGCCGAGAGAAACTCGACCAAGCGGAACAGAAGATCCAGATGCTGGTTCAAGAATCGGGCCAACTGGTCAAAAAACCTTTTACAACGACGGAGGAATAGCGTCATGGCCTCATCTATGGATCTAAAGTCCTATATCGTCGAACTGAACGCCAAAATTGAGAGCACGCTCGACAAACTGTTGCCGCCCAAGACGCAATACCCGGGCATGTTGTACGATTCGATGCGCTACAGCCTGTTTGCCGGCGGGAAACGCCTGCGCCCGGTGCTGACCCTCGCGACGGTCGAAGCGCTCGGCGGCAACCTCGAAGCCGCCTTGCCGGTCGCGGCGACGCTGGAGATGATTCACACCTATTCGCTGATTCACGACGACTTGCCCTGTATGGACGACGACGACCTGCGCCGCGGCCAGCCGACCAACCATAAAGTGTACGGCGAAGCGACCGCCCTGCTCGCCGGAGACGCGCTGTTGACGCACGCGTTTCAAGTGCTCGGCACGGTACAGACGGGGATCACGTCCGACATCATGCTGCGCATCGTCGGTGAACTCGCCAAAGCGGCGGGTGCCGTCGGCATGGTCGCCGGGCAGATGGCAGACATGGAAAACGAAGGCAAACAAGCGAACGCTGAGACGTTGGCGTTTATCCACGCGAACAAAACCGGCGCTTTGCTGACCGCGTCGGTGCGCATCGGCGCTCTGTTTGCCGGGGCGAGCGAGGAGCAATTGCAAGCGTTGACCACCTACGCGCAGCGAATCGGTCTCGCGTTTCAAATTCAAGACGACATTCTCGACGTCGTCGGCGAAACGGCGAAACTGGGCAAAGCGGTGGGAGCGGACGCCGCGCACGCCAAATCGACGTATCCCGTGCTCTACGGCTTGGAAGAATCCCGTGACATGGTGCGCCGTTTGACCGACGAAGCGCATCAAGCGCTGCAAGCGTCCGACCTCGCCGCCGTACGTTTGCACGAAATTGCCGACTGGCTGGTTTCACGCGACAACTAACATTTTCTTATAGAATGGATAAGGACCCGTTTGCATAAACTTGCAACGGGTCTTTTTTCATGAATCGCACTTACATTAAATGGATCACGAGGAATTCAATGACCTGCTAGAAATTGATACCTGTGATATGTTATAAAGACTATGTAAGGATGTTTTGGGTACGGATTTATCAAGACTAACGAGTTGTATAGAAAATTGAGGAGGCGAAGTTGTGAGGAGGCAAGGCGGCGTGGAGCATCTGGTGCATTCTTTGCGGTGGCTTGATAAGAGAATTCAGATGCTTTTGAACAAACAATGGGAAGCCGCGCCGCCGCAGGAAGACCTCATGGACCCGTTTCAAGGCTTGGTCGTCTCGGAACAAGAAGTCCAGCGGCTGTTGCTGCAGGAGTCGGTCCTGTTTGCGGACGACGGCGCAGAGGACGAGGAGTATGGGGAGTTGCGGCAGTTGGAAGCCGAGCTTCGCGACCTCGAAGCGCGCAGCCGGGAGCAGAACGTCCGCTTGCCGCTGACGCAGGCGGCGTCCTGTTTTCGCCTCACGCCGTTTGAACAGCGCTGCCTGCTCGCTTGTCTCGCTGTGGAAGTCGACCGTAAGTACGAGAAACTTTTCGCCTACTTGCAAGACGATGTGACGTGCAAGTATCCGACGGTCGATCTGGTATTGAAGCTGTTGTGCGACACGCCGTCTGAACGATTGGAGAGCCGGGCGTACTTGGGGCCGGACGGTGCGTTGATGCGGTATTTTTTAAAAGGGGAAGACCAAGCGGGAGGCACGTGGCTTTCGCGACCGCTGCGATTGGACGAGCGGATGGTGCGTTTTTTGTTGCACGGGGAAGAAGCGGGGCCGCTGTTGCCGTGCTTGGACGTGCACAGCCCGGATGCAGAGTGGCCGGAGTTGATTTGGGAAGAGGACGTGCAGGAGCGCTTGCAGGCGGGTTTGTCTGCTGCGAGAGAGGGTCGGCAGCGGGTCGTCTTGCTGACCGGCAACCCCGGCTCCGGCAAGCTGCTGCAAGCGGGGCGGTACGCCCGATCGACGGGACAGGCTCTCGTCGTCGTCGATTTGCGGCGGGCGGTCGAAGAGGAGCGGTCTCTGCGCACGGTGTTGGCGCAGGGGGTGCGGGAAGCGATCTTGCAGCAGGGTGTGCTGTGCGTGCGCCACGTGCAAGTGCTCTTGGAGGGCGAACACAGCGACCGTAAGCTCTATCTGCTGCTGGACGCCGTCCGCGACCGCGTGGACACGGTGTTCCTGCTCTCCGAGACCCCGTGGCGCTCGGCGGACTGGAGCGACACCCAAGTGGTCGAAGCGCTCACGTTGCAGATCCCGCCGGATGAACTGCGTCGCACGATCTGGGAGAAGCTGGCGGGGGGCTTGCCGGTCGCCGATGAAATCGACTGGCGCGTGATCTCCGGCAAGTTTCGGTTCACGATCGGACAGACGGCCCGCGCTTTGCAAGCGGCGCAGCACGGCGCCGGTTGGGCGGGGGCCGGGGTGATCACCTTGGACATCCTCTACAAAGCCTGCTACCAACAAGTCCAACACAAATTGGAAAAAAAGGCCGTCCGCATCACTCCGCGTCAATCGTTCGACAACTTGATCCTCCCGCCGGAGCAAAAAGACCTGCTCAAAAACGCCTGCGCGCAGATGAAGTTTCGCACACAGGTCTACGGCGACTGGGGCTTTGGCCGCAAGCTGTCGTACGGCAAGGGGCTCAGCATGTTGTTTGCAGGTCCCCCGGGCACGGGCAAGACGATGTCCGCCGAAGTGATCGCCCGCGAGTTGCAGTTGGAGATCTACAAAATCGACCTCTCGCAGATCATTTCGAAGTACATCGGGGAGACGGAGAAGAACTTGCATGAGATTTTTTCCGAAGCGCAGTTGAGTTCGTCGATTTTGTTTTTTGACGAAGCGGACGCCCTGTTTGGCAAGCGGTCGGAAGTGAAGGACTCCCATGACAAGCACGCCAACGTGGAGACGGCGTATCTGTTGCAGAAGATGGAGGAGTACGAGGGGATCACGATCCTCGCCACCAACTTCCAGCAGAACATCGACGAAGCGTTCATGCGCCGCTTGAACTACGTGGTGCGTTTTCCGTTTCCGGACGCCGAGTACCGCGAGCGAATCTGGAAGGGGATGTTCCCCAAGGAAACGCCGCTGGATGAGGACGTGGATTTCGCCTACCTCGCCGAGAAGTTTCAGTTGGCGGGGGGCTCTATCAAAAATATCGTCATGTCCGCCGCGTTTCTGGCGGTGGAAGAAGCAGAACCGGTGGGGATGCGCCATTTGCTGCGCGCCGTCAAGCACGAGTTGGACAAAACCGGCAAACTGCTGTTGAAGAACGAACTGGAAGATTACTTGCACGAACTGGGGTTGAAGTAGGATGGCCGATTATACGGCGATTGCCGATGTGGGGCGGACGCTGGTGCAGCTCTTGCGCGCCAACATGACGCCCGACCCGATTCCCAACCCGGAGATGATCGGATTGGCTTCTCCGGCCGACAAAGGGGATTTGGCGTTGTCTCTGTTTTTGTATGAAGTGCAGCAAAACGGGATTCACCAGCAGAATTTCTGGAGCGATTCCGGCAAGTCGCAGCAAGCCCCGCCGATGGCGCTCGACTTGCACTTTTTGCTCACGGCGCACTCGGGGGCGGATCTGCAGACCCGGGCGTTGGACGAACACCGCATCCTCGGGCGGGCGATTCAAGTGCTCTACGACAACCAGACCGTGCGCGGCTCTTGGTTGCAAGGGGCTCTGGGAGACAGCGACGAGGAGTTCCGCTTGGTGTTGATGGAACCTCTGTCTCTGCATACGGCGATCACGCTGTTCCCGAACCTTCCGTACAAGCTTTCCTTCAACTTCATCGCGGGGCCGATCTACCTCGATTCCGGCCGCCACAAGCAAGTGCAGCGCGTGCTCGACCGCAAAGACAGCGTGCGCGGCTTGGAGGGGTCATGAGCGAGAACTTGAGCCCGGACTTGAGTCAGTACAAAGGCATTCTCGTGATTCACCTCGTCGATGCCGTCACCTACGGGCCGCCGGGGCTTGCTTCCGGCGTGCGGGTTGAAGTCGAAGGGGTGCTGAAAAAACCGCTGCGCAAGCCCAACGGCATGTGGGTGTTCACCGAAGTACCGCCGGGATCACGGCGGGTGACGGTGAAGGGCGGCTCGTACCACGGGCAAACGTTCACCGTGACACCCGAGGCCCTGGACCCGAAATATCCGGTCGTTATCGCGCCGCTCAGCCCCTTGCCGTCCTACCCGTTTCCGGACGGTACGACGCTGATTCGGGCGTCTGTGCAAGAGCCCGGGGGCCGCAGGCTCTCCGGTGTGCCGGTGCGGGCGCGAGTCGTCACCGCCGCCTGCGCACGGGCGCGGTTGGCGAAGGAAGCGGGAGAGGGTGCGCAGGAGTTGTCGCTCGCCCGCGTGGCGGGGCGCTTGCAAGCGGGGGAGCGCCTCTGGTTGCCGGGGGAGTCTCTGGTGATCTCTGACGTGGGAGACGACAACCGCTCGCTGCGTTTGCAACAGCCGCTTGCAAACGCCTACAAGAAACAAGCGTTGCTCCTGCCGTGTGCCGAGACGGCAAGCGATGAGCGGGGCGAAGTCGTGCTTTGGTTCGGCAACTGCCGGAGCGCCTCGTTTGACGTTGAGATCGAGGTGTTGCAAGGAACGTCCGAACGTAAGGAGGTGAGGGTGGAGGAAGGTCGTACGACGCAAGTTGGCTTCATTGTGATTGAACCTTGATGCAGAGAGGAGGGACCGGTTCGCTCTTAGGACACGAACCGGGACGAGATGCCGGAATATTTGACCCCAGGGGTCTATGTAGAAGAGTTTGACAGCGGCTCTGTGCCGCTTGAAGGGGCTAGTACAAGTACCGCAGGCTTCATCGGCCTTGCTGAACGCGGGCCGAGCAAAGGGATGCCGGAATTGGTAACAGGGTTCCACGATTTCCGCCGCATCTATGGCTCTTACCTCTCCAAAACGAAATGGGAGGAGTTCCGTTTCCTCTCCTACGCGGTGGAGAACTTTTTCCTGAACGGCGGTTCCCGCGCTTACATCATGCGCGTGGTGCCGGAAGACGCGGTTTCCGCAGCCAACTTCGACACCAAGCTCGATGACGCGTCCCTGCCGCAACAGCTGCTGGTGGAAGCGAAGAACGAAGGGATTTGGGGCAACCAAATCCAAATCGTCGTGCGCCCGGACAGCAAAGCGAAGTCGGCGGTGGCCGAAGTGGTCGACGCGGCGGCGAAGAAATACCGTCTCAAAAACTCCTCCGGTTTCAACGCCGGCGACGTGGTGCTGTTTGACGGCGGCGACTCGGAGAACCCGATGACGATCTTGTCTGTGCAAGACGATGTCGTCGAACTGTCGCAAGCGCTTCCGGACAACGCGCCGGACCTCGAACTGCCGCCGACCCGCGTGTTGAAGACCTGCGAGTTCTCGATCACCGTGCGCTACGGCGACGAGGTGGAACTGTATGAGCAAGTCTCGCTCAACCGTGAAGCGACCAACCATGTGGACAAACTGCTGGCGAAGTCGAACTTGATTTTTGTCAAAGACAACTTCGCGACGCAAGACCCGGCAACTCCGCTGCACCCGTACAGCGTGGTATCCGACGGCAAAGACGCCAAGGAAAAAGACACCTCGTTCGCGATCTCCCTCACCGGCGGCAGCGACGGTTCCTACGCGTCGATCAAAGCAGACCCGAAGCGCTTCACCGGCGTGGACGATGCCGACCCGGCAAAACGCACGGGGCTGCAGGCGTTCCTCAACAACGAAGTCGTCTCGATCATGGCCGTTCCGGGCGTGACCGACAAAAATGTGCAAGTGGACTTGGTCGCGCATTGCGAGAAGACCCGCAGCCGTGTGGCGATCCTCGATGTGCCGCTTGAACTCGTCAAGCCGGACGATATTCTCACCAAACACCGCGACCTGTTCGACACTTCGTTTGCGGCGATGTACGGCCCGTGGCTGCAAGTGTTCGATCCGCTCGACAAGCGCAACATCTTCATCCCGCCGTCCGGTTCGGTCGCCGGCATCTTCGCCCGCTCGGACAACACCCGCGGCGTTTCGAAAGCTCCGGCCAACGAAGTGGTGCGCGGTTGCACCGGCCTGTCCACCTATTACAACAACGGGGCACAGGACATCCTCAACCCGAAAGGCGTCAACTTGATCCGTTCCTTCCCGGGACAGGGCATCCGCGTCTGGGGCGCCCGCACGCTGTCTTCCAACGGGCTTTGGAAATACGTAAACGTTCGCCGTCTGTTCATCTTCGTCGAAGAATCGATCCGCAACGGCACGAACTGGATCGTGTTCGAACCGAACGATGAGCCGCTGTGGGCGCGCGTGCAACGCACCATCGACGTGTTCCTGACCGGCGTATGGCGTTCCGGCGCGCTGATGGGCGCATCGCCCGCCGAGGCGTACTACATCAAGATCGGCCGCTCCACGATGACCCAAGACGACATCGACAACGGCCGCTTGATTTGCGAAATCGGGATTGCGCCGGTCAAACCGGCCGAATTCGTCATCTTCCGCTTCACGCAGAAGACCGGCGACGCACAGTAAGGAACGAGGGAAGAGAGAGGAGTGTAAGGAATGCCGGACCGCAAAGATCCATATCGCAAGTTTCGATTTATCGTACAATTCGACGGCACCGTGCAAGGGGGCTTTTCGGAAGTCAGCGGCTTCGACGCTTCGATTGACGTCGTGGAATACCGCGAAGGCGACGAAGCAGCCATCACCCCGCGCAAGTTGCCGGGGCTTGCGAAGTACGGCAACGTCACGTTCAAGCGTGGCGTAACCGACTCGATGGAGATGTTCAACTGGATTCAAGGCTTCACCGAGAACAAAATTGTCCGCAAGAACCTGACCGTCATCGCGAAGGACGAATCGGACAAAGAAGTGGCAACCTTCCAAATCATCAACGCATGGCCGACGAAGTACACCGGGCCGGACTTCAACGCAACGGCGTCTGAAGTGGCGATTGAAACGATGGAAATTGCGCACGAAGGCATGAAGCGCACGAAGTAAGTTTGTTTTTTTCGAGGCAGGGAGAGGGCGGCCCGGGGTGAGACTTCGGGCTGCCGGTCCGCCTGCTTTGCTCATCTATTTCTTGAGGGGGACTTCCGCAATGGCATTTAAGACAGAGTATGAATTCGTATTGCCCAGAGGCTACGTGGACGAAGAAGGCACTTTGCACCGCCGCGGGACGATGCGTTTGGCGACGGCAGCCGATGAGATTCTCCCGATGCGCGACCCGCGCGTGGCGAACAACCCGAGCTACCTCTCGATCATTTTGCTCGCCCGCGTCATCACGAAGCTCGGCGATTTGCCGATGATCGACACCCGCACGATCGAAGGACTGTTCACGGCCGACCTTGCGTATCTGCAAACGCTGTACCGCCAGATCAACGAAGGCGAAGACTCGATGGTGCAGGCGCACTGCCCGAACTGCGAACATGATTTCCACTTGGACTTGGCTTTTCCGATGACGAAGAGCGGGGCATGATGGGGTATCCCGTCGACAAGATCTACGAGGAAGCCTCGTTCATCGCGTACTACTTTCACTGGTCGCATGACCAGATCATGTCGATGGAGCACCGGGACCGCCGCAAGTGGTGCGAGGAGATCTCGCGGATCAACCGCAACTTGAACGGGGAGAAGGATAAGCCGAAGAACATCTTTGACGTTTTTTAGTAGGAGTGATTGCAAATGGCGGCGGACAAGCCAAAGCGTGCAGTGGTTGGAGCTTACCGATTTGCTGTGGAGTTGAAGGGGATCACTGTTGCCAGCTTCAGCGAAGTCTCCGGGCTGCAATCTGAGATTGAATATGAGGAGTACAACGAGGGCGGCGTGAACGATTTTACGTACCGCTTTCCCAAGCGGACGAAGTTTTCGCCGATCGTGCTCAAGCGCGGCTTGAGCGACTCGTTTGAATTGTGGCAGTGGTACCAAGACACCACGCAGGGCAACGTTCAGAAGAAGGACGGAGCCGTGATTTTAAACGATGCAACGGGGCGGGAAGTGTGCCGTTGGTCGTTTCAAGACGCCTATCCGGTGAAATGGTCGGGGGCGGATCTCAACGCGTCACGCAGTGAAGTGGCGATTGAGACGTTGGAGATCGTGTTTACGCAATTAAAGATGTCCAAAGGAAGTTCGTGATCATGCTTCCGTTTTTGCGAGCACCCCAAGGACTGGTCGCTCGGAGTCCGCTGGCTACGCTGGTGGATCACGGGTTGGCAATGTCGATTTTGGGGAAGTACGGTTCTTGGCGCGAGGATTGGTTGGGGTGGCTCGACTTGGTGTACCGCCAAGCCGAGGCGGAGGAAGAGAGCGAGGCGGCGGAGGGCTTAGCGCCTGAGTTGCATCAATATCTCGTGCAGTTGCAGGTGCAATTGCAGACTTTGCAGCACCCGGATTCCCGGCCGATGAAGACGCAACAGATTCTCTTGACCCAACTACAGAATGTTCTGCGGCAACCTGCCGTTTTTCATAAGATGACGCCTGCGGTGTTGCGCGAAATTGTGCGCGTGCCAGTGGAGCGGGATGTGCGCACGTCGGAGGAGCGGGAAATTCCCTTGGCGCGAATTCGGCCTTTTGGGGTCGGCGTGGGAGAGGGACAGACGCCCTTCGAGCGTGAGGAAGTGGAGTTGCGGTATGCGCCGCGTGAGACGGGAGGAAGTGAACGTTCCGTTTCGGAGAGTGCGGGTGCCACGCAGCTTTCGAGGCATGTAATGCCGTCGGCGAGCCTTGGGACGGGGAACGTTTCGAGCGAAGGGATGCCTTCGGCGAACATTGAGACGGGGAACGTTTCGAGGAATGTGAAGCCGTCGGTGAGTCTTGGGACGTGGTACGCTTCAAGGGGCATGATGCCGCCTGCGGGTCTTCGGATTGGAAATGTTCCGAAGGGAACGCTGCCGTCAGCGAGACGCGGGACGGCGGGCAGGCAAGACTCTGGGCCTGAAGGTATTCGGGAGGCCGGAGCGCGGGGACGTGAGGTTGCGCCGCAGGGAACGAGGGTTCCGGGTCGTGGCGTTTTTACCGCTTACATGTCCACCGTGAGCATTACGCAACGACTGTCTTTGACCCCTGCCAGCGCAGAACGTGCTGTGCAGATGATGACTTTTTTGCAAGACAAGCAAGCGGGTGCCGAGACTGCCGCCTCTTTTGATTCTGTGGGGGCAGGGCTGGACATTCAGCCGCTTGTTTTCCGGGCTGAGCTTCCATCGGCAGACGCATTTGATCTCTCTGAAGTTGCAAGTTCAGGTTTTGATGCCGCAAGGACGGAGCGCGGCGGACGGGGAGTCGTTCCTTCTTCCGAACGTGCAGGGTCGGCGGACGCAGGTGAGCCAATTGCTCCCGCCCCCCGTCGACCTGTGCAAACCGCTTGGTTCAGCCCTGTTGCACACGGGGTTCAAGCGCTTTGGATGAATCTTGCCAGCCGAGGTGCGCAAGTGCCTATGGGGGGCGAAGTTCGTAACGACGCGCAACTCATCCTGTGGAATGCCATCATGCGCGGAACAGAGGTGCAGGAGGGCAGCGGTCAGGGCGGCGATTGGGCGGGTCATTTGGTGAGTGCCAATATCCATGCTCAATCTGTACTGCAATTGGCAAACAGCGCGGGGCAACTCCCGTGGCGTTTTTCAGCATACGACAGAGCGCATGCTCCGTGGTTGAACCCTGCAACGTTTATTGGCGCTCGAACGCTGTTGATGGGCTTTGCCACCGGCGGTGCTCCCGCTTCGTTGCTCTTCCAAGCAAGCAGCGGTGCACGTACCCCGTGGTTGAACTCTGCGAACGGCGGTGTGCAACCCCCGTTGATCTTCCTTGCAAACGGCGTCGTTCGCAACACATGGTTGAACCCTGCGAACGGTGTCGTTCAGGCGGCAGAGAACAGTACACAATCCCCATCGGCAGCCCAAGTCGGCTCAAGCACTACATGGTGGAATCCGGCTGACGGCAGCGCTCCGACTTCGGGGGTGCTTCAAGTGAACGGTGGAGGACGTACCACGTGGTGGAATCCGGCTGACGGCAGTGCTCCGACTTCGGGTGTGCTCCGAGAAAACGAAGGGACACGTACCACGTGGTGGAACCCGGCCAACGGCAGTGCCCCGACTGCACGGATGCTCCAAGCAAACGGAGGAGTACCTTCGCGGTGGAGTTCTGTAATCGGCAATGCTCCGACTGCATTGATATTCCGAGCAATTGAAGAGGCACGCCCCCTATGGTGGAACCCGGCAAACGGTAATGCTCCGGCTTCGTGGATGCCCCGAGCAAACAGAGGAGTACCTTCGTGGACGAGTCCAGCATTCGGAAATGCACCGGCTATGTTGACACCCCAAGCGAACGAAGGAGCACGTACCACATGGTGGAACCAGACTAACGGTAGTGCTTCGACTACACGGATGCTCCAAGCAAAAGAAGATGCTCGTATTTCTTGGTGGCATCCTGCAAGCAACCGCGTGCCGACTCCGTGGTTGCTCCAGACAAACGGAGGCAGGCTGACTCCTTGGGGTGTCGGTGTTCAAACATTTGGTGACTGGCCGACCCTTTGGTCGGACTCACCCATTTCGTTTGTACATCGAGCAAGCCAAGTTGCAGACACATCCTCGGTTCAGGAAATCCACCAAGCGCAACATACGAGGACGCACCTGACGAATGGCGATCTCCGCACGTTTTGGTTGAACCCTGATATCAACAGCGGTCAATCCGCTTGGGCAGGTCTTCCAAACGGTATTGTACCAACACCGTGGAGCCCCTTTGCGGACGGAAGCGTGCAAGCTCTTGAGCAAGCACGTCCTGTTTTCGGAAGTTTGTCCGCCTTGTTAATGCTGAGTGGTCTTGGTCAACGACAAACGCTCTCGATGAATTCTTATCTGACAGCGCGAAGTCACGGGCAGTTGCTCCTCCATGCAAATGCAGATTCACAATCCGCATCTCATTTTGATCTGAGCCATGAACCAACCCAGCCCCGCACAGTGTCGCAGTTGCAGGGTTCAACCGCCGCAGAGATGTCGCAAGTCAGCGGTTGGTTAAACCCCTCCCGCCTTCGTGTTTCGGAATTGGCGGGAATTACGTCTGAAGTTTGGGCGAACGACCCGAGCCAGATTTTTTATGCGCTCCAAACGCAAGGGGTGACCCAGGACGTCAATTCGGGGGCGGAAGGTTCTCTGGTTGCGAACAAATCAGAAGCAGTCCAGTCAATTCGCAACGCTGAACGCGTTTCGTATGATCGGCAGTCCTGGGTTCCGACCGCTCTTCGCACTTCACAAACTCCGTTGGTCAAGAACCTTCGCGAAGGGATGACCTTCATTCGGGTTTTGGCGCAGTCGATTCTCAACATGCAAACATCGCCTCAACCCGTTCCAACAAACAACGCGGCAGGAGAAACACCGACTCCACAGAGCTCCAACGTTGTGGGAGCTGTTGCGCTCCTTCCCAACACCGCAGGCACACCGACTTCGTGGAGCACAAACGCAATCAGAACCGTGCAAGCCCTGCAACTGCTCCTCACCAAGAGCGCAGGAGGAACATTGGCTCCGTGGAGCACAAACGCGACTGGAACACAGCAAGCCCTGCAACTGCTGCTCGCACCGAACGCAGGAGGAGCACAAGCTCCGTGGAGCACAAACTCGACCGGAAGCGAGCAAGTCCTGCGTA
>NZ_JMIR01000022.1 GCF_000714935.1 Tumebacillus flagellatus
TTTTATGTAAAGGAGGAATGATTCTAATGGAAATCATGTTCGACCTCGACGTTCAAGTGACTGCTGGATCGGAAGTTAACCCCACGATGATTGCACCCGAAACCTTGAATATGACCTGTCTAACCTGCTACACAAAATTCGACTGCTAACACTTTCATCAGGAGAACGAGCCATCACCAAGTATTGGTGATGGTTTTTCTTAAACCCAAAACCCCTCGATGGATCAACCATGGAGGGGTTTTTCTATACGCTCTGTCCTAGAGGTTGACAGAACAAAAAGGAATTTGGCTAACTTAATTATGAGGGGGATATTGGCATCCCTCTGCTCCTCTCGAATTACCAAAAGAGTACCCATACGGCGAAGAGTCTCCATGAGAAAGGTGATGGCTATGGCACGCGTATTATTCATCAACGGAGGTTCCGAAGGGCATATCAATCCCACCCTCGGAGTGGTTCAAGAGCTGATCCGTCGCGGCGAAGAGGTTACGTACTTTGTCGCGGAACCGTTTCGTGCACTCGTCGAACAAACGGGCGCCGAAGTGATTCCGTTCGATATCAACCAATTTGTACAGGCGTTCCTTGCCGGAGGGAGACATCCTTGGGGTCGAGTGGGCGGGCTTTTGCGCACCGCCGACATCGTCATCCCGAGCGTTCTGGAGCAAACCAAGGGACGACATTTCGATTACATGATCCATGACTCGATGTTCGGCTGCGGGTGTTTGCTTGCACAACTCCTCGGCTTGCCGGCCATCAACTCGTGCACGAGTTTTGCCGTTCAACAAAACGACTTTGAGAGTCAGCAGGAGCACCAATTGCGCCCATTTCCAGCCGAAGAGAATGAACGTGCCGAACAGGAGTATCAGGAACGGGTCCGTCACGTCCAAGCGACCTATCACGTGCAAATTGACTCGGCCTACGAAGTTTTCTGCAATCCAGCGCCCATGACCCTCGTGTACACGTCGAAACGCTTCCAGCCGGATGGAGACAGCTTCGACGAGTCGTACAAGTTTGTCGGGCCGTCGATGCTGGCGCGCCCGCAAGAGCCGTTTGATTTCTCCCATGTGGACACCGACCATCTGATTTACATCTCGCTCGGCACCGTCTTCAACCAATCGGTGGATTTTTACAAGCTCTGTTTTGCGGCTTTCGCAGAAACGAAGCACACCGTGATTCTATCTGTCGGCAGGCAAACCCAGATGGCGGACCTGGGCGACATTCCCGCGAACTTTATCGTTCGCGATTATGTGCCGCAGCTTGAAATCCTGCAACACGCCAAATTGTTCATCACGCACGGCGGCATGAACAGCACCAGTGAAGCTCTGTCTCATGGCGTGCCGCTGATCGTACTTCCCCAAAGCGCCGATCAACCGATGGTGGCGCGGCGGGTGGCCGAGCTCGGGGCCGGCGTTCACCTGCATCAAGAAGGCTTAACTGCGGAAGATCTCCGAGCAGCGGCAGAACGCGTGCTCCAAGATGCGTCCATTCGAAAGGTCTGCGTTGAAATCGGCGATTCGTTCCGAGCTGCCGGCGGGGATCAACGAGCCGTCGAGGAGATCTTCGCCTATAAAAAAAGCCTGGGCATCGATCACTAATCGAGTTGCATAAGAAAAGCCGCCTTCGCATTTGCGTCAGGCGGCTCTTTTATGCGTTCGTGGAATCCTACTTCTCCGCAACAGCGAAGTAGTTTCCTTCATTATCGGCAAAGTTGAAGACACGACGGGACGGCATGCTGACCAGATCTCCGACCGTGACCCCTTTGTCCTTAAAGTCTTGATACAAACGGTCGAGGTCGTTCGAGTAGAACAGCAGGGACGGGGTGCTGAGATTCAACTCCGGTTGCATTTTCGCAATGAGTTCCTTATTGTGAAGGACGAGACTCGTCGCTGCGTCGGCTGCAGGAACAATTTCAATCCATCTCATCGGGCCGCTCGTTTCGTCTGCAACAACTTGGAAACCCGCTTTTTCCGTCCAAAATTTCAGCGATTCCTCTTGATTCGCGACATACAACATCACTTGCCCAAGTTTGTTGATCAACTGTCCTCACTCGTTTCTCTTGAGTTTTTCTTACATAACCTCGAAATTATAACAAATAAAATTCCCAGCGGAAAGCGAGCTGTGACAACCGTGAAAAAACGAAACAGTCCCGCTCGCTCCGCCTCTCCCCATCCTAAAAACCCTCCAGCGACCATCGCTGGAGGGTACTTGCTCTTGGATCACGACTTCAATTGAAACTTCCCGACCAACCGCTGCAACTCTTCCGCCATCTGCGAAAGCGACGTCGAAGAGGCGTACACTTCCTCCATCGTGGCGAGTTGCTCCTCGGTGGACGCCGACACGTACTGCGTCCCGGTGGATGAGGATTCTGCGACTTCGGCAATCTTTCTCATCGCATCCGACAATTGCGTGCTGGCGACCATCTCGCGAGCCTCAACCGACACTTCCTTGATGCTCTTGGCGACCAAGGTGATCGACTGCTGAATTTGCGAAAACGATTCGCCGGCGACAAAGACCACGTTTTCCCCTGCGCGAACTTCGCGGATGCTGGACTCCATCCCCTGCACCGCGTGGGCGATCGATTCTTGGATGCGGTGGATGTACTCTCCGATTTGTTTCGCCGAGTCTGTCGATTGCTCCGCCAACATCCGGACTTCGTTTGCGACCACCGAGAACCCTCGTCCGTGCTCTCCCGCGCGTGCCGATTCGATGGCGGCGTTCAACGCCAACAAGTTGGTCTGTCCGGCGATCCCGGTAATCGTCTCGACGATCTTGCCGATGTACTTGGAACTCTCCCCCAACCCTTCGATCACCGCCGCCAGTTCGGTGATCGTTTGGCTGATCGAGGTCATCTGATCGAGCGCCGATTGAATCGCTTGGTTGCCGCTCTCCGCGATGGCGGAAGCGTCGTTCGCCCGTTCCGCCGCGATTTCAGTGCTCTTGGTGATGTTTTCGATTCGGTTGTTGATCTCCTGAAGCACATGCCGACCGTCTTCCACGATGGACACCTGATGCTCCGTTCCGGCGGCGATGTCTTGAATGGCGCCGACGATGAGCTCTGTGGCGCGGTTCGTTTGCTCCGCGCTGGCGTTCAACTCTTCCGAAGAAGCCGCCACTTGCCAAGAGGCGTCCCGTACCTGCGACATCATGCTTCGCAAGTCCTGCACCATCCGGTTCATACTGCGGGTCATCGCGCCGACTTCATCGTCTGTCCCCGCATTCAATTCCGGCAACGCCAAGTTGCCGCCCGCCACGCTCTCGATCGTTCCCGCCACCGCGCGGATGCGCTTTGTGATGCGGTTGACGAACCAGAAACTCAAAACAAACGCAATCGCGAGGACGATCACGGCGGTGATGAGGATGTCTCGCTTCACCGCTTGCTCATGCACCGCGATGCGGTCGTCCAAACTCGGCGAACCGACCCCCCACATGCCGATGATCTTCCCGCTGTCGTCGCGAAGCGGCAGGTAGGCGGTTTGGAACACGGTATCCAAGACGTCCGCTTCCCCGCTGTACACTTCGCCCTTCACGAGTGTGGTTTGCACGACATCGGCAGCCGCTTTCGTACCAAATGTTCGTTTCTTGTCTTTCATCGAAGTTGTTGCCACCCGTACATCTCCCAGAAACAGCGAAACGGTATCTCCGCCTGTCAGCTTGGCGAACGCATCCACAAAGTCGTTGTTGCCGTTCATCGAGATGTCCCCTTTGTAGAGTTCACCGTTTCGCACGCTCCAGGCTCCAGGATATTGGCTCTCCAACAACGCATAGCCTGTCTGCATGTCAGACTTCGCTTTGACAATGCTCTCCCCCACGATGGCATTGCCGACGCGCTTCAGATCCATGTATCCTAGTGCTGCAAACGACGGCACGAGAATAAGCACGATGAGAACCAGCAACTTTGTGCGAATTGAAAATGATCGAAACTTCACCCCTACGCCCCCTCCATTTCATCGAGTAAATGATCACCCATTCTTTACATGCGTGATAACAAATACGACAGAATCTGTTAAATACCTTCCAAAATAGAGAAACCCCCTCTAGAACAACAACTATAATGAGGTATTTAAATACTGACCCTGCTGAATTTACCTCTGCGCCCTTGCAGAAAAACGATTCACGGAATGGGCCTCATGCAGATGTTTTTTTTTCGATAACCCCGGTTGACCTTCACGTTGCGTCAAGCTGTACCATGAAATTGTCAGGAGGCTACACAATGGAATATACGGTGCAAAAGCTTGGCCAGTTGGCAGGCATCTCGACACGAACGCTTCGGTACTACGATGAGATCGGGATTCTGAAGCCGGCCAGAATCAACTCGTCGGGCTACCGAATTTATGGTCAGGCAGAAGTGAATACGCTCCAGCAAATTCTGTTCTACCGGGAACTGGGGCTGAGTCTGGAGAGCATTCGGGAGATCATCACCGATCCCGGCTTCGACGGAACCCGCGCCCTGCAAGAACATCGTGAGCAACTCCTCGACAAACGCAAGCAACTCGATCTGCTGATCGCCAACGTGGAAAAAACCATTGCGTCAACGGAAGGGAGACTTCATATGTCCGACCAAGAGAAATTCGAAGGCTTCAAACAGAAAATGATCGAGGAAAACGAACAGAAATACGGCAAGGAAATCCGCGAAAAGTACGGGGACGACGCCGTCAACAAGTCCAACGCCAAAGTCCAAAACATGACCCCGGAGCAACACGCCGAAATCACGCGCCTCTCGGAAGAACTCGCCGACACGCTCGCCCAAGCGTTTCAAACGGGCGACCCCGCAAGCGACCTTGCGCAGAAAGCGGCCGACTTGCACAAGCGCTGGCTGATGTTCTACTGGACCGACTACAGCCCCGAAGCGCACGCCGGACTCGCGCAGATGTACGTGGACGACGAGCGGTTCACCGCACACTACGATGCGAAGCAACCGGGCACCGCGGCGTTCCTGCGCGATGCCATCCACATCTACACCGGCAAGACCAAAGCCTGATCACGAAAAAACGACCCTGTCCCGAGTCTTTTTGCGGGCAAGGTCGTTTTTTTACAACGCCATCGAGGGAGGAATTCAACCCAAAACTCCGAACTCCCCAAGTGAAAAGGAGCTGGTCACCTCTCATGAAAAAACACCTCACGCTGCCCGAGCTTCAACAGCACATCAAAGCCAAAGACTTCAAACCTGACAAAAAACTCGCCTACTTCCTCAAACTGTCCGAAGAAGTCGGCGAACTCGCCGAAGTGATCCGCAAAGACAAACGCCTCGCCGCCAAAAAATCAATCAAAGGCACCATCGAAGAAGAACTCGCCGACGTCCTCTACTACGTGCTCGCCCTCGCCAACGTGTACGACATCGACCTCGAACATTGCTTTCACCTCAAGGAAAAACTCAACCAAGCCAAGTACGAGTGAAGCCTGTTGTATCAGGATTATCAGGAAACTATTTGGAAGTTCCTATAGGTTTCTCCATCCTTTCTGTGTATCATAAAGGAAGGAAAACTGTGGAAATTTTTGCGTTGAGGTGTGCTTATGATCAAATTTTTGCGCGCCTGCGGGACGGGTTTGACCGTGGGGTTGCTGCATGCGTTTTTGTTAGGTGTTTTGTCTGTCCTGTACTTTTTTGGCTGTTTGTTTCTCAGCATGATCTGGCCGGACCCGATCAGCACGCGGGTGACTGCAGGGCTTGTGTATCTCGGATATGCCGGAATCTGGTACTTCATTTGGCGGGTCATGTACGAGGAGGGGCAGATTCGTTTTTTCTATCCGAAGTTGGGATTTGCCCTGTTGCCGTTGCTGCTCGCCGTCCTGCTGTACCATCCGGTTCCCGCCGACCCGAATCAGGCGTCGATGATGCTCGTGGACATCCCGATTGAACTGATCCGCAGCTCGATTCTCACGGCGCTGATCTTGCTGCCGATCTACTCCATCGGCCTGTACCGCTTCGTGTTTCCTTGCAGACAGCCCAAGCGCAAGTTCGCGCTGTTGACGCTCTGCCTGCTGCTCGTCGGTTCTGCTGTGTACAGCGTGGCATGGCGATCCTACAAAACCGTCGCCCTGCCCGCGACCTCCCCCGCGACCTCCCCCGGCACGTCCGACTCGGCCTGCAACTCTTCGCCGAAGTCCAACAACTCAGCTCCAACCGCTTGAAAATCGGCGAAGAAGTGCTCTCGTTCCTCCAACGCGCCGTCCAAACCCACCCCTGAAAAAACCTCCCATCCACGCGGATGAGAGGTTTTTTCAAAGCATGCAGTTCAGAAATTGTCAGCCAATTAGGAAACCCGCTTCTGAATGCCCGCTGCGATCTTCAACAAGTCGTCCGTCGAAAGAAACGGCGAGAAAATCTGATAAAAAACCCCGTTGATCTCCGCCGTGATCGCATGCTCCCCGACTTTCGCCCAGATGAACTTCCCCGCCTGCACTTCTCCGTTGAAGACATAGCTGCCGAGATTGCTTTTGGCTTTCTCTTTCAGCGAGTTGTCGGGCGTCGCCAAAAAATACACCGTGTCCGCATCTCCGCTCTCACCGTTCTTGGCGGCGCGCAACGTGTACGTCAACTCGACCATCTGGTACATCGCCGTCTCGTCGCCGCCCGTCAGCGACGTGGACGTCAAAATCAAGCGCGGGTCGCTCAGTTCCAACAGCGGAAACCGCGCTTGCCGATAAATCTCATCGAGCGCCGCTTCCGCCTGCGCCGGGTCTGCTTCAACCTGCGTGTTCGGACGCTCCGCCGCCACAGGCTCGTTCACCGGCGGAGTGTCCTGACTGTGGGAAAAAAACGCCGAGACACGATGCTTCACCGCTTTTCCCGAATCGGTCCAGTTGAGCAACGCGGCGCTTGCGATGATCAACACCGACGCCGCCACCGCCGCGCCGCGCCACCACACGTCGATGCGGCGCTTCGTCTCGGCTTCCTCCAAGCGCATCAAAGTTTGCGAGAGGATGTCGCGGTGCGCCACCTGCACTTGCAGTGCGTCGATGTCGCCAAACAAAGCGCCGAACTCCCGGAATTCCCGATCGCAAGCGGGGCAACCGTACAGATGCGCTTGCAGCATCGTCTCTTCCGCTTCCACCAATTCCCCGTCATAATGCCGCTGAATCATGAACTCCATCTCTTGGCACGTCATCCCCTCACTCACCTCCGTGCAACAAATTTTTGAGTTTCTGGCGCGTGCGGTACAAGCGCGAACGCACATGGGCTTCCGTCACGTCCATCGTCGCCGCCACTTCCGCATACGACAACTGCTGCAAGTGCCGCAGCACGAAAATCTCCCGGTCTTCGGTGCCAAGCTTCATGATCTCCCGCCGCAACTCTTCCAAGCGGGAGCGCGCGGCGACCGTTTCCTCGACGGAGGGCGACTGGTCGACGTACGTTTCCTCAAGCGGAAGCGTGACACGGCGTTTTTTTCGAACGGCATCGCGGTACGTGTTCAGCACGACGGAGTAGACCCACGTGCGAAACGAACTGCTGCCTTTGTATTGATGCAGGGAACGGCAGATCTTCCACAGGGCGTCCTGTGCGACGTCTTCGCCGTCCATCTTGCTCCCGGTCAGGTAATACGCGGTTTGGAACACATACGGTTCGATCATCCGCAACAACTCGGCCATCGACGAACGGCTTGCGAGCGCGTCGGCCACCAGATCTTGCTCCTTCATCCCCTTGCCTCCTCCAACTCTCTTGTCTCTCTATCCCTTTAGACGCGCCCTCGCAAAAAAAGTTGAAGCCCGCGGACGGCGAGCTTCAACTTTTTTTCCACTCCGAAGCCAATTGAGAGTAGACGATGTGGTCGACATAGTGGTCGTACAGCCACTCGCGCTGGCGGAGCACGCCTTCGCGGGTGAAGCCGAGGCGCTCGGGGATCGCTTGGCTTTTGTAGTTCTCCGTCGCGACGCGGATTTCCACGCGGTTGAGGTTGTAGTTTTCAAACGCCAGCTTGCAAAGCGCTTCCGTCGCCAACGTCATCAGCCCGCGGCCGGTGTATTCTTGGGCGAGCCAGTAGCCGATCGACGTGGAGCGGTTGTTCCAGTCGATGCCGTGGAAGCCGACGCAGCCGGCGATCTTGTCGTCCACGAGGATCACGAACTGACCGCCTTGGTTGTCAGAGATTTGGCGGCGTCCCATCTTGATGAACGACAGCGAGTCGAACGTCGTCCGGGTGTTGTCGACAAACGGCAACCATTCGCGCAAGTGAGCGCGGTTGCGGTCGGTCAGTTCGAAAAGTTCTTGGGCGTCTTGTTCTTCGACGAGGCGCAATTCGACGCCTTCCTGTAACGTGCAGCGAAACAGCAAGTCCGATTCCTCCTTTGTGTTGTTATAAGCATTCAAGAGTGAGGGAGGAAATCCCTTTTTCTTGACAATGGTGAAATTTTCCGATAACGTAGAGAACGTAATTGAAATTACGTCGTAATCACGCAAGGGGAGACACATGGTAAAAAAAGACCCCGCTGCACAAGCCCGCACCAACGTTATCTCCGTGCGACTGGATGATACGTCGATTGCGGTGATCGATTTGCTGGTGCAAGCGGGTTTGTCGGCGAGCCGTTCGGAAGCGGCGGCGCAATTGATCACGATGGGGATTCAGTCGGCGGAGGACTTGATTCGGCAAGCGCGCGAGTTGGCGGACAACCTCCAGCGGATCAAGCGCGAGATGTTGGATGCGGTCAAGACGCGGGACATCAAGCGCGTGCAAGAGCTGCTCGCCGCCGATTCCTCGCTCGCAAACGCCCCGAGCGAGCGGGAAGATTCGCCGGTTTTGATGTCGGTCTACTACGGGGCGAAGGACATCACGACACTCTTACTGTCACGAGGAGCTGAGCTGACGATGTACGAAGCATCTGCAACGGGCAACACCCAACGCGTCCGCGAATTGGTGGAAGCGGACCCGACGGCGATCAACAACTTGAGCCATGACGGGTGGACGGCGCTGCATCTGGCGGCGTTTTTCGGGCACCGGGAGACGGCGGAAGTTCTGCTGGCGAACGGGGCGGACCACCGGATTTTTTCCACGAACGAGATGGGCAACCAACCGCTGCACGCCGCAGTTGCCGGGCGTCGGACGGACGTGGCGCGCCTGCTGATCGAGTCGGGCGCAGAGCTGAACACGCCCTCCGAACCGGGCTGGACCCCGCTGCACCTCGCCGCGCAGAACGGCGACTTGGAGATCATCGAGATGCTGCTGGCACGGGGCGTCGAACTCAATGCCAAGAACAACCAAGACAAGACCCCGCTCGCCTACGCTCTGGAAGAAGGCCACACTGCCGTGGCCGACCTGCTGAAAAGCAAGGGTGCGGTGGCGTAGTTTTTTACTTGTAAAAAAGACCTGCACGCAGAGGTGTGCAGGTCTTTTTTCTATTCTATTGATAAAATGCGATCAACCCGTATTCCTCAACCCCGACGAGATTCCGTTGATCGTCAGGAGCACATCGTCGATGTCGCCTGCCGCATCGCCGTCTTCGCGGCGGGTTTGACGGAGTTCTTCGAGCAGGAGCACTTGGAGGTACGAGAGCGGGTCCACGTACGGATTGCGCAGGCGGATCGATTCTTGGATCACCGGCGCGTTGGCGAGAATGCCTTGCTCGCCCGTGATCTCCAGCACGACGCGCTTCGTGCGCTCGTACTCCTCTTGAATCTTCCCAAACACCCGCTCCGCCAACTCCTGATCCTCCACCAACCGCACATACTCGGCGGCGATCAACATGTCCGCTTTGGCGAGCGCCATCTGGATGTTGTCGATCATCGCTTGGAAGAACGGCCAGAACTGATACATCCGCCGGAACTCCCGGAGCGACTCCGGATTGCGCTTCAACTCCGACGACATCGCTTTCCCAAACCCGAACCACGCCGGCAGCAAGTGCCGGTTCTGCGTCCACGAGAACACCCACGGAATCGCCCGCAAATCTTGAATGCGCAGCGAGTTCCGCCGCTTCGCCGGACGCGAGCCCAAGTTCAACTCGCCGATGACATCGATCGGCGTCGCCTGGTGGAAATACGGCAAGAAATCCTCATTGCGGTACACAAAGTTCTGATACGCTTCAAACGACGCTTGCGACAGCTCTTCCATCATCTCCGACCAACGCCGCTCCGTATCTTGCATGTACGCCGTCTGCACGTTCAACGACGCCAGCAACACCGACGACACCGCCGATTCCAACGACCGCATCGCAATCCCCGGATGCGAATAGCGCTGCGAAATGACTTCGCCCTGCTCCGTGATCTTGACTTTCCCCTGCATCGCTTCCGGCGGCTGGGCGAGGATGCTTCGCTCGATCGGCCCGCCCCCGCGGCCCAACGCCCCCCCGCGCCCGTGGAAGAATTTCAACTTCACGCCGTAGCGCTCGGCGACGCGATGGATCGCTTTTTGCGACTTGTAGAGCTCCCAGTTTGACGTGAGATACCCGCCGTCCTTATTGCTGTCGGAGTAGCCCAGCATGATCTCTTGCAAATCGCCCCGCGCCTGCACCTGCGCGCGGTACACCGGATTGGCAAACAGCACGTCGACGATCTCCGGCGCCGCCCGCAAGTCTTCAATCGTCTCAAACAGCGGCACGATGTTCAGCCCGCTCGCCACCGTCCCGTCCTCGCGCCATTGGAACAAGCCCGCTTCCTTGGCGAGCAACAGCACTTCCAACAAGTCGCTCACACCCTGCGACATCGAAATCAGGTAGTTCTGGATGCAATCCGCCCCGAACAACTGCTGACCCCGACGCACCGCGTGAAACACATCGAGCGTCTCTTGCGTTCCCGCTCCCAATTCCACGTGCGGCGAAACCAACGGTCGGCGGTCTTCCAGCAAGCCGCTTAACCGCGTAATTTTTTCTTCCTCCGTGCAATCCGCATACCCGCCCAAGCGGGCACGTCGGAACAGCTCTTCAAGCGCCGCTTCATGCACTTCGCTGTGCTGGCGGATGTCGAGCGTCGCCATGTGGAAGCCGAACAGCTCAATCTGGCGGATCAACGGCTTGACTTTCACTTCGGCGATCTCCTGCCCCTTATGGGTGAGCAGCGAGCGCTCCAACAGCCGCACGTCCGCCAAAAACTCCGCCGGTCCGCTGTAAGACGTGATCCCGCCAAGCACAACTTCTCCGTGATACCGCGCTTTCGTCGCCTGCAAACGGGCGAGAATCTGGTCGACCTTGGCGCGGTACGGTTCATCCGGCACGCAGTCGCTCGGCAACTCCAGCGACTCCATCAACTCCGCACTCGCTCCCGTGCGCTCAAACGACTGGCTCAAATCCTGCCCCAGCGCCAGGATTTCCGCTTCGTACTTGCGCATCGCCAAGTCAAAGTGCAACACCAGCGTCTGCATCGTCAACTCCGCCGTCACGTACGGATTCCCGTCGCGGTCGCCGCCCATCCACGAGCCGAAGCGCAAGAACGTCGGCACTTCCCACTCCTGCTCCGGATAGAGCGCCTGCAACTGCTCCTCCATCTCCATGTGAATCGCCGGCAGCACGTCGAACAGCACTTCGTCGAGGAAATACAGCCCGTTGCGCACTTCATCGAGCACCGTCAAGCGCTCCTTGCGCACGTTGCGCGTCTGCCACAGGGAGACGATCTCCGCTTTCAACTCCCGCGTGTACGCTTTCATCTCGCGCGACGTCACCGACGGGTCGTCGAACTTCTCCAAAATCAACGCCATGCTTTGATGCTTGTCGAGCACCGTCCGGCGCATCGCTTCCGTCGGATGCGCCGTCAACACCAATTCCACGCCGAGTTGATGGATCAGCGACTGCAACTCCGGCGCCTCCATCCCCGCGCGCTTGATCTTGGCGAACGCGCTGAGCAACGACCCGCGCTGCGGACGCGAACCGGTCGAGCGCTCGTACTCGCGCTTGCGGCGAATCCGGTGCGACTGCTCGGCGAGGTTGACCAATTGAAAGTACAGCGCAAACGCCCGAATCACTTCCTGCCGATGCTGTGCCGGAATTTCGCGGATCGTCTTGCGAAACTTCTCCCGGCACGCTTCCGTCCCGAGTTTGCGCAGATCCTTGGCGGCGGCGCGTACTTTTTCCACTTCGTCAAAAATTTCCGGCCCGCACTGCGACACGATCACATCGCCTAACAAATTGCCGAGAATCCGAATGTCCCGGCGCAGCGCCGATTCGCTGTCGCTTCCCCGGCTTTCCTCGAACAACGCTTCTGTCTCTTCTCTTTTGTTGTGTTCATCTCCACTCCGTTGCATACGGGTTCCTCCTCCTTCACCAAAGCGAAGTTTGAGAGTGTTTTCAGTATTCTGTCTTTTATTCTGTCATTTTCACTGTCACTTTAACTATAGTACGTCAGTGAAGCGGTGTCCATCACTGCCAAAAAACGACGCCTCTCCACGCGGAGCTGCGTCGTTTCCCAAGTTGGATCTTCCATTGTTGCGTCTCCAAATCCTCTATACAAGAAACGTGGCGGTCACCGATCCAATGATCGCGCCCATCACCACATCAGACGGATAATGTTGCCCCAGATACACACGCGACGACCCGACCAAGATCGCCAGCGCGTAAAACAGCAAGGATGCGCCCGGCAGCGCGCTGCCCAATACGGTCGCCACCGAAAAAACGGCGGTGGTGTGCCCGGACGGAAACGAGGCGTCCTTCCAGACTTTCGGCCCGATCGCGACGTTGTCCAGCGCGAGGTAGGGACGGGTGCGGGGCATGATTTTTTTGCAAAACGCGACGACCGCATGCGAGATGCCCAGAGCCAGCGCGAGGTTGATCCCCGCCTGACGCCACTCATGATCTCGTTGCGCCAAAAAAATCACCGACAACAACACACACCACACCGCGCCGCCCAAATGGGTGATCCACGGCATGACACGGTCCAGCCATTGGTTCTTCCAAGCTCGATTCAACCAGAAAAACGTCACGATGTCTCCATGGCGCATCAGTTCCGTCATCCGTTTCATGTCCAACACTCCTCTCTCGCGTGGTCCGCTCTTTATATCCTACCAAAATTCTATGAATGAATGATGAAGACGTGCAAAAAAAAAGCCCCCGAAGCGGGACTCTCTCTATAAACACCGATTGCAGTTTCATCAACAAAAAGTTATCCTACAAACAATGCTTGCAACGCGTAAAAGGGGTATCGGGTGAATTTCAAAATAACTCATCATTCCGCAAAACCCCTCTCACATTCTTGCCCTGAATTTGTTAGAATAAGAAAGATTAAAAGTCCCGAAATATATCGGGAAACAACTCATGGGCGGGCCGCTGGTAGTAGCGGGCGAACCTGATGATCGTCTCGCGTCCGGGCTTTTTGTCCCCTGCTTCGATCTTTCGGACATAGACTTCGGAGAGACACAGGTCTTTCGCCACTTGGGCTTGTGTTTTGTCTAACGCCACACGAGCGGCAATCAGCGGATATCGTTTCAACCGGCATCCCTCGCAATACACTTCGTATCCCTGTCTGTGATATCTTCATACTAAGGGATACGTACTGTAGCGTAAAGGCAAAAAGTTGCAGAAAGCCTATGAACCGATACTTTTAGTATCTATAATGAACATGAAGGAGGTGCTCCCCCAGATGTTGGGCGCAAAATTGAAACAATTGCGCGAGTCGCGCAAACTGAAACAGCATGACATGGCGAAATTACTTGACGTAAAACGTGAAGCCTATTCCCATTACGAAACCGGACGACGGAAACTGCCGCCGCAATCCATCCTGCAGTTGGCCACCGTCTTTGACATCTCCATCGACTACCTGTTTGGACTGACCGAGAACCCTACGCCTCCTGCGCGGGACTTTCAACAGATCGACCGCGCCCTCTTGCTCCGCCTGCAAGAGAAGCTGGCTCTCGACGCAACGCCTGACAAACTGGCGGACGAGGAACAAACCGCTCTGCGGCAACTCGTCGACATCGCGTTGAAACACCGAGGAGAAAGCTCCTGAGATAAAGACCCGTGGCAGCAGGGTCTTTTTTTTCTAAGATTGGGTTTTGGTATACTGAGGGGCAAGAGGAGGGGTTCGAAGATGTGCGGACGATTTACGCTGACGGTGACGGAAGACCAACTCAAGATGCGCTTTGAGGTCGACGATCTCCCGTTTGACTACATCCCGCGATACAACATCGCGCCGGGGCAGAACATCACCGCCGTGATCCGGCATGAGGGGAAGAACCGGATCGGGCAGTTGAAGTGGGGGTTGGTGCCGTCTTGGGCGAAGGACGTGAGCATCGGGTACAAAACGATCAACGCCAAATCGGAAACGGTTGCGGAGAAGCCCGCGTTCAAAACCTCGTTTCAACGCAAGCGCTGCTTGATCCCGGCGGACGGGTTTTACGAATGGCAGAAGTCGGCGGGGAGCAAGACCAAACAGCCGATGCGGATTCTCTTGAAGAACCGCGAGATCTTCTCGATGGCGGGGCTGTACGACACGTGGACGTCGCCGGAGGGCGAGAAGCTGCACACCTGCACGATCTTGACGACGAAGCCGAACCCGCTGGTATCCGGCATCCACGACCGCATGCCGGTGATTTTGCGGCGGGAAGACGAAGAGCTGTGGCTCGACCGCGAGCATTTCGACCCCGACTTGCTCACGTCGCTCCTCGTCCCCTATTCCGCAGACGAGATGTTCACCTATCCTGTTGACGCGATGGTCGGCAACGTGCGCAACGAAGTGCCCGCTTGCATCGCCGAACTGTAGAACGTAGAAAAAAAGCCCCGCCCGCACACTGGAACTCATGCGGCCGAGGCTTTTTCTGTTTGTTTCGGAGTTTTAGGTTGAGAGACATAGCTGTGCAAGACCATGCCGATCATGACGACCGCCATGCCGATCCAAGAGAGCAACGACGGGCTCGCGGACGAGAGCAGCACCATCTCGCCGAGCACCGTAAACACCACTTCGCCCGCTTGCGTCGCTTCCACAGCCGCCAATTTCGCCGGATCGCGGCGCACGAGATCGGTCGCGCCAAAAAAAATCACCGTCGCCAGCACCCCGGACGTGAACGCGACCAACGCCGACTGCCCGGTCTGCGCGAGGCTCGGCAAGCCGTCCGCCCACAGTCCGTACACGGCGAGCAAGATCCAAAACGGCAGCGACGCCAGCGTCATCCCGAGCACCCGCTGGTACGCATCGAGCCGTCCGGCGACGACGCCCATCATCTTGCGGTTGCCAAGCGGATAAGCGAACGCCGCCACGACGACCGGCACGATGCCTTGCCATGCGTCGCTTGCCGTGATGCTTCCCGCGTGTTCCGCTTGGATCAGCCCGACGCCGATCAAGATGATGCAAGACATCAAAAGCCCCGCAAGCGGGATGCGCTGGCGAAACAACGGCGCCAGGAGCGAGCCGCAAACGATCGTGATCTGCCACGTCGACGCGACCAGCCAGCCGGGGCCGAACGCCGACGCAAACGTGATCGGCGCGTAAAACAGCACGAAGCCGACGAAACTCCAGCCAAGCCAGACGCCCGGTTGCGCGCGAAGCGCCCGCCAAACCGGTTTGAGCTCCGAGCGCACGGCGACCAGCGCGATCATCATCGGCGCCATGAACAGATAACGAAGCGACGCGCTCCACACCCAACTGCCGCCGCCCAAGTCCATCGCTCGGTTGAGCACAAACGTAAACGCGAAAAAAAACGATGCCAACAGCCCCAACAAGATCGCTCTCAACCTGCGTCCCTTCTTTCCGATGCCTAGTTTCCGTTGGTGCGGTGATGCGCGTTTTTTACAAGAACTTGCCGACAGCCGCCGCTTCTTGGAGAACCCGAACCGGCTCCGGCTCGTTCTGAAATTTCTCCTGCAGCCAGTGCAGGACGTCCCGCGCCATCTGGCGGCGGTAGAGCACGATGCCGGCATGCCCGCACGGATAGAGCACGCGGTCCGGCCGCCCCCACGCTTCCCAGAGCGGATTGGTGTCCCGCGGCGGGATATACACGTCGTAGAGGCCGTGCAGGAAGAGGATGTTCTCCTTGGGCACTTTGGGCTGCCAGCGCGACGGCTCGGTCATCCGCAAGCGATCTTCAAGCTCCGGCAGCGTCATTCCGCCCTGCTCCAAGTCGGCTCGGATGTGCCTGCCGATGCGCGTGTGCCAGATCGCGTGCACGAGCGAATTGCCGTACATGACGGAAATCACATAGTCGGCCTCTTCCTCGCACAGCGCCATCATGTTGGAGAAATACCCGCCCATCGAAACGCCGATCACGACCACTTTGCCGCCGCGCGCTTGCTTGATCCAACGGATCAGCGCGCGAATTTCCGCCGTCGTTTGACGCAGCGATTGCAGGGAATGATCGAGGTCGGCGGTGACCAAGTATTCCCCGCTGTACGACCCCGGCAACGCCCGGTCAAAATGATACGGCACCGTCGGGAAATACAGATCGTAGCCCGCTTTCTGAAACGTCTTGGTGAACATCTTATGCACGCGCTGGAGGTGCTCCATGCGCCAGCCGTGCACGATGACGACATTAACCCGCCCGGCGGGTTTTTGGTCGTGGCGAATGTAGTACTCGCCGCGCGCGCCGTCGTTCTCCGGATGCGTGGAGAGCAACGGGCTTTCAAACTCAAATCGGCCGAACTCATAGCCGTCCGGCCGATTCATTTGCGGACTCATCCGCACCTCCGGCACCTCCGGCGCCTGATAAAACGCCTCGAAATCGTCGCTTGGGAAGCCGACGCTCGGTTTGTAATGAAAAACTTTGCTTCTCTCACTGAACAAAAACGTGATCCCAAGATGATCGAGGGTTTTCGCAAGAAGTTTTTTGAACATGTTCTCAGAACCTTTTCTAATATGAAGTGCGAAAAAAAATACGTACCAAAGCAAATTATATAGATTTTGTGACGAAAAAAAAACACCTCCGGCATCCAAAAGCTGGAGATGTTTTGTGAACGGAAGCTGAGCCGTGTCAATGCGGGTGACTTGCACGCGGCTGGTCGGGCGCGCGGTTTTTTAAACTTTTATGTCAGCGTTTCTCCAATACAAAAATTTTTTCAAACGATACGTTCAACGCCTCGCAGATTTTTTTCGCCGCTTCAGGGCCGACATTGCGGTTTCCGTTCTCCAATTGTGAAATGAACGGCGAACTTAAACCCGCCTCGCGAGCCAACTTCCGCTGCGAGAAACCCGCCCGGATGCGCGCGTTTGCAAACTCCGGATCCTTCGCTTTGATGATCATGTATACCACCTTCCCGTGCCTGAAATCTACCGTTGTAAGCAGTCTAACACGGTTTCGCTTACGCTCGCAATCACTTAAAAGCTGTAGATTGTAGTTGATAGAATCCCCTTACCAACGATATAATTTCCATATCATCTTGCAAGCAAAACTTAGCACCAGCAATAGATTGCAACATTTCAACGAGGTGAAACTTTTGACACTTGGAGAATTTCTGAAGTCGCGTCGAGAAGCGAACGGATTGTCCACCCGCAAAGTCGAAGAGATGTGCGGCGTATCCGACACGTTTATCTCGCTTCTGGAGAACGAGAAGCGCGCGCCCTCGCCCGACACTTTGCAAAAGCTCTCCCGTCCCTACGGCGTCTCGTATTATGAGTTGCTTCAACAGGGCGGCTTCTTGCCGGAGCATGCGTGGCTGGCGTTGACGCTCAATTTGCTGCGCCGCGAGCTCGGCCTCGGCCAAGAGGATTTTGCGGCGGAACTGGGCCTGTCTTTGGAGCAATGGCAGACGATCGAAGCCGGCGGCGAGATTCCGCCTCAGGCGCTGGAAACGCTTGGCGCGCGCTTTGGCACCACAACATTATCTCAACTGTTGCAACGCGACCGCGCCTAGTTTTTTCGAGGATGCGGTCTTTTTTTCCCGCTCAGGGGATCAGGGGTTTTCCCGCGCAACATGGGGAGTTCCCCCGATTTCGGTTCGCATTTCGAGCTTCTATACTGAGGACATCGAAAGCGCACCGCATTTCACCCCCCCCTGAGGAGGAACCCTATATGTTCTGTCATCAATGCGAGCAAACCCCGTCCGGCGGTTGCAAAGTCATCGGCGTCTGCGGCAAAAACGAAGAGATCGCGTCTTTGCAAGACACTCTCGTGTTCGGCCTCAAAGGCATCGCGGCGTATGCGATGCACGCCCGCCAACTCGGCTGCAGCGACCCGTTCGTCGACGCGACCACGCACGAAGCGCTCTACATGACCTTGACCAACTCGAACTTCAACCTGCAAGAACACCTCGACATGGCGATGAAAGTCGGCCAATCGGCGATCCGCATCATGGAAGTCCTCGACAACGCGCACACCTCGCACTTCGGCGTGCCGGAACCGATTCGCGTGTCGCAAAATAAAATTGAAGGCAAGTCGATCGTCGTCACCGGCCACAACTTGCATGCGCTCGAAGAACTGTTGATCCAAACCGAGGGCAAGGGCATCAACGTCTACACCCACTCCGAGATGCTCCCGGCGCACGGCTACCCGGCGCTCAAGAAATTCGCGCACCTGAAGGGCAACGTCGGCAAAGCTTGGTACGACCAACGCCAGCTGTTCGAGAAGTTCCCCGGCGCGATTCTCGCGACCACCAACTGCGTCATGCCGATTCGCGGCACCTATGCCGACCGCATGTTCTCGCTGGATGTAGCGGGCCTTGAAGGCGTGCAGAAGATCGAAAACTTGGACTTCACCCCGCTGATCGAGCGCGCGCTGGAACTGCCGGCAGCGTACATCGAATCCGGTGAATCCCTGCTCACCGGCTTCCACCACGACACCGTCATCAACATCGCGCCGGAAATTCTCGACGCGGTCAAAGCGGGCAAGATCAAGCGCTTTTTCGTCATCGCAGGCTGCGACGCACCGGGCAAGGGCGGCGAATACTACCGCGAACTGGCGACCTCGATTCCGGACGACTGCGTCATCCTGACCACCTCGTGCGGAAAATTCCGCTTCAACGACGTGGAGTACGGCACGATCGACGGCATTCCGCGCTACATCGACCTCGGCCAATGCAACAACTCGATTTCCACCGTCAAAATCGCGATGGCGCTCGCCGACGCGCTCGGCTGCGAAGTCAAAGATCTGCCGGTCTCCATCGTGCTTTCTTGGTTTGAACAAAAAGCGGTCGCCATTCTGCTCGGCCTCTTCTCGCTGGGCATCACCGACATCCGCATCGGTCCGAAAGCGCCGGACTTCATCTCGCCGGGAGTGCTCGCCGTCCTGCAAGAGAAATTCGGCTTGAAGCTGATCGGAGAAGCACATCAAGACCTGCTCGAAATGCTCAACTAGAAATAATGCTCAACTAATCAAAGCGAGGTACTGAACCATGCGTGTCCCTGCAGGCGTCTCGAACCGCCACGTGCACCTCACCCAAGCGCACGCCGACATTCTGTTCGGCCGCGACTACTCTTTCAAAAAGTGGAAAGACCTGCGCCAGCCCGGCCAATTCGCTTGCGAAGAGACCGTCACCCTCCAAGGTCCCAAAGGCACGATCCAAAATGTGCGGGTGCTCGGGCCGGTGCGTTCCTACTCGCAAGTGGAAGTTTCCAAAACCGATTGTTTCGTGCTGGGGGTTACGCCCCCGGTGCGCGACTCCGGCGATCTCCGCGAAACGCCGGGGGTGCGGATCATCGGTCCCAAAGGTACGGTCGAACTGGAGTCGGGCGTCATCTTGCCGTTTCGCCACATTCACCTGCATCCAGACGATGCGGCGGAATTGGGCGTCCAAGACAAACAGCTCGTCGCGGTGAAAACGTTTGGCGAGCGCTCCGTGATTTTGGAAAACGTGCTCTGCCGCGTGCATCCGCAATACCGCCTCGAGTTTCACATCGACACCGATGAAGCCAACGCAGCCGGTCTGCGAAACGGCGACCTCGTCCAAGTCGTCCACGTCGATGCGTTCCACGAACTGCGCACCTTCAAACCGCAACGCGTGCTCGTCGTCAACTGCGGCAGTTCGTCGGTGAAGTACAAACTGTACCAGATGCCGGACGAAGTCATCCTTGCAGAAGGCAATCTGGAGCGGGCGCAATACGAATCGTTGGAAGAGGTCTTTACAGCGATTTTTGCAGGAGTAGAGGGCGGAATCGACGCGGTTGCACACCGCATCGTTCATGGGGCAGACCTGTTTCAAACTTCGGTGCGCCTCACGGAAGACGCGCTGGCGAAGATCGAGAGCGTGTCGCACTTGGCGCCGCTGCACAACCCGATCAACCTGGCGGGCGTGCGCGAATCCTTGCGCCGCCTCCCCGATGTGCCGCACGTCGCCGTGTTCGACACCTCGTTCCACCAGACGATGCCGCCAAGTTCGTACCTCTATGCGATTCCGTACGAGCTCTACGAAAAACACCGCATCCGCAAATACGGCTTCCACGGTTCGTCTCACCGTTATGTCGTCGAACGCGCCGAGCAACTGCTCGACATCCCGCGCGACAAGCTGCGCATCATCTCGTGCCACATCGGCAACGGCGTCTCCGTGACCGCCGTGCGCAACGGTCAATCGTACGATACGTCGATGGGTCTGACACCCCTGGCTGGTGTCACAATGGGGACCCGTTCCGGCAACATCGACCCCGGTATCATCCCGCATGTGGAAGAACTGGAGGGCATGACGACCGCCGAAGTGCTCGACATGCTGAATCACAAAAGCGGTTTGCTCGGCGTTTCCGGCGTCTCCAACGATGTGCGGACGCTGCTGGAGCACGCGGAGCAAGGGCATGAACGCGCCCAACTCGCGCTGGATTTGTTCGTCGCGAAATTGCACAAGTACATCGGCCTGTCGCTCGCCCGTCTGAACGGGGCGGACGCGATCGTGTTCACCGCGGGCATCGGCGAGAATTCCGCGAAGCTGCGCGAGCGGATCTGCCAAGGCTTGGAGTATGCGGGGATCTTCCTCGACCCGTCGCAAAACTGGGACGGCCACGGCGAGCGCCTGATCTCCAGCCGCTACTCCCCGGTGAAGGTGCTCGTGATCCCGACCAACGAAGAGCTGATCATGGCGCGCGATGCGTATCAGCTAACCGTCTAAGAGATTCCAGAAAAAAACCAGCCTCACGCGAGGCTGGTTCTTTTTTTCGATTTCTCGTCCTTGGGCAAGAGGAACGTAAGCAAGCCCAAGAGCGGCAGCACGGAGCACACCGTCATCAGCGTGGAGAGGCCGTAGATGTCGGCAAACTTGCCGAGCGCGACCGCCCCGATCGCCCCCATGCCAAACGCGAGGCCGGTGATCAAGCCGGACACCAACCCGACGGCGCCCGGAATCAGCTCTTGCGCGTACACGACCGTCACGGAGAACGACGACGACAGAATCGCGCCCATGCACAGCAAGAGCGGGTACGCCCAGAACAGGCTGACATGCGGGAGGACGACCGCAAACGGAGCCGCGCCGACCAGCGAGAACAGAATCACGCGCCATTTACCGAAGCGGTCTGCGAGCGGCCCGCCGAAGAACGTGCCGACCGCTCCCGCCAGCATGAACAGAAACACAAACTTCTGGACGCCGGCGATTTCGAGATGGAATTTCTCCATGAGGAAGAACTGGTAGAAGTTCGAGATCGCCGACGAGTACCACGAGCGGGCGAACACGATGAGGACGAGCAGGGCGATGGCGAACTTGACGTTTTTGACTTGAATTTCGGAGACGGCTTTCTTGCCTTTTTTGGCAACGGCGCCGGTGGCGAGTTGCAGGCGGTACCACTTCGAGACGTTAAACAGCACGAAGATCGCGAGCCCCGCCAGCAGCGTAAACCATGCCGCGCCCGGCTGGCCGAGCGGAACGAAAATCAACGCCGTCATCAGCGGAGCGAGCGATTGCCCGGTGTTGCCGCCGACTTGGTAGATCGACTGCGCAAACCCTTTGCGCGCGCCGGCCGCCATGTGCGCGACGCGGGAGCCCTCCGGATGGAACACAGCCGAGCCTAAGCCCACAAACATCGCGGCGAACAGCACCCAGCCGAAGCTCGGAGCGACCGCCAACCCGACCATCCCCGCCATCGACGCGAGCATCCCGAGCGGGAGCAAAAACGGCGACGGGCGTTTGTCGGTGAAGAAGCCGACGCCCGGTTGCATGATCGATGAGGTCATGTTGAAGAAAAACGAAATCAGACCGACTTGCGTGTAATTGAGCGCCATCGATTTTTCCAAAATCGGGTACAGCGCGGGAACGACCGCCTGCATCGCATCGTTGAGCAGATGCACGAGGGAGATCGCGAGCAAGATGCGGTACACAGTGGGTGCCGCCGACGGAGCCGTTCCGGGTGCGGAAAGCGGCTTGGTCACGGTTTGCATGGTGAGAAATCCCCCTTCTTGGAACCTGATGATGCTCCTAGCATACACCAAATTTCCGTTTCACGAAATCTTCGAAACTCTGAGCGAATGAGGGGTTGCGGACGGAACGGGCGACTATCAAATTCGCACCGACTCGTCGGCGGGTGCGCTGTATCCGATTGAAACGTACCTGCTCGTGCACAACGTCGAAGGGTTGGAGCCGGGGCTGTATCATTTGAACGTGCGCGATTGGGTGCTGGAGGGGCTGAAGTTTGGCGACTTGCGCGAGTTTGCGCACACCGTCACGCACAATCAGCAAGCCGCAGGCGCGGCGGCGGTGAATTTCGTCTGGACGGCGATGACCGACCGCCAGCGCTGGAAGTATCACGAGCGGACGTACCGCTGCATCTTCTGGGACGTCGGGCACGTCGCGCACGGCTTGCATCTCGCCGCGCATGGACTGGGGCTCGGGTCGGTCTCGATGGGGCACTGGTTTGACGACGAGATGAACGAGTTCCTCGGCCTTGACGGTGTCGACACCTCTCGATCCTGATGACGTCGGTCGGCAAGATCAAGGGCGGGGACTGGCGCGAAGACCGCCGCCCTCCAAAACGCGCGTAAGAAAAAATCCGGCCTCCGTTGAGGGGTCGGATTTTTATTGCGAGCGGGTCGTCCTCGTGCAAAGCCCTCCCGCAAGTTCCCATGCGGGGCTCCACCAGCACGTTTTTTACGCCGGGTCGTACCACGCCAGCACCTCCGACCAATCTCCTTGGTCGTAGTACTCCGGCGGGTTTGCCAGCCCCGCAATCCACACTCCATTCTCCACAAACACATCCGCCCACTCGCGGGACGCGCGCACCCACGTCAACTTCCCCGCATGCGGCAGGAACTGCGGGTTCACATCCCCGAACTTGGGCGGCGGCGACGTGAGTTGTTTTTGACTGCCGTTTTGCAGGTTCACTTCATAGAGCTTTGGCAACGGACGCTTCGCCGGGTCTTGCTCCCACTGGGTCTGCGGGACGCGGGCGACGATGATGTGATCCCGTGAATGCCACGTAAACGCCGTCTCCGATTGCTGATCCGGCGTGAGTTGCCAGCGCGGGACGGCAGGCAGGTCGCGGACTTGCAGTTTTTTCGGAGAGGCGAGGACGAGGCGGCCCTCGCCCGAGAGAAAGCCAAGGCGGCTGGTGGTCGGCTCTGCGGGGTCCGGCGGCGCCCATTGGAACCACTGTTCCTTGTTGAGGATGATGCCCAGCGGATGGAACGTCTTGAAGTCACGCGAAACCACGCAGAGCGTGTTCTGATCCATCGACCACGACGCGGTGGGGTTGGCGATGAACGCGATCCACTCGCCGTCCGGCGACCACTTGAACCCCGACGTGCCGACCGCCAATTGCGGCAGGCCGTGCGTTTTTAACTTGCCGGGCACATCAAACAGGTGCTGGGCATTCTGCGGCTGCACTTGAAACGCAAGCGGGATGCGGTACAAACTCGGCTGCGTCCAGCCGCTCGGCAGCAAGTGCGCGTTGGACGAGACCAGAAAACCCCCGCCGTCCGGGAACCATGAGGAATTCCCCACTCCCAGCGCCACGTTCGCAACCCCTTTCGGCTGACCGGAGCGCAGATCGTTCACATCGAGCACGCCGTCGTCGTTGAAAGCGAGTATGTTTTCCTTGGGCGACCATTGGAGATCATGCCCGAGGTTGCCGACGCGGTATGATTTTTTCGCGTGCAGGTCGTACGCGCAGAGTTGATCCTTGCGCGAATACGCAATCCACCGCCCGTCATGCGACCATACCGGCGTCGAGTCGTCGCCGTCCTGCGTCAATTGCGTCTCCACCCCGCCGCTTTTCACCCACAGATTGCCCGCGCGGATAAACGCAGCTTTCAGTGCCGGTTCCTTTTTTTCCGCAGAAGAGGTCTGCGGCCAAAGCAACGCCGCCATCAACAACGCCGCTACCCATCTCTTCATAAAAAACACCCCCTGCCTACTGTTTCCAGCCGACCGGGGGTGCATGCAAACTCACGAAGCCTGATTCGCCGCCTCCGGCGTCTCCACATCCGCTCTAAACATCATGGCGCAGACGACGCCGCCGAACGCCATGAGCAGGCCTCCCGCCGCGACGACCGGTTGCACGGTGAAGAAGTCGTTCAGCCAACCCGCGCTAAACATCGCGAGCACTTGGAACCCGTTGGCAATCGTGTTGATCGTCATCATGGAGCGTCCTTGGTACTCGAATTTCACCCGCGTCTGCATCAGCGTCGCCATCCCGATGTTCAGCCCAATTTGTCCCAACGAGAACACGAGCAACGCCGCCGCCGTCGCGTACAGGCTCGGGTACGCCACCATCCCGCCAAGCCCGAGTCCCATGATCACCATCCCCCACGAGACGAAGCGCTGCATCGACAGCTTGATTTTGGGCATGAACAGGGAAGCGAGAAGCATGCCGATTCCCTGAACGGTGACGAGCGCGCCCATCATTTCCTTCGGCAGCCCGAGGAAATCCGTCGTGATGAAAATCTCCAACACCGTGATCAACCCGGCACCAAACCCGAACAACACGGTCGACACCATCAACGGACGCAGTACGCGGCTGTCCCAAGAATACCGGAAGCCCTCCACCATCTCGCTCCAAACTCCCGCCAAACTCTTCTGACTTTTCCCCTGCTCCAGCGTCTCTTCCACTTTCACGCTCTGCACCAACAGCCAAGTCAGCCCATACAACGCCGCCGTGATCCCAAGCGACCACGCCGCGCCGATCTTCAAGTACAGAAGCGTCGCAATCGGCGAGCCGATCAAAAGCATCGTGCTCATCGACATCTGGCGCAGACTCGCCGCCGTCTTGCGGTCTTCCTGCGGCACGAACAAAATCGTAAACGCCGGCGCCGCTGCCCGGAAAAACAGCGTGCCCACCGCCGACACAAACGAGATCACATAGATCATCACCAGCGACTGCCACACGATCGCCGCGATCAACAGCGCCATCATCACGACGCGAAACAAGATCGCGCCGAGGATCGTCCGCTTCTTGCGCCATCGGTCGGCAAACACCCCGACCACAAACCCGAACAGAAACACCGGCGCAAACTCACAAAACATATTGATCGAAAACGCCACCGACGACCCGCCCGACAAATCCAACACGATAAACATCATCACCATGTTGCGAATCCAGTCGCCGATCTCCGAGCCCCACGTCGAGATCCAATATCGCAAAAACCGCGGATTCCCTTTCAAAAAAGCCACCATCCCGAACACCCTCCCCCGTGTGACTTGCCATTTGCTGCTACTTCCCGTTCGTCACGTCTTCAAACATCGTCCAGAAGAGGCGGTACGACTTCGTGCCCGTGCGCATCGTGCCCCTTTCCTGCCAACGCTTGAGCAGCGCCACCATCTCGCTGCGCAACTCCGTGTACTCCTCGTCTGTCAGATGCGCAAACCCGATGCTTTCCATGAAGCGCTTGCGCTGCTCCGGCGGCATCGCTTCGAGCTCGCTCGCCGGGCGGTACAGGCGTTCCATCGCCTCGTCATGCGCCTGCCGATACGACGCCCAGAAATCGTCCATCGCGGCGTCCTTCACGCGTTTCTTGAGCCCTTTCGTTTCGGCGGTCTCCTGCACGTCGTCCCACTCGATCGAAATCGACATCGCAATCGGCAGGTAGAATTTCTCCACCACGCCCCCGCTCTGGCGCGTCTCCACCAACTGCAAGAGCCCCACGCGCTCCAACTCGCGCACATGGTAATGCACTTTCGACGGCGGCAGTTGCAAAGCGTCGGCGATCTGCTTGTTCGTGCGCGGCTCCCAGTCGTCGTAGAGGTTGAGAATCCTCACCCGGAAGTTGTTGGACAGAACTTTCAACTGGTCGAACGATTTGACGATATACGTGCTGTGTTTAGGGTCTTCCATCCGTTGTCCCCCTCCACGATCAAACGTTTTTTGACCGATCAAATTTTCTTGATCGTTACTTTGATCCTATTCCATTCCCCACTTTTTGGCAAGCACAAAAAAGCCCGCTTCGGCGCGACGGCCAAAGCGGGCTCTTTCCTGTTTCTGTATGGACTAGAGCTCTTCGAGTTTGATGATCGAAGAGGCCGAGCAAGACGCGTTGTGACCGCAACCGGCGCAACCGCCGGAGGAGCAGCGCGCTTGTTTCGTGCGGCGGACAAATTGAACCAATTGCCAAGCGGCGAATCCGAGGACGGCCGCGATGATGAGGTAGATCATATGGCTCCCCGCTTTCTACTGAATTGCTTACCAAATGACGAGGCCGAGGCGGTACACGCCGTACGCGACGATCCACGCCACGCCGAAGCTGTAGGCGACAGACGCCAGCGTCCATTTCCACGATCCGGTCTCGCGCTTCATCATGGCGACGGTGGAAACGCACGGGGTGTACAGCAAGACGAAGAACAGGAACCCAAGCGCGGCTGCGGGCGTGAACATGCCTTGCAGCACGGTGCCGAGCGACCCGGTGTCGCCCGACGCGTAGGCGATCGCCATCGTGGAGACGACGACTTCCTTCGCCAAGAAACCGGTCAACAGCGAGACGCCCGCTTGCCAAGACGCGAAGCCCAACAGCGCAAACACCGGCGCGATGAAGCCCCCGATCTGCGCGAGGAACGAGGAATCCATCGGCGACATCCCGGAGAACGAGAAGTTGCCGAGGAACCAGAGCAAGACCGACATGCCGAAGATGATCGTGCCGGCTTTGCGCACGAAGCCGCGCGCTTTGTCCCACGTGTTAAGCATGAGCGATTTGAACATCGGAGCGCGGTACGGCGGCAGTTCCATCAGGAACACGCCTTCGTCGTCCGACAAGAATTTCTTGAGCACGAACGCGGTACCGATCGCCATGACGATCCCGGTCAAGTACAGCAGGAACACGATCGTCGCTTTCCCGCTGTCAAAAAACGCCGAGACAAACAGCGAGTACACCGACAGACGCGCGGAGCACGACATGAACGGCGAGATAAACGCCGTGACCATGCGCCCGCGCTGGTCTTCCAGCGTGCGGGTCGCCATGATCGCCGGAACGTTGCAACCAAAGCCCAAGATCAGTGGGATAAACGCTTTGCCGTTCAAGCCGATCGTCGACATGAAGCGGTCCATCAGCACGGCGGCCCGCGCCATGTACCCGGAGTCCTCCAGGAACGAGAGGCACAGGAAGAGGATGCCGATCTGCGGGACGAACACGAGCACGCCGCCGACCCCGGCGAGAATGCCGTCGACCACCAGCGCGCGGAACCAGTCCGGGCTGTTCAGCCACGTTAACGCGCTTTGCACCCAGTCGGTCAGAGGACCGCTGAAAAACGTATCAATGAGGTCGGAAAGCGACGTCCCGACCCAAGAGAAGGTCACTTGGAACACCAAGTACATGAAGGCGAGGAAGATCGGAATCCCGAGCCACTTGTTGAGAATCAACGTGTCGATCCGGTCGGACAGCGAACGGTTGACGGCGTTGTTTTGCGACACGCACTCGGCGAGCAGCACCCCGATCCAATCGTAGCGCGCATTGCGAATGCGCTGGTCGAGGTTCTCGCCTTGCGTCGCAACGAAACTTGCACGCACCGCCGCCATCCGTCCCATCAGCTCAGGCGTTACTTCGGAGCGAATCGTGTGCTCCACCGTTTCGTTGCCCTCAAGCCAGGAGAGCGCCAGCCAGCGCGTGCTGTGACGGCGGTTGGCGGTCGTCTCGTCCGAATCGAGCAACTGAGAGATTTCGCGTACAGCCGCTTCGATGTCGTCGGGATACGGGATGAACAGACCGGACGACGTGTCGAGGCCGTTTTTCAACAGTTCGAGCAAGCGTTCGTGGCCCTTGGCTTTGCGGGCGACCATCGGGACGACCGGTGCGCCGAGACGTTGCTCCAAGCGGGAGCCGTCGATGTGCAGGCCGCGTCCTTCGGCGACGTCGATCATGTTGAGAGCGACGACGCTCGGCAGGCCCATTTCGAGCAGTTGAACGGTGAAATACAAGTTGCGCTCCAAGTTGGAGGCGTCGACGATGTTGATCAGCGCGCCGGGAGATTCCTCCAGCAAGTATGCCGTTGCGAGCTTCTCTTCCAAGGACTGCGCCGACAGACTGTAAATGCCGGGCAGGTCGACGATGACGTTGCCGGGCAGTTCCTTGATCCAGCCTTCCTTCTTCTCCACGGTGACGCCTGCCCAGTTCCCGACGTACTGGCGGGTACCGGTGAGTACGTTAAACAGCGATGTCTTGCCTGCGTTCGGATTGCCGGCTAAGGCGATCGTCTTCATGCTCCCCACTTCTTTCTAACAAGCTTCGATTGCGATTTGTTTGGCTTCGGACAGGCGGAACGAGATTTGATACCCGCGAAATTGCACGACCAGCGGGCCGCCGAACGGCGCCTTGCGGACCACAGACACTTCCGTGCCCGGCAGAAGTCCCAAGTCCATCATCCGTTTGCGGATCGATTCGTTCATGAAAAGATCCTTCACAACAGCCTTGATCCCTTCCTTGCATTCGCTCAGTCTCATCTCGCGTCGCCTCCATTGACGTTGAAAATCGTTCTCAGTATTTCTGTTACTCCAATGATAACGCTTCTCATCATCAGTTGTCTAGAGGAAATTTTGGTGTGAACGTTTGAGGAGAAAAAAAGCCCTCCTTACGCGCGGGGCGAGGAGGGCTTGATTTTTAGTTGTGTTCGACTCCGAATAGTTCCTCACCCGAGTTGGCGTCAAGTAAGATAGTCAACTTGGTAAAAACGGGAGGCGGGGCGCCAATGCCACCATGACCTTCGTCGTAGATCCCGTTGAATGTAACTAAATACGCAGGCGTTTTGATCATATGCCCGTCCGCTTTGAGCTTCGGATTTTTCTCAAGCGCTTCGGGAGAGAAAGCCTCCATGCTGGTTGTTGTCACCAGTTGATAGTCTACATTGACGGAAGAACACTCTTTCGCTGCTTGAGGGTACATCTTGATGGCGCGGTTATACGCGGCTTTAATATCAAAGGCAGGCGGAGATTGTGGGTCGGGAGAATCAAACTTCGTATCCGATTTGGTAAAACCCGAAATATCGTGCTCGGTGGTCATAGCAGGTTTGGAGAAAACCTGCCAGAAAACAATGCCGCCCACCGCGAGACAAACCGCCAAGGTCGCGAAGATCAAATAGATTTTTTTCATTCCCAAACCATTAGTGCGAGAAGCCCATTAACTCTTCGCCGGTTTGGGCATCCACTACGATACTCATCTCAGTATGGATGGGAGTTTGACCTTTGTAGTTTAACGGAACGTGACCTTCTTCATGAATTCCTTTGAAGGTCACGATGTAGACCGGAAATTTTTCCATATAGCCCTTAGCTTTTAGTTCCGGATTTTTCTCCAGAGCACTTGTTGTGAAGGCAGTAAAGTCTGGGTTTGTGACCAGTTGATACTCGATTTTGACCTGCTTACTTTCACTTGTAGCATCCGCATACTTGGTTTTGATCTGTTCAAGCACTGCGTTTTTATCCATCTTGGCTTGACCCGGCGGAACATCCAACCGCATGTGGATTTTACTCAAAGTCGTAAGATTCAACTCGGTCTGAGGGGTTGCCCCCGATTGAACGGTGACAATACCTGTTAAAACTACAGCCATCAGCGCGGAAAACCAGTAACGCTTTTTCATTAGAACCTCCTGTTAGTAACGAGTATCCCAGAATTTGATATATGAACTCGAACCATCGACACCATACTTGTAATTCGTCCTGTCAGACCCGCCGTATGCATTATTTACCCAGAACAAGCCTGGAGAGTAATAGGTGGTTCCGTTGAAGAAATAGCGAAGGCTGTCGAAGACAGCAGGGCTGGACGCACTTCCCGGGTAAGCAGCTGCCCACTGGTTTGTACCGTTAAGTTCCTCGGCGAAGGTGACACCAGTACCTTTGAATGCAGAGTAACTGCCGATTTGAGCTCCATCTTCTGTTCCAACAAAATTTCCTTTGCCATCATTGTAGAGTCGGTAGGCGTGAGTGACTCCCTGATCTGGGCCAACAGGGTTGAATACTTTAATATCATTGTCAGCACTGCCTCCGTAGTTGATTTCATAAAAATAATGAACTCCATCACCTGCATTATTTTGCTTGCTGGAAATTCCATAGCTTTTCTCCCAACCCACCTGTGCATAGATCGTATGCGAGTCATTTCCTGTAATCATGACCCAAGCACTGGAGCCTGAATTCGATCCGACAACAGGGTATGTGCTGGGAGTCTTGATGTTCGCAAAGATGGATGTAACCCCGCTGTCCGTTGCAGAAGGATAGCAGTCATCATAACCACCAACAAAAGCATTTGCACTGGCAGACTGTGCCACAAACAAAGACAAGACACCCATGACCGCAAGCGTTGAAATTTTAAATCGCATAATAAGCCTCCCTTGATTAGAACTATTGGAAAATATATCATATACAGTATGTTATTACAAGTTTATTTTAAAAATCATTTCATCATAATTACACATTGATTTACCGTACTCTTCATGCACTTCCCTCTTCTCCTTTTTCCTTTTTTTGTTATATGATAAGGTTGGAGGTGTTTACGAAATGATTCGTGGATTATACGAAGCTCATTTGCCTGTAGGCGATCTGGAGCGTTCGATTGCGTTTTATCAGAAGTTGGATTTGGAATTGGCGTGGCGGGATGAGGATACGGCGTTTTTTTGGGTGGAGAAGGGGAAGAGTTGGATCGGGTTGTGGGAGACGGAGAAAGTCGAGACTCCCTATCACCCGTCGCTCCGGCATTTTGCGTTTGGGTGTGAGTTTGAGGAAATCGAAGACGCGATTGCGTGGTTGCAGGAGCGCGGGATTCAACCGAGAAAGGATGCCCGCTTTGAGCCGAACCCACCGACGGAGCCGACCGTCCGTCCGCATCAAGCCAATGCCTCCGTGTACTTCGACGACCCGGACGGGAACAGTTTGGAGATCATGTGCACGTTGCCTTTCGCGATGGAGCCGGATGGTGTGCGGATGCTGTTCAGCGATTGGAAGAAGTCACGGAAATAAAAAAAGCATCAGGCTGCCGAGTGGGCGGGCTGATGCTTTTTTTTCTTATTAGTAAAGGTGCTTTCTCATGACTGCCTACTTTAGAGCACACCGAGAACACTCCTTGACCGGAAAGATTGCATACCGGGCTTTATGCCATTCGAGCGCTTCTTCCAAGGAATTATGCTCAAACCAACCGCCGTCGCGCTTCAATTGATCGAGCCCCTTGTAAGGAGTCTCCGCTCGATTTCTGACGTATCGGCATTCGCTGTTTCTGTGAAAGGTAAATCCTTTCGTGGGAAAGTCGATGTTTACGTACAACACACTGCTCACTCCCCGTTTCGCTCGAATTTCCATGCAACCCTCGTCTCATAGTATAATGGATTCACCGTTACCACCTGAAGGAGGCGTGGCGCATGGTTCTGCCACATCATGATCAAAAAGCTCCCTCCAACTATGCAGAATATCTCGCATGGGGAGACCAAGATCGTTGGGAACTGATAGAGGGCGTGCCCTTCAACATGACACCAGCCCCGTCAACGGAGCATCAAACCGTGATCAGCAACCTGCACGGCGAGTTTTATCAGTATCTCAAGGGCAAAGCGTGCAAATCTTTTGTCGCGCCGTTTGATGTGCGATTGTTTGCAGAGGACAAAGCGGATGAGGAAATCATTGACTATGTCCAACCGGACATCAGCATCATTTGCGATAAAAACAAACTCGACAGCAAAGGCTGTGTCGGCGCACCTGACCTCGTCGTTGAAGTGCTGTCTCCAAGCACCGCCAAAAAAGACCGCTCTGAAAAACTGCGACTCTATCGTGCAGCTGGGGTCAAAGAGTATTGGATCATCGACCCGTTAAACCAAACCGTTGAAGTGTACAATCAAGAAGAAAAACAAACCACGAACATCGTGGCTCGTGTCTATAGCAAGGACGACGTCCTGAAGGTTGGCATTTTCGAGGATTGCGAGATTGAGTTGAAGAGCGTGTTTGATTTTTAGGTGATAAAAGCCAGTTCCTCATGCGGAACTGGCTTTTCTTAATGCGGGGGCATTGGGTGCGGCCGTTGTCCAGTTTCATCAGCCGCAGCATCTCCTCCACCAGCACGGCACGTATTTTGATGGTGGAATGGCTGGCTTCCGTGGCGACGCTGACGACAAAATCCACATCACGCATCTGTAAAAATCTCCTGCATCGACGAGAGCCTCTCCTTACATTTCACATGAATCATCACGGTTGAGCCATGAGCCAAATTTGCCCGGATGGTTGTCTTTAGTACGAAACCTCCGAACAAACCCTCACAGCCTCCTCTAATGTGTGACAGTACATAGGAAGCACTTTTCCCCGCTTCAACCCCCAAACGGTGTACCCATGCACGCCAACTTTATCAACATAAGAATTCCATTCCCCCTCCGTCACCAATCTGACCTTCAGTTTAGGTCCTTCCCCAAACGAAGCGAGGTCAAACAGCTTGCGTGCGGAGTCTTCCAGGATTAAATGATCTCCCTTGGTGTCGATCGCCACAATTTCCAGATCATCTACCCAGACGATGAAATCCGGATTCCAGGATTTCGTCTTGCCGCTGTCAAGCAAGGGAATTTCCAGACCGCCTTTGGCAGGATTGCGCATCCAATCATGACCTGTTTCGTCAAGGGCGAAGGCAAACTTTTTTTCCAACGTATTTAAAGTCGAATACCCATCATGCAACGCATTTTTAAAGTCCACCCGATCACGCGGGTCCACAACGACATCTCCAACCCGCCAGAAAGCCAAGTGGTTTTGCACAACGGTTGAATATTCACAGTACGTTTGCGCAACACGCTCCGCCGATTCCCGCAAACGATTCGCCGCCGGACTGTTATGTTCAATCCGCGCGTCAAACTTCGGGTCCTCGATATCGCACACATGGACCGCTTGCCAATGGTACTTTTGCAACTCCCGTACGAACATCCAACGCGCCGTCACCAAATTGCTGTGTTCCACTTCCACCCATTCACGACGTCTCTCTTCTCCACGGCCGATTGTCTGCAACACTTTGATTTGGCTGCCCCGTCCCACCGTATTGACAGGGTCGTTTCGATAATCATGGATGTTGTCGGTAATCCGACGAATCGGCAAGATCGCCTCTGCCGAATTGACGGAGATCTCCGGCAAGAACCGAGTTTTCTTCGCCGCCAAAGCAGGTTTTGCCGCTTTCCCCGAATCACTCTTGTAGACAATTAAACTGACATCGGGGGATTCTGCGGCAATTTGCGCCTTGACTTCACTCAGAACCTCTTCAAAGACACTTTTTTCATCCGTTCGAATATAAAAATGGGCGGTATTCAACTCCGGGTGTGGATAATGGCGCGCTCCCGGCTGGCGCAGCACACGCCCGATCACCTGCGTGATCTGATCTTTCGACCCCATGTCTTTGTCTATATAGGCCAAGTAGCAATCCGGATCATCCCAACCTTCTTGCAGAGACAAATTAAAAATAATATGGCGGTAGTTCCCGGCCGAAAACGTATCGTAATCCGCCTCTCCTCCTGCAAACAGTCGGAAGTTTGCAGGCGGCGGATAATTCGCATGAAATTTTAGATTGCAGTAGACCGCGATATCTCTCGGGTCAACGTTCAAATTTCCAACGAGGTGGCGCCAGATGAGAATCGGACGGGCCGTCCGCTCCTGAAACGGCCGCATGCTGTCCTCTTTCTCACCTGTGCTTGTCAGGTTCGTGTTGCTGACATAGATCGCCTTGGGTTGTATCGGCAACTCGAGTTGTGCCGCCAAGCCTTGCAATTTCTCCATTTGCTCAAACATGTCGTTTACGGCAGCTTCCATGGGGGTCATATACCCGCCAAGCAAGACATGTTGTTTGACCAACCCCGCTTCTACAACAGCAGAACTTGGGATGGAAGTCACAAGGTCGGAACTCTTCCAGCCCTTGTCCTGTTTCAAACGGTTGATGATCCGCTCCAACACTTCCGGGATGCGCGTCGTCGCACTGGCTGCAAGGATGACGTCCGGCTCCAGTTCCAACAACAGCTCGGTCTGCTGATTCGAGAGGTTGTGCCCTTCATCATACACGATGAGAAAGGGCCGCCGTTTTCCGTCCTCCGTCTCGCGCTTTTTTAACAGTTCCCAAAGCGAATGGTCTGCATAGTCGAGATCAACTTGGTAGACTTTCCGGTCACTCTGTTCTTTGTCCCGCTGGTTAAACTTCCCGACGGTAGCGACAAGCATCAACCCTCGGTCCGCCTGTTCGATATCGGCCTGCTTGCATTCCAACAGCGGTTTGGTTCGATACCCGTTCAACAGGGACGCATACTTGCCTGCCGATAAGTTGGCATAGGTTTGCCACACCACGACCTTCCCCTTGGACAACCATAACACGATCGGTTCCACCGGCAAGCGGCTTCGAATTTGCTCCATCGCATCTGCGAGCACCACGGTTTTGCCGCTTCCAGTAAGGGCAGACAAGTTCTGATAAAAAGGAACTCGCTTCGTTGCCGTAACAAACAACGGCGCGTTCAGATATTCGAGGAACCGTTCCGCAATCTGAGTGGACGCACGAAGTTGAAAAGGTTTCAATTCCACGCCTTACACACCCTCCTCTTCCTCATGAAACGGATCGCTGTGCTCGTTCAGACCCAGATGAGACAAAATCTTGTCCGGAATTTTATAAAAACGGACACTTCGTGATTGGAAAATTTCATAGCGAGCGTACACGTGAAAGGGCGGATGCAATCCGGCGCGTCTCGCCTCTTCGTGAATCACCGCGTACGTTTCCATGTCCAGTTGTCCGACTGCGCCATGCTCTTCCCAGATGAGGAAATAACCCTCGCCCATGTCGTTTTTTCCGATTAGGTAGCGATACCCCTCCGCATCAAGTCGGATTAAGTTCGAGGAATTGCGTCGTTCGCTCTCCCAATGAGAGGTGATGACAACATCGACCAGTTCGTCCTTCTTCATCGAGAGGACGGCAGCCGCGTCGATTCGATTTAGCAGTTGCCGAAATTCAAACCCGCCGGGGAGAGGCAGAGCGGTCGCTTCCAAGGACCCGTTCGACGAAGGGCGCTGACCCGTAATGGCGCGACGCACTCGTTCGTGCGTGAGACTTCGCGCATAAGCATCCCCTTGTTCGGGACTTCCCTGTTCAATCAAGATAAACCGGCGGTCTGATCCCGTCTCGTAGTTGAGTTCCAGAACTGCGTGCGCGGTTGTTCCAGACCCTGCGTACGGATCAAGCACAAGACCGTTTGGCGGACACCAGAGTTGGATGATTTTCTTCATCAGTTTCAGCGGCTTGACCGTCTGGAATTGATGTCCCTTGCCCAGGATCGTATCAAGTTCATTGATGCCGATTTGGCTGTGTCCAGACTCTTCATGATCCCATGATTGCACACCCAGAGCCTCCGGGTCTTCGTACTCTTCGTCCGCCCAGTAGGTCAATGGGATTTTGCCCTGTTTGACATGCTTCAGATAGCGCTTGATCGCGGGCCGGCCCTGACCGTTAGAGGAGAAGTACAACATCGGCCACACTTCATGATCCCGAATCGCTTCTGCTGCTTGCCGTGCCGCTGCAAGTACCGTGTCCTCCAGTTGTTCTGTCGCTTCGACGACCGGGTTGTTGTCAAGGTTTTGGTCGGAAGGCACGCGGGGGACCGGTGCGTTTTTGAGCACCAACGCTTTCGGGCGTCCGTCCCCCAGATCGCGTTCGACGTACGAACTGCCCCAAGCTTCCAGCCATTCTTTCATTTTTTTCTTCGGATTCGACCAAGCGCGGGCGCCTGGATAATGAAGGGCTCCCGTGAACGGAGACTGAATGGCGTACCGATCCTTGGCGGCCGGCGTCGCGACCGTCGGGTCGCCGTTGGTCTTCCAAGGACCCTCGGGGTCTTGATCCGGGTTTTTGTATTTGGCGTTCATCGCCTCATCGCGGGAGAGCAAGCCTGTCTTCGCTTGCTCCTTGTCGCGGGCGTAGACTAGCACATACTCCGTCGCGGAGGAGACATGCTTGCTGTCGTTCTTGGGCGCGTAGGATTTCTGCCAGTTGATGATGGCGATCCGGTTTTGTTCACCAAACACTTCGTCCATCATCATGCCGAGGTGGAACAATTCGTTGTCGTCAATGCAGACGGCGATGACCCCGTTGGGCTTGAGCATGGCTTTCATCATGTTCAAGCGCGGCATCATCGCCTTCATCCACTTGGTATGCCGCGAGCCGTCTTCGAGCGAGACGATATCGCCCAAGTCCGGGTCGTTGGGATCTTCATCCCAGCGGTCGTTGTATCGAAAAAACTGCCCTGTGTTGTACGGGGGGTCGGTGACGATCAAATCAACCTGACCCCGATATTTGTAAAGCGTAACCATCGCTTGCAGGTTTTCGCCTTCGATGAGCAGATTGCGTGCTTGTTGGTCTTCCGGACCTACGCATAGTTCGCGTACGACTCGTGTGACACGAGGACGGACTTTCTTTTGGATCTGTTGAATCATTCTCTTACCGGAGAATTGCAAGGCTATTCCGTTGGAGTTCAGGAAATCCCGGACGATGTTGAGAAGGTCGTCCCGTTCAAGTTTTTCAAGGTCTACAGAAGGGTTCATGGAGACACCACCTTTCCATTCTCAATTATCCTATTGTGTAATCTCATTCTACACAAATTCCTTTTTTGAGTAAACAAAAAGAAAACAACCCCTTCTCCGCTTGTGGAGATAGGGTTGTTTGAAGTTCATGAGAGCATTTTTCTTTTTTCCACTTGAAGAATGGATTGTACGGCTGCCGCGTACTCAGGAAATTCACCCTGATCATTAGGGGTATCACAAGCCTGAAGATAGGCGTCAATGTCTGCGATCGTCAGGTCTTCGAGATACAAAATCGGCTCCCAAGCTACACGACGCAATGCGTTGAGCTTCTCGCTGTCCAATCCTAATTGAAAAATCGTCTCCCGCGCTTTAGGTACAAGTTCGGAATCTTCGCAGGGGAGAATTTTTCCGTCGTAGGTGTACACAAAGTGAGCTGCACAGTTTTCGTGTAAGGGGGAGACAAACAAGGCCTCGTCGTGCCAATTGTGCTTGTTATGCCCGCAATGGACTTTTTTGTTCTCCCCTTCGCAAGATGCGACGATGTTGTGGTAGTCAACACTCTCCTCGGGCGTACAGTGTTGCTGCGGTTTTAGATGCTCGATGTGGGTGTTTCTTGCGTCGATACGCATCCCGCAGTAACAACAGATCTTGCCTTGTTCTTCGATCAACGATTGTTTGACTTGGTTTTTGAGGGGGTTTTGGAGGTCGTCATAGTTAGCGGCGCGTCCATCGTTCCAACTTGGGAAATCAGTCTTCCAGTCCACAAATTCTTGGGGTTCCGTCCGTTTTTGGATATATTTCATCTTCCCAAGCTCCGTTTTCGGCGGATTAAGACATCTGCTTTTACGAGTTCCGGTTCGTCGTGCCCGACTTGGTCCACAAGACCTTGATGGAGGGTTTTCACTTGCTCCCATTGCTCCTCCACAATCGCTTGAAACAGTTCACTGATTTGTTGTTTGATAGCTCGATTGCGTAACGAACTGTCGAAGGCATCTTCCAAGATGCGGTTGCTGTCTTTGCCAAAAAAGCTCGGCAGCGGCGTTACCGTCACGCCTTCTTCCACTACTTCGAGTTTGAGGATGTTCATATCTTTCACTTCCCCTAATACTTGAGGGGAGTGCGTGCTGATGATAAATTGGACGTTCGGGAAGGTGGTTCGCAATCTCGGGATGACTTCTCGTTGCCATTCAGGATGCAAATGCAACTCGATTTCGTCGATGAGACAAACCCCTTCGCCAAGCAATGGGTTTGGTAAGCTTGGATTTGCCAGAGCCAACCGTCTTGCCAGATCACCAATCATGGCAAACAAGCACTTCTCGCCGTCGGATAATTGGTTGACTTCGAGTGTTTGACCGGCTTTGTCGATTGCGAGTTGCAGTGGATTTCGTATCACTCTGAGGTTGTGAAACCCAGGGAGGAAAGATTCGATCGCAGTACGTACGGCGTGTAATTGGATATCTTGGTACTCGAGTTGCTTGGTTTGGACTTTTGTTTCGTTTTCAAGGTCTTCACGGTATCGATACCATTCGAAGAAGACACGGAAGTCTGTACCGCTGGTAAGTGAGTTATCGTAAGTAGACAGTTGGCTGAATTGCCTCTTTTCATTTAGGTCAAGCGGAGTGTCTTCTACGGCTCGATTAACCGAGTAAGAAACGACGATTGGTAAATTATACTCTCCCTGCTTTAAATGACGAAGTATTTCATGCCCAAGTTTGATCGAAATAGAATTTTGGCGTGTCTTGAGAACATGAATTTTGCAAATGGTATCCCAACTATACTCTGTATTGGAGTGTTCCACTTCCACATCCACACTCGCTACATCGGCTCCCAAACGCACGTCCTTTACTTCTATACCGCGTAAGGTTGCATGGGTTAGATGTCTAACCATACGTGATAAAACTGCCGAAGTTGCTTCTAAAACACTAGACTTTCCTGCCCCGTTCTCGCCAAACAGAACTACGCTCTCTCCATTCAACTGCAACTCTAAATCCCGAAATCTACGATAGTTTTTGATATGTAATCTTGTGATTTTCACGGCTGTCACTCCCGCATCAATACTACTAGTAGTAGTATAGTATCAAAAAAGGGAGCATAAAATGGCAATTTTGCGCATTTATGCTCCCTTTTTCATATTTGGTGGAGGCGAGGGGAGTCGAACCCCTGTCCGAAGACCTCGCTACATGAGCTTCTACGAGTGTAGTCGTCTCTATTGGGTTGTCGTATCGGGGACGCGGAGCGACACGCTTCCCTTCAACCAGCCCGTTACAGTTTCATCGGAGGGCCACGGACGATCCCTTCGACTATCCCGCTAAAGTGACGTTCAACCCGCTACGCGAGAGACAGAGAGCTGAACGGATTCACAGACTAAGCTGCGAACGCGAAAGAGTTGTTGAAAGATTGTTTCTTAGCGTTTACTTTAGGTTCGCGTTTTTAACGTGGCCTCGCAACCCCACGACTCGCTACTAACATGCTCGAACAATCCCCGTCGAATCCAAAAACGCCCCCATGTAAGAGAAGCGGTACACCCTTAGTATACCACAACATCCGCTCGAAAAGCGGTGGTACTTCCTAGTACTTCTGCCTCTCACGCAACGCCCGCTGAATGTCCCGTTGCGCGTCCTTCTTCGCCAAGTCTTGCCGCTTGTCGTAGTTCTTCTTGCCCTTCGCCAAGCCCAACAACACTTTCGCGTAGCCGTTGCGCACGTAGATCTTGAGCGGCACCAACGCGTAGCCCTTCTCCTTCATCTGACCAAACAACTTGTCGATCTGTCCGCGATGCAACAACAACTTGCGCGTGCGCGTCGGGTCGACGTTGAACCGGTTGCCTTGCTCAAACGGCGAGATGTGCATGTTCGACAGCCACGCTTCTCCATTCGAGATCCGCGCGAAACTGTCCTTGAGGTTCGCTTTGCCCTGGCGCACCGACTTGATCTCCGTGCCCGTCAAGACAATCCCCGCCTCGATCGTGTCTTCAATAAAATAGTCATGATTCGCTTTGCGGTTCTGGGCCAATACTTTCGGTTCTTCCGCCTTGGTCGCCATAGGGTCTGCACCTCCTCTTGTTCCAAATATCATACACTGACACGTACCTCTAGTCAACCCAAGAGAAGGAAAAAATGCCCGCGTTTAGCGAGCATTTCTTCTCTTCTTGTTGCGTTTGGCCTTCGCAATCACTTGTTTGAGATCGCCCAATTCCTTCGGCGTGCGTCCGCCGTTGCCAGCCCCGGCATTGCTGCCTGCGGCACCTGCGGCACCTGCGGCACCTGCGGCACCTGCGGCACCTGCGGCACCTGCGCCGCCAGCACCACCGCCGCCTTTGCGTTTTTGCGAAGCAGCCGGTTTCGCCGTTTCGCTGCGCTTCTTCCCGAAGGTTTGACGCTTTTCTTTCTTCTGCTTGACCTTCTGCTCGTTCTCCATCGTGCGGCGACGCTCGTGGTCCTTGGCGTTGCGCAACAGTTGGAAGTCGATCGTGCGGTCCAGTTTGTTCGCGCCCATGCACTTCACGCGCACCGGGTCGCCGATGCGGTACACTTTGCCCGAACGCTCTCCGACGAGGCAGTATTGCTTCTCGTTGAAGTTGTAGTAGTCGTCGTCCATGTAGGAGACGTGGATCATGCCTTCAATCGAGTTGTCGAGCTCCACGAACATCCCGAACGAAGTGACGCCGCTGACGATGCCGTCGAACACTTCGCCGACTTTGTCGAGCATGAACTCCACTTTCTTGATGTCGTCCGTCTCGCGCTCGGCATCGACCGCCACACGCTCGCGCTCGGAAGTATGGCGTCCCACTTCCGGCATGATCGCCGCCAGTCGCTCATGGCGCTCTTCGGTCAGTTTGCCGCCGTTGTTGATCACGTCGCGGATGATGCGATGAATCTGCAAGTCCGGATAACGGCGGATCGGCGAAGTGAAGTGCGAGTAGTACGTCGCCGCCAACCCGAAGTGCCCGACCGGGTCATACGAGTACTTCGCTTGCTTCAAGGAACGCAGCAGCACGGTGTTGATGATCCGCTCCTCCGGCTCGCCCTTGACTTTCTCCAACAGCTCTTGCAGCGCCTTCGGATGCACGCTCTTGCCGTTGCCGATCTTCAGGTGGTACCCGAAGTTGTGCACGAACTCGTTGAAGCCTTGCAGACGCTCCGAATCCGGCTCTTCGTGAATCCGGTACAGGAACGGCACTTGCAGCCAGTAGAAGTGCTCGGAGACGGTTTCGTTCGCCGCCAGCATGAATTCCTCGATGATCTTCTCGGCGACGGTGTGCTCGCGCTTCTTGATGTCCACGACTTTGCCGGTTTCGCGGTCGACGATGACCTTCGTCTCTTGGAAGTCAAAGTCGATCGCCCCGCGGTCGAAACGACGATGGCGGAGTTTCATCGCCAGCTCTTCCATGTCCTTGAACATCGGAATCAGCTTCTCGTAGCGCTTCAACAGCTCTTCGTCCGCTTCCCCGGAGAGCAGTTTGTAGACGTTGTTGTACGTCATGCGCTCCGTGGTCTTGATCACCGACGTGAAGATGTCATGGCGCACCAGCTCCAACGACGGCGAGAATTCCATCTCGCAACTCATCGTCAAACGGTCCACCTGCGGGTTCAACGAGCAGATGCCGTTGGAAAGACGGTGCGGCAGCATCGGAATGACGCGGTCGACGAGGTAGACGGAAGTCCCGCGCTTGTACGCTTCTTGGTCGAGCGGAGAGCCCTCCGTAACGTAGTACGACACGTCCGCGATGTGAACGCCGAGCAACCAGTTGCCGTTGTCGAGCTTCTTGACATGCACCGCGTCGTCCAAGTCCTTCGCATCTTCGCCGTCGATGGTGACGATCACTTCGTCGCGCAAGTCGCGGCGACCGACGAGGTCGCGCTCGGTGATGAGATCCGGAATGTCGTTGGCCGCTTCCAGCACTTCTTGCGGGAATTCTTCCGGCAGGCCGTATTTGCGGATGACGGAGAGGATGTCGACACCCGGATCGTCCGGGTTGCCGAGAATCTCCAACACGCGGCCTTGCGGATTGCGCCAGCCCTCGGGATAGGCGATGATCTCGACGACGACTTTCTGCCCTTCTTGGACGCCGGCGAAGTCCTCTTCCGCGAGGAAGATGTCTTGGCCCAGTCGCTTGTCGTCCGGTGAGACGAACGCGTACCGCTTGGTCATCGTGGTGATGGTGCCGACGACCGTTTTGGTCGCGCGCTCCAAGATGCGGATGATCTCGCCCTCTTGGCGAGGGCCGTTGCCTTTGCGGTTGACGCGGGCGATGACCCGGTCGCCGTGCATCGCGCCGTTCATATCCCCCGCCGCGATAAACACGTCCTTATCCCACTTCACCGGATCTTCCGGAATCACGAAGCCGAAGCCCCGCGATTTGCCCTGCATGCGGCCGACGACGAGGTTCATTTTTTCCGGAACCCCGTATGCGGCGCTGCGGGTTTGGACGACTTTGCCGTCCTCCTCCATGATGTTGAGGAGTTGAAGCAGCGATTCGGTTTCTTCTTCGGATTGCAAGTCGAAGTACGCTTCCATCTCTTCCGCGTTCATCGGCTTATATTCAAGACCGCGCATCAAATCGAGGATGTGTTGTTCTGTTAGCACGCTGGTCCCCCCTTTTGCGTTTTGCTCTAGTATCTCCTGCAAATCGAATGCTAAACAAAAGGGGGCATGTTTCCATAAAATGCCCCTTGTCCCAAGTATACCATGCCTCTCTACTTATGTATGCAAAAAGGGGTTATTGCGCCCCGATGAAGCCGACAACTTCCGCCATCACTTGTTCCGATTCGCAATCCACGCAGATCATATGACGGGACTGCGGGTACAACCGCAACTCCTTGGTCTGACTCCGCGCCAATTCGTAGATGTACGTCGCGCTGCGCGCTTCCACGAGGTCGTCAAGCTCCCCCTGCACGACCAACAGAGGCATCTCGATCTCCTCCACCAACGGCTTCACGGTCTGCACGAGGCGGCGGAAATGCACCAGCGCGCGCACAGGCGTGCTTTTGACTTTGGCGAGATAGCGCTGCACGTCTTCGTCCCGTGCGCCGCCGGTGTTGCGCATCGATTTCTGAATCGCTTCGGCGATCGTCTTGAACAGCTGCTTCGGGTTGATCGTGTAAATCGGCGTCGAGAGCAGAGTCAGCGAACGGATGCGGTCGCGGTACTTGTTGGCGAGATACGTTGCGATCAGGCCGCCCATCGAAAACCCCACGAGGTGCACCTGCTGATGTTCTTTCAAGAGCGCCGTCAATTCCTTCTCCGCGCTGTGAATCCAATCCAGCCACGAGACGCGCTCCAGCTCCATGCGCGACCCGCCGTGCCCTGCCAGCGTCGGCATCACGACCGTATGTCCCGCGTCGCGCAGGCGGTCTCCCAATTGCCCGAGGTCGGACGGCGCCCCGGTAAAGCCGTGGATGAGCAGACAAACTCCCATCGAAGTCTCAGCCTCCTGTTTTGAAAAAAGCTATGAAAAAAAGTACCGCCTCTGCCCATGAGATAGGAACGAGAACGGTACTCGATTTGTCAAAAAGGAAACGACTACTGGTGCGTAACCAACCAAGCGACCCACAAGGTGAGGCCGATGAACGCGATGGCAAGACCTGCGGTAAAACGAGCCAGAACCGCGTCAAAGCCGCGAGCTTTACGCCCGATCATCTGTTCAGCGCCGCCGGAGATCGCCCCCGACAGACCGGCAGTCTTACTCGATTGAAGCAGAACGACCAAGATCAAAGCGATCGCCACGATGACCAACAAGACTTTAGCAAACGTCAACATCTAACTTACTCACCTCCAAGGTGCGGAAGAGCCACACATGTACCCGTCTATTGTAACATATGCCCATCTGCTGTACAAGAATCGACCGACATTTAAAAAACTCCCCAAGCCGTGACCGGGGGAGTTTTTTCGAAAGGTTGAACTTACTTCTTGAGGTTGTAGAACGACTCGCGGCCGCCGAACTTCGCGGTGTAGTCCAGTTGGTCTTCGATGCGCAGCAGTTGGTTGTACTTCGCCACGCGGTCGGTACGGGACGGTGCGCCGGTTTTGATTTGGCCGGCGTTGGTCGCCACGGCGATGTCGGCGATCGTCACGTCTTCGGATTCACCGGAACGGTGCGAGATGACAGCGGTGTAGCCTGCGCGCTTCGCCATTTCAATCGCGTCGAACGTTTCGGTCAAGGTACCGATTTGGTTGACTTTGACGAGGATGGAGTTGCCGACGCCCTTCTCGATGCCGTCCGCCAGACGGGTGGTGTTGGTGACGAACAGGTCGTCGCCGACGAGTTGGACTTTGCCGCCGAGACGCTCGGTCAGCAGCTTCCAGCCGTCCCAGTCGTCTTCCGCGAGGCCGTCTTCGATGGAGATGATCGGGTACTTGGAGACGAGCTCTTCGTAGAGAGCGACCATTTCCTCGGAGGTTTTGACAACGCCTTCGCCTTCGAGGTTGTATTTGCCGTCTTGGTACACTTCGGTGGACGCGACGTCGAGGGCGAGCATGACGTCGGTGCCCGGCGTGTAACCCGCTTTTTCAATCGCGGAGACGATCAGTTTCAGCGCGTCTTCGTTGGACGCGAGATTCGGTGCGAAGCCGCCTTCGTCGCCGACTGCGGTGTTCAGCCCTTGGGATTTCAGGACGGACTTCAGGGAGTGGAAGATCTCCGCGCCCATGCGCAGCGCTTCACGGAAGGATTCCGCGCCGACCGGCATGACCATGAACTCTTGGAAGTCGACGGTGTTGTCCGCGTGCTTGCCGCCGTTCAAGATGTTCATCATCGGAACCGGCAGGGTTTTCGCGTTGAAGCCGCCGAGGTAGGTGTACAGCGGCAGGCCGAGGTAGCTCGCGGCTGCTTGCGCGACCGCAATCGAGATGCCGAGGATCGCATTGGCGCCGTACTTGCCTTTGTTGTCGGTGCCGTCGAGTTCGATCATATACTTGTCGATGCCGACTTGGTCAAGCGCGTCCATGCCGATGATTTCCGGCGCGAGGTGCTCGTTGACGTTTTCAACCGCTTTGAGCACGCCTTTGCCGAGGTAGCGGGACTTGTCTTCGTCGCGCAGTTCAACCGCTTCGTACGCGCCGGTGGATGCGCCGGACGGAACGATCGCGCGGCCGAGGGTGCCGTCTTCGAGTTCAACTTCCACCTCAACGGTCGGGTTGCCGCGGGAATCGAGAACTTCACGTGCACGGATGTCGTAAATGATAGACATGTATGAAACACTCCTATCTCTTCTATAGAGTATGTTTTTCTCTAGTTCCTGAACGTTATTGAATCAGGGTCTTGCCGGTCATTTCCTTCGGTTGTTGCACTTGCAGCAAGTGCAGAATCGTCGGCGCGAGATCTGCCAGCACGCCGCCGTCGCGGAGGCTTGCACCCTCTTGCGTGAGGATCAGCGGCACCGGATTCGTCGTGTGCGTGGTGCACGGCTCGCCGTTTGGCATGATCATCATGTCCGCGTTGCCGTGGTCCGCCGTGATCAGCGCGACACCGCCGACAGAGAGGATTTTCTCCACGACTTGGCCGAGGCATTCATCGACCGTTTCCACCGCTTTGATCGTCGCTTCCAGCGACCCGGTGTGACCGACCATGTCCGGATTCGCGAAATTCAAGACGATGAAGTCGAGATGACCTTCTTCGATCTTGGCGACGCACGCGTCGGCGATGCCGTGCGCGCTCATCTCCGGTTGCAGGTCGTACGTCGCGACTTTCGGCGACGGGATCAACACGCGCTCTTCGCCGTCAAACTCCGCTTCCCGACCGCCGGAGAAAAAGTACGTGACGTGCGGGAATTTTTCCGTTTCGGCGATGCGCAGTTGCTTCAAGCCGTTTTGCGTCAACACTTCGCCCAGCGTGTTGTCGAGGTTGGTCGGCTTGTACGCGACGAACCCGCCGACCGACTCCGAGAAGCGGGTCAGCGTGACATAGTACAGGTCTTTCGGGAATTTCGGGCCGCGGTCGAAGCCGCGGAAGTCTTCGTTGGTGAAGACTTGCGAAATCTGGATGGCGCGGTCCGGGCGGAAGTTGAACATGATGATCGCGTCGTTGTCTTGGATCAGACCGACCGGCGTTCCGTCTTCGTGCGTGATGACAGTCGGCAGGACGAATTCGTCGGTGACGGACGCGTGATACGAGTCTTTGAGCGCTTGGATCGGGTCGGTCGATTTCGGACCGTCTCCGTAGACCATCGCGCGGTACGCTTTCTCCGTGCGCTCCCAGCGCTTGTCGCGGTCCATCGCGTAGTAGCGGCCTTGGACGGTGGCGATCTTGCCGACGCCAAGCTCCGTCATTTTCGCCTGCAGGTCCTCAATGTAGGCGGTCGCCGTGCCCGGCACGACGTCGCGGCCGTCGAGGAACGCGTGGACGTAGACGTTGGGAAACTTTTGATCGTGACACAACTCCAACAGCGCCATCAAATGGTTGATGTGGCTGTGCACGCCGCCGTTCGAGACGAGGCCGTAGAGGTGCAGGTGCGTGCCTTTTTCCTTGCAGTGGTTGATCGCGTTGAGGAACGTTTCGTTGTGAAAAAACTCCCCTTCGCGAATCGATTTGGAGATGCGGGTCAACTCTTGGTAGACGACGCGGCCCGCGCCGATGTTGGTGTGTCCGACTTCCGAGTTGCCCATCTGCCCTTCCGGCAGGCCGACCGCTTCGCCCGATGCTTCGAGGTGGGTGGTCGGATAGGTGTTCCAGTAGCGGTCAAAGTTCGGTTTTTTCGAGAGAAAAACGGCATTGCCCGTCGTCTCTTCGCGGCAGCCGAAGCCGTCGAGGATGATCAGCGCGACCGGTTTTGGACGTGTCATGATGGAACCTCCTTAGAGAGCGTTGCGAACGAGGCTGGCGAATGTTCCCGGATCAAGCGATGCACCGCCGACCAGTGCGCCGTCGATGTCCGATTGCGCCATCAGTTCCGCGATGTTGTCAGGTTTTACAGAGCCGCCGTATTGGATGCGGACGAGGTTGGCTTTGTCTTGGCCGTACATGTCGGAGAGCACCGAGCGGATGTGCGTGCAAACGGCGTTTGCGTCTTGCGCCGTCGCCGTCATGCCCGTGCCGATCGCCCAGATCGGTTCGTACGCGACGACCGAGCGCGCGACGTCGTCTGCGGAAACCGCGTTGAACGCGGCGCGGACTTGCGACTCCACGAGCGTGTTCGTCACGCCCTGGTTGCGTTGGTCGAGATCTTCGCCGACGCAGACGATCGGGAGCAGGCCGTGCTTGAGCGCTTGCTGAACTTTCGCGTTGACCGACTCGTCCGTTTCGCCGAAGTATTGACGGCGTTCGGAGTGGCCGATGATCACGTACTTCGCGCCGGCGTCCTTCAGCATGATCGCAGACGTTTCGCCGGTGTACGCGCCCTCTTCCGCTTGGTGCACGTTTTGCGCGCCCAGTTGAATCGGGGTGCCTTGCGCTTGATTGTGCACCGCGTAGAGCGCCGTCGCCGGGGCGCAGATGACGACGTCCGCTTGGCTTTGGTTCGGAATGTCGGCGAGCAGTCCGTCGAGATGCTCGACGTAGGAAAGGGCTTGGGAGACCGTCTTGAACATCTTCCAGTTGCCCGCGAGAATCGGTTTGCGCATTGGGGGTTGCCCTCCTCTGGTTCTCCGCTTATTTGTCTTACTTATTTATCTTGCAAGGCGACCACGCCCGGAAGCGCTTTGCCTTCGAGGAATTCAAGCGACGCGCCGCCGCCGGTGGAGATGTGGGTCATTTTTTCCGCGAGGCCGGATTTCTCGACGGCTGCGACCGAATCGCCGCCGCCGACGATCGTGGTGCCGGTGTTCTTGGCGACCGCTTCCGCCACCGCGTTGGTGCCCTTGGCAAACGCCTCCATTTCGAACACGCCCATCGGGCCGTTCCAGATCACGGTGTTGGAGCGGGCGATGACGAGTCCGAACGTCTTGATCGATTTCGGACCGATATCCAGCGCCATCCAGCCCTCCGGCACGCCTTCGTGCTCGGCGTCGATCACTTTGTGCTCGGCGTCTGCTTTGAAAGCGGACGCGACGACGAGGTCTTCCGGCAGGAAGATCATCACGCCTTCCTTCTCCGCGCGGTCGAGCAGTTCTTTGGCGAGCGGAACTTTGTCTTCCTCGACGAGCGAGCCGCCGAGGTTATAGCCCATCGCTTTGAGGAACGTGTTCGCCATGCCTCCGCCGATGATCAACTGGTCGACTTTGGTCAGCAGGTTCTCAAGAACGGTGATCTTATCGGAAACTTTCGCGCCGCCGATGATCGCCGTAAACGGTCGGTTCGGGTCGTCGAGCGCACGGCCCATGATGTCGATTTCCTTCTCCATCAAGAAGCCTGCCACCGCCGGAATGTGGTCGGCGATGCCTGCCGTCGAAGCGTGCGCGCGATGCGCCGTGCCAAACGCGTCATTGACAAACACGTCGGCGAGCGACGCGAACGCTTTGGCGAGCTCCGGGTCGTTTTTCTCTTCGCCTTTGTGGAAGCGGACGTTTTCCAAAAGCAGCACGTCGCCGTCTTGGAGCAGGTTGACGCGCTCTTGGACGGCCGGACCGATCGAGTCGGACGTTTTTTCCACGTTTTTGCCGAGCAATTCGGAGAGGCGAACCGCCACCGGATCGAGGCTGTACTTCGCGTTGACTTCGCCCTTCGGGCGGCCGAGGTGAGACGCGAGGATGACGCGCGCGCCGTTGTCGATCAAGAAGCGGATCGTCGGCAGCGCGGCGACGATGCGGGTGTCGTCGGTGATCGCGCCGTTTTCAAGCGGCACGTTGAAGTCGCAGCGGACAAATACTTTTTTGCCGCGGACGTCGAGGTCTTGGACGGTTTTTTTGTTCACAGGGTCGTACCTCCGGTATGTATGAGAATGACTTCCGATCATAGCAAAGGAGGAGAATGAACCTGATATCCATCCTCCTCACATGCAATTCGTTTTGATTTTACCAAATGTTTCTCTGTGTGGAAACAGAATTCGGTCAATCTGTCATACTCTTTTCAGTTGTACGGGCAATTATGTTATACTTACAGACCTTTTTGCTCCATGAACGCGCAGAGGTCGACGACGCGGTTGGAGTAGCCCCACTCGTTGTCATACCAGGAAACGACTTTGATCATCGTGCCTTCGAGCACCATCGTGGAGAGGCCGTCGATGGTCGAGGAGTTCGGGTTGCCGTTGTAGTCGATGGAGACGAGCGGCTTGTCGGAGTAGCCGAGGATGCCCTTGAGCGGACCTTCCGCAGCTTCCTTCAGGAACGCGTTGACTTCTTCGGCGGTGGTTGCTTTTTCAACTTCGACGTTGAGGTCGACGACGGAGACGTTCGGGGTCGGGACGCGCATTGCGAAGCCGTTCAGCTTTCCTTTGAGCTCCGGCAGAACGAGCGAGACGGCTTTCGCTGCACCGGTCGAGGTCGGGATGATCGAGAGCGCGGCTGCACGGGAACGACGGAGGTCTTTGTGCGGCAGGTCGAGGATCATCTGGTCGTTGGTGTAGGAGTGAACGGTGGTCATCAGGCCGTGTTTGATGCCGAATTTCTCGTGCAGCACTTTCGCGAACGGCGCGAGGCAGTTCGTGGTGCAAGAGGCGTTGGAGATGATGTTGTGGTTTTGCGGGTCGTACTTGTCTTCGTTGACGCCCATGACGACGGTGATGTCTTCGTTGGAAGCCGGTGCGGAGATGATGACTTTCTTCGCGCCGCCGCCTTCGATGTGCGCTTTTGCTTTGTTGGCGTCGGTGAAGCGGCCGGTCGACTCGATGACGATGTCGACGCCGAGCTGTGCCCACGGAAGTTGTGCCGGGTCTTTTTCCGCGAGTACTTGAACCGCTTTGCCGTTGACGAGCAGGGTGTTGCCTTCCGCGACGACTTCGCCTTCGAATTCGCCGTGTACGGAGTCGTATTGAAGCAGGTGCGCGAGGGTCGCCGCGTCGGTCAGGTCGTTGACTGCGACCACTTCGACATCGGTGCGGCCGAATGCTGCGCGGAATACGTTGCGGCCGATCCGGCCAAATCCGTTGATACCTACTTTAATCGTCATGAGAAATCTCCTCCTTGGGTTCTCCTATCAAGTGCGTTCTTCTCGTCTGCTTTCTAATATGGCATCCGCCACCGCTTCGTCTGTCACTAAGACATGCAAGGGACAGCCGTGCGCGACGGCAGAGATTGCTTCTGCCTTGGACTTGCCTCCCGCGACGGCGACGATCTGTTCGATGTGCTTGAGATCGGATACTCGAAGCCCCACCGTGTTCATCGCGTGAACAATGTTGCCGCTGCGGTCAAAATAGTACCCGAACGCTTCTGCAATCGCCCCCTGCCCGGCCAATTGTTCGATCTTGGCGGGAGGCAGTTTGCGCCGTTTTGCCATGGGGATAGCTTGCCCGATCCCATGAACAACCATCCGAGCGCTGCGGATGCGTTGCAGAGTGTCTTGAACGTGCGGCTCCGAGATGAACGTTTGCAACGCCTCGTCGCCCAACAGGTCCGGGGCGTGCAACATGCGGTACGTACCGCCCAACTTCGTCGCGAGTTTCGAGGCGATGGTGTTCGCTTGAAACTCCATGTTCTCGCCGATGCCGCCGCGTGCCGGAAGCACTTCCACACCCAATTGGGTGCGCGGCATCTGCTCAGCCACCGTGGCGACGGTCGTTCCGCCGGTCACGGCGAGGATGTCGCCGCTCTTCAAAATTCCGCGGACATAATCGGCTGCGGAGTGACCGAGCGCTTTGATCACCAACGGATCGTGGTCGGCGTCGCCGGGGACGATCCGCACCTGCTGCAAGCCGAGCTTGTCAGCGAGACGGCGTTCCTTCAAGCCTAAGCCCTCGATCTCGCGGATCACGTCGGCGAGGTCGTCGAGCAAGGACTTGCCGCTTTCGGTCAAGTGCATGCCGACCGTTTCGATGGTCAACAAGCCCTGTTCTTTCAAAAAATCCACTTCGGCGCGCAGGATTCGTTCCGTTGTCTGCAACTGCTGGGCCAAAGCCCTCCGACCGATCGGTTGTGTAAGAAAAAGGTGGTGCAAGATGCGGTAGCGCTTCTTCATCGTGGTGAGTAGATCGGGGACCAGCAGTTGCTGGAGCGCCAGCAGTTCATTTGGCAACTGGAAGTTCCTCCTCTCGTGGGTCAAATAATGTCCCGCATATGCATATTATGTCCCGCTTGCTCCGAAAAAAGTGCAGACACTTCGTCTGCTCATTTTTACTATATCCAACTCAGAGGAAATCTGCAACCCTCCGCTGTGAATTGGAGAGATTCTATTCCAGATTCTAGTCATCGTAGCGTTTGCGTTGCGAAGAGGACGGAAGCCCTTCTTCTTCGCGGTATTTGGCGACCGTGCGGCGGGCGATCTCGATGCCCTGCGCCTGCAAGAGGTCGGTGAGTTTTTGGTCGGAGAGCGGTTTCTTGGGATCTTCGCCGGAGATCAAGCGGCGGATTTCCGCTTTGATGCTTTCGGCGGCCGCGCCGTCTCCCGTCGAAGTCTGCACGCCGGAGTTGAAAAAATACTTCAACTCAAACACGCCCCGCGGCGTCTGCGCATACTTGCCCGTGGTCGCGCGCGAGACCGTCGATTCATGCAGTCCGACTTGGTCGGCGACCTGACGCAAGGTAAGCGGTTTCATATTCGAAATGCCTCCGTCGAAAAAACCGCGCTGCATCTCCACGATCGCTTGCGTGACATTGTAGATCGTCTGCCGGCGCTGTTCAAGCGACTTCATCAGCCAGAGCGCCCCGTTGAGTTTGCCGTTGATGTAATCGCGGGTTTCTTTGTGCGACGGGTCTTGGGTGCTCAACATGCTGCGGTAGAACTCGTTGATGTGGAGTTTGGGCAAGGCTTTTTCGTTGACGACGACCACGTAGTCGCGGCCGACTTTTTCCACGAAGACGTCGGGGATGATGTAATGCGGCGTTTCGGTGGAGTACATCCGGCCCGGTTTCGGGTCGAGGGTTTTCAGCAGGTCGACCATGCGCTGCACCTCGGCAGGCGTGACGCCGAGCGTGGAAGCGACGCGGGTGATGCGTCCCTGGGCGACGTCTTCGAGACAGTGATCGATCAGCGGGTAGATCGCGGACGGGATTTTTTCCTGTTTGGAACGTCCCTTGCGTTCGGTGCGTTCCGCAAGTTCCGCCAATTGCAGGCGGAGGCATTCTCCGAGGTTGCGGGCTCCAACGCCGGTCGGTTCAAACGTCTGGATAGTTTTCAGCACGGCTTCCACGCGCTCCAGTTTGGTTTTTAGCTGGGTCGCGCATTCCGGCACGCCGAGCGTCAGGTAGCCGTTGTCGTCGATGTTTCCGATCAAGTAACGCCCGATGCGCAGCTCTTCGGGAGAGAGTTTTTGCAGGCGCAGTTGGTTGCTCAAGTGGTCGTGCAACGACTGGCTCTGGCGGACGGTGGCGGCGGGGTCCCACTCGTCTCGATCGCGGTCGCGGGACTCCACGGCGGGAGCACCTGCGACGCGGGACGACGAATCGCGTTGCATCCGCGCGAGTTCCGACCAGTCTACGCGCTGTTCGGACTCGATCACCGGGTTGACGGCGAGTTCGCCTTCGAGGTATTCCAGCAGCTCCAGCGATGAAAATTGCAAGACCGTAATCGCTTGGCGCAACTCCGGCGTCATGACCAAGCGCTGTGATTGTTCTTGCCACAAGCCGTACCCCATCTGCATCTCGCGTGTCCCCCCTTTTGAACGCCCCTTGGGACGTGTCGGTTCCGTTTTTTGCTCATGAAAAAAAGCGTCGTCACTGAACAGTGTAGCAGAACGACGCTGATTTTGCGACGGCGCGGGGAGTGGCAAAGAACGGGTTTTAGGCGTAGAGAACGTGCACGCCGCCGCTCTCGTCGAGCAGGGCGAAGCGCACGTCGCGCAGGTCGTAAATTTGCAGTTGGGAGAGCGTTTCGCGCAGCCAAGGTTCGTTGAGTCCGGCTTTCATGAGGTTTTCGTAGCACATCTTGCCCGCTTGGATCAGCGGAAGGGATGTGGGTTTTTGTGCGTTCATGGGTGCGTACCTCCTTATCTTGTTAGCATGTGCTTTGTGGCGGGTAAACATTCAGAGGCATACAACGGCAGGTTGCTAGCATAGGGTGGGGATAGCAAGTGAATTTTTGAAGAGGAGGAGACTGCCTTGCGGATAGGATTCATTGGGACCGGGAGTATGGGAAGCATGTTGATCCGCGCGTTTGTCCAATCCACGCTTTCCTCTGAGATCCAGGTAGTCGCCTGCAATCGCAGCCCGGAAAAATTGGCGCAGCTCCAGACGCGGTACCCGCACTTGCAAGTCTGCGCCACTGCGGAAGAAACCGTTTCGGCGTCGGACGTCGTGTTTCTCTGTGTAAAACCGGGAGATGCCCCCGCTGTGATAAACGGAGTACTGCCTTCTATTCGAGAGGACCACTATTTTGTGTCGATCAATTCGGCGGTGTTGTTGGAGGACATGGAGGCCGTCCTGCCCTGCCGTGTGGCGAAAGTGATTCCTTCCATTACGCAAGTGGCGCTCTCGGGCGTGACGTTGGTGATGCACGGGAGCCGTACGACGCTGCAAGAACGCCATGAGTTGGAGTCGTTGTTGGACGCGATTTCCAAGCCTGTGGTGGTGGAGGAAGCGGATCTGCGCGTGTGTTCCGATTTGAGTTCGTGCGGGCCGGCGTTTTTGGCGGTGCTGTTGCAGGAGTTTGCGATGGCGGCTGTGCGTCAGGGCGGGATTCCGCGCGACTTGGCAGATGCGTTGGTGAAAGAGATGACGCTGGGGCTTGGCAAATTGCTTGCGGAGGAAGGGTTTGAGTTTAGCGACGTGATCCGCAGAGTGTCTGTGCCCGGCGGGATTACGGCGGAAGGGATTAAAGTGTTGCAGCCGTCGATGTCGGGGATTTTTGATCAGTTGCTGGCGACGACGAGGTCGATTGCGCACAGCAAGCACGGGGCGAAAACGCCTGTGATGAAGGTGGAATTGACGGAGTATGAGGATTAGGCGTAGGAAAAAAAGGAGCTGGTGCCCGGTTGGGTGCCAGCTTTTTTTGATGGAGTTATGCGCGATGGAAAAAGGTTCACCTGTGCGGGCGAACTCTCTCCGGGGGCAATTCATTTTCGGTGGACGTTACTTGTTGTTGCGGTTGTTGTACGCCCAGTGGTTCGTCGGGCCGTGGCCTGCCCCGAGGCCGAGGGTGTCTCGGATGGCGCAGGTGATGAATTCCTTGGCGATGGCGACCGCTTCGCGGATCGGCGTGCCCTTGGCGAGTTCGGCGGTGATCGCCGCTGAAAACGTGCAGCCGGTGCCGTGCGTGTGTTTGGTTTCATGACGCGGCGAGACGAACTGCTCGAAGGTTTCGCCGTCGAACAGAATGTCAAGCGCATCGCCTTCGAGGTGACCGCCCTTGACGACGACGAACTTCGGGCCGAAGTCGTGAATGCGGCGGGCCGCTTCCTTCATGTCGTCGACCGTTTTGATTTCACGGTTGATGAGGACTTCCGCTTCCGGCAGGTTCGGCGTGACGACGGTGGCGAGCGGAAGCAGGTGGTCGATCAGCGCTTGCTGAGAGGAGTCTTCGAGCAGTTTCGCTCCGCCCTTGGCGACCATGACCGGGTCGATGACGAGGTTCGGGATGTTGTGCTGTTTGATCTTGCGGGCGACGGCTTCGATGATCGGGACTTGCGAGAGCATGCCGGTTTTCACCGCGTCAATCCCGATGTCGGTGGCGACGGCGTCGATCTGCTGCTCGATCGCTTCGATGGGCAAATTGTAGATGCCGTGAACGCCGAGCGTGTTTTGAGCGGTGACCGCGGTGAGAGCGCTCATACCGAAGACGTTGAGGACGGTGAACGTTTTGAGATCGGCTTGGATGCCGGCGCCTCCGCCGGAATCGCTGCCTGCTATGGTTAACGCCCGCGGAACGCGGGTTTTGGCTTGTTCGGTTGCGTTTGCTGCCTGTGCTTCCATGTTGGTTCCCCTCTCTGTGGAATGCTACGGTTATTGTAACAGAATGTGGGGAGTTGCAAAATGTCCCGGTATCGTGTAATATAGCAATTGTTCCTCCGAGGAACGCACACAACTGGATATGCACACGTGCCCTTAGTGTATCGGATATCACGGTGGCCTCCGGAGCCGCAGAGGCAGGTTCGACTCCTGCAGGGCACGCCAACTGATTAAACACCCTGACGAGATTTGATTTCGTCAGGGTGTTTTTTGTACTGGTATTGAAAAAAGCCGCGCTGGTACGTCAGCGCGGCTTTTACTCTACTCGAACTTAAACCCCTATTTCGCCCCCAGCTTCAACCAACCACCATAAAACCCCTCATCCGTCGGGAAGTACGCTTCCGCAAAACGAATAAACTCCGGGGTGGTAATCTGCTGGTACTGATAGGCGTTCAAGTAATCATGCAGGAAATGCAGGCCCGTTTGCAAAGGGTCGGTCGTGCCGCTGTTGCGCTTGAAGAGGTCCCACATCTCGTACGCCGGTTGCGTGTAGTACGCTTGGAGCATCTGCCCCGGCTTCAACTCCGACAGCGAGATGTTGCTCATCAGCCCGTCCATCCACTTGCGGTTGTACCTCAGGTAGCGGAACGCTTCCTGCTCCGGCACCTTCTCCACCCCGTACATATACAGCGAAGTGGAAAGCTCCGTCATCCCCTCATCCAGCCAGCCCTCATGGAACGAGTCGGACGAAACCGTGAAGTTAAACCACTGGTGCGCAATCTCGTGCGCTACCGTCTCTTTGAAAAACAGCGGGTCGTACGGGTACTGATTCGGATCCGCCGGCACCGTCACGATGCCCGGATACTCCATCCCGCCGTCGTTCGCCATGATGTCCAACTGCTTGTGCGGGTACGGACCGATGTTCTCCCCGTAGAAATGCACCGACTTCGCCGCCACGTCCAAAATCTCTTGCAACGCTTCGTCCTGATCTTCCTCGCTGCGCCCAAACACCCGAATCTGCACGCCGTCCACCGTCCGATCCAACTCTTTGAGCCTCGGCGAGCCGTCGATCTGCGCGTAGATCTCCTTGACGTTGTTCACCGTCAACTGCCCTTTGTTGGTGCCGCGCGGCAAGTCATTCTCCGCCGAAGAGATGAACGAATACCCCTCCGGCAACTCATACGAAACTTTGAAATCGCTGAAGTCCGTGAAGTACGACTCCGACGATGGGTAGTACGGGAACTTGTTCCAGCCCGATTCGTTGTACGTCGCGAGCATCGGGTACCATTCCGCCAGCTTGTACAACTGCTCCTCGTCCACTTTGGCAAACCGATTGCCCGGCTCCGGAAGCGTGAACGTGTAGGTGACGTCCACTTCCGTTTTTTCACCGGGTTTGAGAGCGGTCGGCAACGCAACGTCGAGGGAATCGCCCGTCAGTTTATAGGCCGCGTCCTGACCGCCGGTTTTCAGGGAGTCAATGTTCACCTTGGCGTATTGCAGTCTGTCGTTCAGCGGCTTGCCGTTCTCGTCGAGGATCGGCGTGCCGTCCGGGTTGTTGTATTTCGGGACGAAGTTCCGGTTCTTGAACTCCTCCGTGAACACGTTCGGGATGAAGTAAAAAACGGCATGGTCCCACACATCCGCAGAACGATTCTCCACTTGCACCTTCGCCGTCACTTTGAATTCATGCGCTTCGTTCATCACGAGGTTCAGGTCGTAATTCGCGTGGCTTCCATTCTTCGCCCCTTGAGGTGTAAACGCGGACGGATTGCCAACGATCAAACGTCCCTCCGCTTCGTTCCAGTTCAGATCCTTGCCCAGAAGCTGTTCCACCCAAGACAACGGTATGTAGGTTCGGTCCTCCCGCAACGCGAGCGGTTCCGACAGAGTCACAGTCGTATCCCCGATTTGCACGTTCCGCGAGCCGATCCGCACTTTGAGGGACTTGCCCCCTTCGGTCAGCGTGGCGGTCGCCGTGCCCGCGTCCCATTGGAGTTCCGCCCCCAATTGGTTGGCGAGAACACGCAGCGGTACGGACGCGTCATTTTTTGGCTCGCCGGCAAAGGCAAGGCTCGGTGTTGCCATCGCAGCGATCAAGGTGAAAGCCAGTAGTTGTTTTTTCAGAAAAACCCCTCCTCGCTTACATTTTATAACAAAACAGGAAGAGAAACGAGTCAAAATTCAGCTTCTGTTCAGGTTCCGTTTCTTTTCTGTACAACAACCGGCTCTAGAATGATCCTTGAGGTGATCAACATGAGCGAAATGGTAATTCAAACCCAACAACTGACACGCCGCTACGGCCGACAAGTTTCGGTCGCGGACGTGAACCTGCAAGTTCCCCAAGGCAGCATCTACGGATTTCTCGGCCCCAACGGCGCCGGGAAGACGACGACGATCCGCATGTTGCTGGGCCTGATCCGCCCCACGTCGGGCCGCGTTCGGCTCTTCAACCAAGACCTTGAAAAAAACCGCATCTCCGTCCTCCGGAGGGTCGGCTCTCTCGTCGAATCTCCCTCCTACTACGGACACTTGACCGGAACGGAGAATCTGAAAGTCATCGCGCGACTGCTCGGCGTTTGCGACCAGCACGTGGCGGAAGTGCTGGACTTGGTGCGCTTGACGCAAGCCGCAAACAAGCAAGTCAAAGGCTACTCACTCGGCATGAAGCAACGCCTCGGCATCGCAGCAGCGCTGCTCGGAAGTCCGGACCTGTTGATTCTCGACGAACCGACGAACGGCCTCGACCCCGCGGGCATTCAAGAGATTCGCGAACTGATCCTCGAAATGCCGAAACAGCACGGCATCACCGTCCTCGTCTCCTCCCACTTGCTCAGCGAGATTGAGCAGATGGCGACACAGGTCGGGATCATCAACGAAGGCAAGATGATCTTCCAAGGCCCGATGGACGATCTGCGCAGACAAAGCCGTCCGCAGTTGGTGCTCGAAACCGAACGCCCGCAAGACGTGCGGAATTTCTTGCAAGACCAAGGCTGGTCGGTCACGCTTGAGGACGGCCTGCTCTCGCTCCCGAACGCCGACTTCGAAACGTCCGCAGGCGTGAACCGCGAACTGGTCATGGCGGGCTTCTCCGTGTACCGGATGCGCGAAGTCAAACCGTCGCTCGAAGACATCTTCCTCGATCTCGTCGGAAAGGGAGTGAGCCTCTGATGTGGCGGATTCTCGCATCCGACTCCCTCAAACTGCGCCGCACGTGGATCGTCGCTCTGACACTCCTCACGCCGGTCGGTTTGATGGCGCTGATGACGGCGGCGTATACGGTCAGCTACGATACGCTTGTGAAGCCCGGTCAAGACAACTGGGCGACTCTGATTCAGATCCTGCACGTGTTGACGGTGTTTTCACTGATGCTGGGCTCGGGGATCCTCGCGTCGATTTTTCTCGGGATTGAACACCAAGGGCATACGTGGAAACAGTTGATGGCGCTGCCGATCTCCCGCTTTCAACTCTTGGTGGGGAAGTTTCTGTGGCTGGCCGCGATGCTTGGGATCTCCTCGCTGCTGCTGGCGGTCGGGTATGTGCTGTTCGGCTTGGGATTTGATCTCGGCCCGACACCGTGGAAGATGATTCTGACGGAATGCTTCGCTCCCTGCTTGGCGGTGTTGCCGGTCTTGGCGTTGCAGGTCTGGTTGTCCAGCGTGTTTCACAACCAAGCGCTGCCGGTTCTGCTCAGCGTGGTCGGCATGCTGCTCAGCGGCTCCGCGAGCCTGTTGCCGTCGTGGCTTCCGTGGTCGTACCCGCAATATGCAAGCCCTGTCGGTCACGACCCTAAGCCGTGGTTGTTCGCGCTGCTGGGATTGGGAGTGGCTTGCGCGGTTGTCCTCGCAGGCGCGTCTCACTTCGCCAAGCGCGAAGTGAAGTAGGAGGTGCAGGAAATGTTCTGGAATTCTCTCGTTTCGGAATGGATGAAAGTGCGCAAATCGAGCCTCTGGTTTCTCATCCCCGTCGGCCCGCTGCTCGGCCTCTTGCTCGGCTGGCTCAACGTGCATACGGGGGAAACACACCCTGACGCCCAAGGGCAAGCAGAAGTTCATGACTGGCTGTGGATGTACCCGCAAATGCTCGGCACGTATGCCGTGCTGTTCCTCCCGCTGGTGGCGGGCGTCTATGCATCGCTGTTGTGCCGCTTTGAGCATCTGAACGGCGGCTGGAAACAGCTTCTGGCGCTCCCGGTTTCGCGGAGCACCCTCTATCTGACGAAGCTGGTCTATCTGCTCGGGATGCTGGCGCTCACGCAATTCCTTTGGCTGGCAGGCGTTCTGATTTTTGGACTGTGCCTGCAAGTGGAAGGTTCGATTCCGTGGACAGAACTTGGCAAAAGCGGTTTCAGCGGCTGGCTGACCCTCGTGCCGCTGGCGGCGTTGCAGCTGTGGGTCGCGACGGTCTGGAAAAACTTCGGCCTCCCGTTTGCGCTCAACGTCATCCTCGCGATCCCCGGCATGCTGCTGCTGAACGCGGAAAAGTACAGAGTGTACTACCTGTGGTCGCAGCCGTATCTCGGCATGTCCCCCACGCATGGCGGCATCTTGAACTTGGCGCCGATTTCCTTCTGGCTCGTGCTCGGCGGAAGTTTGGTGCTGGTGGCGGCGGGCTGGACGCATTTCGTCAAGCGCGACGTGCAGCACTAAGTCCGAAGACACCCTCTGGAAAAAAAGTCCTTGCGCGAACAAGGACTTTTTTCCCTGTCTGCGAAAGCTAGTATCTTGAGGTGACCACTGATGAACGATTTGCGTGTGCTGTTGGTCGATGACGAGCAGGCGATTCTCGACCTGTTGCGCATCGTTTTGGAAAAGGAAGGCTACCGCAACCTCCGTCTCGCCGCCACCGGACGGGACGCGATCGAAGTTTGCCGGACGTTTCAACCGGATTTGATCGTGCTCGACGTGATGCTGCCCGATCTGGAAGGGTTTGAAGTGTGCCGCCGGATGCGGGAGTTCACGGACGCGCCGGTGCTTTTTTTGACAGCACGGACGTCCGATCTCGACAAGTTGATGGGGTTTGGCATCGGCGGCGACGATTACATCACCAAGCCGTTTCACCCGCTGGAAGTGGCGGCTCGGGTCAAAGCGCACCTGCGCCGCCACCAACGCGTGCAGGCGGAACCGCAAGCGATGCAGTTTCGCGAGCAGGTATACGACTTCGGCCGCTTTCAAGTGCAGGAAAAAAGCGGCACGCTCGTCGTCGACGGAACCCCCGTGGATTGTCCGGCGCGGGAGTTTCAACTGCTGCTGTATTTCTGCAAACACCCGAATTTCGTGTTCTCCCGCCAGCAGTTGTATGAAGCGATCTGGGGCGAAGACAGCATGGGCGACGACAACACCGTGATGGTGCACGTCCGCCGGTTGCGCGAGAAAATCGAGGAAGACCCCAGCCGCCCGCGCTTGCTGGTGACGATTCGCGGGTTGGGGTATAAATTGGCGGCGATGCCGAACGGGGACTCCCGATGAATCTGAAGACGCGCTTAACGGTGAAGTTCCTGTCTCAAGTGTTCCTGCTGGTGGTGTTGGTGAGTGCGGTTTGGGGCGGGACGATTTTTTGGGTGCAGTATTCGGAGGAAGTCATTCCGCAGCAGAACGAGATGTTTGATGTCCTGAGCGAGTTGGAAAAAACGACAGAGGTGCAAGACGGCCGCGCCACCGTGCCGCCCCAGACGCTGGCGAAATTGGCTCCGCAGAGTTGGGTGCAGGTGCTCTCCGGCGACGGGCGGGAGTTGTTCGCGTATCGCAAACCGTCGAACATCCCCGAACGCATCGGGCCCGGTGAGTTGGCGTTCATGCGGGAGAATCCGCATGAGTACGGGTACGCGCTTCATACGTGGTATAAGGGCTCCGGGGAGAACTCGGTGACGTGGGTTTACGCCCTGCCGTTTGATGCGGAGACGCAACTGTCGATCGGCACGCGGTTTTTGATCTTGGTGTTGGGCGGCAGTTTGTTGCTTGCCGTGTTGGTGGCGTTTCTGTTCGGCCGCCAGTTGGGAGCGCCGTTGCTGCACATGATGAACTGGTTGAAGAACATCGCGTCGGGCGAGCTTCGCGAGCCGGTGGACGCAGACGGAATTGCGCGCAGTCGGAATCCGTCCGGCAATCTGCGCCGGGGGTATCGGCTCTATCGCGACGTGTTGAACACGTTGGAGCGGGTCACGGACGCTTTGCAAGCCAATGAGGAAGAACGCGCCCGCTTGGATCGCACCCGCGAAGAATGGATGGCGGGAGTTTCGCATGATATGAAGACTCCGCTCTCTTCCGTAAAGGGGTACGCGGAGTTGCTCGCCACGGAGCAGTATTCGTGGAGCGAAGCGGAAGTCCGCGAGTTCGGGCACGTGATTTCGGAAAAAGCGAAGCATATGGAACTCCTGCTGGAAGACTTGAATTTGACCTTCCAACTGCGCAACAAAGCGCTTCCGATGGAGCGCCGCCTGGAAGACGTGGTTGAGGTCGCTCGGCAATCGGTGATTCACTTGATCAACCATCCGCAGACGTCGAATCAAGAAGTGGTGTTTGCGTCGGCTGAGCAGCCGTCGATCTTCTACCCGCTCGACCGGGGCTGGTTCTCGCGCGCGCTCGACAACTTGCTGGTCAATGCCGCCAAGCACAACCCGCCCGGCACGCGGATTGAAGTCGAAGTGTTGCGTGCGGAGGACGGCGGGGTGCGGATTCGCATCGCGGACAACGGCGTCGGCATGGATGCACAGACGTTGGAGCACTTGTTCGACCGCTATTACCGCGGGACGAGCACCGCGTCGAAAGAAAGCGCCGGAAGCGGGCTGGGCACGGCGATTGCGAAGCATCTCGTGGAAGCGCATGAAGGGCAGTTGGAGGTACAGAGCACTGTGGGCGCGGGAACGACGATTGTGGTTTCGTTGCCGCCTGTGCCTTCGATCGACATAAAAAAACCGCTGCGGTAGGAGCAGCGGTTTTTTTTTACGTCGTACGGGAGATCAGAATCAGGATCAGCAAACACGCAACACCAAGCCCCATCGTCAGAAAATCGGCTCGCTGAAAGCGGAGGCGTATGCTGTGGGTGCGTTTTTTTCCGAAAGAGCCGTAGCCTCGGGCTTCCATGGCGGTGGAGAGCTCTTCGCCGAGTTGGAAGATCGAGAGCAAGAGCGGGATCACCAGCACGGGGATGTCGCGGACGCGCAAGCCGCCGAGTTTAGCGTTGGAGCGTCCGCGAGCGCGCGTGATGCGGGAGAAGCGTTGCAGTTCGCGCAGGATCACCGGGATGAAGCGCAGGAGCAGCGAGACGGCCAGAGCGAACGCTTCGACCGGAAGTTTCAGGCGGGCGAGCGGCGCGAGGGCTTGTTCGAGAGCTCGTTTCATCTTCAGTTGGCCGGTCGTGGCGGAAAGCAGGACGCCGAGGATGAGGACGAGCAGGACTTTGAAGACTTGGCGGAACGTATACAGCGCCGGGTCGAGCGCGAAACCCAGTCCGCCCTCAAACTGCAAACCGGAAAGGAGCACGGAGAAGATCAAGAAGTAGAGGAACGGCTTCGTGACGCGGAACAGTTCGCGGTAAGAAGCTTTGGAAAGCAACAGAACAGCAAGGGTCAGCAAGGTTCCAAGGAGCAAGCCGGGCCACGTGGTCTGCATCAACAACCCCACCGAGAGCGCGATATAAAAAACCCACTTGCCACGCGGGTCCAAGCGGTTGATGAGAGGGGTGGAGGGCACTTCGGGCTCGGATTGTTGGGAGGCGGCACCTGAACTTTGCGGTGCAACGTCGGTTGCAAAAGAACGCCTCGGCGCGGCATTCAGCGAGGCTTCTGAACTTAGCGAAGTTGCGTCAGACGCAAAAGAACGCATCTGCACGTTGCTTCCGGCTTCCGTCTTGGAACGAATCTGCGACGCAATTTCCTCCGCGAGCTCTTCCGGGGAGAGCACTTTCGACGGGAGGTTGAATCCGCACCTGCGAAGGCTTGCCGCTGTTTGGAAACTCTCCGGCAACCCGATTTCCGCTTCGTGGAGGAGTTGCGGGTTGGCGGACAGTTCGTCCGGCGTGAGGTCGGCGAGCAGTCGGCCTCCGGACACGACGAGCACGCGGTCGGCAATCGGGAAGAACGCGTCGAGGTCGTGCGTGGCGATCACCAGCCCGCCTGTATCCGTTGCGTCCGCCCACTCGCGGCACCAGTCCACCAAACCCGCCGTGCTTTGCGGGTCCAATCCTGCCGTCGGCTCGTCCAGAAACAGCCAGCGCGGTTGCACCGCGAGCGTCGTCCCCAGCGCGACGCGGCGCTTCTGCCCGCCGCTCAACGTCAGCGGCGATTGCGGCAACAAGTCCGCCGACAACCCCATCGCCAGAAGCGCCTCCCGCGAACGACGCCCCGTTTCCTCCGGCGTCAACTTCAGCGGCTTCAGCGAATACACAAACTCCGCTTCCACCGTTCGCGCAAACAACTGCTGTTCCGGCGATTGAAACACGACGCCGATTTCGTTTTGCACCGCGCGGTTGACGCGCTTCCCGTCCCAAAGCGGCACGCCGTCATGCACCACCGAACCGGATGTCGGCTTCTGCAACCCCGTCATCACATCGAGCAACGTAGACTTCCCCGCTCCCGTGCGCCCGATCAACAGCGTGATGCCGGAATGAATTTCACACGTCACTTCGCGCAAGATCCCCTGCAAACTCACACTCTGCACTGTCAAACTCATACGAAATCCCCCACCTCTTCCGGCAAAAGCGGCCGCTTGCGCAACGCGACTCCGCGCCGCTCCAACGCGCGCGCCACCTGCACGACATAAGGCGGCGCAAACCCTAACGAGTCACAAGGCGTCTGCCCCTCCGACCCCTCTCTTCCATAAAAAAACACCTCCGGCGCGCCTTCAAACACCACGCGCCCCACTTCCAACGCCACGACGCGTTGCGCCCGCGCCACTTCGTCCATCCATTGTGTGATCCAGATCACCGTCTGCCCCGCTTGATGCAAGCGGGCGGCGACGTCGAGCAGCCGAGCCCGCGATTCCGGGTCGAGCATGGAGGTCGCTTCGTCAAACACCAGCACGTCCGCTTTCATCGCCAAGCAACCGGCGACGGCGAGCAACTGTTTTTGTCCGCCGGAGAGCGTGGAGACGTTGGCGTGTTTTTTTTCGAGCAAGCCGACGGTGAGCAGGGCTTCTTCGGCGCGGGCGGGCATCTCGTCGGGCGGGACGGCGAGGTTTTCCAGGCCGAAGCAGACGTCTTCCCAGACGGTTTCGCCGACGATCTGCGCGTCCGGGGTTTGGAAGACCAGTTGCACCAGTCCTGCGCTGCGCTCCAAAGTTCCGCGCGAGACGGGCAACAATCCCGCCAAGACTCGTCCCAACGTGCTTTTGCCGCTGCCGTTGCGGCCGACGACGGCTACCCAGTCGCCTCGGCGGACTTCGAGATCCAGATCACGCAGGACGAAACGAATGCCGTCCGGGTTTGCAGACCCGCCGTTTCTGCCTGCGTGTTTCAACGTGTTTGTAGTCGTCTCGTTCTCGGCTTCCCGATGCTCCCCCGTCCCTCCGGTCACCGCAAACGCAACGGACACGCCTTGCAACCTGAACGCTTCCTTGCCGCCGAGCGCTTGTTCCCTGCTCATGTCGCTTCCTCCCCTTTTCAACCCTGCTGCCTGTGTGGTAGAATCCGATTGTCATCCTATTTAGTATCCAAGTTAACATTAGGACGGAGGTTTCTGCAATGCGTTCGAAACTCACAGTGCGCGGTCTGGTGTTTTCCGCTTTGATTGCTGCGCTCATGGTCGTGTTTAGCAACGTGAACATCAACCTCGGATTCACGCCGGTTCCCATCACGCTCGGCAACATGGTCGTCATGCTGGCGGGCATCTTCCTCGGAGCGGGGTACGGATTTTTCTCGATGCTGCTCGTCATCCTCTTGACCATCCTCGGCCTGCCGATGCTCCACGGCACAGGCGGCCTCTCCGTGCTCGCGGGTCCGACCGGCGGGTATGTCATGCTCTATCCGGTCTGCGCGTTTCTCGTCGGCTACTTGGGCAACAAAGTCAAAGGCAACGGCCCGGTCGCGGCGGTCTTGCTGGCGGTGATCATCTACGTGTTCGGCGCGCTGCTCTGCTACGTCAGCGGCGTCTGGTGGCTGATGCACGTCACCGGCATGAGCTTGCAAAAAGCGCTCGTCGGCGGCTGCTACCCGTTCTTGCTCGGCGACGCGATCAAGTCGGTTGCCGCAGCGCTGATCGCGCTGCCCGTTCGCAAACTCTACCCCTCTTCCCGCTTGGTGGGCACGGCTCAATCGCGAGTCGTCAAACTGAACTAACCCAAAAGCCCCGGTCAACAGACCGGGGCTTTCTCTCCTCTTCCTACATCAGACCCTTCAACATGCCTTTCCAATACATCGCCGGCAACAGGTTTTTTTTCAACAGGTACATGCTCAAACGTTCTTTGGATTGATCAAACGGGAACGTCTCTTTCGGTTGAGACTGGTAATCGAATTCCGCCATGATCAGTTTGCCGTACCCCGTCACGATCGGGCAGGACGTGTATCCGTCATAAGTGGACTTCATCGGGACTCCTTGCATCACGGAAAGCAGGTTCTGCGCGACGACGGGTGCCTGTTTGCGGATCGCGGCTCCCGTTTTCGAAGTCGGCAAGTTGGCGCAGTCCCCCAAGGCAAACACGTTCCCATAACGTTTGTGACGCAGGTAGGTTGCGTCCACGTCCACCCAGCCGGCCGCATCGGCCAGCGGGCTTTTCTTGAGAAAGTCGGGCGCGCTCATCGGAGGCACGACGTGGATCATGTCGTAGTCCTGAACTTCTTGCTCTCCGGTCGCCAAGTTCTCAAACACCGCTTGGCGCTCTCTCCCGCGAATCTCCACCAAATTCATTTGGAACCGGGTCTGAATCTCTTTGCGCTTGACCACTTCACTCAATGACGCAGCGTACTTCGGGACCGAGAAGATGCCGGCGTTTGCGGACAGAAAGCGGATCTCGCTCTTGGCGCGCACCCCGGATTTCCGAAAATAGTCGTCCGCCAAGTACATGATCTTCTGCGGAGCGCCCCCGCACTTGATCGGGGTGTTCGGAAGCGTGAAAATCGCTCGTCCGCCTTTGAAATTGCGAATCGCTTCCCACGTGCTGTTCACATAGTCATATGAGTAGTTGCTGCACACTCCGTTTTTGCCGATCGTGTCCCGCAGGCCCTTGATTTTGTCCCAGTCGACTTGAATGCCGGCCGCCACCACCAAGTACTCGTACGTGAACCGGCTTCCCGACGCCGTGATCACGGTGTTGGTTTCCGGCTCAAACTCCGTAACCGCTTCTTGCACCCAATCGGCGCCGCGTGGAATCACCGACCGTTGCTCCCGTTCTGTTTGCTCCCGTTTGGCGGCTCCTCCGCCCACCAACGTCCAGAGCGGTTGGTAGTAGTGTTTGGTTGCCGGGTCGATAACGGCCACTTGCCGAGCCAAACCGCTGTTCGCCCGCAGCAATCGGGCCGCCACGCTGATTCCCCCGCTGCCTCCACCGACGATTACGACTTTATAATGACGAGTTTTCATCTCTTGAACGCCTCCCTTTCTCCTATGGCTCCTCCGACAACTTGCCGCTCGCATACTTGGTGTTAAACAAAAACAGTTTCATCAGCAAGACCAGCGACGGGATGAGCAGGCACAACCCGGCGATCAACCCGATCACCAACGCCAAGCCCATCTGCGGGGACGTGATGCTGTCGTGAACCTTGATATACGGCTCCAACAAATACGGCAGATGAGAAGCGCCGTACCCAAACAGAGCGAACAGAAACTGCAGCATCACCCATACAAACGCCCACCCGTACGACTTGCGCGTCACTTGCAGGGCGAACGCAACCAAGAAACAACCGAAACTGCCCAAAAACAGCGGATAGATGTCCAACATGCGCTCAAAATGTCCCGGGTTGTGCGTCCGAAGTGTAAAAAACACCAGCAACGAAGCAAAGATGGTCGGCAACGCAGTCGCCAATGCGAACCGGCGCAACGTTTCCGCCGCCGCCGGATCTCGTGCTTTCTTGGCGTAGTACGCCAAAAAACTTGCGGAAATATACAGAACGCTGGTCACCGCCACCAGCACCACTGCCCAGGAATACGGATTGCTGAGCAAGCGATCCAGAGCGAGAGTCACTTTGCCGTTGTTTTCGTCGATGAACCCGCCTTCGGAAATCGTCAGCACCGTCGCCAACGAAGCGGGAATGAACAATCCGGTCGCGCCGTAGAGAAAGCGATACAGAGCGCTCGACTTGGCGTAGTGCGAGAACGCGTAAAACGATCCGCGCAGCGCCAGCAGGACGAGCGCAATGCTCCCCGGCACCAACAGCGCCGTACCGTAATAGTAAGCCGTATCCGGATAGAACCCGATCAAGCCGACCATGAAAAAGATCAAAAAAACGTTGGTCACTTCCCACATCGGGGACAGGTACCGTTCGATCACGCCGTTGACGAGATGCTCCCGCCCGGTGATGAAACTGTAGTAAGAGAAAAACCCCGCGCCAAAGTCAATGGACGCCACGATGACGTAGCCATAGAGAAACATCCACAACACGGTAATGCCCACGTTCTCAAGCGACATGAGGCTCCCTCCCTTGGTCAACATCCGCCGGGATCGGGTTGTTTCGGAACATCCGCAACAACACCCGGCTCGCCGCGACGCCCAAGAAGACATACAGCAGCCCGAACAAGATTACCATCGAACCAACATGGGCCGAGGTCGTCGCGGATGCGCCCGTTTTCAGATAGCCGACGAGAATCCACGGTTGGCGTCCCACTTCCGAGAACACCCACCCGAGTTGGATCGCGAGCATCGCCAACGGACCTCCCCAGACGATCAAGCGCATCAACCCCTTCGGAACTTCTCTGCCGCGCTTTCTCGTCCAGAGGAAGTAGAGAAGCGGAACCAAGACCATATACGAACCGATCCCTGCCATGGCGTCAAACAAGTAATGGACAAAAAGCGGAGGTTGCAAATCCTTGGCGACTTCGTTCAATCCCTTGACCTCACCCGTTGGCGAACCCGTTGCGAGAAAAGACAGCAGGTATGGAATTTTCACGCCGTAGGAAATCTCGTGCGTTTGTTCATTCAGCACGCCGCCCAGCACGAGGCTTGCTTGCGTCCCCGTGTCAAAATGCCATTCGGCTGCCGCGAGTTTTTCCGGCTGGTGCTTCGCCAAGTACTTCCCGGCCAAATCGCCGTACAAAGCTGTGCCGGAGGAAAAAACCAACGAGAGCACCATCGTCAGTCGCAGCGCTTTCTTCACATACTCTTGCTTGTTGCCTTTGAGCATTCGATAAGCCGCCAAACACGCCAACACAAACGCGGTGGTCGCCCACGCCGACAAGATCATATGCCCTGCTTTCGTCGGCGTCGCCGGGTTGAACATCGCAAGGATCGGCTGAACATCGACAATCTTGCCGTCTTGAAGCTTGAACCCTTGCGGCGCGTTCATGAACGCGTTGACCGTCATGATGAAAAAGGCGGACAGAGAAGAACCGACGAGAACGGGAATGCCCAATGCCCAGTGAATCCACGGGTTGGAAAACCGATTCCACGAATACAGGTAGATCCCTAAGAAAATCGCTTCAAAGAAGAACGCGAACGTTTCCAAAAACAGCGGCAACGCGATGGCGTCACCGCCCAATTTCATAAACGTCGGCCAGAGCAGAGACAGTTGCAACCCGATGCAGGTGCCGGTGACAACCCCGACCGCCACCGTCACCGTATACCCTTTGCTCCAGCGTTTGGCCATCTGCAGATAGTGGTCGTCCCCCCGACGAATCCCCAGAAACTCCGCGATGGAGATGACCAGCGGCATTCCGACCCCCAACGTGGCAAATATGATGTGAAAGGACAGCGTCATCATCGTCAAGATACGAGCGAGCATCGTCTGATCCAAGTTCATTGTCCTCTCCCTTTCTCCTGCCGGAAGAAAACAACCGCCCGCCGATGGGGACGGTTGTTTTTCTTTCGTTACTTCCTATAGATTGGAGTGTTTGGCTGCACAGCGGTTCGGCCCAAATTCCAGCTCCAGTTTCTTGTCTGCGTCAGCCGTCAGATGTCCGCGGTTCAGTTCCACAATTTCCGTGTAGTTCGGCGGCGTTGCGCCCACGCGTCCCGCCACCATCTCGGTGAACAGTTCCAAATCTTCGGTGCGCATCACTTCGTTGTTCGCGCGGATCGTGCCCAAGTCTGCCCCGACGTAGCCTGATGCGCTGAATTCTTCCACCGAGGAAAAGTGCGTCGGCAGAACAATCGTGTCATCCGGAAGTTTTGCCAATCCGTTGAATACGGTTTCGTACAGTTTCTGTGCCCACGCTCTCGCCTGACCGCCGAGGTCCGGACGGCCCAAGCCGCCGACAAACACGGTATCGCCGGAGAGCAAGTACCGGTCATTGACCAAGAAGGAAACGGAACCCGGCGTATGCCCCGGAGTCGGGACGAGCAGCACTTTGACTTGCACGTCACCCATCTTGATCGAGTCCATAGATTCCACCGGCACATACGGCAGAGTAGAACCTTGCATCTCTTGCGAAGAGATCAGGTACCGAGCGCCCGTTTTTTCCGCCAATTCGACGGCGCCTGAAATATGGTCGGCGTGCAGATGAGTGTCCATGATGCTGGTGATGCGAACGCCTTCTTGCGCGGCGAGTTCGAGATATGTTTCGATATGACGGCCCGGGTCCACCACCATCGCTTCGACGCCGGAGACGATCATGTACGACAAGCATCCTTTGCCAAGGCGTTGAATTTGGATCAACTTCCAACCGTCCTCGACAACGGTCACCGGATGGTAAAATTGGCTCCATTCCTGCATGCCGCCGTCCAGAACGTACACATCCAATCCCTTGGCGTCGAGTTTCTCCGCCACTTCGCGCGCCGAGCGGCCCCGGTAGCAGATAATGCCGAGCGGCCGGTCGGACGGGAGGCTCTTCCAAGTTTCTCGCTCCTCGTCTTGAAAATCGTCATACGGGATGCAAACCAGCGGCGTCGATTTGGTCAACACTTTCCAATTGTCAAAATCTTGATGCGAGCGAACATCCACCAAACACAGGTCGTCTTGCTTTTCCATCCACTCGTGCATTTGTTTTGCGTTGATGATGTTTACGGTCATGGAACTTCCTCCTCTATTTTGTATAAATTTCAAACCAAACTTTTCCTGCCGTACTTGCGATGAGCAACACTAACAACGTCCGGAGAACCATTGAAGGAACTTTGCCGCTCATCTTGGCTCCAAGCGGTGCGGCCAGAACCGATGCGACCACCAGAACCGTCGCAGGTCCCCACAGCACATCTCCTGCCATGACTTTCCCGATCGTGGAGCCGATTGAAGAGAGGAACGTGATCGCCAGCGACGTGGCGAGCGTCACTCGTGTCGGGATCTTCAAGACGGTCAACAGGATCGGAACCAACAGGAACGCCCCCCCGGCTCCCACAACTCCGGACGTACCCCCGACGAGTAAAGCGGAGGCCACGGCGATCCCGTAGTTGATGCGCACCTGGTCAACGGGCAGGTCTTCCGTTTTCGTTTTCGGCGCGAACATCATCACTACCGCCAACGTGGCCAGAATCGCATACACCGTGTTAACTCCCGCACTGGAGAGAAACTTCCCGCCATACGCCCCTCCAAAGCTCCCGATCAAGATCGCAACGCCCATGTACGCAACGAGTTTGTAATGAATGACTTTGGCTTTGCGCAACGCCAAAGCCCCGGACAGCGCCGCGAAAAAAACCTGTACAGCCGTAATCCCGGAAACTTCATGGGCAGTGTAAGAAGCCACTCCCAAGGCAGCCGGCACGTACAACAGCAAGGGATAATTGATGATCGCTCCTCCAATTCCAACCAGACCTGAAAGAAACGAACCGGCGAATCCGAGCAGAAACAAGATCACGATCAGTGATAAAGACAAGTTGGCTCACCTCTTTCCTGTTTTCTTGCCTCTGCATCACCAACTGTCTTCATCCTACCGAACCGCCTTCTTGTTGAGTATGGGGGAACCCCCCTATCTGTGTGTTCCCTCTTACTTCTCGACCACAATATCAAAGTATCCGTTTCGAATCGCGAATTGAATCAGGTCATGTTTGGTGGTGAACTTGAGTTTGGTCATGATGTTTGTTTTGTGATTTTCCACCGTTTTGTTGGAAATCATTAATTTGTCGGCAATTTGCTTGTTGGTAAATCCCAAGACGGTAAGGCGCACGATCTCTTTTTCCCGATCGGTCAATACGGACGGAAGGGGCTCGTCTTCCTTGGTTTCCAACCATTGTTTAATTTTTTCTTCGGAGACCGACGTACGGAAATAAGGCCGGCCTTTGTGAACTTCGTAGATGGCCGACACCAGCACATCGCTTTGCGAATTTTTCAAGATATAGCCGCGCGCGCCGATTTTGATCGCCTGTTGAATAAAAACCTCTTCGTCGTGCATCGTCAAGGCGATGATGCCGATTTCCGGGAGCAGGCCGTGGATTTTTTTGCCGGCCAAGAATCCGTCCAGACCGTTTGGCATCGACAAATCCATCAAGATCACGTCCGGGTGCAACGTTTGCGCCAACAGCACCGCTTCGTTGCCCTCTTCCGCTTCCCCGACCACTTCAATGTCGGGGTAAGCGGCGAGCAGCATGGACAGCCCTTTGCGCACCATCGTATGGTCGTCCACCAGCAACACTCTACACTTGGTCACGAGATTCTCCCTCCTCTTCCGGTACCGGAATCTCCACGAAAATTTCCGTCCCGTATCCCTTTTGTGTTTGAATTCGCATCTGTCCCTGCACTTGGTGGACACGTTCCTCCATGTGTTTCAGCCCCAATCCTTCCCTCGCCTTCCCGAGGTCAAATCCCCTTCCGTCGTCTTGAATCTGCAAGGTCAAGAGCCGATCATCCGTTTTCTGCCCGATCGTCACGCAAACGCACTTGGCTTCGGCATACTTCAAGGCGTTATGAACCGCTTCTTGAATCACCCGATACACGTTGAGGCAGATCATCTGCGACAGCGGCAGGTTGTAGTCGTGCTTGAACTCAAACGCGATGTCCGTGTTGGCGCTTTGCAGGGTTTGGAGCATCGTGGTAACAGCTGCAACCAGACCCAGTTGGTCCAATCCCGTCGGACGCAGCTGCGTGGTGTAGATTTTGATGTCCTGAATCGCTTGGTCGATGACTTGGGACAGTTCCGCACAATAACTTTTGAACGTGCCCTCTTGATCCAGTTGTTCCAAGTGTTTTTGAATCGCTTGGACTCCAAGCGACACCGAATACAACGATTGCCCGATGCCGTCATGAAGTTCTTGCGCCAAGCGTTTGTGTTCGCTTTCTTGGGCTTGAAGCGTTTTTTGCAAAGAGAGTTTGGTAAACCGCGCCTCTTCCTCTTTTTTCTTCAACGTCATGTCTTTGAGCACCAACAAGATTTCCTGCTGCCCTTCTTTTTCCGACTCATAAATGATCGCCGTGCTCATCTCGACGTCGATGTAGGTTCCCTCATAGGTCGGCATGGACGAGAGGAAGTACGGCACCTCCCGTTTGGCCACCAGATAGCAAGGCTCCTCCCCTTCTTCACAGACCCGCGTTTGACAGAATTTGCAATAGGGAACCCGTTGTCCAATCTTCCACCCGGTCATTCGAGAGGCGGAGGGATTCATGACCAGTATTTCCCGGTCTTGGTTCATGATCAGGATTCCGTCTTGCAGGTTTTCAAAGACTTTTTCCATATATTTATTGTGGAAGTCAGGATGACCCATCGGAACTCCTCCTCTGATTTGGAAAAGTCCGCCCTCCTGCCAACTGGAGAACGGACTTCTGCACTTCTCTTATCATGTCGCACTTTGCAACAAAAAAAAATAGGGGCTGCCCCCTATTTTTAAAATGTGTGGATACATTCACGTTGATCCCGACATGCTCGAATTCGACGATGTTTACGCCTGCCGCTGTTCGCAGGCATCGATGGCTGCCGCATGCGCCGATGTCATCCAACCCTTCCAGCAAGAGATGACGGCGGTAGGGGTCGACGGAAAAGGGAATTTCCATACCCTCTGCATGGGTTGTAGCCGCGCAAGGAGACGAGGAGGAATCGTGAAAGACGGCAAGTTGCGTGGAGACATCATTGGGCAAATCGATCAACACCGGACCGGGCCGCCCGCTCCCCGCGATGTGGTAGGCTTCGCGGAGAATGCGAGGGAGATCGGCGGCGTCGCGGACTTGGACTTTGTGTTTGGTGATCGGCATCGTGATGCCAAACACATCCGCTTCTTAAAACTTGTCCTTGCCCAGCATCCCGGTCGCCACTTAACCGGTGATGATCACGAGAGGGATGGAATCCATACAAGCATCGGCGATGCCTGTGACGAGATGGGTGGCGCCGGGGCCGGAGGTCGCGATGACCGTTCCGACTTAGCCGGTCGCTCGGGCGTACCCTTCGGCTGCGTGAATTGCCGCTTGTTCGTGGCGGGTCATTACGTGCTCGACGCCGCTGTCGTATCGTGCGTCATTCAGCGGCAAGATCGCGCCGCCCGGATAGCCGAACACCGTATCGATGCCCAAGCGTTTGAAACATTCCACCACCATCCGGGAACCGGTCATGTGTTCCGGGCTCGTGGTCGGAGTGCTGCTGACTTGCGGTTCGTGACGGGCTGACAAGTCTTGCTTCAAAGCGCCTCACTCCTCTCAAGATCCCGCCGTAGGGTCTCGGTATCAGACCGTTTCAACTGCCGTATACAGTTCAGGCACTTTGGTGCCGCGCTGATGAGTGATGCCGCGGAACGCTTCGGTCAGGCGTTGCGTCATCTCACCCGGTTGGCCGTTGCCGATCGTGCGTCCGTCGCAATCGATGACCGGAATCATCTCGGCAGCCGTGCCTGTCAGGAACACTTCGTCTGCCACGTACACGTCATGACGGGTGAACGGCTTCTCTTCGCACGGGATGCCCAGTTCTGCGCAGAGCTCGATCACGATGTTGCGCGTGATGCCTTCCAACGCGCCGAGGTAGGTCGGCGGGGTGATGACTTTTCCGTTTTTGACGAGGAAGATGTTGTCGCCCGACCCTTCGCAGACATAACCGTCTTGGTTGAGCATCAACGCTTCGTGGACGCCGGCGCGGGCGGCTTCCATCTTGACGAGGATGTTGTTCAGGTAGTTCAGCGATTTGATTTTCGGGTTCAGCGCGTCCGGAATGTTGCGGCGCGTCGGCACGGTGACGATCGAGAGCCCCTGTTCGTAGAACGCTTGCGGGAACAGGCTCAGCGCTTCCGTGATGATGATCACCGACGAGCGGGCGCAGGAGCGCGGGTCGAGCCCCAAGTTGCCGACGCCGCGCGAGACGATCAAGCGGATGTACGCGTCCGCCATTCCGTTCGCTTGCAGCGTATCGACCACCGCCTGCTCCATCTCTTCGATCGTGAGCGGAATGTCGAGCAAGATCGACTTCGCCGACTCGTACAACCGGACGATGTGCTCATGCAGGCAGAACACGTTGCCGCCGTAACAGCGAATGCCTTCAAAAATCCCGTCGCCGTAGAGGAATCCGTGGTCAAACACCGACACCACCGCTTTGCTTTTGGGTACAAATTCTCCGTCCAGGTAGACCAACGTTTCGCTCATTTCTCTACACTCCTCTTTTGTCTGAAAAATCTGTCACGTAGCTGTGTTACCCGTATTATGGGACTGCTCCGCGCCTCTGTCAACGCGTGGGAGAGGTCCAATCCGGACTTGTAAAGCGCTTACACAAGGAAATAACCTTATCTTTCGTGTGTCATTTTTTCAGATAATTTAAGAGGTTTGTGAGGGGTTGTACGGGGGCGCGGGAGGGAGAGGGCTTGCGATGGACCTGTGCATTTTGAGCCAATTTTTTTTGATGTTTCGTGTGGTTTCGACATGAAAATAGGAGGCACGCGAGGGTGCCTCCTGGGGAGTTTTTTCAGAAATCAGGCGTACACTTCGTTGATTTGCGAAGAGATGAACCAGCCTTGCTCGTCGGTCGAGAGGTTTGTGGCGAGCTGTACGCCGCGCACGTCTTGCAGTTGCTTGCGGAAGCGTTCGACCGCGTCTTCGTCTCCGGTGACGCTCAAGTGCAATTCCGCCAATTCCTCTCGCTGCGAAATCGTCATCGCATCCATCGACAACCCTTCTTGCGTCAAACTCATCGCCACCGGCCCCAAGATCTGTACCGGGTTCGAACAACAGATAAACAGTGCGTGTGTCATCTTCTGCTCGCCTCCTTGTAGTTGCGTCCCTTTGTTACTCGTATTATAGAAAGGGACGCAACTTTCTGTCAATTAGGATTAAACGTTGAATGAAGCAAATGTAAGCGGATACAATTGTTTGACTCAGAGAAAAGCGAGGCCAATGATTCTGACAATTAAACCGACCCGTCAGTTTGACAAGGGTTCTGTCGCCGCAGACTTCGACATGGACTGACACATTTTAAGCCAATTTTCCGTAAAAAAGTTTCATACCCTGTACCTTTCGCGCATAAAAAAGCCTCTCTGCCGCAGAAACAGAGGGGCATTTATTGATGGGGTGCCTCCCGCCGGGAGTGAAGGGTGTGCTTGGGAGGAGGTCTTTCGGGAGGCGGTTCCTCATATTGCGGGACTTTCGTGCCGCACGTGAACGTCACGCCTCGGAAAGCCTCGATCAGGTGGCGACACCTCTTACAGCGGGACTCTCGTGCCTCGCGTGGACGTCACGCCTCGGAAGGCTTCGGTCAGGCGGCGGGTCAGTTCGCCCGGTTGACCCTTGCCGATCTGGCGGCCGTCGACTTCGATGACGGGAATCATCTCGGCGGCGGTGCCGGTGAGGAACACTTCGTCCGCGACATAGACATCGTGGCGTGTAAACGGCTTCTCTTCGCACGGAATCCCCAGCTCCGCGCAAAGTTCGATCACAAGGTTTCGCGTGATGCCTTCGAGCGCGCCGAGGTAGGTCGGCGGAGTGACGATCTTGCCGTTTTTGACGAGGAAGACGTTGTCGCCGGAGCCTTCGCAGACGTAACCGTCTTGGTTCAGCATCAGCGCTTCGGCGCAACCGGCGCGGGCCGCTTCCATTTTGACCAAGATGTTGTTGAGGTAGTTGAGCGATTTGATTTTCGGATTCAGCGCGTCCGGGATGTTGCGGCGGGTCGGAACGGTGACGATCTTGAGGCCCGCTTCGTACAGTTCCGCCGAGAAGAGGTTCAACGGTTCCGCGATGATGATCACCGTCGGTTTCGCGCACGACGACGGGTCGAGCCCCAAATTGCCCACACCGCGCGATACGATCAACCGGATATACGCGTCGGACATGCGGTTGACTTGCAGGGTTTCCACCACCGCCGCCGACATCTCTTCCGGGTTCAACGGGATGTTCAGAAGTATTGATTTCGCGGACTCGTACAGGCGGACGATGTGCTCATGCAGACAGAACACGTTGCCCGAGTAGCAGCGAATCCCCTCAAAAATCCCGTCGCCGTACAAAAATCCGTGGTCAAACACCGAAACGACCGCCTTGCTTTTCGGAACAAACTCTCCATCCAAATAGATCAACGACTCGCTCATGCTTCTCCACCCTTCCCGTTTTAAAAACACTCTACCAACCAACGTAAATGTCTCTGTATTCTGTTACAGAACATTATAACAAAAAAAGCCCGTGCGCGACGGGCGGCAGCGGGCTTTTTTCATCATGCTGAGTGCTGAGGGATTCGAAGCGGGACTACAAGTTGGTGAATTTCAACGCGTACTCGCCGTAGCGCTGCCCTGCGGTTTTTTCCGCGATGGCGTTGATGCGGTGCAGGTCGTCCGGCGAGAGGACGAGATCGGCGGCGTTCGCGTTGTCTTGGAGGTTGGCGCGCTTCGTCGTGCCGGGGATCGGGACGATGTCGTCGCCCTGCGCGAGCACCCACGCGAGGGCGAGCTGCGACGCTTTGACGCCGCGCTCCTGCGCCATCGCTTCCAGTTCGCGGACGAGATCGAGGTTCAGTTGGAAGTTCTCGCCTTGGAAGCGCGGCAGTCCTTTGCGGAAGTCGTCCGGTGCGAAATCGTCCGGGCTCTTGATCTGGCCGGTCAGGAAGCCGCGTCCGAGCGGGCTGTACGGCACGATGCCGACGCCCAGTTCGCGGCAAGCCGGAAACACTTCCGCTTCGATGTCGCGGCTCCACAGCGAGTATTCCGATTGCACAGCCGCGATCGGATGTACGGCGTGCGCGCGGCGCAACGTGGCGCCCGACACTTCGGAGAGTCCGAGATGACGGACTTTGCCCGCTTGCACGAGTTCCGCCATCGCGCCGACCGTCTCTTCAATCGGCACCGCCGCATCGACGCGGTGCAAGTAGTAGAGATCGATATGATCGACGCCGAGGCGTTGCAGGCTCAAATCGCACTGTTCCTTGAGATAGTCAGGTCTTCCGTTGACGCCGACCAAGCCTTGCTCGGTGCGCACGAAGCCGAACTTCGTCGCCAGCACCACTTCATCGCGGCGTTCTCGCAACACTTGGGACAGGAGTTTCTCGTTGTGCCCGCCGCCGTAGACGTTGGCGGTGTCCCAGAAATTCACGCCGATGTCGAGCGCAAAGTGCAAGGTGCGAATCGACTCTTGCTCGTCCGCCGCGCCGTAGTAATCGGGAGACATGCTCATGCAGCCAAGGCCGACAGCGGAAACTTCGAGACCGCTTTTGCCGAGGTGTCGTTTTTTCATAAGGATCGTCCTCTCTGTTCAGGGGTGGTTTTGAAGATATCCTACCACGGGACTTGAACGAAGTAAACTATTTTCGTTATTTTAGTCTACTTTGTCTATTTTGTTTCGACCTATGAAGTTTCTGCTATACTGAAAGGAAGGTTACGAAGTGGAGGATTGCGGTCATGTCTCGATATGACGATCCAGATGCAAAGCGGAAACTCGCCGGCAAACTGATCACCCATGTCAAAAAGGAAGGCTTTCAACAACTGCGCACCGACGAGATCGCCAAGATGATGGACATCTCCAAAGCGACTCTGTATAAATACTTCTCGTCCAAGGACGAGATCATTCAGCATCTCGTAGACGCCTATGTGGAAGTGATCGTCGACGCGGACACGAAACTGCGCACCGACGATTCCGAGACCTTGGTTCAGCGCTTCCAACGGGCGTTCCGGCAAACCTTGTTGATCACCGCGTACGGGTCGGAAGCGTTCCACCGCGACTTGCGCGACGTCTATCCGGAGATGCTGGAGCAGATCAAAAGCGCGATCCACCGGAGAAACAGCCGCTTGCGGCGCCTGTACGAAGAAGGAATGGAAGCCGGGCTGTTTCCGAAGTTGAACCCGACTCTGTTGCTGTTGCAAGATGAGCAGATGTTCCGCGACTTGCTGACCCCCGCGTTCTTGATGGAGCACAACCTGTCGTTTCGCAACGCGCTGTTCGATTACTACGAGGTGAAGAAACACCAACTGTTCTCCCCCGACGTGCGCAAGGGGATGGAAGAAGAAGAGATGCTGGAGCAGTTGGAGTATCTCGCGCAAAAGATTTCGAGGAGCTTGTCCTAAGAGCGAATCCCAAAAAGAACCCGTTGCCGGCGGTGCCGGCGATGCGCTCCTCGGAAAGTCCGTAGCCGCGGGCGGTGTCGATCAAGGTGATGCCGAGTTCCAACACGGTGTTGAGGACGTTCTCCGCCTCTCGCTCATTTCTCTCATTGTACCCAGAAAGGCATACCGTGCCGATTTCCCGCATACTCATCTCCTACTATCCTCACCAAGGAGGGAGAGCGATGTTTATGGTGCCGGGAATTGTTCTGAAGGTCTGTTGGCTGGTCATCTTCGCCCATTCAGGCTATACCACGTTTCAATTGCTGAACCAGACGCGGCACAAGGACTGGTTCAAGATCCTCTTCCATCTCTCCGTCGCCATCGTGGCGCTCAGCTTTATCTAAAAAAAGTCTCCTGGCCCGGTTGGGTGCAGGAGACTTTTTGCTGAGGTCGGCTAAAAGGCGATCGGGAACACCAGCGGTTGGCGGTTGCCGTACAACTGCGTCGTCAACAGCAGCGAGTTGCCGGTCGGAATGCCCGGCAGCGCGATGTAGCCTTCCAGCGAATTGTTCGGCTCGACGCTGCCGAACAGATTCGGGTCCATGTGCGCCCCGAGGTGCTTGATCGTCTTGCCGTTGCTGAGTTTCATCGTCGACATGCCTGCCAACAGGCTGGTCGACATCGTGCTGTTGTTGTCGATGCGGATGCGGAACATCGTTTCCGTGGCCAGCACTTCCATCGAGACCACCGTCACGTCGACGTTGCCGAGCGTTTGGGTCACCGGCAGGCTTTGCGAGATCACAGACCCGGTGTTGGGATCGACCGGAGTCGGCGTGGACGGAGTGGTGCCGGGATTCCCGTTTGCGTCCGGATTGTCGTTTCCGCCGGATGTGCCCGGAATCGTCGGATCATCGCTTTTCGACGGAGCCGTTACTCTCACCGTATTCGTCGCGCCGTCCCATCCGACGTTGCAGCCGAGACCCTCGGAGAGCGCCCGCAGCGGCACCATCGTGTGACCGTCTCGAATTTGCGCGGGGACGTCGATCGTTTTCCACTGTGTGCCTTCGCCCAGATTCAACCCCATCGTCGTGGAGTCGATCGGGAACCAGACCTTGCGCCCGCCAAGCGACGCTTGCGCCGTTTGATCGGCTTCCAGCCACTGCACCGCGCCGTGCATCGCTTCGACCACGCCGCGCAACGGAACGAGCACGCGGTCGCGATCCAGCACAGCCGGATACGACAATTGCACCGGTTTGTTGTCGACGAGCACGCGAATGTTGGACGCGGCCGTCGCTGTGCCGCCTGACCACAACGTCAACAGCATCGCTCCCGTCAGGAACGCCCCAAGGACGGGACGGATACTTTTTTTCATCACAAGACCTCCACAACGTAATGAGTCTTTGTCTCTACTCCATTCGTCCCCTGCTCTGCCACTCCCTGCCTGTTACGTCGAAAAAAACCCGCGGCTTGTCCAAGCTCGCGGGCTCTCACTCAAATCATCAGTTCTCCGAGCGTGACCAGCCGCTCAAACTCGCGGGCGGGCACCGGCTTGCAATAGAAATACCCCTGTACTTTGTCGCAATCGATCGTGCGCAAAAACTCCAACTGCTCGTGGGTTTCCACACCCTCCACGACCACGTCGAGGTTGAGACTGCGCGCCATCCAGCGAATCGCCGTCACAATCGAGGCGTCGTCCGGGTCGGTCGTGATGTCTTGGATGAACGAGCGGTCGATTTTCAGGGTGTGAATCGGGAATTTCTTGAGGTAGCTCAGCGACGAGAATCCCGTGCCGAAGTCGTCGATGGAGATGTGCACGCCCAAGAGTTCCAAGAGCTTGAGTTTTGCAATCACGAAATCGATGTTGTGCATCGCGATGCTCTCCGTGATTTCCAAGTCGAGGTACTGCGGGTGCAACTCCGTCTCTTGCAGAATCCGCCGCACTTTGTCCACCAAATCCATCTGTTGGAACTGGCTGGACGAGAGATTAACAGATACCTTGAAATATTGCGACTTCTCCACTTGCCATTGCCGGGCTTGTCGGCACGCTTCCCGCATCACCCATTCGCTGATCTGGGCGATCAGGCCGGTCTCTTCCGCCAGCGGGATAAACTGCGCCGGAGACACCAAACCGCGCTCGGGATGCTGCCAGCGCACCAGCGCTTCGACGCCGATCACGAATCCGGTGTTGATGTTGATTTGCGGTTGGTAGTAGACCACGAACTGCTCGCGTTCGAGGGCTTTGCGCAGGTCGTTTTCCAACTCCATGTATTCAAAGACCTGCTTGTTTTTGCCCGCCCGGTTGAGTTGGAAGTTGTTCTTGCCTTGGTCTTTGGCGATGTACATGGCGGTGTCGGCGTGCTTGAGCAGCGTGTTCACGTCGCAGCCGTCCTCCGGGAAGATCGCAATCCCGATCGAGGCGGTGATATGGAATTCGTAGCCCGCTACGAGAATCGGCGGTGTGAACGCGTTGAGGATGCGCTGCGCCGTCTCCACGGCAAGATCCGGATCGAGCAGGCTTGGCATCAACAGCGCGAACTCGTCGCCGCCCAGTCTCGCCACCGTGTGCTCCGGCGCGATGCAACTGTGCAAGCGTTCCGCCACTTCCTGCAAAATCTGGTCGCCGATGGCGTGCCCGAGCGATTCGTTGACCACTTTGAAGCGGTCGAGGTCGAGCATCAGCACCGCCACGTTCTGCTGCGATTCGCGCGCGTCTTCCAAGGCGTACTGCAGCCGGTCGAGGAACAGACGGCGGTTCGGCAAGTTGGTCAGCGGATCGTGGTAGGCGAGGTGGTAGATCATCTGCTCGTCCCGTTTGCGTTTCGTGATGTCCTTGGCGATGCCGAACACGCCGACGATCTGCTCGTTGACGAGGATCGGGACGTTCGTGACGCTCGCGTGCACGCGATACCCCTGTTTGTGCAAAAACGTCATCTCAAAAAACTGCGCCTCCCCGCGCAGAGCTTTTTGCAGATGCATGTTGATGCGGTCAAAGTCTTCCGCTGGGATCAGATGATGTGTCGAGCCGTTCCCTGTCAGTTCTGCTTCTGAATAGCCGGTCAACGCTTCCCAAGCAGGGTTGCCTCCCATGAACTTCCCCTCGGTGTCATAGGAGAACACGGCGTCGATATTCTGTTCGTAGAGCGATTTGTAGCGTTGCTCGCTTTCTTCGAGGCGGCGTTCCGCCTCTTTGCGCACCGAGATGTCGCGTCCGACGATCACGAAGCCGTCGATGTCCCCCACATCGCTCAGCACCGGCATTCCGCGGACTTCAATTTGCTTCCAACCAAACTCGCTTTGGAATTGAAATTCGATTTGTGCCTGCTCTTTGGTGATGTGCATGCGGGCGATCAAGTCGCGCACGCTGTGTGCGTCATTTGGGTGAATGAATTCATACGAAGAAACGCCTTCGTAAAACGCCGGGTCCCGCCCCAACACCTGCGTGTGGGAAGGCGACGCGTAGAGAATCGTCCCTTCGTTGTCCAAGACGGCGATCATGTCGGTTACATTTTCGACGATCAGCCGAAAGCGCTCGTCTCGGGTTCCAAACACACCATAGCCTGCCTTTCTTCCCCCGTCCATGGCGTAACCCCTTTCCCTAACCCCTTACCAATCAAATGCAAGTTCTCTCACTTCAAATCATACCACACCATAATATGAAATGAAATTTATCTTGGGTGAAAAATAAGACCCTTTTTAAAGGAGTTTCTCCAAAACAATTCCATACAACATGTGAAAAGCAACCCAAAGTAGATAGGCTTCCCAAGAAAAAGGAGTCATCAACTCCGGCGCCGCTTGTGGAGCGAGGACGAAATAGATCGAAGAAACGAGCACTCCGTAGACGAGGCCGAGCCGCCGACTGCGAACGTCGAGGCGGGCGGTGAGTTTGGCGTACACCCACGCCGCGACGAGCGCGACGAGCAGATGTGCCGCCCATTGGACGAACAGCGTGTTGAAGTTGGAGAGCACAGGCACGTACGAGAGATCGAGCAGGACGGTATCGAGCGGGTACCCGGAAACGCGGCTCGCCAGCGTCAACGCCAGCCCGAGAAAAAGTCCGCTGCCAAGGCCTGCGGGGAGAATGCGGGGGTTGCTTGGATTCTGTTTCCGTTTTTGTTTCTGGGACTTCGCCATGTCACTCCTCGCTTTCAAACAGCAACACCGCCGTCGTGCCGGTGCCCGGTTTGCTGTGGAATTTGAGTTTGCCGTGCATCGCTTCGACGAGGCGGAACGTGGTCATGAGGCCGAGACCGGTTCCTTTTTCCTTCATGGAATAATAGGGCGTGCCGAGGCGTTGGAGGTGTTCGTCGGACATGCCGCAGCCGTTGTCCACGACGCGGATGCGCACGAAATTCAACTGTTTGTCCACGACCACTTGTACTTCGCCTCCCGAGACGGACGCAGTCGCTTCGATGGCGTTTTTTGTGAGGTTGAGCAGGCATTGTTGCAGCTTGCTGCGGTCTCCCCGCGTCGCCAGCCCCGGCTCCGCGTCCCACGCAAACTTCACGCCCGTGGAATTCGCCAAGGGCAGCACGATGTGGCACGTGCTCTCCACCAACTGCGTGACATCCACACGGTCCATCCGCTCCGTCTGCGGCTTGGCAAACGACAGGTACTCGCCCAAAATCGACTCCGCCCGGTCCAATTCGCTAAGCGCCAAACTCATGTACTGGCGGTCCCGCTCATAGCCTTGCACCCGCTCTTGCAACAGTTGCAAAAACCCCCGCACCACCGTCAGCGGGTTGCGGACTTCATGCGCGACAGAGGCGGCGAGTTCGCTGATCACGCCGGTTTTTTCCACGCGTTGCAGTTCGATTTCGACCCCGACTTTTTTGATGATCGCTTCGGCGAACACGCAGTTGACCGCCACGCCCACCACGACGAACAAGATCAAGAGGGGATACAACCAAGGATGGGGCGACGGCAGGTGATTCGTTTCGCGATAGTAGAAAAAAAAACGCCGACGTCACGCCGCTTCCGAAGAGCGCCAACAAGATCGACACGCCGATTCTCCAACCGCTGCTCAACCGTTGCATGCGCCCCCGCCATGCGACATAGGCGGGTACAGACAGCACGGCCATCGTGCCCAGAATCGCAACGTCGGAAAAGTGCCCCGCGACCACGAACACGCGGTACAGCAAAAACAACACCATTGAAATCAGACCTGTGCCCAACCCCGAATACAGAAACGCCAACACCAGCGGGGCAAAGCGCAAATCCCAATAGTACTCATTCCCTGCATCGAGCGCAAACGTCACTCATAGCATCGCCGTTCCACCCCAGATCAGGCTTGCGATCCGCCGGGAGTGGAAGACGATCTTCGGGATTCCTCTCTGCAATTGCAAAAACTGAAACGCGATACTGGGCAACAAGACGATAAGCAGTTGTAAGAAAAGCGGTTCAAACACGAGATGGCTGACCTCCTTACTTCTTACTTACGTAACTCTTCAATGGAATTGAAAAATTTCCCTCCTTCTGCCATGAAAAAAACTCCCGGCTCCGCGCGGAGCTGAGAGTTTTTTAGGAACCGGGGTCTTTGCCGCCGTTCAGAATTTTTTGCGTGAGTGCTTGGTCGTCTGGCGGCAGCGTGACTTCGAGGGTGGAGTAGCCTTTGTAGTCGCCGTTCTCGTCCTTCTCCACTTTGATTTTGCCGTAGGTGGGATAGGGTTTGGTGCTGAGCGTGTACGTGGCGCTCAAGTGATCGTCCGCCACGCGCTTGTCGAGCGCGTCGCTGGGCAGGGCGACCAGCGGGTCGGGGACGTTTTGGCCTTTGGCAAACGGGTCGGGTTCCATCACGCAGCCCATGCAAAGCGAGTAGACGTAGCTGACTTTTTGCTTCGGATCGGCGGGGTTGGTGTAGTCCACCCCCGACCAGATGCCGGGATTGCCCGTCGGCGTCTTGGTCCATCCGGCGGGAACGCCGGGCACGGAGATGTCCGACGCTGCCGGAGTATTCTGCTCCGGCGGGGCCGGGGTGCTCGGCGGTTCGTTGCGATGCTCCAGCCAGTAGGTCAAGCCTACGTACCCGGCGAGCAGCAGTCCTGCGATCATCAACGTGATGCCGATGGTTTTTCTGGCTCTGCCTCTTGCCATGCACATCCCCTCCTGAGAGTAGGATGTGCAGTTTTTGGGGGAACACTCATTTTTGCGGCGGGGCGGGGATTTGCTTTACGGTCACACTATCCCCAAATATTTTGATCGTTCTCATCGACAACTGCTTCAATGTCTTCCTTATTCGAATACAACCAGATACCCTCGTGGTATCGCTAATGCTTTCAGTAAGGAAGGTCGGATTTTTAGCAACTGGTAGATGTAATAGGCCTCCAGTTCAGGGTTCTCGTCGGAATTGTNGAATTGTCAACAGGACCCAAGTACCAGCCTGAATCGCCTTCTGTTTGATGTGTAGAACGTTCCAAATAGACACGTTCCAGATCGATTGCTCCTTTGGCTGCGATGATTTTGTCTTGGAAGAGAGAGGTTTCTCCCTCTACATTCAATTTCGTAAGCACATGATTCTGTGCAAGCTGAACCGATAGAGATACGGTAAGGTCATCCGTCGCTTCGGTAAACGGGTTCGTCTCATAATTTGGAGCTACGAGTTTCATAACACCGTTTTGTTCAACGGCTGAAAGAATCGTCCACCCCACTTGTATTTTCATTCCATCATGGATGGAACGAGTATGTCCGATCCCTTCAATGAGGTCTAACAGCCATTCGGCTTGTGGTTCTAGAAAATCTTCACATGTCACAACAATCGTTTGATTGCCAATCATTCTTGTCGTACGTATCACTTTTTATTAAGTCCTCTCAGGATTGCGTCTAGGATCGCTTCTTTCGCAATTCTCTCAGCTTGTAGCATTTCCTCCCTAACATTGTCTGGTAAATGTGATCTGCCTCTAATTTCTCAACTGGATACCCGTAAACAGGAACAAGTTTGGGACCCTCTGGATTTACCTGTTTCCGTATCTCATCACTTGGTGTTTTTCGTCTACGCTTTGCATAGTCTGTCCGTGATATTGCATTTGAAGCTGTTAATAGATCGGCTTTTTCGTCTACTTCTTCAATGTTCTCTCCTGAAACGAATCCACCATTATTTTCCACGCAGTCCGCCTGAAATTTAGGCGGAAGCGCCTTCATGGTAAACACGGCGAATTGGATTCCTGCGATGGCCGTGCTGCCGGGGCTATCGGATTGGAAGGCTTGTTCGAACACGTACCCTTTATACCCTGCATCATTCTCCAAGTACGCGTCGGCATCGAAGTTGGGGTCTTGGACGAGGGATTGATAATGTGCGGCACGTTCATCGTCGGACAGCAGTTGTTCCAGCATGTTGTACAGATCTTGGCTGCTCATCTTGTTTGTGTCGATCAAATATTGCGAGGCCGTCTCGGAACGTTCTGCGTCAGACCAGTCCTCGGATTGCTTCAACTTGTAATACTGGAAGATCGCTTCGACCAACGTCTCGTGGATATCATCTTGACGCTTTATGTAAGCCAGAGTGGTTGTCGGCATCTCATGGTGCTGATTCAACAGATCGCCAATCCCAGGAATCAGAGTCAAAATCGCATGGATTTGACTGGCAGCCGCTGCATCCGCTTGATTCGCTTCCCAATCGGCTTGTTGACGCAAGGAGTCCGCTTGGCGGGCGAGGTTTTGGCGGTGGTGCAACTCGTCGATCGAATCCCCGCCGTATTCCCAACTCGCTTGCTCAAACTGCTCCGCCCGCCTTCGCAAGTCCACGATGCTGTCGATGTGATTGGCCAGTTGGTTCAAGGCGGAAACCGCTTTTTCCAAGGCATCTGCGGTTTTTCGGAGGTAGCCGGCTTGAAGTTCCGCTTTTGGGTCAAACGCTTGAGAGGCCGTCCCTCTCCAATTTGTCGTGACGAGTTCCGTTTTGTACCCGACTGCTCGACTGGCAAGCCTGCGAAGTTCAGTGGCTCCAGCGGAAAAACGAAATGCCGCATAGCGCAGATTTTGGGGGTCTGCTTGTAACATCATTTCACCTCATTCTCCCCCATTTTAAATTTTACCTTCAATAATGATCAAGAATCGATCTATTATAGAACTTCATTAATATTTCCGATATACTAAATAATGCCTGTATCAACAACAACACCCAAGGAGTGAAGAGAGTGAAAAAGTGGATGTTTCCCCTCGCCGGTCTGACCACCGCCGCGC
>NZ_JMIR01000023.1 GCF_000714935.1 Tumebacillus flagellatus
CGGAAAGGTCACACCTGTTCCCATCCCGAACACAGAAGTTAAGCTTTCCAGCGCCAATGGTACTTGGACCGCAGGGTCCCGGGAGAGTAGGACGTCGCGAGGCAACGGCAAATTTGCATAATTATTCAAAAAGACCTGGTCGATTCAACGATCAGGTCTTTTTTTTGATAGCCGGCGGTTGATCAATAATTTTTTTCAGTAATTATTTCTGTCGCTTTTTTCTGTTTTTAAGGTATTATAAGATAATGGTAATGTTGTTGGCGATTTTTCCGGAAAGGAGGTAAATATCTTAGGAGTTAACGGTATTGATTAAATGGCTGACAACGTGTACCATCTAATTGGGGAAACTATGGATTAAATGGGGGATAAAACAATGGGGATCTTGGTTAGTGAACTGGTGAAGAATTTCAAGGATTGGGGAGTCACGCACGTTTTCGGTATTCCCGGCAAACCTATCGTTCCGCTCTTGGGGGAGTTGGAAGATCAAGGCATTCGTTTCGTATTGAGCCGTCATGAAGCCGGCGCAGGCTTCGCGGCAGCAGGGTATGCGTTCCGCAAGAAAACGATCGGCGTGGCCGTGGGGACTTCGGGCCCAGGCGGCACCAACATGCTGACCGCTGCAGCACAAGCGAAAGCGTATCACCTGCCCGTTCTGTTCATCACAGGTCATTCGTCTATGAAAGCGGTTGGGACAGCCCATGGTCAGGACTCCAGCGCGTTCGGTACCGACTTGGAGCGCCTGTTCGAGTCTGTTACCCTGTTCAGCGCGCGCGTGGAGCGAGCCGACCTCTTGCCGGTGTATTTGATGCACGCGATTCACAAAGCGACGGTAGGAGCTCGAGGGCCGGTGCATTTGTCGATACCTTATGATGTTTTCTACGAGAAGATCGAGCCGTTCACCGTGGAAATCCCGACCGAAGTACCGCAGATGATCTCGTCGAACGCGGAGAAGGTGGTAGACCTGCTCAACGAAGCCAAGAAGCCGGTCCTGTTCGTCGGCAAAGGCGTTGTGGCGGCAGATGCTTATCAAGAAGTCATCGAGCTTGCGGAGCGTTGGCATGTGCCTGTCATGTCCACTCCGGGCGGCAAGGGCGTATTCCCGACCCATCATCCGCTTTGCCTGGGCGGATTCGGTCTGGGCGGTACGGAAGAAGCGACCGAGTACCTGAAGTCGGGTGTCGACCTCATGCTGGTTGTGGGCACGAAGCTGACCGACATGTCGCTGGCCGGTTTTACCACCGACATGTACCCGAAGCAAGTCGCGCACTTTGACATCGACATCACGATGGTCGGCCGCTCGCTGCAAGTTCCGACGCTCGCTGTGCAAGGCGATGCGAAACAGAACCTTCGTCGTGTTCTCGATCTCCCGAACTCCGTGGAGCTCCCGAAACGCGACTACTCTGCCTTTCGCGAAATCGCTGCTTCTGTGGTAAACGATTCGGACTCTACGGAGCCCCTGGAATCGATCGATGCCTTGGTTGCCTCTTCCTCGGAAGAACTTGTCGAAGAAACCGAAAGCGGCATGCTCTCGGCACGAGAAACCGTTCGCGCGATGCGTCGTTCGCTGCCGTCCAACACCCTGTTGTTCGGGGATGACGGGAGCCATACGTTCTACGCGATCCAAAACTATGACATCTTGGAGCCGGGCACGTTCTTCTTTGACGACGTATTCGGCGCGATGGGACATGCGATTGGATACGCGGTCGGCGCGAAATTGGCAGAACCGGATCGTCCGGTTGTCTGCTTGACGGGGGATGGCTGTATGTTCATGCACGGCACGGAAGTGGCGATGGCGGTGCAAGAGAAATCGCCGGTCATCTTCGTGGTGCTGAACAACGGCCGTCTGGACATGGTTGAAAAAGGGATGTCGCGCATGATCGGCACGGCGACCGGGTCTGTTTACGAAGACGTGTTGAAAGTCAAGGAGTTTGCAGAGGCGATGGGCGCAACCGCACATTGCTGCCACACCGTGCAAGATGTGGAGCAAGCGATTGCACTTGCTCTGGAGAACACCAAAGGCCCGACCGTTATCGAAGTGTTGGTTGACCCGTTCGAAACGCCGCCGACCATGAAACGTGCGCTGTAATTCAAGAAGGCAAGGGAGAATGTGAAATCGATGGAAAACGAACGCTCCACAGTTGGTTGGAACATTGTCGAACAAAACACCGGTGAATACGGGAAGGAAAACGTCAACGACGTCAAGAAAAACTTCCCTGTTCTCGGCAAGTGGGAAGTTGAGTTCGGGTTCGGTGAAATTTGGTCCCGTCCGCAACTCGACATGAAACAGCGCGAGTTGATCACGCTGGCTGCACTGACCGTATTGGGGGACTCTAGACGCGCACTCGATCATCACATTCGCGGTGCGTTGAAAGTGGGACTCACCCCCGCTGAAATTTCTGAGGTGTTGTTGCATTGCGTCGGGTACATCGGGTTCCCGCGCGCCATGAACGCACTCTACATCATGAAGGATGTCTTTGACGAACTTGGCATCGAATTGCCGAAGGAATAAGAAGATCTCTCTGCTCATTCAATAAGCCTGATCTCGGCCGCTCGAGATCAGGCTTATTCAATTTCTAAATGTAAAGATTGACGAACCCCCAAAAATAAAATAACCTCTAAAGAGGTATTCCATCCTTATAGATCGAATATAAAGTATAGGTTAGTAGACTAAACGATAACTATCGGAAAATGGGGTGTCGTGTCGAGGGGTGTCTGATCCAACTATCACAAAGATATAAGAGCAGTTTCGTAGGAAGGTCGTACATGATGTTGAATGTAAAACGTTCAATTTCGTGGTGAGAGACCTGCTGAGGTCTTCTAACCGCCAAGAAAGGGTGTAAAGGTAATGGCGATTTTTAGATTTTTGAAAAACAAATGCTTCTCGAACCTCACAAGTGAATCGCAGAAAAACAATTTGCTTTTTTTGATCATTGTTTGTGTTTGCTCGTTCGCTGAAATGAATATTACCGTCACGGTTGGATTCCTTACTCAAGTGAATTTAATCTGGGGGATCGTCATCGCGGCCATCTGGCTCATTGGCGGTGTGTTGCTTCGTGTACGTGCGTTGGTCACTCTGTACAAGTACATTATGATGACCTGTTGGTTTGGGTTTACTCTCATGGTTGTCCTCATGTTTAACATGATGCCTTCGCAGTTTGAGTCCTTTTACTTCATGCTGGCATTGTCCCTTATTTATCTAAACGGCCGACTGGTTTGGTATCTGGGGGGGATGTCCACCGTCTTCACAGTGCTGGGTTACATGCTCTGGAAGGACATCTTCTTCCCGAATAGCGATGTGTCTGACCTGAACGTTCGCGTCGGGATGGTCCTGCAAGTCACCTTCGCGATGTGGGGCGTAACCCGCATCGGCAAATACCTGCTCGACGTTCTCAACCGCGAGAAGGAAGACGTGATGCGCAAAGCGACCGAACTGGAACGAGTTCAAGGTCTGATCCAACAAACCGCCTACGCGCTCAAAGAGAACTTCGATGTCCTCAAAGGCAACGTAGAAGTCTCTAACCAATCCGCTGAAGAAATCCGTGTCGCGTTCCACCAGATCGCAATCGGGGCGCAATCGCAAGCGGAGAACATCTCTTCTTCCGCGATGCAGCTCACGGAAATGGAACAACTGATGGACAACCTGCTGGCACAAGTTCGCGGCGCAGCAAACAACATCAGCGAGAGCCTTTCCTTCTCTCATACCTCCAAGGAAAAACTCGGCCTCTTCGAAGAGCGCATGCGCATCCTCGACGAGATCATCCACGAGACCGGTCAAGTCGTTCGCACCTTCACCGAACAAACCAAGCAGATCAACGGCATCGCCCAATTGATCACCGGCATCTCGAACCAGACGTCTCTGCTCGCGCTCAACGCGAACATCGAGGCGGCACGCGCCGGCGAAAACGGCCGCGGCTTTGCAGTTGTTGCGAACGAAGTCCTGAAACTTGCGGAAGAGTCGCAAAAGTCCGCACAAGGCATCCAAGAAATTCTGACCAAGTTCAAAGAACAAGCCGACATCGTCGAAGACCGCATCGCCCGCGGCGAGAAAGTCCAAGAAGAGTCGTCGCAAATGCTCAACGACATCCTCAACAACGTCGATCACCTCGGCAACTTCATCACCTCGCTTGACAAACTGATGGGCAACATCGTGCACCATCAAGAGAACTACAAATCCAAAACCACCCAGATCGCGCAAGAAGTTACGGACGCGTCTTCGGTCACCGAAGAAACGTCGGCCGCAACCGAAGAGATCTTGGCAAGCATCGAGGAATCCTCGGCACGCAACCGCGATTCCGTTCGCGCTCTCCACGACGTTTCCAACTACGTCGAAGAGCTTGAAAGCGTCCTGAATCAGTCGGAAACCGGCGAAGAAGTTGTCGAGTAGTAAGAATGAAGACCCGCTCCCATGCAGGAAGCGGGTCTTTTTTTGCGATTTTTTTTCAAAAAAAGCCATTGACGCCTGCGCAGGGGCGTGTTACATTATTTATGTACTCGCCACACACCATGCGGTCATGGCGGAATTGGCAGACGCGCAAGATTCAGGTTCTTGTGGGGGCAACCCCGTGGAGGTTCAAGTCCTCTTGACCGCACCAACCGAAAGCCCGATCTCAGAAATGAGGTCGGGCTTTCTTGCTTTGTCTGGGTATCCATCTATGCGAATCATTATTAAAATAAAACTTATGAAAAAGACTCGGCTTCGCAAGGGAAGACCGAGTCTTTTTTGAATTGTTATGATACCCCGCTGCCTTTACATCCCGATGAACTTGGCGTAGAGGGTGCGCGCTGCGGCGAGGTCTTCCGTTCCTTGTACCAGCACGCGCCCGTCTCCGAAGATCACCAACCGGATCTCATCGGTCGCGTAGAAGCGCACCAAGAATTTGTTGCTCTCCACGCGCCCGCTTTGCTCCAGACGTTTCGCCAGCGCCGGGAGATCAACGTTCCACGGCTCCGAGGGCGAGATCTGAATCGTGTTGCGCCCGCAGAGCGAGACGGCTTCTTCTCCGGTGCGGGAGTCGAGGTACTGATACTCGCCGCGTCCGCAGCAGGGGCAATCCGGACGGCGGGCTTTCGAGATGTCGATGGAGTTGGTGCTGTAGTTCCACAGCCCGAGGTTGAGCATCGTGCGGCGTACGTTGTCCTGTGCACCAACGAGAATTTTCATGCCTTCCACCGCTTGGTACGAAGCGACAACGTGGATGATCGGCCCGATCACGCCGGCGGTGTCGCACGTCTGTGTCGTCCCCGGCGCGGGCGCTGCGTCAAACAAACAGCGCAGGCAGGGTGTCTCGCCCGGCAGGATCGGCATCGTCATCCCGTGTGCGGAGACGCCGCCGCCGTACACCCATGGAATGCCGTGTTTGACGCAGACGTCGTTGACCAAGAACCGCACTTGGAAGTTGTCGGTGCCGTCCAGCACCAAATCCACGTCACAGAGCAGCTCTTCCGCGTTCTGCCACGTGAGGTCGGCGACGACGGGCTCGATCTCCACGCCGGAGTTCACCCGGCGCAGCGTCTCATAGGCGGCGATCGCTTTGGGCATGCCTTCTTGCGCGTGCGACTCGTCGTAGAGCATCTGCCGCTGCAAGTTCGACGCTTCGACAAAGTCGCGGTCGATCACGCGCACAAACCCGACGCCGGCGCGCACCATGTGGTTGGCGAGCACGGTGCCGAGCGCCCCCATGCCGACGATGGCGACACGGCTTTGCAGGAGCTTCTCTTGGCCTGCTTCGCCGATCCCTTCAAACAAGATTTGCCGCGAATACCGTGTGCGGTCTACTTCCTGTCCCATATGTACTTATCCCTCGCTTCCCGGTCGCAACGGGTTCCACGGGCCCTGTTGGTGGCCCATCCATTGGGTGTTGTCCGACCAGACTTCTTTTTTCCAGATCGGCACGATCTCTTTGAGCCGTTCGATGGCGTAGCGGCCCGCTTCGTAGGAAGCGGCGCGGTGGGGGGTGGCGACGGCGATCACCACAGCGGCGTCCTCGATTTCCAATTTCCCCACGCGGTGCGTCATCGCGACTTCCGTGCCCGGCCAGCGCGCTTCGATTTCGTCGGCGATCTGCTCCATCATCTTGACCGCCATCGGCGCGTACGCTTCGTATTCGAGATGGACGGTGCGCTTGCCGTGCGTCATCTCGCGCACAGTGCCGACGAACAGGTTGACCGCTCCGCAGAGCGGGTTGCGAACTTTTTGGAAGACCGCTTCCATCGAGAGCGGTTCTTCGGAAATCGTAAAGCGCGGCTCGTCGTCTTGACCTCCGGAGACGGGCGGCAAGAGGGCAATTTCGTCGCCTTCTTTCAACAGGGTGTCCGGCGTCGAATACGCTTGGTTGACGGAAGCAAACGAAACGCGCAGAAGCGTTGCCGCGCCCGGATGCTCGTCCGCAAGACGGGCGAACAGGTCGGCGACGGTGGCTCCCTCCGGCAGCTCGCCGGACCACGTGCGCGATCCGACCGCCTCCGCGATACCGGCGAACAAGTGGACGTTGATGTGCATGGCGTAGTCAATCCTCTTTTCTCCGAGTTGGTTGTCCATGTATGCTATAATAATCTTTGACCGTCAGAACGGCAACAGGAGGAACCCATGACAGATTCGCAACTGACCCATTTCAACGCCGAAGGTCGGGCGCACATGGTCGACGTCTCGGAAAAAAACACCACCGACCGCACCGCCGCGGCGATCGCCACGCTCAAGATGGACGCGCACACCTTGGAGCTGATCCGCCAAGGCAAGATGAAAAAAGGCGATGTGCTCGCCGTCGCCCAAGTCGCCGGCATCATGGCCGCGAAGAAAACGTCCGATCTCATCCCGATGTGCCACCCGATCCCGCTGACCAAAGTGGACATCTCCTTCCAAGAGCGCTCCGACACGGAACTCGACGTGACGGCCACCGTGAAAACCACGTACGTGACCGGCGTGGAGATGGAGGCGCTCACCGCCGTCACCGCAGCGGCGCTCACCGTGTACGACATGTGCAAAGCGGTGGACAAAGCGATGGTGATCGCGGAAGTGAAACTCCTGGAGAAGACAGGCGGGAAGAGCGGAGACTTTCACCGCGCTACATAAGCAACACCGTCATGAAAAAAGAAAGGAGGCCACCCAGATGGCACGTTGGAACGTTGGCATCCTCACCTCCAGCGACAAGGGCGCGCGCGGCGAACGCGAAGACCTGAGCGGACAAGTCATCCGCGAGATGGTGCTCGATGTCGACATGGAAGTGACCGAGTATGTCGTCATCCCGGACGAATTTACGCTGTTGCGCGATACGCTGCTGTCGTTTTGCGACGAGAAGCGACTCGACCTCGTCGTCACGACCGGCGGCACCGGTTTGGCGAAGCGCGACGTGACGCCGGAAGCCACGCTTGCGGTCATCGAGCGCGAAGTGCCCGGCATGGCGGAAGCGATGCGCGCCGCGTCGCTCGCCAAAACCAAGTTCGCCATGCTCTCCCGCGCCGTTGTCGGCACGCGGGGCAACACGCTGATCGTGAATTTGCCCGGCAGCCCCAAGGGCGTGCGCGAGTGTTTGGAAGTGCTCTTGCCCGTGATTCCGCACGCGTTGGAGATTTTGCAAGGCACGCAAGGAGAGCATAAGTAACCCTGTTCACGACCCCAAAAATCCCTTCTGAAAAATTTCTTCAAAAAAATTTGCCGGAAGGTGAAACTTTTTTGGAACAACCGTCGTCTTCAATGGTGAAAAGGTAAATCGGCTCCCTTCGATGCGTATGGCTAGCGTATCGAAGGATGTTCCCCTACAACAGACACGCTCTGGCAGGCGTGAGGGGAAACGTATCGAGCTTATAAGAAAATGAGACCCCTCTATCGAGCCGGGGGTCTCTTTTTCTTTTTTCAGGGACTTTTTTGGACGGGATATTTTGGGTGTGCGTTGTTCCATACTAAGGAAGACGAAACGGGAGGTGCGAGACGCGATGAAGCTGAACGCCCGCCGCCCCGCGCTGCGGCAACTGGAAGGACCGGCGCGTGCCGACCGCCGGACGAAATGGTTGGTCAAACGGCTGCAACAAGGCGACATCGCCGTCTTGCACCATGTCGACCTCGACGAAGTGGCGGCGGACGCACTGATCAAAGCCCGCGTGCGCGCCGTGATCAACACCGCCCCTTCGGTCTCCGGGCGCTACCCCAATCTCGGCCCGCTCAAACTCGTTCGAGCGGGCGTCCCTTTGCTCGATGCCTCTGTGTCCGACCCGTCCGGTATGCTCACAAGGCTTGCGGACGGCGGACGAGTGCTGGTGCAGGAAGATCAGCTCTTCTGCGCTGACGAGTTGTTGGGCACGGTGACGTGGCTGGACGAAGAAGCGGTGCTTGCGCTGATGGCGCGCTCGATGAAAAACTTGCGTGGCGAACTGGAGTTGTTCGTGGAGAACACGCTGACGTACGCCAACCAAGAAAAAAGTTTTTTCCTGAGCGAATTGCCGGGCGTCGCGCTCAAGACGGCGATGCAGAACCGTCATGTGCTCGTCGTCGTGCGCGGGCCGACGTACCGCGATGACTTGCGGGCGATCGCGTCGTACATCCAAGACGTTCGCCCCGTGCTGGTCGGCGTGGACGGGGGAGCGGACGCGTTGCTCGAAGCCGGGTTTCAGCCCGCTCTGATCGTCGGCGACATGGATTCGGTCAGCGATGAAGCGCTCGCTTGCGGTGCCGAGTTGATCGTGCACGCGTACCCGGACGGACGAGCCCCCGGCTTGGCGCGGGTGGAGGAACTGCGACTCAAAGCCCATCTCTATCCGGCGCCCGGCACTTCGGAGGACGTGGCGATGCTCCTCGCGCACGAGCACGGCGCGGAGTTGATCGTCGCGGTGGGCACGCACTCGAACATGATCGACTTCTTGGAAAAAGGACGGCGCGGCATGGCGAGCACCGTCTTGACGCGCATGCGCATCGGCAACAAGCTCGTCGACGCCAAGGGCGTGTCGCTGTTGTACGGCCGTTCGGTCGACTGGCGGGCGGCGCTCGTGGTGGCGGGAGCGGCGCTGGTGCCGATGGCCGTTTTGTTGTGGTTGAACACGTCGACGCGCGCGTTTTTTCACCAAGTGCTGTTGAATGTAAAATTGCTGTGGTCCTGAACCTGAACAGGAGGGAGCACCAGTGTACGGCATCCGGTATCACATCTTAACTCTCGTCGCCGTGTTTCTGTCGCTGGGCCTTGGATTGTTGCTCGGGGGAACGCTCGGCGAGCAAGTGATCGTCAAACAGCAAACCCAATTGCTTCAAAAACTCGAAGACCGCTACACGCAATCCAAATCGGACAACCTCAAACTGCAGAAGCAATCGCTGGAACTCAGCCAGCAAACTTCCGACTTGCAAAGCGTGATGTCGCAAGTCAGCTCCCACTATGTGCGCGACAAACTGGCTGGCCTGAACGTCGCCGTCCTGCAACTGCAACCCGCCGATCTCACCGCCATTCGCGGTACTTTGGAAGCGGCTGGAGCCAACCTCTGCGCCACGGCGGAAGTCACCGACGCGCCGGGTTTGCTCACCGCGTTGCAGACGGACGAAGCGGCGGAGTTGCTCGGCATCGGCTCGGAGGCGGACGAAGCGCAACGCACGTCCGCGCTCGCCAAGAAGCTCGTGCAAGAACTGTACGGGACGGAGGCGGGCACGGGGAATAGCAGCGGGGGCTCCTCCGCCCAAGCGTCGGCGGGAACTTCCGCAAGTACGACGGCGGGTTCGTCCGCCAGGCCCGCGGCAAACGCTTCCGCCACTCCCGTCATCGACTGGCTGAAGGCGCACGCTTATCTGACCGTCACCGGGGAGGTCGGCGTGAAACCCGACCACCTCGTCCTCGTCGGCGGGGCGAGCGACGCGACGCTCCCGCGCTTGCGCAAGCTCGACTTGCCGCTGGTGCGGCAAGTGCGTGACGCGGGTTTGCACACCGTCGGCGTGGAGCGCTCCGATGTGGCGCATTCCGGCATTGCCGGCTTCTCCGACGGCGGGTTCTCGACCGTGGACAACATCGACCACGTCACGGGCCGCGTCGCGCTGGTCGACGTGCTCTCCGGGGCCGTCGGCCATTACGGCACGAAAAAAACGTCCCAAGCCTTGCTCCCCTACGTACCCAACGCCAAGGAGGTCAGCACGACACGATGAACGGCTCGATCGGCATCAAAGGCTTTCCCAAAATTGAACGGTACCGTAAAAAAGTCGCCGTCCTCATCCCGGCGTGGAACGAAGCGGACATCATCGACCGCACCATCCTCGCCGTGCGGACGATCGACGCCGTCAGCGAAATCATCGTCATCGACGACTGCTCGACCGACGAAACCTACCGCATCTCGCTGGAAGCGGGCGCGCGCGTCGTGCGCCACCGCACCAACTACGGCAAGGGCGCGGCGCTCTACTCCGGCATCCTCAGCACCGACGCGGACGTCGTCGTGTTTCTCGACGCCGACATGGGCGAAACGGCCGTCGAGATCGAAAAACTGCTCCGCCCCGTGCTGGAAAACCGCTGCGACATGACGATCGGGCGTCTCCCGCGCCCGTTGCGAGGCGGATTCGGCCTCGTCAAAGGCTTTGCGCGCCAAGGGATCAAGCGGTTGACCGGCATCGAGCTGCAAGCGCCGCTCTCCGGGCAGCGCGTGCTCAACCGCCGCGTGCTCGACGCCATCGGGCGGCTTGGCGACGGGTACGGGGTGGAAGTGGCGATGACGATCGACGCCGCGCGCAAAGGCATGCGGTTGCTGGAAGTGGAAGTGGAGATGAAAAATCGCGAGTACGGCCGGAACCTGCGCGGCTTTCTCCATCGGGGCAAGCAGCTCGTGCAGATCGCCCGCGTACTGGTAAGCAGGTGGCAAACGAGATGAATCTTTTTTTTCAAGACACGATGTTGCGGTTGATCGCAAGCATCTTGCTGGCGTTCTGGGGCGGGTATCTCTTGACGAACTGTCTGATTCCGCCGCTTAAGAAAGCGTTTTCCGAAGCGGGCTTCGTCCGCGCCAACTACCGCGGGCAAGCGATCCCCGTCGGCATGGGCGTTTCGCTGTGGGGCGGGCTGTTCGGGACGATGGCGCTCTTGCTGATGGTGAGCGACGTGTTTCAACTCTCGTGGCTGCAGGAAAAAGACCTGCTCGCCGTCCTCACCGTCTCCACCGGGTTTCTGGTCGTCGGCCTCTTGGACGACCTCGCCGGAAACCGCAACACCACGGGACTCCTCGGGCACATCCGCCGCTGGGTGCGCGAGGGGGAAGTGACGACCGGGTTTCTCAAAGCGGTCTTCGGGCTCTTGCTCGGCTTCCTCGGCGCGTACGTAAGCGGCGCACAGGGCTGGCGGCTGGTGCTCGGCGGGTTGACCGTCGCGTTGTCCGCCAACTCGATGAACTTGTTGGATTTGCGGCCCGGACGGGCGTGCAAGGGCGTTTTTTTCTCGTTGGCGGTGGTGGCGCTGGTGTCGATGCGCGGCTTGGAGAGCCCGGCGTTTTGGCTGTTGCTCGGCACCACGCTCGCGTACTTCCCGGACGACCTGCGCGCGCGCACGATGATGGGCGACGCCGGGTCGAATCTGCTGGGCGGCGGGGTCGGGATGCTGGTCGTGTTGACCTGCTCGACCACGACGATGGCGGTGTGGCTGTGCGTGTTGGTGTGTTTGCACCTGTACGCGGAAAAATACTCGATCTCCGAGACGATCGAGCGCAATCGAATTTTGCGCTGGCTCGATGTGTGGGGACGACAGGCCTCCTGAACAGGGGGGCCTTCTACTATTTACCGGTAGCTTTTCGGAGTGTTCATCCCCTATCCTAGATAAGATAGGAAAGGCAGGGATGCACGATGAACAAACAGATCTGGCTCCCCACAGTCATTCTTGCAGCCGGAGCTTTACTCGCCGGAACTGCTCTTTTTGAAAAAACCGCACAGACACCCGCGCCGCCGACGCATACGGCTCCGACCGCAGCGCCCGTAGCGCCTGCCGGTCCGGTCTACGGCCCCGCCGTGCCGAACTGGGAATCGGAGTTGACCGAGCCGTTGGCGGTGCTGGGGTATTATACAGTTTCCAACACGAACAAAGCCTCGCTGGATTCGCTTCATTCCTTCGGCGGGGGATTTCTGAACCAGATGACGACGATGACGTTTTCGGCGTTGCCCGACGGCACGATTGAGGGGCACGCGCCCCAAGACGGCCTGCAAGCCGCCCGCCAAGAAAACGTCAAAGCGCTCGCGTCGCTGACCAACGGCAAGGACGGATTCTCTCCGGACACGGCGCATGCGGTGCTCAGCGACCCGAACCTGCGGGGGAAATTGGTGCAGAATGCAATCGCGCTTTGCGAGCAACACGGGTACGGCGGGATCAACGTGGATTTTGAGAACATGTTGCCCGCCGACCGCGCCGACTTCACGGCGTTTATGACGGAACTCTCGAACGCCCTGCACGCGGGCGGGCGGACGCTGACCGTCTCCGTGATGGCGAAAACGTCCGACTCGCCGAAAAGCAACTGGGTCGGGACGTTTGACTACGCGGCGCTGGGGCAAGCGGCGGATCAAGTGGAGTTGATGACGTACGACCAGCACGGCACATGGGGCGAACCCGGTGCGGTCGCCGGATTGCCGTGGGTGGAGAAGGTCATCCGCTACGCTTCGTCGCAAATTCCGTCGCAGAAGATTCTGCTCGGGCTTGCGGCGTACGGGTACGACTGGAATTCTGCAAACGCCAAGCAGAACAAAGCGGTCGCGCTGAAAAACATCCCGGCGCTGCTGCAAAAGACCGGGGCGGCGCCGCAATGGAACGACGCGGACCAGTCGCCGTACTTCACGTATACGGCAGAGGACGGTGCCGTGCACAACGTTTGGTACGAAAACCCGCAATCCATCGCCCGCAAAGCCAATCTCGTCTCTCACTACCACCTCGGAGGTGTTGCGATGTGGAAGATGGGACTGGAGGACAACGCCTTCTGGCAAGCGGTGAAGACAGGGCTGGAAGGGAAATAAAAAGACTTCGCGTGTCAGCCAAGTGCTGGTCGAGGGGTCTTTTTTCATAAAAAATAACCTCGCACGCCAGCCACCAGGCTCCGCACGAGGTCTTTTTTACTGTTGCATACGCTTCTGCAGTTCCTTCACGATCCAATCCTGCGTCGCTGCATCGAGTTTGCCTCCGTTGTTCTGCACGGCTTGCTCGATGACTTCCTGTACGACTTTGTCGCCGAGTTTCTTCTCCGCGTCGACGACCGTTTGATTTTTCATCAGGTTGCCCATGAACGACTCCACTTTGTCCTTGGTCGCGTTCGCGGCGGTCATCAGTTTGTTTTTCAACTCGGGGTCGTTCTGCAGCTTGTTCAGCGCGTCTTGCGCCGACTGCTGCAATTTGTCGCTCACGTCCGTCGCGTTTGAGCACCCGACCGACGTCATCGCCGTGCCGAGCAACGCCCCTGCGAGCAGGAGGAGAGTCAGTTGTTTTTTCATCTCAAACCACTCCTTACTTGGTTTTCCAAGCCGGCGGACGCACTTTGTTGCGCTTGCGGTCGCGGTAGAAGATAAACCCGCCGAGGAACGACAGACCGCCCACCATCAACACACCGCCGATCAACACTTTCCACCAAATCACAATCTCCGGGTTCGCAATCTTGTCGATGATCGCGATGCGGATCAAATTCAACCCGTACCCCGACAACAAGAAGATCCCCACGAGGATCACCCAGACGATCAAACGTCCCACATCTATCCGTCCTTTCTCAAGATCCATCCGAATATTAAAAAAATACCTGCACAGTCGTCTTCTACTATATCGCACGCTTCCAACACCTTCAAGAAGGAGATCGTCAAGACGCGCCGAATTGACAAGTAGTTCGTTGCATGCAATTTTTTTCACACATGCAAGAAGCTGCAGAGTGCAAAGTGAGAAGCAGGATGGGGGGTACCTCTTTTGATACATGTTTTGATTGTGGGCGCCGGACGCGGGGGGACGGCGATGCTGCGGGCGTTTCGCGATTTGCCGTCCGTCTCGGTGATCGGCATCATCGACATCGACGAGAATGCGCCGGGCCTCGCGCTCGCCCGCGAGTACGGCATTCGCACCGGCCGGCACTTTGAGGAATTTGCAGACGAGAAGATCACCGTCGTGTTTGAAGCGACCGGGGACCGGGAGGCGTATGTCACGATCCGCCGCCTCTTGCCGCCGGCGACGACGCTGATTCCGGGGGCCGTCGCCAATTTCCTCATGCGCTTGCTCTTGGAGAAGGAAGACCTGATTCACGAACTGAAGATCACGCACGAGAAGCTCGGCGTCGTCTTGAACTCCACGCACGACGCGATGATCGCCATCAACGACCAAGGCATCATCACGCTGTTCAACGCCGCCGCCGAACGTCTGTCCGGGGCGCGGGCGGACGAGATGATCGGACAACTGGCGAGCGTCGTGATCCCGAATTCGCGCCTGCACGTCGTCTTGGCGACCGGCGAGCCGGAACTCAACCAGCTGCAAGTGCTCGACAACAACCGCATCATCACCAACCGCGTGCCCGTGCGCGATGAGAAAGGCAATCTCGCCGGAGCGGTGGCGGTCTTCCGCGACATCACCGAAATTCAGACGCTCGCCGAAGAAGTGACCGACCTCAAGGAATACCGGATGTTGCTGGAAGCGATCATCAACTCCACGCAAGACGCCATCTCCGTCGTGGATAAGGAAGGGCGCGGAATCATGATCAACCCCGCCTACACGCGTCTGACGGGCCTTGCCGAAGCGGACATCATCGGCAAACCGGCGGAAGTGGACATCGCCGAGGGCGAATCGATGCACATGCAAGTGTTGCGCACGCGCCGTCCGGTGCGCGGGGTTTCCATGAAGATCGGTCCGCGCCGCCGCGAAGTGCTCGTCAACGTCGCGCCGATCGAAGTCGACGGCGAGTTGAAAGGCTCCGTCGGCATCGTGCACGACATTTCCGAAATCAAGAAACTGACCGATGAGCTCAACCAAGCGAAGCAGTTGATCCGCAAACTGCAAGCCAAATATACGTTCGAAGACATCATCGGCACGTCCAACGAGATGGAGATGGCGATCGAACAAGCGAAAAAAGCTGCCGATACGCCAGCCACCGTGCTGCTGCGCGGGGAGTCGGGGACGGGGAAGGAACTTTTTGCCCATGCGATTCACAACTTGAGCGCCCGCCGCTTCAACCAGTTCATCCGCGTCAACTGCGCCGCGCTATCCGAGTCGCTGCTTGAATCGGAGTTGTTCGGGTATGAGGAGGGCGCGTTTACGGGAGCGAAGCGCGGCGGCAAGAAAGGGCTGTTCGAAGAAGCGAACGGCGGCACGATCTTCCTCGACGAGATCGGCGAATTGTCGATGCACATGCAGGCGAAGATCCTTCGCGTCTTGCAGGAGAAGGAGATCATCCGCGTCGGCGGGGCAAAAGCACTGCCGGTCAACGCCCGCGTCATCGCTGCCACCAACGTCAACTTGGAGAAAGCGATACAGCAAGGGCAGTTCCGCGAAGACCTCTACTACCGCTTGAACGTCTTGCCGATCATCATCCCGCCGCTGCGCTACCGCAAGGGCGACCTCGAAGCGATTTCGCACCGCCTGATCGCGAAATTTAACGAAGAGTACGGGCGCAAAGTCGAACAAATCTCTCCGGCGGCACTGTCCCGCATGCACGATTATTCCTGGCCGGGCAACGTCCGGGAGTTGGAGAACGCCATCGGCCGCGCGATGATCCAGATGAAGTTCACCGAGACGGTGATCGAGCCGCAGCACTTGATCCTCTACGGCGAAGCGGCGAGCGGGGTCAAAGAAGCGCCGTCTCCCGCGCCGATCGCCGGTTTTCACGAACCGGAAGGGGCGGAGGAGCAAGCGGAGCCGGAGGGAGAGTCGCTCGCACTCGACGACGTCGTGGGACGGGCGGAACGCCGGCATCTCGAACGCGTGCTTGCCAAAACCAAAGGCAACAAAACCGAAGCGGCGAAACTGCTCGGCATCGCCGTGCGCTCGCTGTATTACAAGCTCGAAAAGTACGGCATGCAATGACTTGCACAGCCTGAAGAATCTTGCTTGCAAAAAACTGCGCGACTTTGCAAAAAACTGCACGCATCAAAACGGTTCTCCCAATGTGGGCGAACCGTTTTTTGCATAAAAAAACACCGTTCCCGCGGTGTTTTGTAATCGCTTACATCAAAGTTGGCACGCGTCTTGCATATAAAAATTGGCGTGAGCGGAAAAAAGCCAATTTTTTTCCCGACAAAACTTATACAGACCGTTCAACTAGCAGAAACTGTCCATGTATGCCGCTCACTACCACCCTATGCAAAGTTTGTGGTATTCTGTGTGATGGGTATAGGGTGTCCAAAAAAAGTTTCAATTTTTCTCCACAACCAATACGTTAAACACCTGAAGGAGGCAATATCATGAAAATTTTTGAATATATGGAGAAGTATGATTATGAGCAACTCGTCTTCTGCCACGACCAAGCGTCGGGTCTGAAAGCGATCATTGCGATACATGACACCACCCTCGGACCGGCACTGGGCGGTACCCGCATGTGGACCTATGAAAGCGAAGAAGCGGCAATCGAAGACGCGCTTCGTCTGGCAAAGGGCATGACTTACAAAAACGCGGCGGCGGGCCTGAACCTCGGCGGCGGCAAGACCGTCATCATCGGCAACCCGCGCACCGATAAATCCGAAGCGATGTTCCGCGCGTTCGGCCGCTACATCGAATCTCTGAACGGCCGCTACATCACGGCGGAAGACGTGGGCACCACCGTTCAAGACATGGAATACATCCGCCAAGAAACCCGTTACGTCACCGGCGTTTCCGAAGCGTTCGGCTCTTCCGGCAACCCGTCCCCGATGACGGCGCTCGGCTGCTTCGTCGGCCTGAAAGCGGCGGCGAAGGAAGCGTTCGGCACCGACGACGTGACCGGCAAAGTGGTAGCGGTTCAAGGCGTGGGCAACGTCGGCTACTACCTCTGCAAACACCTGCATGAAGCAGGCGCGAAACTGATCGTCACCGACATCAACCAAGAAGCGATCGACCGCGTCGTCAACGAATTCGGCGCAGAAGTCGTCGCTCCGAAGGATATCTTCGGCGTGCAAGCGGACATCTTCGCACCGTGCGCGCTGGGCGCGATCATCAACGACGAGACGATCCCGCAACTGAAAGTGAAAGTCATCGCAGGTTCCGCGAACAACCAGCTCAAAGAAGAGCGCCACGGCGACACCATCCATGAGATGGGCATCGTGTACGCTCCGGACTACGTCATCAACTCCGGCGGCGTCATCAACGTTGCGGACGAACTGAACGGCTACAACGCAGAGCGCGCAACCAAGAAGATCGAGAACATCTACAACATCATCTCGAACATCATCGAAATCTCCAAACGCGACGGCATCCCGACCTACAAAGCGGCGGACCGCATGGCGGAAGACCGCATCCGCACGCTCGGCTCTTCCCGTTCCAACTACCTGAGCACCGAGCGTTCCATTCTCTCGAAGTAATCCCGAAAGGAGTCACTCCCTCATGGCTGAACAGTTAGATGTAGTGATCCTGGGCGGGGGCACGGGCGGCTATGTAGCCGCCATCCGTGCCGCCCAATTGGGATTGAAAGTCGCCGTGGTCGAGAAGGACAAGGTCGGCGGAACCTGCTTGCATCGCGGGTGCATCCCATCCAAAGCGCTGCTGAAGAGCGCCGACATCCTCGCGACGGTGCAAAAGTCCAAGGACTTCGGCATCCAAGTGGAAGGCAACGTTACGCTTGATTTCGGCAATGTCATGGCGCGCAAGGAAAAAATCGTCGGCAACCTGCACAAAGGCGTGCAATCGCTGCTCAAAAAACACAACGTCCAAGTCATCCAAGGCAACGGCACCGTGATGGGGCCGTCGATCTTCTCGCCGCTGGCGGGCGCTGTGCGCGTCGAGAAAGCGGACGGCGAACAGGAGATCATCAACCCGCGCAACTTGATCATCGCGACCGGTTCCCGCCCGAAAACCTTGCCGGGCTTGACGGTGGACGGCACGCACGTGATCAACTCCGATCATGCGCTGGAACTTTCCGAACTGCCGAAGTCGGTGATCATCGTCGGCGCCGGCGCGATCGGCTGCGAATGGGCGTCGATGTTCTCTGACTACGGCGTGCAAGTCACCCTCGTCGAGTTCGCGCCGCAAATTCTGCCGCTCGAAGATGAAGACGTGGCAGCGGAGCTGGCGAAACTGCTCGGCCGCCGCAAAACGAAAGTCAAGATCATGACGTCGACCGGCGTGCTGGCCGACACGCTGAAGATCGAGGGCGACACCGTCTCGATCCAAGCGAAAGTCAACGTCGGCACCGACAAAGAGACGATCGAAACCTTGACCGCCGACAAACTGCTCGTCTCCGTCGGGCGTGAAGCGGCGATCGACAACATCGGCCTTGAAGCGACCGAAGTGCAGATCGACCGCGGCACCATCGTCGTGGATGAACACTTCCGCACCAAAGAGAAGAACATCTTCGCCATCGGCGACGTTTTGAACACGCCGCAACTGGCGCATGTCGCGTCGCACGAAGGCATCCACGCCGTGGAAGTGATCGCAGGTCTCAACCCGCATCCGATCAACTACGCGATGATTCCGCGCTGCACCTACACCCGCCCGGAAGTGGCTTCGATCGGCTATACCGAGAAGCATCTGCGCAGTGAAGGCCGCGAGATCAAAGTCGGCAAATTCCCGTTCCGCGGCATCGGCAAAGCGCAAGTCAACGGCGAAATCGACGGTTTCGTCAAGATGATCGCAGACGCGCAGACGGGAGATCTGCTCGGCGTGCACATGATCGGCCAAAACGTCACCGACATGATCTCGGAAGCGGGTCTCGCCGCACTGCTGGACGCGACCGCATGGGAGATCGGCCTCGCCATCCATCCGCACCCGACGCTCTCCGAAGCGATCGGCGAAGCGGCTTTGGCTGTTGAAGGCATGGCGATCCACTATTAAGGCGAAGGACTCGACAGGAGGTTTCGGAGCATGTCTAAGTTGAACCACAAAGATCTGGGCTTGACCGATCAACAAGCGCTGGATATGTATACCTACATGCTGCTGGCGCGCAAGCTCGACGAGCGTTTCTGGCTGTTGAACCGCGCGGGCAAAATTCCGTTTGTCATCTCCTGTCAAGGTCAAGAGGCGGCGCAAGTTGGCGCTGCCTTTGCCCTTGACAAGAACTTGGATTACGTTGCCCCGTACTACCGCGATTTGGGCGTCGTGCTCGTGTTCGGCCAAACGCCGACCGAAGTCATGATGTCCGCGTTTGCGAAGCCGGGCGATCCGAACTCGCACGGACGTCAGATGCCGGGTCACTTCGGCGGCAAGAAAAACCGCATCCTGACCGGCTCTTCTCCGGTGACCACGCAATTCCCGCACGCGGTCGGCGTGGCTTTGGCTGCCAAGATGCGCCGTGAGAAAACGGTTACGTACACCTCGACGGGCGAAGGTTCGTCCAACCAAGGCGACTTCCATGAAGCGTGCAACTTTGCCGCCGTTCACAAACTCCCGGTGATTTTCTGCGTCGAGAACAACGGCTACGCGATTTCCGTGCCGCTCGACAAGCAGCTGGGCAACCACAACACCGCAGACCGCGCGTTGGGCTACGGCTTCCCTGGCTATTCGATCGACGGCAACGACGTGCTGGAAGTCTACAAGTATTTCAAAGAAGCGGCCGACCGCGCCCGCAACGGCGAAGGCCCGACTTTGATCGAAGCCCGCACGTACCGCTTGACCCCGCACTCCTCCGACGATGACGACAGAAGCTACCGCGCGCGCGAAGAAGTGGAAGCCGCGAAGAAAAAAGACCCGCTGATCACGTTCGCCGAGTACCTGCGCAACGCAGGCGTTCTGACGGCTGAAGTGGAGCAGGAGCTGACCGACCGTGTCATGCGCGAAGTCAACGAAGGCACCGACGCGGCGGAAAAAGCGCCGTTCTACGAACCGGAAGACGTGCTGACCCACGTCTACGAAGAACGTTAGGAGGTCTCGTCTCATGGCGATTAAATCTTACATTGAGGCAGTCACAGAAGCGCTGGCAGAAGAGATGGAGCGCGATTCGTCGATCTTCATCCTCGGCGAGGACGTCGGCGTTCGCGGCGGCGTTTTCCGGGCGACCGCCGGATTGATCGAAAAATTCGGCGAAGAGCGCGTGATGGACTCTCCGCTGTCCGAATCGGCGATCGTCGGCGTCACCATCGGCGCTGCGATGGTCGGCATGCGTCCGGTCGCAGAAATTCAGTTCGCCGACTTCATCTTCCCGGCGTACAACCAGATCGTGTCGGAAGCAGCCCGCATCCGCTACCGCACCAAAAGCGACTGGACCGTTCCGCTGACGATCCGCGCTCCGTACGGCGGCGGCGTTCACGGCGCGCTCTACCATTCCCAGTCGATCGAAGCGCTGTTCCACCATGTTCCGGGCATCAAGATCGTCATGCCGTCCACGCCGTATGACGTCAAAGGTTTGCTCAAAGCGTCGATTCGCGACAATGACCCGGTTCTGTTCTTGGAGCACAAACGCTGCTACCGCTTGATCAAAGGGGAAGTGCCGGAGGGCGACTACACCATCGAGATCGGCAAAGCGGACGTCAAGCGCGAAGGCGACGACGTCACCGTCATCACCTACGGCCTGATGGTGCACTACGCGCTGGAAGCGGCGGAAACGCTGGCGAAGGAAGGCATCTCCACGCACATCCTCGACTTGCGCTCGATCAAGCCGATCGACCGTGAAGCGATTCTTGAGGCGACCCGCAAGACCGGCAAAGTCTTGATCGTGCACGAAGACGGCAAATTCGGCGGCGTCGGCGGCGAAATCGCGGCGATCATCGCCGAAGAAGCGCTGTTCGACCTCGACGCGCCGATCCAACGTCTCGCAGGCCCGGACGTACCGGCGATGCCGTACTCCCCGCCGCAAGAGAAGTTCTACATGCTGAACCCGACCAAGATCGCGGACGCCATCCGCGACCTGGCGAAATTCTAAGCACGGACAGGAGGAACTTCGCACATGGCAACCCTCAAGATGCCCCAGCTCGGCGAGTCGGTCACGGAAGGCACGATCGCCAAGTGGCTGAAACAGCCGGGGGATAAAATCAACAAATACGATCCGCTCGCAGAAGTCATCACCGATAAAGTCAACGCCGAAGTACCGTCCGAATTCGTCGGCATCCTGACCGAAATCCTCGTGCCCGAAGGCGCGACGGTCGCGGTCGGCACGCCGATTGCCACGATCGCCGAAGAAGGAGAAGCGCCGGCTCCGGCAGCGGCTCCCGCTCCGGCTGCTCAAGCGGCACCGGTCGCTCCGGCCGCGGCTCCCGCTTCGGCAGCTGCAGGCGCTGTCACTCCGGCCGCTTCTGCGGCAGCGGCACCGTCTGCAGACCGTCCGCGCTATTCGCCGGCTGTCATGCGCTTGATCCAAGAGCACAACGTCGACCCGTCCCGCATCTCCGGCACGGGCACCGGCGGGCGCATCACCCGCAAAGACGTGCTCGCGTTTATCGAGCAAGGCGGCGCGGCGGCTCCGGCACCGTCCGCGCAGCTTACCAAAACGCAAGAAGACCTCGCGTCTGTTGCGGCTCCGACCCAACCGGCGACCGGCCTGACCGAACTCGGCGCGCAAGGCGTGCAAGCATCGGCAGCTCCGTCCGCTCCGGCGTACCAAGCGGCAGAGGGCGACACCGTCATCGAAGCGACCGGCGTGCGCAAGACGATTGCCCGCCGCATGGTCGAGTCGAAACACAACGCGCCGCACGCGTGGACGATGATGGAAGTCGACATGACGAACCTCGTGCGTTTCCGCGACCGCAACAAGGAAGGCTTCAAGAAGAAGGAAGGCGTCAACTTGACGTTCCTCCCGTTCATGATCAAAGCGGTGGTCGATGCGATCAAACAATATCCGATCATCAACTCGACATGGCAGGACGACAAGATTATTATTAAAAAAGACATCAACATCTCGATTGCCGTCGCCACCGACGACGCGCTGTTCGTTCCGGTGATCAAAAACGCCGACCGCCTCTCGATCCTCGGTCTGTCGCATGCGATCAACGATTTGGCGAAGCGCGCGCGTGCAGGCAAGCTGACCCCGAGCGACATGTCGGGCGGCACCTTCACCGTCAACAACACCGGCGCGTTCGGCTCCGTGCAATCGATGCCGATCATCAACGCACCGCAAGCGGCGATCCTCTCGATGGAATCGATCATCAAGCGTCCGACCGTCATGCCGGACGATTCGTTTGCGATCCGCTCGATGATGAACATGTGCATGTCGCTCGACCACCGCGTTCTCGACGGCTGGGTCTGCGGCCAATTCCTGCAGGCTGTCAAGAAAAACCTCGAAAGCGCAACCGAGCCGACTTTGTACTAATCTTGCAAAAAGAGGTGTGCCAGCGTGGAAGAACTTGACGTTCTCGAAGAAAAACCGCTTCGCCGCCCGGACTGGCTGAAAATCCAGTTGAAGACCGGGCCGAACTTTACTGAACTCAAAGAGCTGATGCGGGGTCAAACGCTCCACACCGTTTGTGAAGAAGCTCGTTGCCCGAACATCTACGAGTGCTGGGAAAACCGCACGGCGACGTTCATGATCTTGGGCGACATCTGCACCCGCGCCTGCGGTTTCTGCGCCGTCAAAACCGGCCTGCCGACCGAACTCGACTTGGCGGAACCGGAGCGCGTGGCGGAATCGGTCGACACGATGGGCCTGCGCCATGCCGTCGTCACCGCCGTCGCCCGCGACGATCTCAAAGACCACGGCGCTTCCGTGTTCGCCGAGACCGTCCGCGCCATCCGCCGCCGCCGTCCGCTGTGCACCGTGGAAGTGCTGCCGTCCGACATGGGCGGCAACCTCGAAGCGCTGCACACGCTCTTGGACGCGGAACCGGACATCTTCAACCACAACATCGAAACGGTGCGCCGCTTGACGCCGAAAGTTCGCGCCAAAGCGACCTACGACCGCACCTTGGAAGTGCTGCGCCGCTCCAAGGAATACAAACCGCAGATCCCGACCAAGTCGAGTTTGATGCTCGGCCACGGCGAGACGCGGGAAGAGATCATCCAAGTGATGGACGATCTGCGGGCGGTCGATTGCGACATCATGACGATGGGCCAATACCTCCAACCGACCAAGAAACATCTGCCGGTGCGCAAGTTCTGGACGCCGGAAGAGTTTGCCGAGTTGAAGGAAGAGGCGTTGAAGCGCGGGTTCAAGCACGTGGAATCCGGTCCGCTCGTCCGCAGTTCGTATCACGCGCACGAGCAAGCGCAATCGGCGGAACAGCAGATTCAACAAGAACAGATCCAACAAGCGAAGTAAGCCAAAAATCACAGCGGAGCCCTCGGGTCGACGCTGTGATTTTTTTCAGGAGGCACAGCCGTATGAAACCGCAATGTGACATCTACGACCTCGGCCGGGTGGAGTACGGCCAAGGATTCGACTTGCAAAAAAAAGCCGTTCGCCGCATGTTGAAGGGCGAACTTCCGAACACCGCCCTGTTGCTGGAACACCCGCCGGTCTACACGATCGGACGAGCGGGCGGAGCGCAGAACGTGTTGATCGGGGAAGAAGAGCGCAAGCGATTGGGCATCGCGCTGTTTGATGTCGACCGCGGCGGCGACGTGACCTATCACGGGCCGGGTCAACTGGTCGGCTATCCGATTTTGCACTTGCGCGATTGGAAAAACGACGTGCGCGAGTACCTGCGTCTGCTGGAGGAAGTGATCATCCGGCTGCTCGCGGGCTACGGCATCGAAGCGGGGCGCAAGGAAGGGATGACCGGCGCGTGGGTCGGCAACGAGAAGATTTGCGCCATCGGCGTCAAAGCGAACCGCGATACGGCGAACCAAAGCTACATCACGTCGCACGGCTTCGCGCTGAACGTCGACCCGGACCTCTCGCACTTCGGCCACATCATCCCGTGCGGCATCACCGAGTACGGCGTGACATCGCTTCGCAAAGTACTCGGCCGAACGGTGGAGATGGATGAGGTCAAGAAACGCTGGGTCGCCGCGTTTGCCGAAGTGTTCGGCATCGAGACCAAGCAGGGCGAAGCGACGGCGGACGAGTTGGCCGAACGCTGGGGAGAAGACGTCGAAGTTTGATCGACCCGGCGTGCAGGCTTCCACCGTTTCCGCACGTTCTCCAAGGGCCCGTTTGACGGGTCCTTTTTTCTCCGGTAGTACAGATGGTGAAGCCATGAAGTTTTTTTGTATGAGTATTCATTCAGTATTGGCGTTGCAACCGCTTTCCTATGGTATAATAAGGCGGTATGGCCATGTCCTCATCTTCCACTTCCTCTAGGAGGGTTTTTCATGTCTGATTTCAAGACCCAGTATGACGCTTGGCAAGCCAAAGCGGAGAAAGCAACGTCTCGTTTCCCGGAGCGCAAGGAGGAGTTCACCACTTCTTCGGACAATCCGGTGAAGCGCCTGTATACACCTCAAGACGTGCAAGGCGACTACATGGAGAAGCAGGGCTTTCCGGGCGAGTTTCCGTTTACGCGCGGCGTGCAGTCGACGATGTACCGTTCCCGCTTCTGGACGATGCGCCAATATTCGGGCTTCGGCTCCGCCGAAGAAACCAACCAACGCTTCAAATACCTGCTGGAAAACGGCCAAACCGGTCTTTCCACCGCATTCGACCTGCCGACGCAAATCGGCTACGATTCCGATGATATGATGGCCAAGGGCGAGGTCGGCAAGGTCGGCGTCGCCATTTCGTCGCTCGCCGACATGGAGCGTTTGCTCGACGGCATCGCCCTCGACAAAGTCTCCACCTCGATGACGATCAACGCGCCGGCTTCCGTCCTGCTCGCGATGTACATCGCCGTCGCCGAGAAGCAAGGGATTTCCGCCGACAAAATCTCCGGCACCATCCAAAACGACATCTTGAAGGAATACGTCGCACGCGGCACGTACATCTACCCGCCGGCCGCTTCCATGCGACTGATTACCGACATTTTTGAATACTGCTCCGAGCATGTGCCGAACTGGAACACGATCTCGATTTCCGGCTACCACATCCGCGAAGCAGGCTCGACGGCGGTGCAAGAAGTGGCGTTTACGCTCTCCAACGCGATCGCCTACGTCGATGCCGCGGTGAAAAAGGGCCTTGACGTCGACAAGTTCGCGCCGCGCCTCTCGTTCTTCTTCAACGCGCACAACAATTTCTTGGAAGAGATCGCAAAATTCCGTGCCGCTCGCCGCATGTGGGCGCACATCATGAAGGAACGCTTCGGAGCGAAAGACGCGAAGTCCCTGCAACTGCGCTTCCACACGCAAACCGGCGGTTCCACGCTGACCGCGCAGCAGCCGGATAACAACATCGTTCGCGTCACCCTGCAAGCATTGGCGGCGGTGATGGGAGGCACGCAGTCTCTGCACACCAACTCCAAGGACGAAGCGCTCGCGCTCCCGACTGAAGAGTCGGCTCGCATCGCGCTGCGCACCCAGCAGATCATCGCGTACGAATCGGGCGTCGCCGACACTGTCGACCCGCTGGCGGGTTCTTACTATGTGGAAGCGCTGACCGACCAGATCGAGCGCGACGCGTTGGCGTACATCGCGAAGATCGACGAGATGGGCGGGGCTGTCAAAGCGATCGAGCAGGGCTACATGCAGCGCGAGATCCAAAACGCCGCGTACCAAACCCAGATGGGCATCGAAGACGGTTCGGAAGTCGTCGTCGGCGTCAACAAGTTCCGCATCGAGAACGAGCCGAAGCCGGAATTGATGAAGATCAACCCGGAACTGGAGCGCACGCAATCGGCGCGCCTCGGCGAACTGCGTCAATCCCGCGACAACGATGCGGTCACTGCCGCACTGGACGCGCTGCGTCAAGCGGCATCCGGCACCGACAACCTCATGCCGCACATCGTGCACGCCGTGAAAGTCTACGCCACGCTTGGCGAGATCTGCAACGTCATGCGCGACGTGTTCGGCGAATACCAACCGGCTCAATGGTAATGGAGAAGGAGGAGCACCCCAATGTCTGAAGCAAAAATCCGCGTTCTCGTCGCGAAACCGGGTCTTGACGGCCACGACCGCGGCGCACTCGTCGTAGCAAAAGCTCTGCGCGATGCCGGCATGGAAGTCATCTACACCGGCCTGCGCCAAACTCCGCAACAGATCGTTGCCACCGCGATCCAAGAAGACGTGGACGCTGTCGGTTTGTCTTCGCTCTCCGGCGCGCACATGCACTTGTTCCCGGAAGTCGTGCGCCTCTTGAACGAGCAAGGCGCCGGCGACATCCTCGTCGTCGGCGGCGGCGTCATCCCGGACGAAGACATCCCGCAACTCAAGGAAGCCGGCATCGCCGAAGTGTTCACGCCGGGTTCGTCGCTGACCGTGATGGCCGATTTCATCCGGGAAAGCGTCCAGAGCAAGAGGGGGTAACGAGCATGGCAGTCAACGCGTACAAAATCGACCATGTCGCCATCGCCGTCAACTCGATTGAAGAGACGTTGCCGGTCTACACCGGCGGCATCGGCCTCAAGTTTCTGCACGAGGAAGTCGTCGAAGATCAGATGGCGCGCTTGGCGTTCATCGAAGTCGGGGAGAGCTTGATCGAACTGCTGGAGCCGACCTGCCCGGAATCGCCGATCCGCAAGTTTTTGGACAAAAAAGGCCCGGGCATCCACCACATCGCCTACGCGGTGCCGGACGTGGTCGAAGCTTTGGCATCTGCGAAAGAAGCGGGCTACCGCTTGATTGACGAAGTGCCGCGCAAGGGCGGCCATGGGAAACTGATCGCGTTTTTGCACCCCAAGGATACCCACGGCGTCCTGACCGAGTTCTGCCAGCGCATTCCAGACTAGAGCTCAGAGTATAGAGTGGAGGGGAATCCTTTTGGAAAAGAAGATCATGGAACTGCATGACCGTCGCCGGAAAGTCGAATTGGGCGGCGGAGACAAGCGAATCGCGGCTCAGCACGCCAAGGGCAAGTACACCGCCCGCGAACGCATCGAAATGCTTCTCGACGAAGGCACGTTCCGCGAGCTGAACCCGTTTATCGAACACCGCGCCACGCACTTTGGCATGGACAAAGCGGAAGCGCCGGGCGAAGGCGTCGTCACCGGCTGGGGCAAGATCAACGGCCGCATCGTCTACGTGTTCGCTCAGGACTTCACGGTCTTCGGCGGCGCGCTTGGTGAAATGCACGCGCTGAAAATCACCAAGTGCATGGACCTCGCTGCCAAAAACGGAGCGCCGGTCATCGGTTTGAACGACTCCGGCGGCGCGCGCATCCAAGAGGGTGTCGCGTCTCTGGACGGCTACGGCCAAATCTTCTACCGCAACGCGATCTACTCCGGCGTCATCCCGCAGATCTCCGTGATCATGGGCCCGTGCGCGGGCGGCGCGGTGTACTCGCCGGCGATCACCGACTTTATCTTCATGGTGGAAGGCAACTCGCAGATGTTCATCACCGGACCGAAAGTCATCGAGACGGTTACCGGCGAGAAGATCACGGCGGAAAACCTCGGCGGCGCGCGCGTGCAAGAAGCGATCTCCGGCGTGACGCACTTCACCAACAAAACCGAAGAAGACGTGCTCAACGACGTTCGCCGTCTGCTCTCCTTCCTCCCGCAAAACAACATGGAAGAGCCGCCGCGCGTGTTCAACAAGCCGGACGACGGCTGGGATGAGCAGTTGATCGAAATCGTGCCGGTCGAACCGACCAAAGCGTACGACATTCGCGATGTGATCCAGCGCGTCGTCGACGGCGGCGATTTCATGGAAGTGCAGAAGAACTTCGCGAAAAACGCGGTGGTCGGTTTTGCCCGCATCGACGGTCATCCGATCGGCATCATCGCCAACCAGCCGAAGTTCATGGCGGGCGGCCTCGACATCGATTCTTCCGACAAAATCGCCCGCTTCATCCGCTTCTGCGACTGCTTCAACGTGCCGCTCATCACGTTTGAGGACGTCACCGGCTTCATTCCGGGCGTCATGCAGGAACACCGCGGCATCATCCGTCACGGCGCCAAGATGCTTTACGCGTACTCCGAAGCGACCGTGCCGAAGATGACGATCATCTTGCGCAAAGCGTTCGGCGGCGCGTTTGTCGCGATGAACGCCAAGTCGATCGGCGCCGACCTCGTCTATTCCTGGCCGACCGGCGAAGTTGCGGTCATGGGCGCAGAGGGCGCGGCAAACATCGTGTTTGCCAAGGAGATTTCCGAATCAGTGGACCCGAACGCCACCCGCGCGGCGAAGATCGCCGAGTACAAAGAGAAGTTCTCGAACCCGTACGTCGCAGCCGCGCTCGGCATGATCGACGACGTCATCGACCCGCGCGAGACCCGTCAGAAAATCAAAGAGGGCTTGGAGATTCTGCGCACCAAGCGCGAAACCCGCCCGCCGAAAAAACACGGCAACATCCCGCTGTAGGGGGGCACACCCATGTCCGGCGACAAATTTGACGTGACGTTCATTCGAGGGCCGCGCGACGTGACGCCATGGAAGCAGGCGGCGCGCCGTTTGAATCTCCTCACGAACTCTCCGCAGAACGACGAAGACGCGTTGCGCGCTCGCACCGCCTTCCGCGAAAAACGCGACGGGTTCCGTCCTGAACAGTACCCGAACGCCATCTACCAAGAGAAAGGACGAAACCGCAAATGTACCAAGTAAACCGTGAGCGTCTGATCCAAACTTTCCTCGAGTTGGTGCAAATCAACTCTCTTTCCCGCGATGAACGCAACATGGCGGACCGCCTGACCCGCGAACTCCAAAGCTTGGGGGTCGAAGTGGTCGAGGACACCGCCGGGGAAAAAGTCGGCGGCAACGCCGGCAACCTGATCTGCACGTTGAAAGGCGACGAGTCCAAGCCGACGATCCTCTTCACCTGCCACATGGACACCGTGGCACCGGGCCTGAACATCAAGCCGCAACTGCTTGAAGACCGCATCACGTCGGACGGCACCACGATTCTCGGCGCGGACGACAAAGCAGGCGTTTCCGGCATCCTGGAAATGGTGCGCACGCTCAAGGAGCAAAACCTGGAGCACGGCACCATCGTGCTGTTCTTGACGATGGGCGAAGAGTCCGGCTTGCTCGGCTCCCGTCACGCCGACTGGGAGAAGCTCCCGAAAGTCGACATGGGCTTTGCGTTTGATTCCAACGGTCCGATCGGCAAAGTGGTCACCCAATCTCCGGCGCAATCCCGCATCGAAGTCACCATGCACGGCAAACTGGCGCACGCGGGCGTGAATCCGGAAGCGGGCATCAACGCGATCAACGTCGCGGCGGCGGCGATCTCGCGCATGAAGCTCGGCCGCATCAACGAGCGCACCACCGCGAACATCGGCAACTTCCACGGCGGCGACGCCACCAACGTCGTGTGCGACAAAGTCACCATCGCGGCGGAAGCGCGATCGTTGGTGCTCGACGAACTCGACGCGCAAGTGAAGCACATGGTGGACACGTTCAACGAAGCGGCGGCGGAGTTCAACACCACCTGCGACATCAACGTGCAGCGCATGTACTCCAACCTCAACCACGACGTGGATGCGCCGGTCGTGCAAACGGCGTTCAAAGCGGTTCGCTCGCTTGGCTTTGAGCCGACAACGATGGCGTCCGGCGGCGGCTCCGATGCGAACATCTTGAACGGCCAAGGCATTCCGACCGTCAACATCGCCATCGGCTACGAAAAAATCCACACCGTCGAAGAGTTCATTCGCTTGAACGACCTCGAAAACGGCGCCCGCTTGCTCGTCGCGATGACGCAAGCGGTATTGTAAGGAAATTCAGGGAAATAAAACCACCCACTTTACAAAATGGGTGGTTTTTTTATTTGGGGTAAAAGGTAAGAGGGCTGTCCGTGTCAAATAAGTATGATTACAAACTGAGAAGAGAAGGAATGGGGTTGAAGGGAATCCACCATGAAACTGCGCACGAACACTCTCGGAATGTTGTTGATGATGGCACTGATACCAATGGTCGCGATGGGCGGCGTCAGCAATTACATCTCCATGAAGGGCTACCAAGACCTTCAGGACAGCGCCGTGCAATCGGCCGAGAAGAAAATCACAGAGACGATCGAATCACAAAAACGCACGGCGACGATGATCGCAGGTCTTGCCGCGCATGACGCCTCGTTGGAAAAAGCAATCGAGGAACAAAACCACACCGCTCTCTCCGTCGAACTGGACAATGTGTTCGCTTCCCTGAAAACGCAAGGCGTCACGTTGATGGAAGCGGGCGACGCGATGGGCGTGGTGCAGTACCGGGCACAGGACCCCGGCAAGTACGGGGACAGCCAATATACGAACGCGTCGATCTCGATGGCGCTTTCCTTGCACAACCCGGTCGGCGCGATTGACAGCGGGGCGTCCGGAATGGCGGTTCGCGGGGTGGCGCCGGTCGCGAACGCGGAAGGTGCCGTCAAGGGCACCGTCACCGCCGGGTTCAACATGGACCAACAGTTCAGCGAAAGCATGAAAAACATCGTCGGCGGCGAGATCACCGTCTACTCCGGGGACGCGCATGAGATGGTCAACTCCACACTCGGCGAAAAAGAAGCGCCGCTGACCGATCCGGCTGTGGTCGGTGTCGTCTACGATCAGCAAAAAGTCTACCGCACGACCGAAACGATGCACGGCGCATCGTATGATTTCGTCTACGTGCCGCTCTCCGATTACGACCGCAACAAAACGCTCGGCGTCGTCCGCATCGGCATCTCGCGGGAGAACATCTTGGCGTCCGAGCGTCATCTCGCGTACTATTCCATCGGGTTGGCGGTGCTCGTCATCTTGCTGGCGCTGTTTGTCGGCACCAAAAACTCCAACCGCATCGTCCGTCCGATGGTCTCGGTCATGAACGGGTTGCAGGACGCGGCAAACGGCCGCCTGCGGGAGATCAAGCCGCTTTCTTCGGCGGGTGAATTGAAGCAGTTGCAAGACTACTACAACGTGATGATCCGCAACATGCGCGGGCTGCTGCAAACGGCGGCGGGCACGGCGGCACAAGTGGCGGAGCTGTCGGAGCATCTCTATCGGGGCGCGCATGAAGCGACGCTTGCCGCCGGGCAGATGTCGTCTGCGATCGAAGAGGTCGCGCGCGGTACCGAGTCGCAAAACGACGCGCTCCAGCGCGGCAACGACCGCTTGACGGTCGTCGTGCGCTCGCTGCAGGAAATCGCCGACCGGGCGCACGTCTTGCGCGAGACCGCCGACGAAGTGGACGCTGCCTCGACCCGAGGCCGCTCGACGATGCACCGCACGCGCCAAGAGATGGAATCGATCAAATCGCACGTGGAACTGACGGCGGCGACGATGAATGCGCTGGGCGAACAGTCGCAGCAGATCGGACACATCTCCGACCTGATCTCGGGCATCGCATCGCAAACCAACCTGCTGGCGCTCAACGCCGCGATCGAAGCGGCGCGCGCGGGCGAACACGGGCGCGGGTTTGCGGTGGTGGCCGATCAAGTTCGCAAACTCGCCGAGCAGTCCGGCAACGCCGCAGACGAAATCGCGCAGTTGATCTTGCAGATTCGCGGGCAAGTCGAAGCGAGCATCGCCGGGATGCAAGAAGGTCTGGCGGCGGTGCAATCCGGCAGCTTCGCGGTGGAAGAAGCGGAGCACGCGTTCTTGCTCGTCGACGAGCGCTTGGACGGCGTGACGAACGGCATCGCGGAAGTGCACGCGCTGACCGAAGAGGCGTCCGCGCAATCGGACGGCGTCGAGCATGAATTCCATGAGATCGCGTCTGTCGCCGAGGAATCCGCCGCTTCCTCCGAGGAAGTGGCGTCTGCGGTCGAAGAGCAAAGCGTCACCATCGCCACGCTCTCCGATTCGATGGAGACGTTGAAGCGGCTGGCGGAAGATTTGAAAACGGCAGTTGATCAATTTCAATTCGAATAATGTAGTGCTTGATCATGAAGTGTATGGAGACCAGTTGAAACTTTGTTTTGACTGGTCTTTTTTTGTTAATAATCAGTCTACTCGAAAGGATTCCGACAAATTTCGTCAAATAAGAGTAACAGACACACATGCAGGCAAAGGGGATGCATCCATGAAATTACGAACCCAGACAGTTGGCCTGTTGCTTGGCATGGCCTTGGTGCCGATGATGGCGATGGGGATCGTCAGCAACGCCGTTTCGATGCAGGCGTTGTCAGACTTGCAGAACACATCGGTCCAAGCGGCGGAGAAGACAGTGGTCCAAGCCGTCGAGTCCCGCGAGCAAAACGCGATGGCCTTGGCTTTGCAAGCGTCTCGCGATCCGCAGTTGCTGACAGCGTTGCAAACGGGAGATCACCAAAAACTGACAGCGCTGCTCGACCAGTCTTATCAAGACCTTCAAGCGCAAGGCTTGACGGTGCTGGAAATCGGCAACGGCGTGGGCAATGTGCAATACCGGGCGCATGACCCGCAGAAGTTTGGCGACAGCAAGTACGACAACGCCACCGTTTCGCTCGCGCTGACGTCCGGCAAGACCGCCGCGGCTGTCGAAGAGGACAACGGAAGCCTTTCCGTGCGCGGCGTGGCGCCGCTGAAGGTCGGCGACGTCGTCAAAGGCACGATCACATACGGCTATGCGACAGATGAGAAATTTGTGCAGGGCCTCAAGGGCATCGTCAATGGCGAAGTCACCGTCTACAGCGTGGAAACCAAGAAGTCGCTCGTCTCCACGATTGAAGGCGAGCAGGACACGATGGAGGATGCCGCACTGCTCTCCACCGTTATCGACGGGCAGAAAATGTACAAGACCCAAGGCGATGTGAACGGCACGCCGTATGATTTTGTTTACGTACCGCTCACCGATTATGACAAAAACCATACGCTCGCCGTCATGCGCGTCTCCATGTCGCGCGAGGCGATCGTCAGCGCCCAGCAGAAGATCATCACGTACAGCGTCGCGCTGGCGGTGTTGACGGTGTTGCTGGCGATCTTCGTCGCCGTGCGCAGCTCCAACCGCATCGTCCGCCCGATGACGGCGGTGATGGAGGGACTCTCGGAAGCGGCGGGCGGCGTGCTGCGACGAGTCAAGCCTGTCAAAGCTTCCGGCGAACTTCAACAGTTGCTGGCTCACTACGACTCCATGATTCGCAACATCCGCGACTTGATGCTGATCGCCGGACAGAGCGCGGCACAGGCGTCCGAGCTCTCCGAACAGATTCACAGCGGCACGCAAGAAGCGACCGCCGCCGCCGAGCAGGTCAACCGCTCCGTGGACGAGGTGGCTTCCGGCAGCGAGCGGCAGAACGACTCGCTGCAGCGTGCCAACGAGGAGCTGGGCAACATCGTGCACGACTTGGCGAGCATCGCGGCTTCCACCGAGGAACTGAGCCATCTGGCGAACGAAGTGGATGAGGCGTCCAACACCGGGCGGCAGACGATGCAGCGCACCCGCCACGAGATGAACGAGATTCACCGCCACGTGCAGCACACGGCCGAGACGATGAGCGTGTTGGGCCAGCAGTCGGAGCGCATCGGCTCCATCGTCGACGTGATCGGGGCGATCGCCGGACAGACGAACCTCCTGGCACTCAACGCCGCCATTGAAGCGGCGCGCGCCGGAGAGCAGGGGCGCGGGTTCTCCGTCGTCGCCGACGAAGTCCGCAAACTCGCCGAACAGTCGGAGAGCGCGGCCCGCGAGATCGCCGAATTGGTGCGCAACATCCGCGTTCAAGTGCAAGCGAGCATCGACGGCATGCAACAGGGCGTCGAGGCGGTGGTGAGCGGCGAGCGGGCGATGCGGGAAGCGGAGCAAGCGTTCGGCCTCGTGGGCACCCGTTTGCAGAGCGTCACAGACGGCGTCTCCAACGTCTACGGATTGACCAAGACCGCGTCGGAGCACTCCAAGAGCGTCGAGCAGGAGTTCCACGCCATCGCGTTCGTCGCCGAGTCGACCGTCGCTTCCACCGAAGAGGTCGCCGCCGCCATCGAAGAGCAGAGCGCGATGCTGAACGCGCTGGCGCATTCGATGGAGGAATTGCGTCGACTCTCGGAAACGCTCAACAGCGCCGTCGGGCGTTTTGAATGTCATGAATAAGAGGTCCTTATAAGGTAAGCGGCACTCTCGAGAGACGAGAGTGCCGCTTTTCCTATTATTCAAAAAAGACTTTATTTCGTCGAGCGAAAGGAATATAGTGTAGTTATCGACAATTTCGTGAAGATTTTGTAAAACGTTGAGAAGGAGTGAACCAACTTGGAATCATCGTCATCATGGAAACGCACCGTTTGGATTCTCTGGTTCGGCTCGTTGCTCACAAACGCAAGTTACACCATGGTCGTGCCGTTCCTTCCGCTCTACCTCGTCCAAGAGCTCGGGGTCGCCAAAGCAGACGCCAACTGGTGGGCGGGCATCATCTTCTCCGTCTCGTTTCTCGTCGGGGCGATTATGGCGCCGGTCTGGGGGGCCCTTGCCGATAAAAACGGCAAGAAAAAAGCGATCCTGCGCGCCGGCTTCTCGCTCTTCATCGTGTATTCGCTCGGCGCATTCGTCCACAGCCCGTGGGAGTTGCTCGCCGTGCGCGTGATGCACGGGCTGGTGGCGGGGTTTGTGCCCGCCTCGATGGCAATCGTCGCCTCGACGACGCCGGAGGAGGAGATGGGCTGGAGCTTGGGCCTGATGCAGACCGCAGGGGCAACCGGCAGCATCCTCGGCCCGCTGATGGGCGGCGTGCTCGCCGAAGTGTTCGGCATGCGGCTCTCGTTTATCGCCTCCGGGGTCAGCGTGTTGATCGCCACGCTGTTCGTCATGAAATTCGTGCAAGAGAGCAAACCTGCGCCCTCCAAGCAGCGCACGCGCGTCCTCGACGACGTCAAGGTCGCGTGGAACAACCGACCGATGCTGCGGACGCTCGGGATCCTGATCGTCTTCCAGACGGCGCTGGCGATCTTGCAGCCGGTGCTCACGCTCTACGTCGCCGACTTGCAAGGCAGCATGGACGGCTCCGTGCTCTCGTCGGGCTTGATCTTCTCGCTCTCCGGCATCGCGATGATCATCGCCGCGCCGTACTGGGGGCGCTGGGGACAGAAAAAGGGCTTCCGCAGCACCTTGCTGATCGCCCTGACCGGATCGGGCGTGCTGACTCTCGCGCAAGTCCTGCCCGACAACTTGATCACGTTCTCCGTCACCCGCTTTGCCATCGGCTTGTTCATGGCGGGGATCTTGCCCGCTTGCAACGCCATCGTCGTAGAGAACACGGAACTGGATTTCCGAGGCCGGGCGTTTGGTTTGACGAACAGCGCCAACCAGATCGGCTCGATGATCGGGCCGTTGATCGGAGGCTTCCTAAGCGGCATCGTCTCGATCCCGTTCACGTTCGCCATCACCGGCGTGCTGCTCTTGATCAACGCCGGCAACGTGATGCTCTGGCCGCGCGATCCAGCCAAACCGGTGCCGCAAGCGAAACCCGCCAAAAGCGTCTAAACCCAACACATACACCATAAAAGGGAGCCCTTCCGAGGAGGAAGGACTCCCTTTCCTGATCAAGGAAGCGAGTTCAAGCAAGCAACTCAGGGTTGCAGATCCATCTGATCCAGCACAGGATGAGAGATCACCGCACCGTTCAATTCATAGACGAGAACCGTGTCGGCCGCCGGCACGGTCTCTTCGACATAGTGCTGGTTGGGGCAGGCTCGGTAACGGCTGCCAAAACCGGTATCCGAGGGTATGGTGATCAATTTGTCATTGCAATACGGGCAGCGTCCGGTTAACGGTTTCCAAAATCGGTTCCATGCATTCATCTCTTATCACCATATTCCCTATCATTATACTTGGATTATACGGCGGCAAATCCTCCCGCGCAAGTGCAACTTTTTATGGTATCATCAAAATACAGATATTGATCGTTGGTCAGGCAACAGAGGGAGGAGACACCGGTGACTGCTGCGGATGTTGCAGTATACGTACTCATAGGGCTACTTGGTTCCTTTTGTTCCGGACTTTTGGGCGTAGGCGGGGCGATTGTCACGTACCCGCTTCTTTACTTTGTGCCCCCGCTGTTCGGGGCGTATGCGATGTCGCCCAATGAAATCTCTTCGGTGACGATGTTCCAAGTGTTTGCGTCCAGCGGCATCGGGATGCTGATGTACCGCAAGTCGCCGTGGCTCAACCGTCGTGTCGTGCTCTGCATCGGCGGGGGGATGACGGGCGGAAGTTTGATCGGCAGCCTGCTCTCCGGATTCATGCCGGGCATGGTGATTCATACGCTTTACGGGTGCATGGCGCTGCTCGCCGTCTTCTTGATGTTAAAAAAACGTCGCGGGGAGCTGGAGTCGCAGGAACCGCCCCAACAATTGGTGTTCAACCGCGGGCTTGCCGTCGGGATTTCCGCCGCCGTCGGATTGCTTTCCGGCATCGTCGGGGCGGGCGGCTCGTTCCTGTTGATCCCGATCATGCTCGGCATCTTGAAATTGCCGACGCGCACCGCCATCGCGTCTTCGCTGATCGTGGTGTTTCTGTCCTCGATCGGCGGAGTGATCGGCAAAGCGGCGGGAGGGCACGTGCACGTCGGGTTGACGGCGTTGTTGGTCATCGTCAGCATCGCAGGCTCCACGATCGGCGCGAGGCTGGGACAGCGCGTGAACGTCGGCGTCCTTCGACTGGTGCTGGTGGGGATCATCTTGATCTCTGCGCTGAACATCTGGGGCGGGTTGATCTACGACTGGATCGAAGCCTGACAGCAGAAAAGTCCACGCGGGCAGGAGCCCGGTGGACTTTTTTTATAAGGGGAGAGCAGCGGCGGTTTACAGCACGATGCCGCGGTGGTTGAGCGTCTCCAGAATGAGCGAATGCGTGCCGAGCAACTCCTTGAACGCCACTTCAAACGACTGAGACGTCGCGAGCGACTCGCAAAGCTCTTGGGTGGCGGTTTCGAGATCGAGCAGACGGTTGTGACGGCGGTAACAGGAAATCGCTTCCCGCAGCGCTTGGATGCCTTCGACATGTTCGTCGTTGGCGAAGTGCAGCGTCGCAAACAGGCGGTACAGGTCGCCGGTGTCCGGATGGTCGGCCGGGAGCATCGATTGCGCGCGCTTGGCCACTTGCATCGCGAGCGGGTGGTTGAACGATTCCAGCGCCATCTTGCCAAGTGCGATCAGAGTGGAAGCTTCTGCCGCTTCATCTCCTTCGCGCTCGTACTCGTCCGCCACTTCCTCCAGCACGGCCATCGCTTCGCCGAGCCGGCCGCCTTCGCCTTGGAGGACGGCATGCTGGCGGCGTACTTCGAGCAGGGTGTGCTGGAAGCGCATCGTCTTGTACAGCGTGATCGCTTGCTCCAAGTGGTGAATCGCTTTGCTGTGCTGTTCGAGGCGGCGGTAGGAATCGCCCAAGCGGCGGTGCAGTTGCGCCATCTCGTGGATGTGGCCGGAATCGCAGAAGCGTTTGACGAGGTCTTCGTAGATTTCCACCGCGTCTTGAATTTTGCCGGAATCGAAGTTGGCGGACGCCACACGGGTCAGCAATTCCACTTCGAGTGCCGGGTCGGGCGTTTCCGTGCGGTGCAACTCATCCAACCCGTGCAGCCAGTTGTGCAGGGCGACAGGCAAATTGCGTTTTTCGTATGCGATTTGGCCGAGCATGACCAACGCGTGAACCGCCGATTCGATGCTGCCTTCCGTTTGCGCCGTTTCCAGCGCCTGTTGGAAGTTCAGCTCCGCCGCCTGGAGCTGGCCTTCGTGATATTGGCAGGTGCCAAGCGCCAAGAGCAGGTCGATCTGCGGGATGCTGCCTTCGGTCGCGCGGTCGGCCACACTTTCCAAGAGCGGCAGCGCGGCGCGGTACTCCTTGGAAGCGATCATCGTCTGCGCCATTTTGAAGGTGGAGACAAATTCAAGGTCCAAGTCCACGTTGACCAACAGCTTGTCCAACGTGACTTCCAATTTCTTCGCAATCTCAAAAAGAATTTTATAGCTGGGTCTTGCGCGGTCCGATTCGATTTGCGAAATCATGCTCGGCGTGCAGAGCTCCTTGGCGAGGTCGATTTGAGTCATATTCTTTTTCAGGCGCATCTCTCGAATGCGGGTTCCCAAGCTTAACATCTGTGATTTCCCCTTTTTTCAAGCAAATCGCTATCTGTGTAATCATTCTAATACTAAATATGATAATATTCACTTTGCATAAAGGGAAGACTTTGACGAAAGGTGGAGAAACAGTCAGCGTTTTTCGAAAGTTTTTGGTTTTATGGGAAAAATTTCGAGGAGGCAGGAGTCCTGTCTGTTGATGTTATTCTATGATATGATTCTAAAGAACAGAGTTTTCTAAACTGAGGTGATCAGCATGACGCTGGCGATTGACGAACGGAATCGCCTCATCGGCGAGAACCTTCGCAAATACCGTTTGTTAAAAGGATTAACTCAAGATGAATTAGCTGAAGGTCTGTGCAGTGTGAGCCAACTCAGTAAAGTGGAAAATGGCAAAACGTACCTGAAGCGTACCATATTAAAAGAGATGGCAAATCGGCTCGGCGTGACCGTCGAGAGAATCGAATCGGAAGACGCGTTGCTGGAGGAATTAAGCGAAACGCTGCAATTGGCAAAGGACTCCCGCACCGCCGGCAACCTCACGAAAGCGCTGGAGTTTGTCGAGCAAGTGGTGGAGCGGGCGCGCGCGTTTGAGTATCCGGAGTTGTTGCTCCAAGGCATCCAACTGCAATGTTCGTTGCTCAACACAATCAACGAGCGGGAGAAAGTCATCCAGATCGTCCACGATGTGCTGTCTGATGATTTGCCGCTGACGGCGGAAGATCGGCTGTTTTTTCATCTGGAAGTCGGCCTTGCGTATGAGCACTCCGGCCATCTGTCGGCCGCCTACGATTCGTACTGCCGCGCCGACCAAGAGATCGACCTCGTACAGGGCAACTATGAAACCCGATACCGCGTCTACTACTCGCTGTCCCGCAGCCACCTCGCGATGAACAACAACCGTACGGCGCTGCGCTACGCCGAGAAAGCAGAAATGGTAGCGACCGAGATCAAACGACATCTGTGGCGCCTTCGAGCCTCCGGTTTGCGCGCAACCGTGTTGCATCGTTTGGAGGTGTACGAGTTGGCGGAGCAACTGTTTTTGGAGACGCTTCAGGAAGCGCAAGACAATCAGTTTTTGCTCGACGTGTTGATTTTGAACAACAATTTGGGCTGCATGTATTTGGACATCGGCAAGAACGGGCAAGCGTTCTCCTATCTCAATCGTGCGCTGAAAGTCTCGGAAATTCTGAACCATCAGCAGTTCATGTGCGATTCGTTGTTGCATCTGGCGGAATTGTATTTCAGAAACGGGGAGTCGAAACAGGCAATCCAGCAGATCCAACGCGTTTTGGAGCTCTCCAGCCAGATTCCGAAACAAACGTACCAAGAACGAGCCAAGGCGCATCGCATCCTTGGGTGGGTTAAAAAGTCGGAAGGTGACTTTGAAGGTTACATTACACAGATGGAAAACGCTCTAAACATCTGCGACGAGAATTTCGTCGTGTTTGAAGCGTATGAAATGGCCAAAGAAACAGCGGAAGAATTGTACCAAAAACAAGATTCCAGGGCTGTTGAATTCTATCGAAAAGCTGTACAATACAATGAGAAAGCACTAGAATACGGCAAGAGGAGGTGACTTCTAAGTGAAAAAATTCATGGCTGCCCTCGTTCTTGCAGCGATCGCCTTCCTCGTGGTCAGTTCCGCAGTTGCAGAAAAACAAGCGACGATCGTACCTCCGTTGCCGGATAGCATCACGAAAAAACTGTAAGCGTCCCTTTATTCAGAAATCATCCAAGCCCCCGGCAATCGGGGGCTTTTTTTATTTTTTTTCTAAATAATGTAGGAGTTTGGCGAAACTTACAGGAATTAGAAACGTATACACCGTATAGAGAAAGGGGGAGTGAGATGCAGTGGATCTATTGGATCTGCGGAATCGGTCTGGCGATCGCGGCGCTGGTCGCCTGCTTCATTTATCTGCCGTCCATGCAGCGCGCCGAAGTGTCGACCGGCTTTTCGATGCAAGACCTCGTCGGCAAGATCGGCGAAGTCACCGTGGCGATCCCGGCCAAGGGCGGGTACGGCGAAGTGCTGATCAAAGTCGGCGGGAGTTTTACCAACCAGATTGCCGGCAGTTTTTCCGGCGAACCGATTCCGGAAGGCGAACGCGTCGTGATCATCAAAGCCGAGCCCCACACCCTCTATGTCTCGCTGTTTGATGTAGTCGAAACGAGAAAGGGGTAATGCCAACATGCCACCCATCTTTGTCATCCTGTCCGCCGTCCTGCTGGGCCTCTTGCTGATCGTCGCCTTGGCGTTTTGGGCGCGCTACCGCACCGTCGGTCCGGAGTCGGCGATGATCGTCACCGGCAGTTTTCTCGGCAGCAAGAACGTCAACGTCGACGAATCGGGTCGCAAGATCAAGATCGTGCGCGGCGGAGGCGCGTTTATCGTGCCGATTTTTCAAAAGTCGGAGTTGCTCTCGTTGCTCTCTCATAAACTCCACGTCTCGACCCAGGAAGTGTACACCGAGCAGGGCGTGCCGATCATGGCGGACGGCGTTGCGATCATCAAAGTCGGCGGCACGGTGGAGGACGTCGCCACGGCGGCGGAGCAGTTCATGGGCAAGGAAAAAAGCGCCGTCGACGCGGAAGCCCAAGAAGTGCTCGAAGGCCATCTGCGCGCGATCCTCGGCGCGATGACCGTCGAGGAAGTCTACCGCAACCGCGAGAAATTCGCTCAAGAAGTCCAGGCGGTCGCCGCCAAAGACCTGAAGAAAATGGGCCTGCAGATCGTCTCCTTCACCATCCGCGACGTCCGGGACAAAAACGGCTACTTGGAAGCGCTCGGCAAACCGCGCATCGCCGCCGTCAAGCGCGACGCCGACATCGCCGAAGCGGAAGCGCTGCGCGACGCCCGGATTCAAAAAGCCAAAGCCTACGAAGAAGCCCAGCGCGCCGAACTGCACCGCGACACCAACGTCGCCGAAGCGGAGAAGGACAAAGAGCTCAAAGTCGCCTCCTTCAAACGCGAACAGGACATGGCGCGCGCCGAAGCCGACCAAGCCTACGCCGTGCAAGAAGCGCGCGCCAAGCAGCAAGTCGTCGAAGAGCAGATGAAAATCGAACTCGTGCGCAAGGACCGCACGATCGAGTTGGAAGAAAAAGAAATCGTGCGCCGCGAGAAGCAATACGACGCGGAAGTCAAGAAAAAAGCGGACGCCGACCGCTACGCCGTCGAACAGGCGGCCGAAGCGGACAAAGCCCGCCGCATGCGGGAAGCGGACGCCGAGCAGTACAAAATCGAAGCGGAAGCCAAAGCACACGCCGAGCAGAAACGCCTCGAAGGTTTGGCGATCGCCGACGCGGAACGGGCGAAGGGTACTGCGGAAGCGGAAGTCATCCGCCTGCGCGGTCTCGCCGAAGCGGAAGCCAAGGAAAAGCTCGCCGAAGCGTTCCAGAAGTTCGGCGAAGCGGCGGTCTTGGACATCATCGTCAAGATGCTGCCGGAGCTGGCAGGCAAAATCGCCGAGCCGATTGCGCAGATCGACAAGTTGACCGTCGTTGACACCGGCAACGGAGCGGGCGCGACCCGCGTCTCCAACTATGTCACCGAACTGATGGCGACCGCGCCCGAGATGCTCAAGAGCGTCTCCGGCCTCGACGTCGAATCGCTGATCAAAGGGCTGACGCAGCGCAGCGCACCGCTGGCGGCTCCGTCGATCCCGACAACTCCGTCGACCTCCGCTGAATAAAAAAACGCCGTCTCCGCGCGAGACGGCGTTTTTTTCTGCCCGACAATTCCTGCGATCCCTTACAATCCATACGAAGTCAGCCATTCCTCTGCCGCCTGCACGTCTGCGGTGACCCCGCGCACAAAGTCCTCCACAAAGTCGGCAAACTTCTCGCTGATGCGCACCAGCCGCTTCAACTTTACATCGTGCCGGTACAACACCCCCGACGTATGATACAGCACCCAATGCGCGCGCTCTCCGATCACCATAAAAACCAGCGCGTCTCGATAGGGCTGGTCTAAATCGTCGAGCCGATGCAAAGCGGGCAGATAGAACGCGCGTCCGTTGACTTCAAAGCGCCATTCGTTCGGGCCGATCTCTTTATAGAAGGAAGCCAACTCCTCCGGCAACGTCGGCAGCGGCCCTTGAAACTCAATCGCCAACTGCTTGCGGAAGTTTTCCGGCGCGTACGTCTCCAACAGTTGCTCCATCAGTTTGTCATAATCGGGCGGATTCGGGGTCGTGGCGGGCGTGGACATGGGGATTCCTCCTCCGAACTGTTGTGGTAGTCTTAGAATGTCCGATTCCAGCGCATACTAGTTCAGGTACACCAACCATTTTTCGGCAAAGGAGTGAGGCGGGTGGAGTTGAATGAAAAGCGGGTTGTGGATACGTTCCTGGAACTCGTGCAAATTGACACCCCTTCGTATTTTGAGCGGCCGATGGCCGATCATCTATTGAAACTGTTGAAGGAACTCGGATTGGAAGTGGTCGAGGACGACGCGGGCCAGCAAGTGTTGCGCGGACTCGGCAAAGAGACGCAAGAACTGCTCAAACACGAACCGCAAACCGGTAACTTGATCGCCACGTTACAAGGAACGGTGCAAGGCGCGCCGAAGCTCCTGTTTACCGCGCACATGGACACCGTCGTCTCCGCCAAGGGCATCAAGACACACATTGACAACGGCGTGATTCGCACCGACGGCAAGACGATCCTCGGCGCCGACGACCGGGCGGGGATTGCGGCGATCCTCGAAGCGATCCGCCATCTGAAGGAAAACAACATCGAGCACGGCGACCTGCAATTTGCGTTCACCATCGCCGAAGAGACGGGCCTCTACGGGTCGCTCTACCTCGACAAAAGCAAAATCCACGCCGACTACGCGTTTGTCATGGATTCCGGCGGACCGCCCGACTCGATCATCGTCGCTTCGCCGACCGAAGTGGATTTCACCGTGTTGATCTACGGCAAAGCGGCGCACTCCGGCGTCAACCCGGAGGACGGCCTGAACGCGATCTCCGTCGCCGCCGACGCGATTTCCAAACTGCAACTCGGCCGCATCGACGAGGAGACCACGATCAACATCGGCATCATCCAGGGCGGGGAAAAAACCAACATCGTCTGTGACCGCTGCGAAATCCTCGGGGAAGTGCGCTCCAGAGACGATCAGAAATTGAGCGAGCAACTGAGCAAAGTGCACAGCGCCTTCCAGATGGCGGGCGAGAAGTGGGGCGCGAAAGTGGACATTCGCGAAGAAAAAATCTACGACGGCTTCAACTTGAGCGCTGAAGACGATGTCGTGGCGCTCGCGATGGAAGGCTTGCGCAAAGTCGGCATCGAACCGAAACTCGCCCCGCGCGGCGGTGGTTCCGACACGAACAACTTGAACGCCAAAGGCATTCCCGCCGTCAACCTCGGCGTCGGCGCGAACAAAGACCACACCGTCGAAGAGAACTTGCGCGTGCAAGATTTGACGGACGCCACCCGACTGATCATCGGCATCGTCCAGTCCGCCGCCGAACGCGCGGGGGTGCAGACTTCATGAGGCAGCATCTGGAGCGCGGAACGATCGCCGAACGGCTCGGACGCGAAGTGCTGGTTGAAGTGAACGGGAAACTGGAACGTGCGCTGATCGACCCGCACCTCGCCGAAACGGCCGCCGTCGGCGATATCGTCCTGCTCAACACGACCTCCGTTCGGTTGGGGCTTGGCACCGGCGGACTGCATTTCGTGATTTCGATTGAAGGAAAAAGCCCGTCGACTCCGCAGGCCGACGGGCACATCATGAAACTTCGCTACACGCCGCAACAGATCGCCGTGCACGCCGTGGAAGAGCAAAGCCATCCGATGCACGCCGTGATGGCGGAAGCGGAATCGCTGCTGGGCACGCCGGTCGTGATTTGCGAACTGCACAGCATGATCCCCGCCGTCGCGATGTCGCTCCAGCAGGAACTACAAAACGAACGACAAACCCGCGACGAGGAAAAAACAGAACCTTTCGCCCCACGCGTCGTCTACGTGATGACAGACGGCGGCGCGCTCCCGATGCGTTTTTCCAAAACGATCGATCAATTGAAACAACTCGGCCTGCTCACCGCCACCGTGACTGTCGGCCACGCGTACGGCGGCGATCTGGAAGCGGTCAACCTCTACAGCGGACTGCTCGCCGCCAAACACGTGCTGGGCGCGGACGTGATCCTCTGCGGCATGGGCCCCGGCATCGTCGGGACGGGCACGCGCTACGGACACACAGGCATCGAAGTCGGGCTTGCCGTCAACGCCGTGCACGCGCTGGAGGGAGACGCCGTCGTCGTCCCGCGCCTCTCGTTTGCCGACCCGCGTCCACGCCACCAAGGGCTTTCGCATCACACGATCACCGCGCTCGGCCGCGTCGCGCTGGCTCCGGCGACTGTGCCGTTGCCGAACCTCGAAGACGGGCAAGCGAGCGCCGTCTGGAAGCAGATCACGGAGTCCGGCTTGCACCGACGCCACCGTCTCGTCGGACTTTCCGGCGCCTCGATACTGGACGCATCACAGCGTTTTCCAGTACCATTAAGAACGATGGGGCGCACACTTGCGCAAGACCCGGCGTTTTTCCTCGCGGCGGGAGCGGCAGGCGAGTGGGTCGCCCGACAAAAAAAACGCCCGCAGAGGCGTGTGCTCAGCGGGTCGTCGAACGTTGAGTGACGTTGCGTTCCAAAAATTGTTGAAGCGTAAGGTTGCTGCCTGCGTACTGGCGGAGCAGGGCGCGGACTTGCCACGCTTTGCCCGCGATGCGCAGGCTGTTTTCCGTCATTTTCGTTTGTAACATGGAGATTCCCTCCCGGCTTGTCCGATTCAGATGTTCAAGTCTATGACGGGAGGGGCTCCGTTTATTCCGGAGGAGGAGGAGAAATTTCATGAGCCAAAACACAGACCACTTGATCGAAAAACAGCTGGACTCCGAAACGGTTTACGAAGGCTCGTTCATCACGGTGACCGTGCAAACCGTCGAGTTGCCCAATGGAAAACTTGCGAAGCGCGATGTCGTCCTGCATCCGGGTGCAGTGACGGTGCTTGCGATCACCGCAGACGACAAGATCCTGCTCGTCAACCAGTTCCGCAAAGCGACCAACCGTTTGCTGATCGAAACGCCCGCCGGAAAGCTTGAACCGGGGGAAGACCCGCTCACGTCCGCCAAGCGCGAACTGGAGGAAGAAACCGGCTATCAGGCGGCGGAGTGGAAGCATTTCAGCTCGTTCTACACGTCGCCGGGGTTTGCCGACGAACTGATGCATTCTTACATCGCGACAGACTTGACGAAATCACAGCAGAACTTGGACGATGACGAGTTCTTGGACGTGCTGCACGTCTCGGCGGAAGAAGCGGAGCAGATGGTGCAGGACGGACGGATCGCCGATGCCAAAACGATCGCGCTCATCTACTGGTGGTTGCGCGAACGCGCGCGGGAAGGGAAGTAAACACGAAGGGAAGTCAACTTCTATGGCGGAAGAGCTCCGCGAGTTTTTTCTCGACTTACATATTCACATCGGGCGCACGCGGGACAACGCGCCGGTGAAGATCACGGCGGGCAAGGATCTGACGTTTTTTGAAATCATCCGGGAGGCGGCCGCGCGCAAGGGCATCGAGATCATCGGCATCATCGACGCCGTCTCGCCGCCGGTGCTCGATGAAATCGCAGACTATGTCCGAGACGGCGTGATGCGCGAGTTGCCGGGCGGAGGCTATCAGTACGAAGGCAAGACCACGCTGCTGCTCGGCGCGGAAGTGGAGACGTCCGGTCCGCACGGCGGAGCGGCGCACTTTGGCGTGTGGATGCGCGACATCGAGACGATGCGCGAATTCTCCGATTGGCTGGGAGAGCGCGTCACCAACCGTGTGCTCAGTTCCCAGCGCGCCCGCTGCACGTCGTTTGAACTGCAAGCGAAATGCACGGAACTCGGCGGGATGTTCATCATCAACCACGCGTTCACCCCGCACAAGAGCGTGCTCGGCAACTGCGTCCCGCGCATCTCCGAGATGGTGGAGCTGGAGCATCTGACCGCGCTGGAATTGGGTCTTTCGTCCGATTCCGACCTCGCCGATCTGTTCACCGAGCACTACAATGTAACGTTTGTGTCCAATTCCGACGCGCATTCGCTGGCGAAGATCGGGCGCGAGTACAACCGCGTGCGCGTCGCCGCCCCGAGCTTCGAAGAGGTCAAAAAAGCCCTGCTCCGCCAAGAGGGACGCGCCGTCACCGCCAACTTCGGGTTGGAGCCGAGGCTTGGCAAGTACCACCGGAGTTTTTGCGCGGCGTGCGACGAAGTGTTGGACACGGCGACCGTCGAACACTTGAACTGTCCCGCCTGCGGTTCGCAAAAAATCGTCCGCGGCGTGCTCGACCGCATCTTGACGATCGCAGACCGCGGGCAGCCGGTGCACCCGCCGCACCGCCCGCCCTACTACTACCAAATACCGCTGGAGTTCATCCCGAAAGTCGGCAAGCGCACGATCGACAAACTGCTCGATCACTTCGGCACGGAGATGAACATCCTGCACCGCGCAACCGTTGAGCAGATCGCCGAAATCGTCGGGCCCAAGATCGCGCAGGACATCGCCCGGGCGCGGCGCGGCGAATTGCCGATGATCGTGGGCGGCGGCGGAACCTACGGCAAGATCGTCACCTAAAAAAGATTCATAGACTCCCCTCCCTCGTCATAGGCTGTACTACGAGTCAAGACAAGGGAGGACCTCACGATGAGTCAAGTCAAACTCAGCGTCTCACGATATCTGAAGGATCACAGCTCGTTGTTCGTGTTTGTCACGGTGCTTTTTTTCATCGGCGTGATTTTTGGAGCGATTGTGGTCGGCGCGCTGTCCAATGACCAAGCCACATCGCTCAACGATGCGTTGCAGGGGTTTTTTAAAGCGTTGAACTTGGATTCGACGAACACGACCCCGTCGGAAATCACGTGGCATTCGGTGGCGAGCTTTTTGAAGACGACCGGTCTGATGTGGATTCTCGGCCTCTCGATCATCGGGCTTCCGGTCATCGTGATTTTGATTTTTATGAAAGGGTTTGTGATCGGCTTCACCGTCGGCGTGATCGTGTCGCAATTTCATGCCAAGGGCGTGGCGTTTGCGATGGCGGCGATTTTGCCGCAGAACTTGATCTACATCCCGGCGCTGTTGATCTGCGGGGTGGCGGGGATCTCGTTTTCGCTGAGCCTGGTGCGCAGCCGCTTCACAAACTCGCAACCGCGCACCGTCGGGACGGCGGTCGGCACAGGGTCGATGCTGTACTGCAGTTTCTTGAGCTACACGGGGCTGGTCACGTGCATCGCGGTGGCGATGATCTTGGCGGCGTTCGTGGAAGGCTACGTGTCCCCGGCGTTGATGCGCGCGGTGATTCCGCAACTATAGTGAGGAGATGTCAGCTGTGTCCCGCAAGTTTACCGTGATCAACGAATCGTTCACCTGCGAGCAGTGCGGCGCTCACGTGGAGCCCTTGGCACAGGGCTCTTGCCGCAACCACTGCCCGGTCTGTTTTTATTCGAAGCATCTGGACATCAACCCGGGCGACCGCGCGGCGAACTGCGGCGGGCTGCTGGTGCCGATCGGGATTGAAGACCATAAGAAAAAAGGATACATGGTCATCCACCGCTGCCAAACCTGCGGTCATGTCGGCAAAAACAAACTGGCTCTGGACGACCCGAACCAAGCGGATTCGTTTGAGCGGATGCTGGAAATTATGAAAAATCAGAACAAATAGAATCACAGGTGTCGCCTCCGATCAGAATCGTCTATAATATGGACGTATCTGGAAGGGGCGATTTTTTATGGCGAAGAAACGGGCGCTCTCGGAGCGCGACCTGGAAATCCAGCGCGTCGCGGCATCCGGCAACGCAAGCGAACTTGCCGTCCTGCTTCACAGCGGCTTCCATCACGGAAAAAACGGCGCTTCGCAAGCGGAGAAAGTGCTGGCGGCAAAGACGATCTTGGAAACGTTCGGCAAGCAGGGAGAGCAGCTTCCGAAAAAAGCTCCCGAACCTTCAAAAGCAAGTAGAGGCGAACCGGCCGATACTGATTCTGCTGAAGAGACACGCCTGCTGACGATCACCCGCGAACTGGCGGCTTCCTACGCGCCCTCGGCCCGCCAAGTCGCTTGTGCCTTGATGCAGGAACTCTGGATTCGCGACCGCGCCTTGACTCCGCTGATGATCGAGTTGACCCTCGACGAAGACTGGGAAGTCCGCGAGTGGGCGGCGGGGGCGTATGCTGCGAAGCTTCGGCACGAGTTTCCCGCGAATGTGGCGTTTTTTCACGAGTTGCTGGAAGCGCACCCGCATGAGTCGGTGCTGCGGCAGACGGCGCTGGCGATCAAGCAGACCGCCCAAGCCCGCATCCCGAACTCCACAGCGCTGCTGCTCGACCTCACCGACAAACTGATGACCTCCGAAGCGGAGTACGTCCGCAAAAACCTCGGCCCGTTCGCCATCGGGGACGGTTTGCTGCGCGTCTGCCCGGACGAAACGCTTCCTTATCTAAAAAACGCCGCCCGCCGTCCCGAGTGGCCGTCCCGTTGGAACGCATTGATGTCCTTCAGTGCCGCACAGGGAGCACGCCATGCCGACACCGTGTTCGAGCTCTTGACGCTCCTCGAACACGATCCGCAACGAGAAATTCGACGCGCCGTCCTTGCAGTCGCCAAGAATCTCGCCAAACGGCTGCCGGAAGACACCCGCTTTGCTTCTTTTTTCATGCGGATGTAGAAATTGTGATTTCATAGGGTTATAATGAAAGAGGTACTTTTGAAAGGTTTGCGCAGGGGGAGAATGTCCATGCAAGAGAGACTGGATCAGATTAAGAAACAGCTTCATGCCGAGAACTTTAAGCTGACCCCTCAGCGCGAAGCCACTTTACGGGTCTTGCTTGAAAACGAAGAAGCTCACCTCAGTGCAGAGGAGATTTTCATGCTGGTCAAGCAAAAAGCTCCGGATATCGGACTTGCGACCGTCTACCGCACTTTGGATTTATTGTGCGAATTGAAGATCATCGAGAAACTCAACTTCGGCGACGGTGTCGCACGGTACGAGTTCCGCTCCGAAGATCATCCGCACCACCACCACCACTTGATCTGCTTGAAGTGCGGATCGCTGTTTGAGATCGAAGACCTGCTCGATGATCTCGAAGAGCGCGTCGAACGCGATCACAAGTTTAAAATCGTCGATCACCGGGTCAGTTTCCTCGGCTATTGCTCTTCTTGTCTTGCGAAGGAAGGCCATAAGGAAGGCAACTAAGCGGATGCGGGTCGTGCGCGGCAATGCTCGATCTGCATTTTTTTGCCTGCAAGAAACGACGCAATGCGCAAAACTTTGCAGACTCGTATCAAGTTTTGCCTCTGAGGCAGACTGATAGAGGGTTCTTCGAACTTGGTACGTTTTTTGCATAGTCTATATACCCGAGTACATCTTGTTACATCATAGGAGGCATACATAGCATGATCGTAGGGATTCCGAAAGAGATTAAGAACAACGAAAACCGTGTCGCCATCACCCCGGCAGGCGTAGAAGCACTGAAAACGGCTGGACACGAAGTGTATATCGAAACGAATGCCGGCATTGGCAGCGGTTTCACGGACGCAGACTACAAACAAGCAGGCGCGATCATGCTCGACTCCGCAGCTGACGTGTGGGCAAAAGCTGAGATGATCATGAAGGTCAAAGAACCGATCGCTTCCGAGTACGGTTACTTCCGTCAAGGTCTCGTGCTGTTCACCTACCTGCACCTCGCTCCGGAACCGGAACTGACCAAAGCGCTCGTCGACAACGGCGTTGTCGCCATCGCGTACGAAACGATCCAACTGCCGGACCGCTCCTTGCCGCTGCTGACCCCGATGTCTGAAGTTGCAGGCCGCATGGCGGTGCAAATCGGCGCGCAATTCCTCGAAAAACCGTGGGGCGGCAAAGGCATCCTGCTCGGCGGCGTTCCGGGCGTTCTGCCGGGCAAAGTCGTCATCATCGGCGGCGGCGTCGTCGGCACCAACGCAGCGAAAGTGGCGCTGGGCATGGGCGCTGACGTCACGATCGTGGACTTGTCCGAAGCTCGCCTGCGTCAACTCGACGACATCTTCGGCGGCCGTGTGAAGACCCTGATGTCCAACTCTTACAACATCGAGCAAGCGGTCAAAACGGCCGACCTGCTGGTCGGTGCGGTTCTGATCCCGGGCGCGCGCGCTCCGAAACTCGTCAAGGAATACATGGTGGAACAAATGTCTCCGGGCTCCGTCATCGTCGACGTTGCGATCGACCAAGGCGGTTCCGTGGAAACGATCGACCGCATCACCACGCACTCCGAGCCGACCTACGTTAAGCACGGTGTGGTTCATTATGCCGTTGCGAACATGCCGGGCGCTGTAGCGCGCACCTCGACGCTGGCTCTGACCAACGCAACCCTCAACTACGCGCTGCAACTGGCGAACAAAGGCTGGAAGCAAGCGTGCCAAGACAACGCGGCGCTCGCAAAGGGCATCAACGTCGTCGGCGGCAACGTCACGTTCGAAGCGGTTGCGACTGCTCTGGGCTACGAGTTCACCGCCGTTGAGAAAGTGCTCGCGTAGTCGATTCTCAAGATCTTGCTTGCCTGTAACGAAGGGTTCCGCGATTGGCGGGGCCCTTCTTTTTTGTTGAACTCGTACATATAGAGAGTAGTGGAGGTGGGAGCATGATCATATCCCTGCGCAAAGTCTCGCGGCTGGCACGGCTCGTCGTCTATGTGGCGCTGTTCAGCTTCATCGGGTTCAAATGCTTATCGCTCGTCCAAGAGATGTTCGCCCCGGAGGACAAATACCGCACGCCGGCGGGCCGCGACGCCGTGAAGGTCGATGCGGCTGCCCGACAGGTACAGGCGGAAAACAAGCCGTTTTGGGAAGAGACCCGAGAGCGATTGGGTGTTTTTTATGAAATCGGGGAATAGATTCCTTTACATAACTTTTGCCGAAAAGCAGGAATTCTGCTCGGGGTGACGAATTTTCAACTCCAGCAGAACGCGTTTGACGCATGGGCAAAGGAGTCTACGAAATGGACAAGCTGATTGAACGATTCATCCATTACTTGGCCGTTGAGAGAGGCCTGGCTCAGAACACACTGGAGTCGTACGCGCGCGATCTCAATGCGTACATTGAGTTCCTCAAGCGCGGCGGGATCACGGATCTGAACCAAACACGCCGAGCGAACATCATCGCTTTCTTGGCGGAGTTGCAGCGCAAGGGGCGGGCGACGACCACGATTTCGCGCAACCTCGCTTCGCTGCGGGCGTTTTACGGTTTTCTGTTGCGGGACGGATTGCTCGACGGCGACCCGACGGCGAACTTGGAGTCTCCGAAGATCGAGAAGCGCTTGCCGAAAGTGCTCTCGGTGAAGGAAGTCGAAGCGTTGCTGGAAGGTCCGGACGGGGGCACGACGGCGGGCGTTCGCGACAAAGCGATGCTCGAATTGCTCTACGCGACCGGCATTCGCGTATCCGAACTCGTCTCGTTGAACCTCACGGACGTCAATTTGAACATGGGCTTTCTGAAATGCTACGGCAAAGGCTCCAAGGAGCGGATCATCCCGCTTGGCACGGTGGCGTTGCAATCGGTCAGCGAGTATGTGATGCAGAGCCGCGTGAAGCTGTTGCGCAACCCGTCGGAGGAGTCGCTTTTTCTGAACCACCACGGTCAACGCCTCTCGCGTCAAGGCTTTTGGAAGATTATCAAGAAGTACGCGCTCACGGCGCGCATCGACAAAGAAATCACCCCGCATACGTTGCGTCACTCGTTTGCGACGCACTTGTTGGAGAACGGAGCGGACTTGCGCGCCGTTCAAGAGATGCTCGGGCACGCCGACATCTCGACCACGCAAATTTATACGCATTTGACCAAATCGCGCCTCAAGGAAGTGTACGCCAAGGCGCATCCACGGGCCTAATTTGATACGGAATCTTTCACAGGAACCGTCGGTCGGCGGTTCCTGTGCTGTTTATGGAGTGTGAGGTTGGATGGTTTGGACTGTGATCTTGGCGCTGGCGGGGTTTCTCGTGTTGGCTCTGCTCGTCGATGTGGTGATCGAAACCCGCTTCCCGAAGATCGTGGAAGTGACGGTGCGAACGCCAAAGCTTCAGCCGGGGCATGAAGTGCGGATTCTGCAAGTGACGGACGTGCACAACCTTCCGTTGACGGAGCGTTTTTTTCTCAAGCTGGAGGAGATGAAGCCCGATCTGATCGCGATGACCGGCGACTTGATCGACGGGGCGCACCGGCCGTTTGAGTTGGGGTTCCGGCAGATGGAGCGGTTGAAGCGGATCGCGCGGGATGTGTTGTTCGTCACGGGCAACAACGACTGGGAGGTTGTGAAGTTTGACGAGTACATGGAGGGGTTGCGAGACAGAGGCGTCACGGTGCTTGCCAACGCCTCCACGACGGTCGAGACGCCGGCCGGCGAGATTCTGGTCGCCGGCGTCGAGGACGCGTGCACGTGGCACCACAGCGTGCCGCAAGCGATGGAGGGAGTGACGGTGGACGAGCGGTTTTTTCTGTTTCTGTCGCACGATCCGATGATCATCCGGCGCGGGGACTCGCGGGTCTTCTCCGCCGACTTGATCCTCTCCGGGCATACGCACGGCGGGCAGATCCGTTTCCCGTTCCTGGGAGCGCTGTACGCGCCGACGCAGGGGATGTTTCCGAAGTATGACCGCGGGCTGTTCCGGTTGGAGTCGGGGACGCAGCTCTACATCTGTTCGGGATTGGGGACGTCGAAGATTCCGCTGCGGTTTCTGAACCGGGCGCAAGTCACGATTTTAAAAATTGTGGGGTGCTGACCCCCGCACCGATGATTTTGCATCCGTATACCTCTATCAGCAGCGATTGAGAAACACCCACTTTCCCCCCTCAACCCCCATTAGATAGGAAAAAAGTCTCAGACCGCAAACAGGCGGCGGTCTGAGGCTTTTTTCTATTTGTAGAGATTGGGGTTGTCAGACATCTAACCTTTGCGGTAAGTTAAGGAAAGAGGGGAACACTATCCAGCAGAACAAACCACTTATCGGAGGTACATAGAGATGGCGTTTAACCGCATGATTTGCATCGTATTGGACAGCGTAGGCATCGGCGAGGCGCATGACGCGCCCGCATACGGCGACGTCGGCGCAAACACGATCGGCAACATCGCCAAGGCGGTCGGGGGCTTGAATGTCCCTAACTTGGAGAAACTCGGCCTCGGTTTGATTGACGACGTCGAGGGCGTGTCCGCCAAAGTCGAGCCGATCGGCAACTACGGCAAGATGGAAGAGCAATCGGCCGGCAAGGACACCACCAACGGCCATTGGGAGATGATGGGCGTCAAGCTCGACAAGCCGCTCCCGGTTTACCCGGACGGATTCCCGCCGGAGATCATGGACGAATTCGAACGCCAAATCGGGCGCAAGACGCTCGGCAACAAACCGGCGTCCGGCACGGAGATCATCAAGGAGTTGGGCGACGAGCATGTGCGCACCGGCTACCCGATCGTCTACACGTCCGCCGACTCCGTGTTCCAAATCGCGGCGCACGAGGAAGTCATTCCGCTGGAAGAACTGTATAAGATGTGCCACATCGCCCGCGAACTGCTCGTCGGCGAGCATGCGGTCGGCCGCGTCATCGCGCGTCCGTTTGTCGGCAGCAACGGCAACTACACCCGCACGGCGAACCGCCACGACTATTCCCGCGACTTCGGGCGTACTGTGTTGAATGAGATGGACGAGAAAGGGCTGACGGTCGCAGGCGTCGGGAAAATCTACGACATCTACGGCGGCTCCGGCGTCAACGACAAAGTCGGCACCAAAAACAACATGGACGGCGTCGACAAAACGCTCGAGATGATGGGCAAAGTGGAGCAGGGCCTGATCTTCACCAACCTCGTCGACTTCGACGCGCTCTACGGCCACCGCAACGACCCGCAAGGCTTTGCCAAAGCGATCGTCGACTTCGACCAGCGACTGCCGGAAATCCTCGACCAGATGCGCGAAGACGACCTGCTGATTTTGACCGCCGACCACGGCTGCGACCCGACGACGGAAGGCACCGACCACAGCCGTGAGAACGTGCCGCTGCTCGTCTACGGCAAAAACGCCAAGTCCGGCGTCAACCTCGGCCTGCGCCGTACGTTTGCCGATCTCGGCGCGACCATCGCGGAGAACTTCGGCGTGCAAGGCACCGGGTTCGGCGAAAGTTTCTTGAAAGACATCGTCCAATAACAGGGGGAGATGACATGTCTCTGCTGCAAAAGATCGACCAAGCCAAACAATACATTCAATCCAAACTCACCGGGCCCGCGCCGCGCATCGGGCTGGTGCTGGGCTCCGGCCTCGGCGTGCTCGGCGACGAAGTGGCGAATCCGGTGGTGATTCCGTACGGCGACATCCCGAACTTCCCCGTTTCGACGGTGGCGGGGCATGCCGGTCAACTGGTGATCGGCGACCTGTCGGGGCAGCAAGTGATCGCGATGCAGGGCCGTTTTCATTTCTACGAAGGGTGGAGTTTGGAGGAGGTCACGTTCCCGATTCGCGTCATGAAGGCGCTCGGGGTGGAGATCATCCTCGTCACCAACGCGGCGGGCGGCATCAATCCGGAGTGGAACGCGGGCGATCTGATGCTGATCGCCGACCACATCAACTTGACCGGGCGCAACCCGTTGGTCGGCCCGAACGAAGCGGAACTCGGGCCGCGCTTCCCGGACATGTCGAACGGCTATGACCGCCAGCTGCGCGCCAAAGCCAAGGAAGTGGCACAGAATCTCGGGATCGAGATTCGCGAGGGCGTCTATGTCGGCGTCTCCGGCCCGTCTTACGAGACGCCGGCGGAGATCCGCATGTTCCGCATGATGGGCGGTCACGCCGTCGGCATGTCGACTGTGCCGGAAGTGATCGTGGCGAACCACGCCGGACTGAAAGTGCTCGGCATCACCTGCATCTCCAACATGGCGGCGGGCATCCTCGACCAGCCGCTGACCCATGAGGAAGTCATGGACACCACCGAAAAAGCAAAAGCGAACTTCATCAACCTCGTCAAAGCAATTGTGAAAGAGGTCTAAACCACCATGAGAATGTATGACATCATCCACAAAAAACGCGACGGCGCATCCCTCACTCAAGAAGAGATTCAGTTTGTAGTGCAAGGCTTCACCGACGGCTCGATTCCCGATTATCAGATGGCCGCTCTGTCGATGGCGATCTTCTTGCAAGGCATGAGTCCGGAAGAGACGGCGCACTTGACGCTGGCGATGGCCGCTTCCGGCGACCAGATCGACCTCGGCGACGTGCAGGGCGTCAAAGTTGACAAACACTCCACCGGCGGCGTCGGCGACACGACCACGCTCGTCCTGTTGCCGCTCGTGGCGGCGGTCGGCGTGCCGGTCGCCAAGATGTCCGGGCGCGGTCTCGGTCACACCGGCGGCACGATCGACAAATTGGAGTCGATTCCGGGCTTCTCGATCGAGCTTTCCAAGGAACAGTTCGTCGAGCAAGTCAACACCAAGGGCGCGGCGCTGATGGGCCAAAGCGGTTCCATCGCTCCGGCTGACAAGAAACTGTACGCGCTGCGCGACGTCACGGCGACCGTCGATTCGATCCCGCTGATCTCGTCGTCGATCATGTCCAAGAAAATCGCCGCCGGAGCGGACGCCATCGTGCTGGACGTCAAGACCGGCGAAGGCGCATTTATGAAGACGCTGGACGGCTCGTTTGCGCTGGCGGAAGCGATGGTCAACATCGGCGAGAACGTCGGGCGGCACACGATCGCCGTGATTTCCGACATGGACCAGCCGCTGGGCTTTGCGATCGGCAACGCGCTGGAAGTGCAAGAAGCGATCGACACGCTGAAGGGCCAAGGCCCGGCGGACCTCACGGAACTCTGCCTCGTGCTCGGCTCCTACATGGTCGTGGCGGCGGGGCAAGCGGCCGACGCGGCAGAAGCCCGCGCCAAACTGCAAGAGCAGCTTGACAACGGCCGCGCGTTGGAAACGTTCAAGACGTTCTTGAGCGCGCAGGGCGGCGATGCTTCGGTCGTCGACGACCCGTCCCGCCTCCCGCAAGCGTCGAAAAAAATCCCGGTCACCTTGCCTGGCACGGGCTACGTTTCGCACATCCACGCCGAAGAAGTCGGCACCTGCGCGATGCTGCTCGGTGCGGGCCGCGAGACCAAGGAATCGGTGATCGACTTGGCGGTCGGCATCGTCCTGCACAAGAAAGTCGGCGACCGCGTCGAAGCGGGCGAGCCGATTGCGACGCTCTATGTCAACGACGAGAGCAAAGTGCAGGAAGTTACGAACCGCCTGCAAGCGGCGTATGAAGTCACGGAGACGGAACCGCCGAAGCACCGCTTGATTTTCGGCGTGGTGACGCAGCAAGGTACGGAGCGTTTTGAGGCGTAAGTCCCGCGTATAGGCAGACGTTGGCACGGCAAGACTACCCACATAGGGGGTGAAGCCGATGCCAGCAGGAGTGAAATGCCAAGTCGAAGAGTGCGTCTACAACAAGGAAACCAAGTGTGTTGCAGATGCGATTGAAGTAACGTCCAACGGGAACGCCATCGTGGGGACCAACAAAGGCTCCATGTGTGCAACGTTCGAATACCGGGATCATTACCGTGCAGATGCCGGCCTCAGCAAAGAGGAGTACCGGGAACGGTACGACGGGAATTCTCCCAGTCACTAAAAAGAAACCCCTCCGCTTATGTGTCGGAGGGGTTTTCGTTTTGCGTTTGGGGGCGGAGCAGAGCAAACGGTGCCCAGAGCAACAAGTGCATGGCGAGCGCCACGCCTTCGAGCGACAAGATGTACCACGGCCACGGGCCGAGGAAGTCGAGCAGCGACGCGTTGTCCGGCTTGTGCGTGAGAAACATGTAGTTGCCCCCGGTGAGCAGGTCGAGGGCGTACACGACCAGAGCGACGACGTTCAGAGCCGCCAGCGAGCGCCAGATCGAGCCTGCCGTCGGGCGGTATCCTTCGACAAAGACCATAAAAAAACACGCGACCACGACCGCGCCGTGCCCGACGAAAAATTCAAACGTGCGAAAGTGCGGAAACGCGTAATGACCGAGATCGGGTGTGAGAATCGCCTGCAGCGCCCCGCCGAGCCCCGCGAGAAACATAAACTCGAAGACGCGGTAGCTTTTGGTCAGCAGCATGACGACGGCGAGCAAAAGCGAGAGGGAGCAAAGTTGCAAGGGCAGCGAGAAATCGAGCGTCCACGCGCCCTCGTAGGCTTGCCAGGATTCCAGCGAGAGTTCGCTGACGAGCAACAGGGCGGCGAGGGTGAAGCGAAACGCGCGGTTTGCCGCCGGTTCGCGCAGTTTGGCGCGCTGGAAGCACAGAAGCAGGACGGCGAGGAGGATCAGGAGCAGCGCGAGATCGTGTTGCCAGTCGAACAGGGTGAAGGGGTGGTCCAGCCCGCGGATATCGAAGTAAGGATTCATACACACGCTCCTGTTGGTCGGGAGTGGGGATTGCTGTGTTTCAATTTTACAACAGAAGTTCTGAATTTTTCCAATTCGTTTTTTCAGGATAAAACAGGAGGAGTTGACGCAATCTACTTGTGACCAAGAAGAAACTGTAAGTAACGGGAGGAGTCAACATGTCTCTAAGAAAGTTTGTAGGGCGCAACGCGACGGCGCTCCTGTGTGCAACCACTCTCATGCTGGGCTCGGTCGCACCGGCCTTCGCAGATGAAAAACAAACCGCGAAGCAGACGAACCAAGTCGAACTCGCGAAACAAGCCACGTCGGCGGTGCTGATGGACGCGGCGACAGGTACAGTCCTTTTTGAAAAAAACAGCCATCAAAAACTGCCCCCGGCGTCTGTCACGAAAGTCATGACGATGCTCTTGATCATGGAAGCGGTGGACGCGGGCAAAGTGAAGTGGACCGACAAGATCAACACGTCGGAGTACGCGGCGTCGATGGGCGGTTCGCAGATTTTCTTGCAGCCGGGCGAGCAGTTGACGCTCGAAGAGATGCTCAAAGGCATCGCGATCGCGTCGGGAAATGACGCGGCGGTCGCGGTGGCAGAGCATATCGCGGGCTCGGAAGAAGGCTTCGTGCAGCTGATGAACGAGCGTGCGAAGGAGCTGGGTTGCACCGATACGAGCTTCTCGAACGTCAACGGCCTGCCGACGGAGAACCACTACACCTCGGCGCACGACTTGGCGCTGATGTCGCGCGAGTTGATGAAGCATGAGGAAGTGACGAAGTATACCGGGTTGTATCAGGACTACTTGCGCAAGGAATCGGAGAAGCCGTTCTGGCTGGTGAACACGAACAAACTGGTGCGTTTCTATCCGGGCATGGACGGGATCAAGACCGGGTTCACCGGCGAAGCGAGATACTGCTTGAGCGCGTCGGCGAAGCGCGACGGATTCCGTGTGATCGCGGTGGTGATGGGCGAACCGACGTCGCCGGTGCGAAACGCGGAAGTCTCGCAGCTGATGGATTACGCGTTTGCAAATTACAAGTCGGAAGTGCTGTATCAAAAAGGGCAAGAAGTGCATGAAGTCGAGATCGACAAAGGCGAAGTGCCGAAAATCAAGCTCCTCGCGGGCGACACCGTCGGGATCTTGATGAAGAAGGGCGCGAAGAAGGAAGAGTATCAAAAAGAGATTGTGCTGGGCGAAGTCAAAGCCCCGGTGAAAAAGGGCCAAGCCGTCGGCAGCATCGTCATCAAGCAAGGCAGCACCGAGATCGCCAAGACCGACCTCGTGGCGGGTGCCGACTGTGACGAGGCGGGGATGTGGACGTTGTTTAAGCGGACGGTGAAGAGCTGGTTTACGTTTGGCGGGTAGAACAACTACTCTAGCACCAACGATACCGAGTACGGTAACGAAAGCGAAAGGGATGGGCTTTTGAGGCGGCTCCATAGTCTTTGCGTTTGTGCTGTTGTCGGTTGCCGATGATGCGATGCCGAACAAGAAAGAAGCCATCGACAACTGTCGGTGGCTTCATCTGTTATCAGCGAATCCCAAAGCTGGCCGTGTAATTGTTTTGAATTCTCCGACAGATACCTTCTGGTTTAGGCGCAGGGGGTGTTTCTTGCGAGCGCTACTCCTTCAATAACAGATTCACCGTATGGCGTAAGAGGACGGGCAGCGTCTCAAACGCAAACTCAGTATGCAGTCGCTCCGTCCACTTATGCGCATCACGTCCCAGCGGCCCGACGTTCAAGACAGGTACGTCCAACACCTGCAGTTCTTTTAACGGCAACGAGTATCCGCGATCCCAGAGCGGCATGTTGGCGATGAGACCCGTCAGAGACTCCATCGGGTATTGCAACCCCACATAGCTCAGGTCGGAGATACCCGCAAAATAATTGATCGTTTCAAACGCAATCCCGTATTCCCGCTCCGCATAGGCCAGCAACTCTGGCAACACGCGTTGGATGCGCGGATGTTCGCTCGCATTGACAGCCGGATAGAACGGCGGGGCAAAGAACAGGACGATCATCGGCCCGAGTGTTCGACACATCCCCGTGATGGCGTCAACCAGGTCAATCGTTGCCGCCCGGTCATCTTCTGCTCCCGCTTGTCCGAGCACGCTTGCTTGCACCGCTTCGACCCGTTCGCGACCGTGCAGGCGCACCGCGTGCTCGATCAACTCGGCGAACGTGAGCACCTTTACCTCAAACGTGTGCGCCGCAGTCGCAGATCGCTTGCCATACGCCTGTGATCTTGAGGCATGGAGGGCCGCGATCTTCTTCGCCGCGCGCTGGGCTGCGAGCTGTAAATTTTGCATGATCTCGCCCAACGGTTGGTTCAGCACGAACAGGTTGTACAGGGCGACACCGCGATGCGAGACTTGCACGTTGTATTCCGTCTTCAGGTCTTTTTGGACCAGGGTAGTCGGCGGCGGCGTCAGCTCGTTGCCGTAGCTCTGGCAGAACTCGGTCGCCAGTTCCATCTCGCAGGTGACCATCGAGGTCATGACGTTCGCATTCAGCCCCGACAACGGCTCGCCTACGTGCGTCTCCTTGCCTACGCAGAAGAAGCCCGGCAAGATTTTGCCGATCGATCCGGTATACACAAACTTGCGGTCATCCCCCGCCTCTGTGTTGAACATCGGCTCGGAATTAAGCACCGCCTGGTAGTCTAAGCCGTACGTCTGTGCCAACTCCAGCAGTTTCGGCACGGCTGCTCGCATCCCGACGGAGTTCACTTCCTCGTCGGGCACCGTCAGCAGCAGCAGGTTTCCGTCAAATTCGCCTTGGCAGGCCCGTTCGATCAGCGACATATGAAGAGCCAAGCCGCACTTCATATCCATCGTGCCGCGTCCGAACATCCACTCGCCGTTCGCCATGTCAAGTTTCACGGATTCGGGCAATCGGTCTTGGTGTGCGTAAAACTGCTTGGATAACGCGTCCGCTGCAAAAGCCTGCTCTTTCCACTCTCCGAAGTCTTGAACGTCCACCACGTCAAAATGGCTGACGAGCACGACCGTCTTGCGCGTGTCGGGGCTGTTTTTTACCAACGCGGTCACAAAAAAACGTCCGTCACCCGTCGGATGCAAGGCAGCTTGTTCCGGATGCTGTTGAAAATAGGGAAGTTCATGTAAGTTCTCAACAATGCGTTTCGCCAGGTCCACTTCCGCAGGTGAACCGGTCACGCTGGGGACGGCAACCAACTCCTCGAGCAATCGCCGCACCCCTGCGGGCGACGTCCATTTCACTGTCCCTGTCATATGTACACTCCCTTAATTTTTGTAAGATCTAAAATTCCACTCCTCACCATGATAATATAAGCGGAACCGATCAAACAACAGTTTGGTGGAGTGGAGTTTGCTCACCATCCTGATGGGGGTTGTGACGCTTCGTTTTCCGAAACTGCGCAACGTGATTGACGGGGAGCCCACGATCCTGATTCGTAATGGGAAAATCCTCGAACAAGCGTTGAAGTCGCAGCGCATGAACATTGACGACCTCACCATGCTCTTGAGAAAAAAGAACGTGTTTTCAATCAAGGACGTGGACTACGCGATCTTGGAACCGGACGGCGCGCTGTCCGTGCTCAAAAAACAAGACGTCCAAGCCGCCACCAAAAAAGACGTGCATGCCAAACCGTCTCCCAGTCTCTACCTGCCAACCGAAATCATCTCCGACGGCCGTGTGGTGCAACACAACCTGCAAGAGCTGAAGCTCAGCCAAGACTGGCTGGAGCAACAGTTGCGGCAACAGGGAGTAACAGATGTGAAAAACGTGTTCTACGCCGAAATTCAAGGAGACGGTTCGCTGTATGTGGATCAGTATCAGGAGCGGGTGCAGTAAGAACGAACTCAACCAAAAAGCGAGCCCCTCGTCCCTCGACGGCGGCTCGCTTTTTCTAATTCTTCCACTGATACACCACCCCCGGCGTCTCTTCCTTCTCCGGGTGCAGCAACTCTCCGAGCGGGGGCAGTCCTTCGGGGAACGTCGGCTTGCCCGGTTGCCCCGGCACCACAAAAAACGGCGTGCCAAGCGACACATACGGATACAGCGTCTCAATGTCCACATTCCGCATCCGCAAACATCCCTTGGTCACATCGGAGTGACCGATCAACTCCAACTGGTTCGTCCCGTGGATCGCATATCCGTCTTGCAATTCCATCCCGCGCGTGCCCCACGGACCCTTGCCGCCGTTGGGGTTGACGACCCGCCGCGAGACGTACGACTTGGCAAACGGCAGCGGCGGCCCGGAAGCGACGGGGTAGAGCACGAGAATTTCCTGCCCGCGCACCAACGCCAACTGATTCGCCTCCGGATAGTAATGCAACTCCAACTCAACGTCCTCCAACCCGCAGGGACACTGCGTCGCCGTCAGCAGGTCGGGGGAGAGTTCGCTCAACACATTCACAGGCTGTGCCCGCATCAACTCTCCGTATCCGCCCGTCGGGTCATGCCCGTACAATTCCGTATACCGCTGGTAGCCGTTTTCCACCACCAACTTCGCAAGATCGCCCGGCTTCGTGCGCGCATCCGCAAACATCGAATACACCCGATCCATCCCGACCGCGTCCGCCAACAGATGAAACAACAGCAAAAAAAGCACCAATCCGCCCCAAAAACGCTTCGCCCGCGAGCCGGTTCGTTTTTTTCCGGAAGCGGCTGACGCGCGGCTCTCAAGCGGAGGCGTCGTCTCTTCTCCCGCGAACGTCCGCTGTTTCAATCGGATAATCGACGCCAGATGGCCGTCTCGTGCCGCCAACTCATATTGTTCTTGCGCTTCCCGCAACCGGCCTTGCCGCTCCAGTTGCTGTCCGGTTTGATAGCGCATCTCTGCGTCCTGTCGCATGAGGGAGCCCCCCTCAACCTCTGTTTAAGGTAGATATCGGAAACGGGAGCTGCTTTCCCAATAGGTCTCCAGACCTATTTTTGAAAAAAACAAAAGAAAGCGGCACCCTCGCGTGAGAGCGCCGCTTTCTCCCTATACAAACGGGGCCGACAGATCCCTACAGATCCGCCACTTTCACCAACTGCTTCCCGATGTTGTCTCCGCGGAACAGCCCGAGGAACGCTTCGACGACGTTCTCCAAGCCGTCCACGATGTTCTCGCGGTACTTGATCTTGCCTTCCATCACCCATTGTGCGAGTTGTTGCATGCCTTCCTTATGTTGCTTCGCGTAATCGTTGACGATGAAGCCCTTCGCGAGCGCACTGCTCTTGAGCAACTGGGTGAACACGATGCGCGGGCCGAGGTCCGGCTTCTCCAAATTGTACTGCGAAATCTGGCCGCAGATCGGGATGCGCGCTTGGAAGTTGATGCGGCGCATCACCGCTTCCGTGATGTCGCCGCCGACGTTGTCAAAGTACACGTCGACGCCGTTCGGGCAGCTTTCTTTCAGCGCGGCGTTCAGGTCTGCCGTCTTGTAGTTGATCGCGGCGTCAAACCCGAGTTCCTCCGTGAGGTACGCGCACTTTTCATCATCTCCGGCGATCCCGACGACGCGGCAGCCTTTGATCTTGGCGATTTGCCCGACGACCGTGCCGACAGCGCCCGCCGCCCCGGAGACGACGACCGTTTCGCCCTCTTGCGGTTTGCCGATGTCGAGCAGCCCGAAGTACGCCGTCAAACCGGTCATGCCGACCACGTGCAACGCGGTCGTGATCGGCGCGACGGACGGGTCGATCTTCAACAGGCCGCGCCCGTTCGAGACGCTGTACTCCTGCCAGCCGAGCAGCCCGACGACGACGTCGCCCGCTTTCCAGCGCTCATTCTTGCTCTCGACGATCTCGCCGACGACGCCGCCTTGCAGCACTTCGCCCAGCGCGAACGGCTCGACATACGATTTCGCGTCGCTCATGCGACCGCGCATGTAGGGGTCGACGGAGAGGTAGAGCGTGCGCACGAGCACTTGCCCGTCCTCCAATTCCGGAACGGCTGCTTCACGCAGTTCAAAATTTTCATCAGCAGGCATCCCGACCGGACGGGAGACCAACAGGAATTGACGGTTTTTTCGTTGGGTCATGCGGATGTGTCCTCCTTGTGCAAGAGAGGTAGGAATCTTGCATATGTATTTGGGTAGATGTCATACAAATTGACCGACGGGACCAATTTTCCATTACTTCATGAATGTAACTCGCTTTCGAATGAGAAGTCAAGGGAACTTCACCCAAAAGAGCAGGAATGCAGAGCGGTTTAGCGAAAGGTCTAATACTGTACCACAGGGATTCTTAAAAGGAAAGGATCGTTCCATGAAGATCAAAACGAGATTGTATGCGGGATTTGGCGGACTTCTTGCCTTGTTGATCCTCATGTTGTTGCTCGTGCTCAAGATGCTCAGCGATCTCAACGGCAGCATGAACGATATCGTCAAAGATCGTTATGTGAAGTTGAAAGAAGTCACGTCGATCCGCTTTGAGATCAGCAACATCAACCGCGAGCTCTACTCGATGGTGCTTGAAAGCGGGAAGCCCGACGCCGTCGAGAACACAGTCAAACAGATCAGGGCTGCCAGAGCACGGGAAGAACAAGCGCTCGAACAGCTGGAAAAAACGGCCGCGATCGAAGAGGCTCAGCGCTATGTCGCCGTGTTGCGGGCGCAGAGCGTGGAGTTCGACCAGGATCAAAACCGCTTGATCGATATGGTGCGCGCCGGCCAGACGGACGACGCCTCCGCGCTGTTGCAAGGCCAGGTGCAAACCGAGCGCATCGCGATGTTTGACACGGTCGACAAACTGCGGTCCGTACAGGAGCAACGCATGGACACCGCGCTGCAAGACGCGACGCGGGCGTATACGCTCGCGTCCCGTTGGACGGTCTTCCTGATCGTGTTCTCGCTGCTCGTCGGCGGGTTCGTCGCGGTTGGTGTCGTTCGCGGCACGACCCGCTCCTTGCGCCAAGTCACGTCGGTGATCACAGCCGTCACGGAAGGTTCCAAAGAAAACCTGCCGCGCATCGCAGTCAAAACGAATGACGAGGTCGGCGATATTTCGCGCGCGTTCAACGCGATGGCGGAAGCGCTCGAAGAACACGCCCGTCACGAGCGCGAGTTCCAACAGGCGATCACCGAGCAAAACTGGCTGAAAACCAAGCTCTCGGAAATCCAGACGATCTACCAAGGCGTGCAGGACTTGGAGACGCTCGCCCGCATGTTCATGTCGAAGCTCGCTCCGCTGGTCGGCGCGACGTACGGCGTTTTTTATCTGAAGGACGGAGTTCGCGATCAACAGCGCTTGGTGAAGTTGGCGTCGTTTGCCGATCAGCCGGACGCCGATCTCGACATCGGCGCCAACGGGTTCCGGATCGGCGAAGGGCTGGTCGGACAGTGCGCCGCCGAGAACACCGTCCTCGAGCTTCGCGACATTCCGGACGATTACATCCGCATCGCGTCGGGTCTGGGTTCCTCCAAACCGTCGTCGCTGCTCGTGATGCCGATTGAATTTGAAGGGCAAGTGCGTGCGGTGATCGAGCTGGCGTCGTTTGAGCCGTTCACCGACCTTCATCATACTTTCCTCCGCCAAGTCGTCGACAACGTCGGCACCACGATCAACTCGATCGCGTACCACATGCAAGTGGAACGACTGCTCAAAGAATCGCAGGCGATGACCGAAGAGCTGCAAAGCCAATCCGAAGAGCTGCAGCTGCAACAGGAAGAACTGAAAACGATCAACGAAAAGCTGGAGGAGCAATACCACAACTCCACGCTGAAAACGCAAGAGCTGCAACGAACCAAGGAGGACTTGGAGGACAAAGCCCGTCAATTGGTGCTCTCTTCGAAATACAAGTCCGAGTTTCTCGCGAACATGTCGCACGAGTTGCGCACGCCGCTGAACTCGCTGCTCATCCTCGCGCAGATGCTCGCCGAAAACGGCGAGGGCAACCTCACGCCGAAACAAGTGGATTTTGCCAACACCATCCACGCGTCCGGCCACGACTTGCTCAACTTGATCAACGACGTTCTCGACCTCTCCAAAGTCGAGTCCGGCAAGATGGACGTCCACTTGGAGGAAGTGCTGCTCGACGAAGTGCGAAGCTATGCCGAGCGCCAATTTGCACCGCTCGCCCGGCAGAAAGGTCTGAATTTCCACGTGCAGGTTCACGCCAGCGCTCCGGGCGCGGTCTACACCGACGGCGTTCGCCTGCAGCAGATCGTGAAAAATCTGCTTTCCAACGCGATGAAGTTCACCGACCAAGGCACCGTCCAACTCGACATCCGTTTGGAGGAAAAAAGAACGTTTACCGAAGGGTCGCCGTTGGCGGAATCTCCGTCCGTGTTGGCGGTCTCCGTGACCGACACCGGCGTCGGCATCCCGAAATCGAAGCAAGAAGTGATCTTCGAAGCGTTCCGCCAGGCGGACGGCACCACGTCGCGCAAGTACGGCGGCACCGGACTCGGCCTCTCGATCTCCCGCGAGATCGCGCATCTGCTCGGCGGCATCTTGGAGGTCGTGTCGGTCGAGGGACGCGGGTCGACGTTCACGCTCTTCCTGCCGACGGAGTACCAAGCGCCGGAAAGCGGCGCGGCCGAGACGCTCTATGAAAGTTCCGAAGCGGAGGAAGTCGCCGTGACGCTGGCACCGCACGGGGAAGTGCCGGATCTGACGGAAAGCCTCACCGCCGAAGGGCCGCTCGAAGGGAAGAAAGTGCTGCTGGTCGACGACGACATGCGCAACATCTTCGCCCTGACGACGGCGCTGGAAGCGCAGCAGATGAGAGTGGTCTTCGCCGAAAACGGGCGCGAAGGCGTCGAAATGCTTCGCGAGCATCCCGATGTGGACTTGGTGCTTATGGACATCATGATGCCCGAAATGGACGGATATGAAGCGATGCGTTTGATTCGTCAGATGCAAGGCGGCGAAGACATTCCGATCATCGCGCTGACCGCCAAAGCGATGAAAAACGACCGCGCCAAGTGCATTGAAGCCGGCGCGTCCGATTACATCTCCAAACCGTTGAACTTGGAGCAGTTGTTCTCGCTGATGCGGGTCTGGTTGTACCGCTGAGGGAGAGGGGACAGGAGGGAGCACGCCAGATGGAGGACATGGAAGACACGGGCGACGTGCAACTCGATGCTCAGGAGACGCCGGAGATCACAGAAGTGGAGCAGATTGAACTGCAACTGCTCATGGAAGGGATCTACCGGCTCCAGGGATTCGATTTCAAAAACTACTCGCTGCCGTTTCTGCGGCGGCGCATCCAACACCGCATGAACGCCGAGAAGCTCCCCACGATCTCGGCGTTGCAAGAAAAAGTTCTGCACGACCCGCTGATGATGGAGCGGTTGTTGAACGACTTCTCCGTCAACGTCACGGAAATGTTCCGCGACCCGTCGTTTTTTCAAGCGTTTCGTCAACGGGTGGTGCCGATCTTGCGCGACTACCCGTACATCCGCATCTGGCATGCCGGCTGTTCGACGGGCGAGGAAGTGTACTCGATGGCGATCCTCTTGCATGAGGAAGGGCTGTATCACAAAGCCCGCTTGTACGCCACCGACATGAGCGAACGCAGTCTCAAACGGGCGGAAAGCGGCCAGTTCCCGCTCCAGCGCATGCAGCTCTACACCAAGAACTACTTGCAGGCGGGCGGGACGAAGGCATTTTCCGAGTATTACAGCGCTATACATGAAACTGTGGAGTTCCACCCGTTTTTGCGGGAGAATCTCGTGTTTGCCCAGCACAACTTGGTAACGGACCGCTCGTTCAACGAGTTTCATGTGATTGTGTGCCGCAATGTGATGATCTATTTTGACAAATCGTTGCAAAACCGCGTACACAGGCTTTTTTACGACAGCCTGAGCAGCGGAGGCATCTTGGCGCTCGGCAGCCGGGAAGGGCTGGCGCTGACTACGCTTGCCTCCCGCTACGAAGAAGTGGACGGCTTGGAGAAATTGTTCCGCAAGATCAAATAACGAGGCGATGACATGGCACAAGACCCAAAAGTCAACATCCTCATGGTCGATGACCGCCCGGAAAACTTGCTGGCGCTCGAAGCGGTGCTGCAACAGCCGCAGTACCGATTGGTCAGCGCCACATCGGGCGAGGAAGCGTTGAAGTGTGTGTTAACTGAAGAATTTGCGGTGATCTTGCTCGATGTGCAGATGCCGGGGATGAACGGGTTTGAGACGGCGAAGTTGATCAAAGCCCGCGAACGTTCCCGCCACATCCCGATCATCTTCATCACCGCCATTCACCAAGCGACCGAGCATGTCCATCACGGCTATGCCGTCGGGGCAAACGATTACATTTTCAAACCGTTTCACCCTGACACTTTGCGTCTGAAAGTGGAGAGTTTTGTGAAGATTCACCGCGACCGCGAGATTTTAAAGCAGCGCACCCGGGAGCTGGAAATCGCCAACAAACTGCTGGAGCGGACGACCTCCGAGTTGCGCCGCACGGAAGCGTTGGCGCGGGCGATCGGCGAAACGTCGCGGGACACGATCGTCACGTACGACGACGCGGGCGTGATTCTCTCCGTCAACCGGGCCGTGGTTGAGATGTTCGGGTACGAGCCGGCGATGCTGACGGGCAAGCCGGTCTCCACGCTCGTCGATGTGCAAGACGTGCAGACGGGCCGCACCGTCGAATCGACGGCCTTCAGAATGGACGGGACACTCTTCCCGGTGGATATGCAAATCGGGGAAGCGTCGCTTGAAGGTCTGCACGTCTACGTCTGCTCGATTCGCGACATCACCGAACGCAAGCAGATCGAAGAAGCGCGCACCGAGCAATACCATCTCTTGGAGCTCTTGGTGGTCGAGCGCACGCAGGACCTGTTCCGCTCCCAAGAACGGTTTCGAAAAATCTTTCAATCAAGCCCCAGCGCCATCGCGATTCGCTCGCTGATCGACCACCGCTACCTCGACGTCAACGATTACTGGGTGGACGTGACCGGGTATTCCGCCGACGAAGTGCGCGGTGCGACAGTCGATCTGTTGCGCTTGCGGCCGTGGGGCGAAGAAGCGCTGCTTTCATCCGGCGAGCCGGAGTGGCAGCGCTCGGTGCGCAACGCGAGGGTGAGCTACTTCACCCGTTCCGGCGAGATGCGGCAAGGGCTGCTCTCCACGGAAGAGATCGAGTTGCACGGCGAACCTTGCCAGTTGGTCTTGATCACCGACATCACCGACCGCATGATGTTTGAAAAAGAGATGGCGCGCTTGGAGCGCCTAAACTTGATCGGCGAGATGGGCGCCGGGATCGCGCACGAAATCCGCAACCCGATGACCACCGTGCGCGGCTTCTTGCAGATGTCCAAAAAAAGCGAACACCCGCCGTCTCACGAATACATCGACTTGATGGTGGAGGAGCTGGACCGCGCCAACGCGATCATCACGGAATTCCTGACGCTTGCCAAGAACAAAACCACCAACCGCGAACTGACCAATCTGAACGCCATCGTCGACGCGATCTTCCCGCTGATTCAAGCGGAGGCGCTGCTCTGCGACAAAGACGTGCAACTCGACCTCGGCGACGTGCCGAGCCTGGAATTGGACGAGAAAGAGATTCGGCAAGTGATCTTGAACTTGGCGCTCAACGGTTTGGAAGCGATGTCATGCGGTGGGCTGTTGAAGATCCGCACCGTGCTGGAAGCACAGGGCGTCGTGCTGGAAATTCATGACCAAGGGCCGGGCATCCCGCCGGAAATCTTGGAGAAAATAGGCACGCCGTTTGTGACGACCAAGGAAACCGGCACGGGCCTCGGTTTGGCGGTCTGCTACAGTGTGGCGGCGCGGCACGGCGCTTCCATCGAAGTGAAGACCGGAGAGTCGGGGACGACGTTTTGGGTGAAATTCGCCATGAGCGGTGCCGAGAAAACCTCTTGAAAAAACAACATGAAAACAGCCCGCAGACCATCAGGTCGCGGGCTGTTTCATCTCTCAGGAGATTCTGTGGAGTTTTTGCCAGACAGGAGTGACTGTCGAAACGTCGCATGCCCTACCTCTCATGCGACCATATGGCTCCTGGGCCACGCCTGTTGTGAATCGTGGGAAAGTCTAAGATCTCGTACACACCGTTTATGTTAATAGATCTCTGCATAACACTCTTGTCCAGCTTGCGTATTGTTCTAGTATACACGGGGAAAACAGAATTTGCAAGACTTTGGCAAAACGTGTCAGATCAGGTATGCTTTTTCTACAAGAAGGAAAGAGGCGAAGAGAATGTCAGAGCGATTCACAATGCCGGTCGCCGTGCATCTGTTTTTCGTGCGCGACCGCGAGATTTTGTTGTTGAGACGATGGAACACGGGGTATGAAGACGGCAACTACAGCGTGCCGGCCGGGCACTTGGACGGAGGAGAAGAAGTCGTGACCGCGGCGATTCGCGAGGCGCGGGAAGAGTGCGGCGTCGAGATCGCGCCGTCCGACGTACAGGTCGTCGGCGTGATGCACCGCAAAGCCAACGATGAGCGGATTGATTTTTTCGTGACGGTGGCGCGATGGGACGGGGAGATCGTCAACGCCGAGCCACAGAAGTGCGACGACCTGTCGTGGCACGGGTTGGACGCCCTGCCTGAGAATGTGATTCCGTATGTGCGCCGAGCGATTGATAATTATCGAGAGCGTTCGTGGTTTGAGAGTTACGGCTGGGAGTGCAGCGAATAGGGGGAACCACATGTTCATCGTGGAGGAAGCGGTGCGGGAAACCGTGTTGCGGAAGTTGGCGGTTCAATTGAAGGAAGGGTATGTGTTTCCGGAGATCGGTGCCGAGATGGCAACAGCGGTGTTGCAAAAGTGGAAGTCGGGCGCGTATGACGCGTGGACGGCTCCCAAGGACTTTGCGTTGGGCGTCACGGCAGACCTGCGCGCCGTGAGCCGGGACTTGCATGTGACGCTGGTCTACAGCGAGAAGGAAATTCCGCCGACGGAAACCGGCAGTGACGCAGCACCCGGCGACTTGCCGCCGCACTTGCGCGGCGTGGAGGCGCTGAACTTCGGGTTTGCCAAAGTCGAGCGGCTGGCGGGGAACGTCGGGTATCTGAAGTTGGACGCGTTCTTCCCGCCGGATCTTGCGGGCGAGACGTTGCGCGCCGCGATGAGCTTTCTGTCGCATACGGGGGCGATGATCCTCGACTTGCGGGAGAATTCGGGCGGCTGGCCGGAGTTGGTGCAGTGGGCATGCTCGTACTTCCTCGGAGCCGAGCCGGTGCTGTTGAACACGATCTATGCCCGTAAAACGGGAATCACGCGGGAGTATTGGAGTTTGCCGGACGTGCCGGGCGACAAGCGGTACGAGCACCAACCGCTCTACGTGTTGACTTCGCGCAACACGTTCTCCGCCGCCGAAGAGTTGACGTACAACCTGCAGCAGTTGGGACGCGCCAAGATCGTCGGAGAAGTGACGCGCGGCGGGGCGAATCCGGGTGAGATGGTGCGCTTGCAGAAGCATTTCAGCGTGTTCGTGCCGACGGAGCGTTCGATCAACCCGATCACCCAAACTAACTGGGAAGGCATCGGCGTGACGCCCGACGTGCAGATGGAGGCAGAGGCGGCGCTGGACTGGGCGTATCGGGAGGCGTTGCGCGGGATTGCCGAAGACGTGCAAGCGCGACCGCAAGCGTACCCGTCGAGGCGGTTTCTCAAAGAGGTGGAGAACCTCTTGATAAAAACAAACTTGTAAAAAACCCGCTTGTAAAAACAATAGGGTCCGCCGCAAACGCATCTCTCGCGCAGAGGTGCGTTTTTTCCATGGGCGGGGTACTTTTGGGCAAGATTTAGTATAATATCCCTAGACCTAAGCAAAGTGGGGATTCTGTGAACACAACTCAACTTGCCATCATCGACCTCGGCTCGAACTCCGCTCGGCTCGTGATCTATGAGCAGGACGAGCAGGGGCTGCTGTTTGAAACGGACAACGTCAAGCAAGTGCTCCGCCTCTCGTCACACCTCACCCCGGACGGACAGCTCGACGAGTCGGGCGTGCACCTGACTTTGAATTGCCTGCGCCATTTCAAGGACATCTGCGACGCCCGCGGCGTGACCGAAATTGTCGGCGTCGCCACCGCCGCCATGCGCCAAGCAGAGAACGGAGCCGAACTGCGCGACCGCATCGAGCGGGAGACGGGCATCTCCGTGCGCATCCTCTCCGGCCCCGAAGAAGCGCAGTACGGCTATCTGGCGGTCGTCAACACGATGAATGTACGCGATGCCTTCACCGTCGACATCGGCGGCGGCTCCACCGAAGTGACGTGGGTGGAGGACAGAAGATGCGTACATAAGATCTCGTTCCCGTTTGGTGCGGTGTCGTTGACACAGCGTTTTTTCAAAAGCGATAACCCGGCGCAGGACGAGTTGAAGAAACTCGAAGCGTTCCTCCGCGAGCAATTTGCCGGCGCTCCTTGGCTGACCAAGCGCCCGCGTCCCGTCCCGCTGATTGCGATGGGCGGCACTGCGCGCAACATCGGGAACATGGACCAGAAGAAGCGCAACTACTCGTTTCAGAGCCTGCACCAATACACGATGAACCCGGCCGCCGTCGCACAAAGCTACCAAACGCTCGTCAAGACGCCGTTGGACAAGCGCAGGAAGATCAAGGGGCTCTCCAAGGACCGCGCCGATCTCATCGTGGCGGGGGCGGCGGTTTTTTCCGTGCTGCTTGACGTGACGGGGAGCGCCGAGTTTGTGATCTCGACGAAAGGATTGCGCGACGGCTTGTTGTTTGAGCGGATGTTGCAGGGTGTCGACGACAACGTGGTGCCGGACGTCTCGCTGTTCAGCGCCCGGCAATGGATGAAGCGCTACCGGGTCAACCAGACCCGCGCCGAGCACGTCTCGCGCCTCGCCGTCTCGCTGTTCGACCAACTGAACGATCTCGGCTTGCTGCAAGCGGACGCCGGGCAGCGCCGTCTGTTGCAGATTTCCGGTCTCTTGCAAGACATCGGGTTGTCGATCAACACGTTTGACGCCGCGCAGCACACGTTCTATCTGCTGACCAACGTGTTGCTCTACGGCCTCACGCACCGCGAGCGCTTGATCCTCGGCATGCTCGCTTCTTACAAAAACGATAAGAAAATCGAGAAGCAACTTATACAACATTCTGATATGGTAATGCCGATGGAGTTGCCCGGCATCAAACGGCTCGCGCAATTGGGCATGCTCGCGCGCATCTTGAACCGCCCGCTCGCGGGCCAAGTCCGCTCCATTCAAGTGGAAAAACGGCCCGACGGCGTGCGGCTGCTCTGCCGTGTGCTGCCTCAGCACATCCTCGACCGAGGTCTTGTGGACGAGATGCTGGAGGCGCTCTCGAAGACGTACGGGATCAAGTTTGGGTACGAACTGACCCCCGTTCCGACCGTAGAAACGACGAACTGATCAAGGAGCTTGTACGCGATGACCTTACACTTTGACTCTCCCGCCTATTACATCAACCGGGAACTCAGCTGGCTGTCCTTCAACGAACGCGTGATGGAGGAGGCGACCGATACCAGCAACCCGCTCTTGGAGCGGCTGAAGTTTTTGGCGATTGCCGCTTCGAACTTGGACGAATTCTTCATGGTGCGCGTCGCCGGGCTGCTCGACTTGTTTCGCTCCGGCTCCACCAAACCGGACACCAAAGCGGGGATGACGCCCGCCGAGCAGTTGGGCGCCATCGCCGAGCGCGTGCACGCGTTTGTTGAGCGCATGTACGTCATCTTGGACGATCACATCATGACGGAACTGCAGCGCGAGAACGTTCGTTTTTTAAAGCCCAACGAACTGAACGCGGAGCAGGAAGCGTTCTTGGAGGACTACTTTGAGCGCAAGATCTTTCCGGTGTTGACGCCGCTCGCCGTCGACGCGTCGCACCCGTTTCCGCATCTCGCCAACAAGAGTTTGAACTTGGGCGTGTTGCTGAAGCCGGAGCACGGACATGAGCATCATCACCACCATTCTCACAAGCCGAAGCACCTCTTCGCCGTCGTGCAAGTGCCGTTTATGAGCCCGCGCTTCATCGAATTGCCGACGAATGATTCGGGCGCGAAACACTTTATCTTGCTCGAAGACGTGCTCTGCCAGCATATGAAGATGCTGTTCTCCGGGCATCAGATCGTCGAATCGTCGGCGTTTCGGATCACCCGCGACGCCGACATGACGTTTGACGAAGAGACCAGTGAGGACTTGGTGCAAGAAATCCAGCGCGAGTTGAAAAAACGCCGCATGGGCGCGGCCGTGCGGCTGGAAATCGCGGCATCGATGGGGCAGGAGCTGCGCGAGATGCTGATCGACTGGCTGGATTTGACGAAGCACGACGTGTACGAGATCGACGGGCCGATCGACCCGACGTTTTTTATGAAGTTTTACGGGGCGTTGCCGGGGTTGGAGCACTTGAAGTTTGACGAGTTTGAACCGCAGCCGCCGCATGATCTGTTGGGGGAGAACGGGATTTTTGCGGCGATTTCGCACAAGGACGTGCTCGTGTTCCATCCTTACGAGTCGTTCGATCCGGTGCTGCACTTCATCTCGCAAGCGGCGGACGACCCGAACGTGTTGGCGATCAAGCAGACGCTCTACCGCGTCGGCGGCAACTCGCCGATCGTGGCGTCGCTTGCGCGCGCGGCGGAGAACGGCAAGCAAGTGACGGTGCTCTTGGAGATCAAAGCACGCTTTGACGAAGAGAACAATATCGTCTGGGCCAAGAAGCTGGAGAAAGCCGGCTGCCACGTCATCTACGGGCTTGTCGGGCTGAAAACCCACTCCAAGATCACGCTGGTCGTGCGCCAAGAGGGCAACCAACTGCGCCGCTATGTCCACCTCGGCACCGGCAACTACAATGAAATCACCGCCCGCATCTATACGGACCTCGGGGTGTTTTCCGCCCGCGAAGAGCTCGGCTATGACGCGACGGAGTTTTTTAACCATCTGACCGGGTACGGCAACGCGCCGGATTACGAAGAGATGTTCACGGCGCCGCTCCTGTTGAAGCAGAAGCTCTTGGAGTTGATCGACCGCGAAATCGAAGCTTCGACACTCGACAAGCCCGGCCTGATCATCGCCAAGATGAACTCGCTGACCGACAAAGACTTGATCAAAGCGCTGTACCGGGCCTCCTGCGCGGGCGTGCGCATCGAGTTGATCGTGCGCGGCATCTGCTGTTTGCGTCCCGGAATCGAGGACGTCAGCGAGAACATCCAAGTCTCGTCGATCGTCGGACGCTTTCTGGAACACAGCCGCGTGTTCTATTTCCAAAACGGCGGCAACGAAGAAGTGTATCTCTCCAGCGCCGATTGGATGACGCGCAACATGGAGCACCGCGTGGAGATTCTCTTCCCTGTCAAGCAAGAGGACTTGCGCCAGCGCTTGACGCACATCTTGGACATTCATTTGAAGGACAACGTCAAACGCCACGTCTTGAACGCCGACGGCACCTATCACAAAGTTCGTCCCGCGCACGGTGTCTGGTTGGACAGCCAGATGTACTTGGCGCAAGAAGCGGAGCAGGTGGTGCAGGCGAACGAACTGAAATCCTACATCAACCGCTTGATCCCGAAAACGCAAGCCTGAGCACAACCTGTGTAGAGACGCGAAAAAAGCCGGCGGATTGTCCGTCGGCTTTTTGCGTATCCTTTTTCACAGGGTGCTTATCGCGGCTTATTTGTGGAGAATGGAGTCCTTGAGCGTGGCCACGTGGGTGATCACCGCGTCGATGTCGCTTGCCGGAACATTGAAGTCGGCGAGCGCGTCGCCGAGGTGCTTGGCAACCGCGTTGAAGTGTTCTTCTTGAAGGTTCATGCCTTCGTGCGCTTTCTCCATCGATTTGCCGCTGTATTGGTGCGGGCCGCCCAGTGCAAACGAAATGAAAGCCGCTTGGTGACGGCGTTGTTTTTCCATGTCGGTGTGCTTGAAGAACTCGTTGATCGTCGGGTCGGCGAGGACGCGATCATAGAAGTTGTCAACAACAGCAGAAATGGCGTCAGCGCCGCCGAGTTTTTCGTAGAGAGACATGAGTGTTTCCTCCTTGGTATGTGTTCCGTTTGACTTACACGAACATCCTACCATTCGGGTCATAGGAAGGTTGTGACAAAAATCACAGGAGCTGCTCCAATTTCTCTACATCGAGGATCAGATGCAGATCGAGCGCCGTCTCCACCACGCCGTCGCGTTTAAGTTGGTTGAGGGTGCGGTTGACCGTCTCGCGCGAAGTGCCGATCATGTTCGCCAACTCTTGGTTGGTGATCGGAATGTTCAGCCGGGTTCGCGTCCCTTGCGCTCCCTCAGCAGGTTCTCCATGCAGTCGCGAGAGGCGGATGAGCATCAGCACGAGGCGGCCGCGGGTGTCGTGCATGACCATCTCGGCAAGGCGGGCTTGCAGTTCCATGTATTTTTGCTCGATCACGGCGAGCAGTTTCAAACACAGCGTCGGTGTGGATTCGATCAATTGACGGAAGCGTTCCGTGGAGAGTGTCAGCATCTCGCCCTCTTCGATCATCACCGCATGAGCAGGGTAGAGGCCGGTCGAGAAAAACCCCACATGCGGAAACATGTCGCCCTCTTGCAGCACGGTGACCACTTGCTCGCGTCCCGATTCGTCGTTTCGGTAGATTTTCACCTTGCCGCTGACAATAAAATACACCGTCGTGAGGAGTTCCCCTTGCCAAAAAAGACCCGTTTTCTCCGCGAAGTGTCGACGAATCAGCAGTTGGGAGATCTTGTCCAACTCAAGCTCGTCCAACCCGCGGAACAGCGGAATGTGCGCTAACAAATGCAGTATCTCCATAATCATATCCTTTCTTACCAGTTGCTTGAAAACCTGTTGCATCTAGTATAGAGAAAATCCCGCAATCAAAAAAGCGCGGAGGTTGACGGCTGGGTTTTCGTGGAATATCATGGGGCACAGAAGGAGGGAAGAACCATATGGAACAATTTCTATTGAAAGTCGAAGGCATGTCTTGCGGTCATTGCAAAGCGGCCGTTGAATCTGCTCTGAAGGAAATCGGCGTGGAAACGGCGACGGTGAACTTGGAAGCGGGCACTGTCGACGTTGCGTTCGACCCGCAGCGACTCTCGATCGGACAAGTCAAGGAAGCGATTGAGGAAGCCGGTTACGACGTCGCATAAACGTGAAAACGGCAGACGTGGGGAGCGTCTGCCGTTTTCTACAACATCAAGATTGTGTATTCTCTCTGGTATCTTGCATGCATAGGTCTATCCGGGTAAGGGTTCGACCGCTATCTCCTTTCAACATACCGCAAATCAACATTCTTTGCACCTTGACGAGCGGTACTTCTCGGGAGAAAAACCAGCCTCTACCTCTACGGGAGGATGGAGTTCGCGTGTTTCGACCCTAGAAGGAATTTGCTGTCTGGGACTGTCGAAGCAGCGCGATAATTGAAGTACGGGCAAGCCTGCATAAGGTACATTGAATTTATCGCTTGATTTGACTGTTTCTCACGGTATCCGTCTGTTGAGAGATTGCGAGGAGGATGGTATATTACTAAGTGTCGCCGGTGACAAACGAAACATCGCCGATGATAAATGAAATTTGATAAGTGTAACGTACGGAGAGATGTCCGAGCCTGGTCGAAGGAGCACGATTGGAAATCGTGTAGGCGGGAAACCGTCTC
>NZ_JMIR01000024.1 GCF_000714935.1 Tumebacillus flagellatus
GATTCGAACCCCCGACCCCCCGGGTATGAACCGAATGCTCTAGCCAACTGAGCTACACCGCCACGGTCGTTGCTGTTGTCATCTCGTTGCGTTATCCTGTACCGCTGACGACAGAACCTATAATATCATCCCCCTTGCACCTTTGCAAGTCTTTTTTCGAGAAAAAATGCACAAAAAAAGAACCAGAACGCAACGTTCTGGTTCTTGCTCTCGTTTCTTCACGAATTCGCGACAAGTCGTTTGTAGAGTTTCGCGTTCGTGCGTTGCTCCAAATCGTCGTTGAGCGAATCCAGACCTGCCGACAGATCGCGGCGGCGCAGCGCCAACTCGATCATATGATCGGCGAGCACAGGGTTTTTCGCCAACAGCGGGCCGTGCAGGTACGTGCCAAAGATATTGCCTTGGCGCACGCCTTCGAACTTGTCTTCCCCGCTGTTGCCGTAGCCCTTGAGCACACGCATCATCGGTTTGGCGTTCGGCCCGAGGATCGTCTTGCCGGAATGGTTCTCATAGCCGATGATGTTGTGCGCCACGCCGGCGATGTCCATCTCCGCCACGACGTTGCCGACCATGCGGGTTTTCGCGCCGATCGTATGAATGTCGAGGATGCCGAGGCCCGGAATGCGCTGGCCGGTCGATGTTTCAAAGTAATGGCCGAGCAGTTGGTAGCCGCCGCAAATTGCCACGATCACCGTTCCCGCGTCCACCGCCGATTGGATGTTCTCCCGGCGCTTTTGCAGGTCTGCTGCGACGATGCCTTGCTCGCGGTCCATCCCGCCGCCCATGACGAGGATGTCATAGTCGGCAAGCTTCGGTTCGTGGCCGACTGAAATCTGGTCGACGACGACGTCCATGCCGCGCCACTGGGCGCGTTTTTGCAAGATGATCACGTTGCCTCGGTCGCTGTACAGATCGAGGAGGTCAGGATACAGATGCCCGATTTTGAGCTGCAACTTCGCTTCCCCCTTGGTTCAAGAGATGATCGCGCACGGCGTACAGCGACGTGTACGTCGAGAGGATGTAGAGCATGTGTCCGGGCGGCAATTGATGCAGCGCCGTGTCGACGCAGGCGATGTCGCCTTCGACCACTTCCGTAATCTCGCCGAGATCGGCGTACTTCAAGCGAATGGCAAAGTCTTCCGCCCGCGTGCCCGCACAATAGATGCGGCGCAGATCGGCAAACTCTTGCAAGCGTTCGATGTTGGTGTCCCAAATCCACGACACGTCGGTGCCGTCCGCATAGCGGTCGTTCAAGATGATCACCAGTTCGACCGGACGCTTCTCGTGCTCCACGACTTTCAACACTTCGTTGAAGCCGGTCGGGTTCTTGACGAGGGTGAGCATCAATTCGCGGCCGTTGCCTGACATCAAGCGTTCCATGCGGCCGAGCTGGGTCTTCATATAGCTCATCTCGTTCACCAGCACTTTATCTTGCACCCCGAACACCGTCGAGGCCGTGATGGCGGCGAGCGCGTTGTAGACGTTGTAGACGGCCGGCGAGTTGATGAAACCGGTCACTTTGCCCACTTGAAACGCGATGCCCTCTTCATGCAGGCGCACGCGCTCGGCCGCGATCCCCGGCTCCGGGCGGGTGAAGTCGCAGGACGGACAGTTGTAGAACCCGAGTTGGCCGTAGTGGTAGAGCGAGTATTGCAAGTTGCCCCCGCACTTGCGGCAGAACTTGCCGTCGCGCACTTCCGAATGGTTCTGCGCGTCAAATTGGCTGGACTCGATGCCGAAATAGACGACGGTCTTGTCCTTCGGGGCGATCGACGTGACCAGCGGGTCGTCGGCGTTGAGAATGACGGTGGTGTTCTCCGGCGTTTTCTTCAGCGCGTTGCCGACCATCTCGACGACGGTGTCGAGTTCTCCGTAGCGGTCCATCTGGTCGCGGAAAAAGTTCGTGACGACGACCGCCTTGGGTCGCAGCGGCACGATGACGTTGCCGATGGTGGCTTCGTCCACTTCGAGCACGGCGGCTTGAGAGCGGGCGCGGTCGAACTCCACGCCCTCGATCAGCGTGGTCGCGATGCCTGCGATGAGGTTGGCCCCCAGCGAGTTCGAAATCACATCCCGCCCGTCTTGGCGCAGAAAATGCACGAGCAAGTTGCTCGTCGTCGTTTTGCCGTTGGTGCCCGTGACGAACACGATTCGCTCGCCGAGCAAGTCTCCATAGGATTGGAGCAGATCCGGGCAGATGTTGAGGGCGACCTTCCCTGGCAGGGTGGTGCCTTTGCGGCCGGTGAGTGTCAGTATGCGCTTGATCGTTCTCGCAGCCAAGACGGCTGCGCGAAACCGCCAACTAGACAAAAGCGATTCCTCCTAGCTGTCTTATCTTCTGAAACCTTTCCACCCATGATACACCTAGTCACCCGAAAATAAAAGAAGCGAGGGGACTAGGAAGTCGCCCCTCGCAAACTTTTTTTGTATTCACGCAAGATTCCCAAAACTTCATGAAACCACGGGCCGCCGTACGCCACCAGCACCCCGGCGACGCTGAAATCGATCAAGTTGGAAAGCCACGGCTGCAAATTCGTCCACAGCGGCTCCAACTTCAAAAAGGAAAGCGGATGTATATTGGCGCATGCGGCCAAGACCGCGCCGTTCACGCCGCAAAGCAGGTGGATGTTGCAGTGGAGTTTGCCGATCTTGTGCTTCTTAAGCTCTTCTTCCAACTCGTCGAACTCTTTGCTGTGTTCCAACCGGAAGACCTTGAAGCGGCGGCGCATCTGCTGCGTCATCGTCTGCGCCGATGCGGAGAGCGCAGACATCACGCCCAAGAACATGAGCAGATCATCCATCTTCCAATCCCCCCTTTTGACAAAGGGTTATGTCACTCCGCTTGCTCATATGCCGATTCCATGAGATTTCACGAGATTCCATGGATAAGAAAAAAGAGGAAGAGCGTCTGCCCTTCCTCTCTGAGTTTACGGCGTGCCGGTCGTCGGAGCCGGGGTTTCCCCCCCGCCGCCGGTTCCCGGTGTCGTTCCGCCGGTACCGCCGCCCGTTCCGGTGCCCGGCGTCGTGCCGCCCGTTCCCGGCGTCGTGCCGCCCGTTCCCGGCGTCTTGCCGCCCGTTCCCGTTCCCGGCGTCGTACCGCCCGTTCCCGTTCCCGGCGTCGTACCGCCCGTTCCCGTTCCCGGCGTCGTACCGCCTGTTCCCGTTCCCGTTCCCGGCGTCGAGCCGCCCGTTCCCGTTCCCGGCGTCGTGCCGCCCGTTCCGGTGCCCGGCGTCGTGCCGACCGTTCCGGTGCCCGGTGTCGTGCCGCCCGTTCCGGTGCCCGGCGTCTTGCCGCCCGTTCCCGTGCCCGTGCCCGTTTCCGGCGTTGTCGGACCGGTTTCCGGCTTCGTCGTTTCGGTCGGCGGAGGCGTCGGATCCGGCGTGTCCGGTTTGACATTCGGGTTGTTCGGGACGACCGGTGTCGGGTCGTAGTATTCCTTCGGTTGACTGGTTTCGTTCTTCTTCAACTTCGATTCGTCCAACCCGAGGAATTCAAATACTTTCTTCTGCGTTTCATACACATCCGGCAAGATGACCGCTTGTCCGCCTCCCGCCCAGCCGTCGCGGGACGTCTCGCGGGGCGGCACTTGCATCTGCTGAATGTCCGATTTGTCCACTTTGAGCATCAATTGGCCGAGCTTCAGCATGTCCGACGCGTCCATGTTCGTCTCGATGTACGGTTCCACCGCGGAGAGTACCGACGGGAGCTTGACGAGGCCGGAAGTCGAGATCATCTGGTCGGCGACCGCCTGCAGGAATTTGCGCTGACGCATCGTGCGGTTGTAGTCCCCGAGTTCGTCATAGCGGAAACGCACATATTGCAGAGCGTGGTTGCCGTCGAGATGCTGATAGCCCTTCTTAAGATGGATGTCGTAGATGCCGTCATCGGCGTAGTTCAAGTCTTTCTCGACGTCGATATCCACGCCGCCGAGGGCGTCGACGATCTTCATGAAGCCTTTGAAGTCGGTCTTCACGTAATAATGCAGAGGAATCTGCAAGAAATCGCGCAGCGTCTTCATCTGCAAATCCGGCCCGCCGATGGCGTTGGCCGCGTTGATTTTCTCAAAATCATGGCCGGGGATGTTGTACCACGTATCGCGCATGACCGACATGACTTTGGCTTTCTTGGTCTTCGGGTCCACGGAGATGACGAGGATGGAGTCCGCGCGCGGATTGGGGTCGTTGTTACGATTGTCCACGCCCATCAACACGATGTTCACCGGCTCGGTTCCCGTCCACTGTTCCGCTTGCACCGGAGTTTGGTGCGAGTCTTTCGGTTTCTGAATGCTGGTCATAAAATGCCCGATCGCATATGCGTAGATGCCGACGATGATCACAACAACCGCCAACAGGGAGATCATGATCCACTTGAATTTCTTGGTCTTCCAGAACCGCGGCTTTTGCCCTTTGGGTCCCTGGGCGGCCGCCGGCGGTTTTTTCACCCGGTTGTGCCGGTCCTTGCGACTTTCCATTCTATCAACTCTTTCTGCGTAGGCTGTTTCACGAGTGTCATAAGGTAAAACTGTTCCGATTATATCACAAATTCTCCACGGGACGTGTTACAAATCTGGAACAATATCCTTTAAAAAAAGTGCTCCGAAACCGCCGAAGCACTTACTCCACGATCTCCACCAAGGTGCCGACATGGACGTGTTCGTACAACCACGTCACCTCTTCGTTCTTCATCCGCACACAGCCGCTCGACGCATGTTTTCCGATCGAAGACGGGTCGTTCGTGCCGTGGATGCCGTAGATCGAGCCGTCCGTGCCCGGAACCTCCAACCCGATCCAGCGCACGCCGAGCGGATTCTCCGGGGCCCCGCCGGGGATGTTTTTTTTCAAGTACCAGGGGTTTTTCACGAGCATGACGACGGGAAATACGCCGTTCGGCGTATCTTGCACCGTCCGCCCGGTCGCCACGGAGAACGATTTGACTTTGACATTGTGTTGATAGTAGGTCAGGGAGTTTTCCGACTTGTCCACCACGATGTAACTGTCGCTCAGCGTCGGATAGGAGGAAAGAGTCGCCGTCAACGCGAACATGCCCGCCAAAAGTCCGCTTCGCACACGCATGAGTGAAATCACCTCTTGCGCAAAAGCGTTCCCGCCCCCGTCGCTGTTTATCCTGATTCTTCAATAGAAAAAGAGCTGCCTCCCCGATGGGGAAACAGCTCTCCTGTGTTCTCATATGGCGTGCCCTGAGAGATTCGAACTCCCGACCTTTTGATTCGTAGTCAAACGCTCTATCCGGCTGAGCTAAGGGCACAAGCAACGAGTAGTAGTATAACAAGCGGATAAGAAAAAAGCAAGCCCTCAAGTTGTTCAGGCTTGCTCCAGTTGCGCCACGCGGTGCAGCACGGTTTGTATCACGTCGCGCTCCCACAAGTGGCTGTTAAACGTATGATCGGCTCCTTCGATCGCGTGCAAGACGGCGCGCTCTCCGTAGCACAAGTCCCGGTAGCGCTCCGACACAACAAACGGGACGGTCTGATCTGCGGTGCCGTGCACCAGCAGCACGCCGCCGGTGTACGTTTTGGCGCGGTCATAGACGTTCAAACTGCGCACATCTTCGCCAAACGCACGTCCGATCAAGTTGCCTCCGTAGTCGATCACTTGCAGATTCGGATCGGACAGGTGCAGGTCGACCACCGGTTTGACGATGTCGTACATGTTGCCCGCCGGGCACAGCAAGATCAAATCGCGCACCTCTTGCGGACGGTCGCCCGCCACGACAGACGCGACCAACCCGCCCATGCTGATGCCCAGCAGCACGATGCGGTTCTCGTCGATGCGCGGGTCTTGGCGCACCGCATCCAAAATGGCATGCGCTTCGGCAATTTCGCCGGAGACGGTCATCTCTTCAAAGTGGCCGTCGCTCTCTCCGCTGCCGAGGAAATCGTAGCGAAACGCCGCCGCGCCGAGTTGCTCCAGCTCGCGGGATAATTTCCAAAACATGCGGTGGTTTTGCAGTTTGTTCGCGGTAAACCCGTGGTACAGAATCACGGCGGGCACACGACCGCCTGCCGCGTTCTCGGGAACATGCTCCATCCCGCGCAGAGTTTTGCCGTCGAAAGCCAATTCAATCGCTCGTTGCATCGTCGCTCTCCCCCACTCCACAATCATCCTCAATCGCCTCATTATACCATTCCCGTCGAAGGATTTCTGTCTTCTCTTGTCGAAGTGGGTCAAAAAGGAAATTGGAGGAATTGCAACCCAATGAACAGACCTACATTTCTCGCTTTGCTTACCGCATCGGTGTTGTTCGGAAGTACAGCTGTCCCGCTGGCTGTACCGGTTCCGGCTTATGCAGCCACCACTCTGACACCGCCGACCAATGTTCAATTGAACCCGGACGGCACCGTCCTGTGGATGCCTGTGCAAAACAACAGCGGCTATACGATCTATCTGTACGACGCATCCAACAACACGTTGCTCAAAACGCTTTTTGCGGGCACCAATTCGAATTCGTACTCGCTGACATCGCTTTTGTCGTTGCAAACGGCGTATTACGTCAAAGTCGTTACGCGGGGCAACGGTGCGTCCACGCTTGATTCTTCGCCTTCGAGCGCGTCCAACGTGTTGAGCATCTCGACCCAAGCCACACTCTCTCCGCCTAAAACTCCGCTTTTGTTCGAAAACGGCGTCACGCAATGGACCAACGTGCTCAACAACGGCTATCAGGTGAATCTCTACCATTCCCCGAGCAATACGCTCGTTGGGTCCCGAGTCTTGCCCAAAGACGTCACCTCGTTTGATGTCAGCGCACTGGTGCCGGGCACGGCGCAATATTATGTGAAAGTGATCGCGCTTGGAGACGGCAACCAGATGATCAACTCCGCAGAGTCCAGTTCTTCCGCTCCGATGACGCTCTCCACGGTGCAACTTTCCGCCCCGTCCAAGCCTTCGCTCTCCGAGGAACGTGTCGCGTCTTGGACGAATGTTCCGAACAACGTCGGGTACCGCATCACCGTCTACAACGCGGACAACGACCAGATCGTCGGTTTTGCTCTGGCGTCCAAAGACGCGCAATTTTACGACGTAAGCAAATTGATCACACAAGACGGGACGTATTACATCCGCGTATCGGCGCTTGGTGTCAGTTCCAACGCATCTCCGGATTCCCCGCCCTCGGCGAAACAAACGTATTATCTGGCGGACGACGTCTACTACGTCAAACCGGAGAAGCTGGTCACCACCAGCAATTCGACGCTCACCACGGTTGAACTCGACGTTCCCAACGTCATTTCCGACCTCAACAAAAAAACCACCGCCTACAACTTGCTGGTGAAGCTCGATACACCGAAGCAAGGGATGTTCCAATTGAATGTGCCGGGTATTGTGGTTGACAAAGTCGTGAACCGCCTCCCCGCTTCCTCAACGCTTCGCTTGCAAACCGGCGTCGGCAACGTCAACGTGCCGCTCAATGAACTCGTCAACCTCGCGAAGAAATCCAATCTGAGCTTGACGGACCTCACCGCACAAGTGGAGATCAGCCAGGGAAGCGCCCCATCCGCTCCGTTGAGCATGAACCCGGTCACTCTCAACGTGAAACTGTTGGACAAATCGAACAAGGAAGTTGCAAGACTGACCGATTCTTCCACCTACCTCTCGTTTGCCGTGCCGTTTACGTCCGACCCGTACGTCGACGTGCACATGTACGCCGGTGTGCGCGTGTCGGATGCCAATACCTATTCACCGATTCCGGCGACGTTCACGACCACCGCGGACAAACAGACGTCCGTCACCTTCCATTACCAAGGCACCGGGACGTTTGGCGTCATGAAAAAGGAACTGCACTTCCCGGATGTGCTGTCCACGCACTATGCGAAGAATTCGATTGAATCGCTGGCTTCCAAGATGGTGATCAGCGGGTTCGGAGACGGCACGTTCCGTCCAAACGACACCGTCACCCGCGCGCAGTTTGCCACGATGCTCGTCAAATCGCTCGGACTGCAAGACAAATCCAAACCGGCGGGGACGCAAACGTTCACCGACGTTCAACCCGACGCTTGGTACAACTCCTATGTCGAGACGGCGTTCTACACGAACTTGATCAGCGGTGTCGGCGACGGACGTTTTGCGCCGGACGACAAAATCACCGCTCAAGACATGGCCGTCATGGTCGCGCGCGCTCTCAAGTTCGCGGACCCGACCGTCCCGCAGCTGAGCGACGAGCAGCAAACCGCTTTGCTGGCCAAGATCGAACGCCGCTTTGAGATGGCTGCCTACGCATCTCCGGCTGTGGCGTTGTGCGTCTCCAAGAACATCCTCTCTCCCATGACGGTGAATTCCTTCTCGCCGACCGTTCCGGCCGACCGCGCAATGGCGGCGGACATGCTCTACCAACTCTTGAAGTCGCTGAACTTCACCAACTAATCTGGGAGCCGCAACGTGAGCAAAAACTTCCATTGTTGCGCGACGTGTCAACATTATCGGATTCTCAAAACCCCGTCCGGCACCGCCACCCGTTGCGACCGGCTCGGATACGAGACCAAACCCGCATACCAATTCAACTGCTGGAACCCGAAAGATCAGGTTCGCCAGTTGATCGACAAACGGGAGCAATCCTGAAGCGAAGCGAGGCCTTCCTATGGAGCAATCTCTGCAACCGCAACCCTCATCCCGCAAAAACCGAGCTTGGAGCCTCGCGGGGATCTTGCTCGCGGCGTTCGTCTTGATGCGCCTGCCGATCATCGGCACGTATCTGATGATCGTCGACACGATGATCCATGAGAGCGGGCATGCGCTGATGGCGCTGCTCACCAACGGCAAAGTCGTGTCGATGTCGCTGTTCATGAACACGGAGGGGCTGACGTGGATCGCCAGCGCCTCCCGGTTCGGGCAGATTCTCACGTCGCTTGCAGGCTATGTGTTCTCTTCTCTGGCTGCGTTTTTGTTTTTCTGGCTGTTAAAACAAGAACGCCACCATCTCATCTGCTGCATCTTGCTGGGATTTGTGGCGGCCGACTTGCTGCTTTGGGTGCGCAACCTCTACGGGATCATCTGGCTCGTGACGTTTGGAGCTCTGCTGATCGCCTTGTTGCGCGCCAAACGCGGCTGGTTTGTCCGCTACGGCATGCTGTTCATCTGCGGAATCGTGCTGGTCGATTCCGTGTACGCGGCGCTGCAAGTGCTGGAACTGTCGATGTTCTACCCCTATTCGGCCGGCGATGCCGCCAACCTCTCGCACTACGCCGTCCTCCCCGCGTTCGTCTGGGGCCTGCTGTTTTTCGCGCAATCGTTGTTCTTCGGCTGGCGGGCGGTTCGCTTGTGGCTGCGTTAACCCTCCCTACTCGGGAGGGTTTTTTGAATGGAGAAGCGAAATCTTCCGTAGTAGTCAGTCACGAACAACGCAAAGGGGGTGCATCCCGATACATGGTACGAGATTCCTCTATGGAAGCACTGAGTTTAACCACATCGCTCTCATCTAAAACACAACGCAAAGTCGCGTTGATCATCTCTTTGGCAAACTTGGCGGTCTTTGCGCTGTCCATACCGTTTGGCCGCACCGCCGGCCCCACCGTCGCGGCGTTTCTGCCCGCGTTTCTCACGGCCGTGTTTGTGTTCGATGTGCTCACCGCGTATCTGTTTTACAACCAGTACCGCATCAACCGCCGGGCCTCGCAACTGGCTTTGGCACTGACTTATTTGTACTCTGCTCTGATTGCCGTCCCGCATGCGCTCACGTTTCCCGGCGTTTTCTCTCCGACAGGGCTGTTGCACGCCGGATCGCAGACCGCCGTCTGGCTGTGGGTGTTCTGGCACGCCGGCTATCCGCTCGGCATCCTCGTCACCCTGTGGCTGGAACACCGACGCAACGATCCCTACACGGAGCAAGGAGCCAAACGCCGCGCCGCGCTCGGCGGCCCGGCCATCGTGCTCTTAGTCACGGGGATCAGCCTGTTGGCGATTTGCGGCCATGATCTCTTGCCCGTGATCATCAAAAAAGACAATTTCACCCTCTTGATCACATCCGGCGTCGGAGTCGTGGTGTGGGTGATCAACGCGGCGGCGTTTGCCTGCACGTTATTCTTCACACGCGGACGATCGGTCGCGCAACTGTGGCTGATCGTCGCCGTGTTCGCGATGTGGCTCGATGTGACGCTGACGTTGTTCTCCGGCAGCCGCTACAGCATCGGCTGGTATGTCGCACGGCTGAACACCCTGCTTTCCGCCAGTATCGTGCTCCTCGGGCTGATTCATGAAATCACCGCGCTCTACGTAAAAGTGGCGCGCCAAGACCAGCGTATCAAACACCAAGCGTACCATGACGCGCTGACGAATCTGCCCAACCGCACGCTGTTTTCCGAACGGCTGCAATCGTCCCTCCAACTGGCGGCGGAGCGGGACGAGAAAGTCGCGGTGCTGTTCATCGACCTCGACGGGTTTAAATTGATCAACGACACCTACGGGCACGACATGGGCGATCTGCTCTTGGTGGAAGTCGCGAAACGGCTGTCTTCCTGCGTGCGCGCCCACGACACGGTGGCGCGGATGGGCGGCGACGAGTTCACCGTAATCCTCCCGCACACCAAGCGGTTGGAAGATGCGGAGATGGTCTCGGAGCGCATCCTCAACCTGCTGCGGGAACCGATTCGACTGCAAGATCACCACTTGCACATCTCCTCGTCGATCGGGCTGTCGTTCTACCCGGACGACGGAACCGACACGCTGTCGTTGATGAAGAACGCCGATATCGCCATGTACAAAGCCAAGGAAAGCGGCAAAAACCAAAGCTTCCGCTTCCAAGGAGGCACCTCGAAATGATCGACACACACCGAAGCCCTGCTTTGGCTGAGCTCGCAACTGAACTCGCATCACTTGAGGGCAACCAACGCCGCACCCGCGTCGAGCAGTTCTGGCAAGAGATCGCCGCATGCGGCACGCCGCTTTGGGAGCGCGACGAGCAAGGTTTGCTCGTGACGTTTCTCTGGCGCTCTCTGCACGACGACCGCGTGGTCGTGCTCGGCGGGCCTGCCGGATTCGACGCGGCGCAAAACAAACTGGAGCGGCTCGAAGACACCGACATCTGGTTTAAAACCTGCCCCGCCGAAGAATGCCTCGCTTCCATGTACATGTTCGTCCCGCACCATGAAGAGGGCTGGGACTGGACGACGCGCCGCAACGCATGCGTCCGCGACCCGCTCAACCCGCATTCCTTTGAAGTTGCGCCTCATCAAGACCTGTTGCCGTTGACGGGCTACAGCGGCAGTGTACTGATGCCGCACGGAGCAAAGCGTTCTCCCGTTCTCACGCGGCAGACGAACACGCCGCAGGGAACGACGACAGAACACCGCTTTGCGAGCAAACGGCTCGGAAACGAGCGGAGCGTCTATGTGCATACCCCGCCCGGCTACACGGCGGACGGCGAGCCGTATCAACTGCTGCTGATGTTTGACGGGATCGCCTACGACACGTTGATCCCGTCTCCGGTGATTCTCGACAACTTGCTCCGGGAAGGAGCGATCTCTCCGACCGTCACCGTCTTGATCAACAACTTACACCTCACGCGAAACGAAGAACTGCGCTGCAACGACGAGTTTGTGCGTTTTGTCACCGAGGAAGTCCTGCCGTGGGTGCGGGGAAACTGGCACGTGACGGACGACCCCGCGCGAACGATCATCGGCGGAGCGAGCAACGGCGGGCTGTGCAGTCTGTACGCCGCGCTGAAGCACCCTGAACTGTTCGGAGGCGTGCTGGCCCAATCGGGCAACTTCGGCTGGAGCCCGGAAGGGTCCGCCCCCGCTCCCGTGCTTCAGGAAGTCCTGACGCGCACCGACCTCACGCTCCGTTGTTCGCTCGACGCCGGGACGCTGGAACCCGCCATCCTGGAGCCCAACCGTACCTTGGTGTCCCTGCTACGCGAACGCGGGGCGCAGGTGCTCTACCGCGAGTTTGTCGGCACGCACGACTTCCTCTGCTGGGCGGAGATGTTCGCCGGAGCCGCCAAAGCCCTTTTACGCTAAAAAACACCGTGCCCGCATCGATTGGATGGCGGGCACGGTGTTTTTTAGGAAGCGGAAAGTTTGAGAAACAGTTCGACGTCGCGCACAAGCAGGCTCATCGCGTCTTGCCAGAACGAGGGTGCGGTCAAGTCGACGCCGAGATGTGTGCGGGCGAGGTCTTCCACCGACATGCGGCCGGTGTCGCGCAACAGCGCGGCGTACTTGTCGGCGAAGCGTTCGCCCTCTGCGAGCGCACGGGCGTAGAGGCCTGTCGAAAACAAATAACCGAACGTGTATTGGAACGAGTAAAACGGAACTTCCGTCGCGTAGATCTGCCCTTGCGACGCCCATTGGTACGGATTGGTGCGGTCGAGAGCGCCCTGGAACGCTTCTTGCTGGCAGTCCGCCATCAGTTGGCAGAGCGCCGCGACGGAGAGCGGACCGTTTTGGCGCTGTTCATGGAAGCGCACTTCGAACAAAAACGCGCCGCGCACGCCGAGGATCAGCGGGATGATGCGCTGCATCTTGGCGCCGAGCAGTTTCAAGCGCTCTTCGTCGTTGAGGGCGTCGGCGATCGCCGCGTCCAACACGACCATTTCGCCGAACGTCGAAGCGGTTTCCGCCACGCTCATCGGATACTCCCGGGCGAGGTGCGGCAAGTCGTGCACGGCGGCGTTGTGATAGCCGTGCCCGAGTTCGTGCGCAAGGGTGAGCAGCGAGAGCGCGTTGTTTTGATAGCCCAGCGTGATGCGCGATTCGCCGCGCAGGTGAAACGGAATGCACACGCCGCCGCCCGATTTGCCGGGGCGTTCTTCCGCGTCGATCCAGCCCGCTTGGAAGGCGCGTGCCGCAAATTCTCCCATGTGTTTCGAGATGCGGCTGAACTGCGTCACGATGCGCTCCTGCGCTTCTTCATAAGGAACCGGAACGTTCAAGTCGCCGATCGGGGCGAAGATGTCGAAGTGGGAGACGACGCCGGTGCCGATCAGTTCGGCTTTGCGCTTCAAGAACGCCGTCAATCGGTTCGTGCTCTCGTCCACCGCGCTCCACATCGCCTCAAGCGTCGCTTCGCTCATCTGATTTTGCGCCATCGCTTCTTGCAAGACGCTCGTGTACCCGCGATGGCGGTAGACGTTCAAACGGAACCCGGCGAGGTGGTTGAGCGTCGACGCGATCAACTCCGCTTGCTGCTCCAACGCCGCTTCCATCGCGTCCGCCGCTTTGCTTCGCACGTCCGGATCGGGGCCGACCAAGAATCCCCACATCTGGCCGCGCGTATACGCTTTCACTTCTCCGTTCACGGAAAACGGGATGCGCATCGCGTTTAGCATTTGGAAGTACACCTCGCCCCACGCGTGGTAGCCGTCGGTGGCGAGGTCTTGGACGAGCAGTTCGCGGGCCGCGTCCATTTTTTGCTCCAGGCGGGCTTTGCGGTCGTTCAACAGATAGCGGATCGGGGCGACGGTCGGCGCTTCGAGCACCGCGTGCCACTCGGCTTCTGAAAGTTCCGTCATCCATTGCTCCAACTCGACCATCCGGGAGTTCCATTTCGCTTTCAGGCCGCCGATGCGCCCCTTCAGCTCTTTCACATCGGGATTCTCCGGTTGCTCGACGTTCAGGCAATAGCTGAACATCTCCGCATCGCTCAGTTGTGCGCCCGCGTGTTGCAGGTCGTCCAACGCCTGCACGAACACTTCCGCATTCACAGCTGGCGGCCGCACCTGTTGAAGACCCGCTTCCACCGCAGCCAACATCGAATCCAGCTCTTCGGAAGCCGCTCCGCCTGCGTACAACTCCTCAAGATTCCATCGCATGTATGCATACCCACTTTTTCTCAGAATTGATTGTTAATCCAGCTTACTACAACCATAATCTCCTGGGTGTGACAAAATTGGGAACAAAAAAACGCCCCGTGTCGAGGCGTTTTTGGCAGGTGCTTACGAAGCGGGTTGGCTTGCGCGCAAAACGCGGCGGAACTTGAGGAACGACGTGATCCGCCACAGCAAGACATACACGAGTGCCATCAGGTAAAACAGCCCGCCCAACGTCATCTGGTCAAGTCCGGTGATATACTCTTTTAACACCAGACGAATCACCACGACCCCGACGAGCGCGACGAGAAACATTTTGCTCTGCTTGGCGTAGATCAGACCGTCTTCGCGCACTTCGTACTGGGTCGTCCAGATCATCGGAATGGAGAGCAGCACACCGATGGCAATCGCCGCCAACACTTCCCAGACGTTGCCTTGAAACGACTGTTGCGGATTTAAGAACAACATAGGACCCGGCAACAGCAGGAAGATCAACGGCCAGATCATGTTGTAGCCCTTGCCCTTGATCGGACGGCGCATTGCAGACGTCCGCCGCCATACCATCAGCCCGAAAAACACGAGGAAAATAAAAATACCGATCATGCCGGAAGAAGAACTGTTCATCACTCACGACTCCCCTATTCTCATGTTGCTGTATCTGCTATACGAACGCCCTTCGCAAAAGTTTCACAAAAAAATGCAAAGGCTGGTTGTTTTGACGATCTCTACAAATCTCATTATACTTAGGATACAGAATCTGTTTACGACACGGGAGGTATTTTTGTTGAAACGTCTCGGTTTTTTCGTCCTTGCTGCCGCCCTGTTGCTCTCGTTGAGTCCTCTCGCCCCTCAAGCCGCGCACGCGGCGGACGACAACGCCGCTCCGGCGGTCTCGGTGACGGTGGACGACCACATGCAAATCTACGACCCGGCACCGGTGCTGCGAAACGGCCGCACGATGGTGCCGTTGCGATCGCTGTTTGAAACGCTGGGGGCCACGGTGTTGTGGGAAGACGCCACCCGGACGGTCACGGCGCTGAGTTACACCGCGAAGGGGCAGATCAAGTTGACGTTGCAAGTTGACAACCCGATCGCGTACCTCAACGGCAACCCGTTGGAGCTCGACCAACCTCCGACGGTGATCGACGATCACACGATGGTTCCGTTGCGCCTCGTCAGCGAATCGTTGCGCGCCGCCGTCGACTGGAAAGAAAACACGCAAACGGTGGAAATCTACTCGCTGAACTACCAGCTGTTTCTCTCGTCCCTTCGCGGCAACGTCGACCTCGTCACCAAAGAGCTCGATCTCGGCGCGAACCCGAACTACCGCAACCCCGACCGCGGCGACACGCCGCTGATCGCCTCCGTGGTGCTCAAGCGTCTCGATGTGGTGCAGTTGCTGCTCGACAACGGAGCGGACATCAACGCGCAGGCGTCCGACGGATACAGCGCGCTGCTCGCCGCCGTCAGCGGCCAAGATGTGGAGATGACGAAGCTCTTGTTGAAGCAGGGCGCCAACCCGAACTTGGCTTCTCCGAAAGGCACCGCCTTGCAGATGGCGCGCCAAACGCAAAACCAAGCAGAGATCAACCTGTTGCTGGCAGCCGGAGCGACCGAATAATCCCGCCCTGCCCGCGCACGAATAGGCACCAGACCCGCAACCGGGCCTGTGCCTTTTTTTTGCCAGATTTATTCTCAGTCCTTCACGGAGACGCCGGCCGTCATGCAGAAGCGCAACGCCGCTTCCACCGTCATGTCAACCGGCTCCAGCGATTCTTTGGGGAGCAAGAGCAAGTCGCCGCCCAATTGCGTGCCAAACGGAAGATAGACGGCGACGAGTTGCTTGGGCAGGTGCAATTCCTCCATCTGTTGCGCGGTGAGCAGACCGATGCGCTTGCCGCAGCCCGCCTCTTGGACGAGCACGACTTGCGTGAACGGGTCTTTTTTGCCGATGGCGGAGCGGGTGATTTCTTTGACGACCCGGTAGTACGACGAGACGGCGGGCACGCGGAGCATCTTGCGCTCGCAATACCCGACGCCGTGCCGAAACGGCGGCCAGCTCCAAAGCAATCCTGCCAGCACCACCAAGAGCAGCAAAACGAGAAGTCCTCCGCCCCGGAAGTGCGAGAAGCGGTCGGGGAGCATCATTTGTCCCACGAGGTTCCCCAGTTTTAGAAGGTAGATTCCGGTGTACACCGTCACGATCACCGGAAACGCCACCAGCATCCCGTCTTGCAAAAACCGCCACAACCGTCTCACGCGCGCTCCCCCGTTTCTTTTCCCGAAATAAGGCTCTGGTGCTAGGATGCACCGGAGTCTTTTTTCTTATTTTCACATGCCGCGTTCGGCGGCGGGTTTGGGGTTCTGGGCAGGAGTCTGGAATGGTGCTTGACCCGAGGGGGAATCGTACGAGTACAGGTCTTTTTTACTTTCATACTCTGGAGGACTCATCTATGAAAACTTGGTTTGGTTCTCGTTCGTTGCAAGGAGCTGCCGTCATCCTGCTGGCGTCCTCGGTCCTCGCGGGTTGCGGCAACCAAAGCGGTTCATCGGTGAACAACGCCGTGGACAATGCGCACACCAACACCGTGCCTCGCTTGTACACCGCGTCGAACCAACTGGGGTTGCCGGGGCTGACGCACGGCGCAAACTTGCGCAGCGACCGCAACATCGAAGCGCGCGTGAACGCGATTCCAGGCATCAGCACCACTTCCGTTCTGACGACGGGCAACACGGCGTACGTGTTGTTGGACGCCGGGTCGCGGACGGGCAAAGGCAGCACCGGAACCGGAACGACCGGCACGCGAAGCCTCGGCGGACACACAAGTACGATGAGAGGAACGTCATACAACCCGACACCGGGCACCGGCATGGCGTTTAACGGTCCGGCGAGAGCACGTTCCACGAATACGTACGGCGGCACGCGCGAGATCGGTGCAGGGCGGGGGGGCACGACCGGCGCCAGCGAGGGCACCGGAGTCCGTATCGACCCGCCCGGATTGGCCGGATCAAACGATCGCTCTTCCGAACTGACTCCCACCAACCCGATCACTCCGACGACTCCGAAGACCGGAAAGGTCGTAACCGGCAGAAGCGGGATGGGCACGTCCAGCGCAAACGCAAACACCAACGCCGGCAGCCGCAATCTGCCGCCCGTCGGCATCTCTTCGACGTCCAGCATCACGACCGATATGCAAACGCGGATCATCTCGACGATCCGCGCCGCCAACCCGGTGATTCAAAACATCTACTTCGTCACCAAAGTCCACTAAGAGTCCCGGTGCACGCCAAAAAGAGACCGCCCTGCCGCGGTCTCTTTTCTTCTTGCTTATTTCGATTGTTGCGCGCGATACGCGGTGAGCCACTCTGTCCCGAAGTCCACACACTTCACCAACGAGAACAGCCTCGCTTCTGCCGATCCCACGCGGCCGGTGCGGACAGGTTCGTTTTTTTCAAACGCGGTGCCGATTTCCGGGAACAGATCGGAGTCGCGGTGAATGTCGGTCATCGCCTTCCACACCCGCGCCCCGTCCTCCATCACCGGCGCGTACTGGGTCTGCAACTCCGCCCCCGGAGCCCGCAGCTCGGACAGGTGCAAGCAGGTGGCATTCCCGTAGCCGACGCCAAGCAGCAACACGTGCGCGTCAAGTTCGTACATCCGCGCCAACGGCGATTGTTCGCCGAACGCAAAATCGAGACTGTGCCCGGCGATGATCTGCTCCCGGTGTTTGCCCCAAGCGGCAAACGACACCTGCGGGTGCCGGCTTCGCAGGACGCCGGGAAACGTGCGGAACGCCTCGACGACGCGTCCCATTGAACGAGTCGGCGTGACGACAGGATCATAGGCGGGCATCGCGGCGCGAATCGTCTCCCACCAGCTCTCCGGCACGGGCGGGTTGCCCCACAGCGACGGATCGGACAAATCGGCCGATTGCGTCGGCATCACCAGCGTCCCTTCCTCCGTCAACACATCCATCAACGCTTGCACGACCGCGACAGGCCCGCCGCACACCCAGCCGAATTGGCTCATCGACGTGTGCGTGATCACCGTCATCCCCGCCCGCAACCCCAGTTTGCGCAGGTCGTCCGCCAAACTTTCGCGCGTGCGGGGCGATTCAATCGATTCTACCGCTTTCAGTTCACTCATCTTGCAACCCTCGATTTCTGCGGGTTAGATCCATTTTTCCAATTCCAGTTCGTCGCGGATCGGGAGGCCGTTGTCGGCGATCAGCGGAATTTGCGGCTTCACGCGGCGTGCCGCTTCGACGGCGCGGGGGTAGAGGCGGACGAGTTCATAGCCGCGCTTTTGGTAAAACGCCAGCGCGTTCAAATTGTCGTTGGTGGTGATCAGCCGGATGCGGGCGAGGCCCTGTTCGCTCGCCCATTGCTCAACGGCTTGCATCAACGCCGAACCGATGCCGCGTCCCTCCCGCAACGAGTCGAGGGACACTACTTCGCAGGCATCCTCTTGTGCGCTCAGCGTGGCCACGCCGACCACTTCTCCTTCGACAAACGCCGCGAAGCCCGGCAGTTGATCGCATTCATGAACACCCTTGCTGTATACCATCTGCGGACTTCCCCAGTGCTCGATCAAAAACGCCCGGAGCCATGCCCGATCGTCGGCGACCAACTCGCGAATTTCCACCTTCATCTGCTCTGCCCAACTCCCTTGCGGTTTCGTTGCTCTCTCTATTCGCAAAAAAAGAACGCTTCCCTTCCGGGCGCGTCCATTTTTTACAGATTCGTTTATTTTCCGTCGCGTTTTCGGTGGATTTCTATCGCCGCCGACGCTAACTCGCCCGGAATCGGGGCGCTCGGTTTGGTGATCTTGACCTGCACCCCGTGAATCAGCGGGAAGTGGGCGAAAATCGCCGACGCGATGCGCTCGGCGAGCGTCTCGATCAACTGCACCGGCTCCCCCGTCATGATCCGGTCGATGTGCTCGTAGACGGTGCCGTAGTTGGTCGTTAAGCGCAAATCGTCCGCCCGCCCCGCCGCTTCGAGGTCCGCTTCCATCACGACGTCTGCGTAAAAGCGTTGGCCGAGCTTCTTCTCTTCCGGGTAGACCCCGTGGTAGCCGTAGAAGACCATGCCGTTCAGAAAAATTTTATCCATGCCTGCACCCCCGTCCAGATTTCGGTTCGTGGACTAGGGTTGCCAAAACCGGCGGGCACTATTTTTCGCGGGCGAGCTTCAAGATGTCGCGGTACACTTCGTCGGTCGACATCTCGTCTCCCATGTTGTAGACTTTGCGAATTTGGTTGTCGGCGTCAACCAAGTACAGCGAGCGGGTGGAATGCACCCACGACCCGTCCGCTTGCTTTTCCAGATACACGCCGTACGCGTCCGCCACTTGCGACGTTTGCGCTTCCGTCCCGCGCAGGACCTTCCACCCGGAGCGGTCCATGCGCATGCGGTCGGCGTACTCGCGCAATACTTGGTCGGTGTCGCGCTCAGGGTCAAACGAGATCGAGAGGAACTCGACTTGCTTGCCGAACAGATCCTTTTGCTTCAATTGGTCTTGCACGTTCGCCATGTTCGACGTGGTCAGCGGGCAGATGTCCGGGCAGTTCGCGAAGAAAAACTCCACCAACCGCACTTTGCCGCGCTCTCCGTACAGGCTGGTCTGACCGCCGTCGATGTTTTGCAGGGTAAAATCAGGCGCGGGCATCACCGTCGGAAGTTTTTGCTGCTCGGAATGCCAATACCACCACGAACCTCCCGCCAATGCGAGAAGCACGAGGATCAGCGTACTGAACACGCCGACTCGCCGCTTTCTTGCCGGGTCCATTCTCCAGTTCCTCCTCTAAATTCCGCGCTCGTTTGTTCAGGGCGCGACTTGAAACTCCACCGTCGGCATCGTGTGCACGTCACGGGTGGTCGTGTGGATCGTGACGTGGTAGATGTCCGCTTTGGCGAATGTTTTTTTGATGGAATAATGTCCGTTGTCATCGCTTGCGGCGGGGAGTTTTTCATGGTTCGCCGCGTCGCTGTCTCCCCAGATTTCAAATTCCACGGTCGCTTGTTTGACCGGGTCTGTGTTGACGGTCACCGTTGCGGTCAGACTCCCTTCTTGGTTTACGTGCAGCGGAGTCGGATTTGTCGCAAACACAATCGTCGGCACAGCCGGTTTGGCGGGCAAGGGTTCCGTCTTCTGGCTGCCGCACCCGGTCAAGGCGAGCGCCGCCAACGCCGGAATCAGCCACAGCATGCGTTTCATAATCGAACCAGTCCTTCCAAAGTATCTCTCTCCCATCATACTCTGTCTTCTGTCCGCCTCCTATACCTTGCAAGCGTCTTCACCAATTTGTCATCTCCTCAATTCCATCTACCAGTTCATATGATAGAATAAGTCCAGAACCAGAAATTGAGGAGTGCAATTCATGGCCAAAGAAAAACCGACTTTCTCCACCCGTTCCGCCGAAGAGCTCTATTGGGCGGTTCGTCAATTTTTTAAACTGCTTGCCATCGTCATCGCCTGCGGGATCACGCTGTTTATCGCGCAGTTTTTCTCGAACGTGTTGTTTTTGCTGATCGCCGTGATCGGGTTTTTGCTGTCGCTGGCGACGGTGGTGTATATGTTCGGGCATTTTATCCGGTTTTTTGTGTTTAAGTCAAGGGGTGAATGATTACTTTTCAAATGAGCATCGCTCCTTTATACTCCTTACTTGTAGGGAAAATGAAGAAAGGTCGTGACCTCATTTGAAAACGCTCGTGCTTCTCGCTCACCCGAACCTCGAGGAATCCCGCATCAACCAACGCTTTGCCAAGGAACTGGAGACGCTGCCGAACGTGACGCTCCATGCGCTCTACGACGTCTATCCGGATGAAAAAATCGACGTGGCCCGCGAGCAACAGCTGCTGCTCGACCATGACCGCATCGTGTTGCAATTCCCGTTGTACTGGTACAGCTCGCCGTCGCTGTTGAAAAAGTGGCAAGACGAAGTGCTCACCTACGGATTTGCGTACGGCTCCACCGGAGACAAGCTGCACGGCAAGGAACTGCTCGTCGCCATCTCGACCGGCGGTCCGGCCGAAGCGTACCAAGCGGGCGGCTACAACAACTACACGCTCTCCGAACTGCTGCGCCCGTTCCAGCAGACCGCCAACTTGATCGGCGCGCGCTACCTGCCGATCTTCTCCGTTTCTTCGACGTTCCAGATGTCGGACGAACAACTTGACGCAAACGCCAAAGCTCTCGCGGAGCATATCACCCGCGAGTGGTAATGATCTGGACCAGCGCACTCGCACGAACGGTCGGTGGAACACAGGCTCCACCGCGCTTTTTCACGGGGCGTCCCTTGCAAAAAACACTCAATGTTGTCGCAAAAAACCACCTCGACCTTCGCGGCCGGGTGGTTTTTTCGTTCACTGTTCTTTGTCGTGCCCGTGCACGCGGGAGTAGGCGGTCTCATGGCGCGGGCCCTTCGTCTGGACGTGTCGGTCTTTCAAAGCTTTGCCAAGGCCAAAGTGCGGCATGTTGCCGTAGAGGGTTTCAAACTTGCCCGGTTCGATCAGGTACGTCTCGTGCCAAATCCCCACCACGTCGCTGTTCAGCCCGACTTTGCGGTGGAAATCCTGCCACGCCTTCAAATGTTTCTCCATGTGCGCGTACCGCTCCAGAAGTTCAAACGACCGCCAATACTGCACCACGCCGATGCCCCGCCAATAGAGGATCACCTCGCTGTCGAGAAACCCTAATTCTTCGTTCGTATACAACTCCGTCATCATCGGGAACATCGCCCGCGCCACCGGCAGCCACTTGTGCACCGCCCACAGTTTGTTCACGCGCAACCCGATCAAAAACAACACAAACGGCTCGTCCGATTGAACCGTATATCGACCTTTAAATATCTCTTTCACCAGCGGCACACCCTTTTTATTTTCCATTATATAAGAAATGCGCCGCCGGGTCTTACGAATTTTGCGAAGTGTTCAACCTCTCCCAATCTTCGTCGAGAATCGCCCAATGTTCGAGATCGACCCACACTTCTTGCACCAGCAAACTCTTGCGGTGAATCCCTTCAAATTGATACCCCGCCTTCGCCACCAAGCGCTTCGACCCGGTGTTGATCGGCATGATGCCCGCTTCCATCCGATGCAAGCCCAACTGCTCAAAGCCAAATCCCGTGCACAGGCGCACCGCTTCCGACCCCAAGCCTTTGCCGTTTTGCGCTTGGTCGATCGAGTACCCGATCATGCCGCTTTGCTGCGGCCCGCGTCTCACGAAGTTGATCCCGATGCGGCCGACCAACTCGTCGGCTTCCTGCGAAAATACGCCAAACAAATACGCTTCGTCCCGGTCCCACGCCTGCGCCGCGCGCTCGATTTGCTGCACGACCGCTTCCCCGCTGTACGAATGTCCCGGACGAGTCGGTTCAAATTGAACAAAAAATTCCTGATTGCGCTCATGGTATCGCACCAAACTAGCAACGTCCTCCTGCGTCAACGGACGCAGATACACTCTGTTCCCCGTAAGTTTCATGTTGGCAATCCCCTTTCTTGCATTCCCGCCGTCCCCTCGATGACTGACAGGAATTCCCTCTCACTATTGTAACACGAAGTCTCGTCTTGTACCTCCCGAGTCTGCCAAAACCTGCTATACTGAGTCTGAACATCCAGAAAGTTCCCGTGGAGGTGAACGATGACATTTCCGGTCTACATTTCAATCGGCTCGTGGAGCATCCATCCGCATGTGCTCTTTGAATCGTTGGCGTACTTTATCGGCTTTCGCGTCTACCTCTGGACGCGAAGCAAAGACCGCATCCCGTTTAAGGTCTCAACCCTGCTCTTGCTCGGCATGATCCTCGGGGCCGCACTTGGCTCCAAAGCCCTGTACTGGTTCCAAGACCCGAAGCTGACGTGGGCGCACATCACCGACCTGCCGTATCTCATGCAAGGCAAGACGATCGTCGGCGGCTTTCTCGGCGGTCTGATCGGCGTGGAAATCGTCAAAAAGTGCGTCGGCTGGACGTCGCGCACCGGCGATGATTATACGATCCCGATGATCGTCGGCCTCGCCATCGGGCGGATCGGTTGTTTTTTGACGGGGCTCGCCGACGAGACGTGCGGCAACCCGACGACGTGGATCACGGGCATCGACTTTGGCGACGGCATCCCGCGCCATCCGACGCAGCTCTATGAGATCGCGTTCCTCGCGCTGCTTGCGGGCGTGTTGATTTTTTTGAAAAAACGAGCTTCGCTGCCAAACGGCGGAATCTTCCAACTCTTCATGTTCTGCTATCTGCTCTTCCGCCTCGGCGTCGAGTTCATCAAGCCGGTGCCGCACATCTATTGGATTTTCAGCAACATCCAAATCGCCTGCATCCTCGGGCTGATCCACTACATCAACCTCCTGCGCCAATGGCCGCGGGAAGCTTTCAAGAAGGAGACCCTCCATGCCTAAAAACCGCCCCTACATCTTCTATGAACTCACCAACTCGATTTGCTCGACCTGCTTGACCAAAGTCGAAGCGAAAGTGATCATCCAAGACAACCACGTCTACCTGCACAAGCACTGCTTCACGCACGGCCCGGAGAAAGTCTTGATTTCCACCGACGCCGACTACTACAAACTCTGCCGCGAATATTTGAAACCGTCGGAGATGCCGCAAGTGTGGAACACGCCGATGAAGTACGGTTGCCCGTATGACTGCGGCCTCTGTCCGGACCATGAGCAGCACTCGTGCCTGACGCTGGTGGAAATCATCGAGAAGTGCAACCTCGCCTGCCCGATCTGCTACGCCGAATCGTCGCCGCAGCAAGAGAAAATTCGCTCGCTCGAAGAAGTCGAAGCGATGCTCGACGCCGTCGTCCGCAACGAAGGCGAGCCGGACATCGTGCAGATCTCCGGCGGCGAACCGACGATCCACCCGCAGTTCTTTGAAATTCTGGATCTCGCGAAGTCGAAGCCGATCAAGCATCTCATGGTCAACACCAACGGCCTCCGCATCGCCCAAGACCGCGAATTTGTGGAACGCCTCGCGACGTACATGCCGGGCTTTGAACTCTACTTGCAGTTCGACTCGTTTGAAGGAGACGCCCTGCGCGAACTGCGCGGCGCCGATCTGCGCGAGATTCGCCGCAAAGCGATCGAGCATCTGAACGAATTCAACATCTCCACCACGCTCGTCGTCACGCTGAAGAAAGGCCTCAACGACCACGAAGTCGGCGACATCATCCAATACGGCTTGAAGCAGCGTTGCGTGCGCGGCGTGACGTTCCAACCGATTCAAGCGGCCGGCCGCTTGGAGGAGTTCGACCCGGCGACCGACCGTCTGACGCTCTCCGAAGTCCGCCAGATGATCATCGACCAATCGGGCGTGTTCACCGCCGACGACATGATTCCCGTGCCCTGCCACCCGGATTCCCTCGCGATGGGCTATGCGCTGAAGCTCGGCGGCGAAGTGCTCCCGCTGACCGGCCTGATCGACCCTTCCGTGCTGTTGCAGGGCGGGCGCAACACGATCGTGTTCGAGCAAGACGAAACGCTGAAATCCCGCATCTTCGAGCTGTTCTCCACCAACCATTCGCCGGAATCGCAGACCTTGTCGCTGAAAAACTTGCTCTGCTGCCTGCCGATGATCGCGGTGCCGGACGGGTTGAACTACAACAACGTGTTCCGCGTGCTGATCATGCAGTTCCTCGACCCGCACAACTTCGACGTGCGCTCCGTCAAAAAATCCTGTGTGCACATCGCACATCCGGACGGCCGCATCATCCCGTTTGACACGTACAACATCTTCTACCGCGGCGACAAAGAAGCGAAATTGGAGGAACTGCGCAAAAAGTACAGCCCGATGTACGAACACGAACTGGAGGTGCTGTAGTGGCAGAAGAACAAAATGACTTTAAGACCGGTCTGTGGTGGGGCATGGGTGCCGGGTTGGTCATCAACGGGATCGCCGCCCTGATCATTTGGTTGACCGGCGGAGGGCCGATTCTCATCGCCATCGGCCTCTTGCAAATCGTCTACATCACGCCGCTGTCGTTGTTCGCCTTGCTCATCCGCAGGTACGGGCAAGGCATCTCCGTCGGCATGTGGATCATGGCGGGCATCATCTTCCTGTTGAACATGATCGGCTGCGGCATCATGGTCAGCGGGTTGTCCCATCTCTAAGTCAAAAAAACACCCCGGCTCACGCGCCAGGGTGTTTTTTCGTGCTGTCCGATTTGCTTTCGCGAAACGTAAACCATTTATGTCCGAGATACGACGTCAACGTGTACAGCACCGATCCGACCAGCACGGCGACGTTCTCAATCCACGCGGTGTTGTCGGTGAACAGCGCCAGCACCCAGCGCGTGATCTGCAAGCCGAGGGAGTAAGAAACCGCGTACGAAGCGAGCAGCACCAAGATGAACTTCCACCAGCTCGTGCCGACGCTCGCGCTGTTTCGAAACGTAAAGCTGCGGTTGAGGAAGTACGACGTCACGCCCCCGGTGCAGTTCCCGGCAAACGTCGAGATCCAATAGGAGATCCCGAACAAGTTCAACAGCAGATACGTCGTGGACAAGCCGACGATCGTGTTGATCACCCCGATCAACAAAAAACGGGTCAAACTGTGGTTCCACACTTTCAGGACGAGAGTGCCCACGGGAACTTCCTCCTCTTAGCGCGTGCCGACTTCTTCGCGCTCGTGCGTTTCGCCGCCCACGTACTTGGCGTCGCCGAGCGGGTCGAGATCGATGTCGAGGATGTACTTCGGGCGGCGCTTCGTTTCTTTGTAGATCTTGCCGACATACTCGCCGATCAAGCCGAGGCACATGATCTGCACGCCGCCGATCAGCCACAGGGACACCATCAGCGACGACCAGCCCGTCACGGTGCTGCCCGCGATCTTGGCGATCAGCGCCCAGATCCCGGCGAGGATCGAGAGCACGAACATGATAAACCCGAGCATCGTCACAAAGCGAATCGGCGTCACCGACAGCGACGTGATGCCGTCAAACGCGAAGGCGAGCATTTTCTTGAGCGGGTACTTCGATTCGCCCGCGAACCGCTCCGCCCGGGCGTAGTAAACGTTGGTCGAGCGGAATCCGATCATCGGCACGATCCCGCGCAAGAACAGGTTCGACTCTTCAAAGCGGCCCAAGTTCTGCAGCGCCCGCTTGCTCATCAACCGAAAATCGGCGTGGTTGAACACGATGTTCGCGCCCAGCCCGCGCATCAGCTTGTAAAAGCCCTCCGCCGTGAACCGCTTAAAAAACGTATCGGTCGTGCGGCTCTCGCGCACGCCGTAGACGACTTCATAGCCTTCATGGAACTTCTCGACCATCGCCCGAATCGCCGCCAGATCGTCTTGCAAGTCGGCGTCGATCGAAACGGCGATGTCGGCGTTTCGCTTCGCTTTCATCAGACCGGAAAGCAGCGCGTTTTGATGGCCGGCGTTGCGCGCCAGCTTCAAGCCGGTGATGAAGCGGGACTCGCGGTTGAACTGCTCGATCAACTCCCACGTCCGATCGCGGCTGCCGTCGTCGACGTAGAGGATCACGCTGGACTCGTGAATCAACTCGTCCGCGATCAGCTCCTCCAACACGTCGATCAGCCGTTTCGTCGTCTCCGGCAACACTTCTTCTTCGTTGTAACAGGGCACCACGATGCTCAGAACGGGCAACTCGGGCAAATGATTACTTTCCAACACGGAAGATCCTCCTCACAATCCAAATCCCAGCTGTCACCAGCATGACACTTCCCAACAGATCAAACAGATACAGATGCTTCGCCAAGTCCGCTTCTCCGTCGCCGAGGATCGGCAGCACAAACTGTGCCGTCGCCATCAGCTCCAGGGCGAGGAAAAACTCCGCGAGCAGTTTCCCGCGCACATGCACCGCCCGACGCCATTCCCACATCGCCCCGGCGGCAAACGCAACCGAGAAGAGCAGCAGGAACCAAATCGACTTCGGCAAGATGTTGTACGCGAAGTAGGTGTACGACGTCCAATTCGTGCTCTGTTGCAATTTCGTATGCACGCCGTCGTTTTCATAATTGCCCAGGTAATAATGCAAGTTGAACGAACTGGCCGCACATACTTTCAGTTTGTCAAAAAAGCGGTCGAGATGCTTGGCATAGAACAGCAACACTTTGCCCCGCGAGATGTGGTCATAATACCCCGCTTTGAATTCCGGTGTTGTGATGTCAATCTGATGCGGGACGAAATAATCGGTGTTCGCCAGCACGACATACTCTTCCGGCAAGCCCAGTTCTCGCAAGTCGGCGACCGGGTCGGGCGAGTCTTTCAACACGCCGTAGAACACCGTCTGGTAGATGTTGATCTTCTCAAACGAGTTGTAAAACGACAAGCCCGCCGTGAACACGAACACGCAGGCGGCGGCGATCAGCACGGCTTTTTTCCAGGCGCGCTCCCCGTGGAGGCGCAAGAGGCGCAGCATCCACAACACGATCAAAAACCCAAGCAACGCGTTTTGCACTTTCGCCGTCACGAACAGGACACCGGCGACGGCTGCTGTGATCAACGCCCACTTTTGCGGTTGCTCCGACTCGGCGGTCAGATGCAGAGCACAGCCGACCAGCGCAAGCAACATGAGAAACGTCGTCGCTTCGGAGAACATAGAGTTGAAGTACAGCGAAATCCCTTTGTCGGTCGACACCCACACGAGCAGAACGGCTGTCAGCCACGCCAATCCCGTGTTGCGGCGACGGACGCCGGAGATCACCAGCCACGCGCCCGCAAGCAGAGTCAAGATGTGCAACGCGCCGAGAAAGCGGATGTCGAACTGGGTGTAGCTGTGGAACGCTTTGTTGATCCACACCGCGACTTTCAAAAACAAGATCGTCGACGACACATACCCGCCGAGATGGGTGGCGCCGATCTCATAGACCCGGTTGAAAAACCCGAAATACTGCGCGTCACCCGTGACGCCGTTCGGGACTTTCAACCCGCCCCAGACCATGATTCGCTCAAAATCTCCGTTGTTGGCAAGCCCCGCCACGGGGGCGATCAGCAGTTGTCCGATCAGGACGGCTGCGAGGAAGAGCAGCGCCGCCCACTCCGGAAACGTCAGTTTTTTAAACACCGCGTCATCACCTAATACTTTCATTGAGTTGCTTTCAGGACCTCCATCTAGAGTAGACGAAGTTTCTCGTTCTAGCAATTCCCAAATTGTGAACGAGTTGTGAGATAATATGAAGAAAAAAGGAGTTCTCCCCCGCTTATGAAGCAAACGACACTCTTGCTTTCCTCTCTCGCGCTGACTGTCGGCATTGTTGCAACCGGTTGCACGAATCAATCGACGCCGAAAAACGCCCCGCTGCTCCACAAACCGCCGCACGGCGTCTACTATGAAGTGTTCGTTCGCTCGTTTGCCGATTCCAACGGCGACGGCGTCGGCGACCTCAAAGGTCTGACGCAGAAGCTCGACTATCTGCAAGACCTCGGCGTCGAAGGGCTTTGGTTGATGCCGATCAACGCCTCGCCGAGCTACCACGGATATGATACCACCGATTACAAAGCCGTCAACCCCACGTACGGAACAGCGGACGATATGAAACAGTTGGTACAGGAAGCGCATAAACGCAACATGTCCGTACTTCTCGATTTCGTCGCCAACCATACGTCCAACCGGCACCCGTGGTTTCAATCCGCCGAATCTTCGCCGACCTCGCCGTACCGGGATTATTACATCTGGGCGACTCCGACGACGAACACCAAGGAGCGCGGCGACACCGGGCAAGAACTTTGGCACGGCGACCCCGGCAACCAGTATTACGCCTACTTCTATGACGGCATGCCCGATCTGAACTACGACAACCCGAAAGTCCGGCAAGAAATCATCCAAGCCGGACAGTATTGGTTGAAAGACATCGGCGTCGACGGATTCCGTCTCGATGCCGCCAAGCACATCTACTCCGATCCTGATCCGGCCCGCAACGTCGCGTGGTGGCAAGAGTTTCGCAAAGGGATGGAAGAAGTCAAGCCGGACGTCTTCCTCGTCGGCGAAATCTGGGATTCGCCGACCGTCGTCGCGCCGTATCTGAAAGGATTGAACTCGGCGTTTGACTTCGACCTCTCCAAGATGTTGATCGCCGCCGCCCAGAGTGAAAGCGACTCCAACTTGGTCTCGCAGTTGATCGCGACGCGCCAACTCTATGCGGAGACGGCGGGCAAGGACTACATCGACTCGACGTTCTTGACCAATCATGACATGGACCGCACGATGAGCCAGTTGGACGGCAACGTTGACCATGCCAAGATGGCGGCTTCGCTGCTCTTGACGCTGCCCGGCGACCCGTTCCTCTACTACGGCGAAGAGCTCGGCATGGAAGGCAAGAAACCGGACGAAGCGATCCGCGAACCGATTCTGTGGAAAAAAGACCCGAAAGCTCCCGAGCAGACAAACTGGGAATATGCCAACTACAACACAGACAACGCCGCCAAGTCGGTCGAAGCGGAGCAAGCGTCTGCCACGTCGTTGTACGCCCATTACAGAGCGCTGATTCAGGCCCGCCGTCAAAGCGACGTCCTGATTCGCGGAGAGCTCGCCGAAGTGCCGTCGATCCACGCAGAAGGGCTCGTGGCGTTCAAGCGCACCCTCGACGACCAATCGCTGCTCGTCGTGCACAACTTGAGCGGCAAAGCGCAAGACGTCGCGCTGGACGGCGACCTCAAATCGTATCAAAACACCTACTTTGCCAGCACTCCCGAAGCCAAAGTCAAAAGCAACGCTCTGACGATGCCGCCGTACTCCAGCATCATCTTGCAACGCTCATAACGACAGAGCCCCCGAACTCCATCCGGAGCCGGGGGCTTTCTCATTATGCTTTTACGAGCTTTTCTACGCTTTCAATGAGACTGTTGGATTCGATGCCGAGATGCGCGTACGCTTTCTTTTTCGTCTCTGCGTATGTTTTCTCACAGAAGTGCTTTTCCAGTTTGTCCATGCCCGTTTGTTGTCCCAGACGGGTCATCTGCATGACTGTCGTTACGCGCCCTTGAATGACGGCGATCTGATCGCCGGCTTCCGCGCTCAGGTTGGCGATAAACCACTTCTGCAACTCGCCCCACTTCTCCGCAACCGCCTGAGAAAACGCAGTAGCGCCCTCTTGCGACATTGCGAAGTTGTCTACGATGATCTTCAAACTTCCATTGGCATTCTTCGCGCGAGAGATAGTCGCTTGAATCGCTTGGATGGAATCCACGACCTCTTCCAATTCCAACCGACCCAAAATCGCCCACGCCACAACGTTGCCGTCTGCTTCAATCTTAAAGTTTTTCGACATGTCGAACATCCTCCCGACAGAATCTATTAAATTTCATCTTCTTATTTATTAATTTATCATATTTCGTTCGACAAAAAAAGAGCCTGGATGTCGAGTTCCAGGCCCTTTCCCAAATTTTTATTGGAGCCAGCCAGCCTTCATCTCGTAAATCGCTTCCATCGCGACTTCGACGAAATGGAGCGCCTGCCGCGCCTCTTCCTCTGTCAACTCGGAGATATACGGCATGATGTTGCCGTGCTCTTGGTCGACTTCCGCATGCAGGAACCAGTAGTTCAACTTCGGGAACCCCAGGTTCTGGAAGTGTCGGTACGTTTCCATATAGTAATCTTGCGCTGTTCCCTCACCGGCGCCATTGATCACCAACAACGATTGATTTTTCGACAGCGTGGTCGCCGCCCGGTAGATCAGCGAAATGTAATTTTCCGTCTCCACGCTCGGGAATTGCTCCGCCGGGTCCTTCATCCCCATCTGCAACATCCAACGGCGCAACATCTCCGCGTGACCGCGTTCTTCTTCCATGTGCGACTTGAAAATCGATTCCGGCGCGTCGTGGAAGCGCTCGTAGCGCATCGTGATCGCGTCCAGAAACTGTCCGGAAAGATGATAGAGATCAACACACATGGCTTCAAAATCAGCGGGGTCTTTTTTGTCAGGAAGCAGCTTGAAGTATGGATTTTCCGTCAAGAGTCGATTGCGTCCAGATTCGATGGCTTGTTCCAACAGATCTTTCATTTCAAAATCGCTCCTTCGCTTCTTAATTTTGATACTTCAAGTCAATCTCCCTACCCCTACTTGTATCATAAATTTACCTTTTCATAGAGTCAATGAATTAAATTGTAAAATTTTGTCGTTTCTCGACGGAAAAATGATCCATTTTAATTGTGGAATTTAAATAAAAACCGTGTCATCCGCCGTGCCGCCTGTACAAAAGTCCACATAGAATTGAGTATCCGCGTTACGAAAGGAGGAATCCAGATGGCTCATCATCCGTTGTACAAAAAGTGCTGCAAGATGGTGAACAAGCAAGTCACCTTGCACCACCATGACGGCCGGCGCATCCATGCGACCGTCCGCCACGTCACTCCGGAGGGAGTGTATGTCACGCCGCACGGCTATGCGGGGATGATTTCCGCTGCCAATCCCTCCCTCACGCTCCAAACGGCCGACCGTGGATTTGACGGCGCAGAAGCGACTTCGGTGTTTTTCGGCGCTCTGTGGGTCCCCTTTGCGGCTCTGGCCGGCTTGACGGTAGGTTTTGCCGCCGGCGCGTTGGCTGCACGTCCGTACTATTGGTAACACCCTGCACGCAGAAAAAAAAAAACAAGCGGGAGATTTCCCGCTTGTTTTTTGCGTTCATGAACAGTCAGGGGCGGTCAACGACGCTCGATTCGCTGGTTGACGGTTGATCGACGATCCCTTTGCGTTTCTTGTACCACTTGATCACGCGCGAGATCATCGGCCAGCACAACTGAGGAACACTGAAATAGACGCAGAGGACGGCGGCAACGATGTGCCAAAACCAATCCCACGGCGTTGCAGCGGACAACCACTGCAATTGTTTCTCCCACATAAGCCGATCGCTCCTTACACGACTTTGGTCCGCGCAGGGCCTACCTCTATTTTATGCGAAGGTTTGGTTTCGTTAAATAGCCAAAAACAGCCATCCTGTGACACTTCTGTTGCGTTCTCTGCTTACGAGATGCGCGCGCCCTCCAGTTTGCGGTAAATCCACGACATCACTTGCATCGCATGCGCCCATTGCTTGGCTTGTTTCATCTGCTTGAACCCGTCGGCCGCCCGCTGGTAGTGCCCAAGCGCCGCTTGGTACGCTTCCCGCTTGCAGGCGATCTCTCCGAGCAGCGCGCAGACGGCGCTCTCGTACTGGGGCTCATCCGGCAGCCGCTCGAACGCCAGCCGGCAGACGGCGTCCGCTTGCTTGGGATCGACCGCCAGCAGCATCTTCGCCAGTTCCACATACCCGATGCCCGCTTCAAACGCATAACCTTCGTCGTCCAACCGCGTCAGGTACTCGCGCAGGACTTTGCAAACTTCCTCCATGTTGCCGGGGATGCCAAGCAGTACGCCGTAGTGAGTGGGAATGTCCGTATCCTCCAGCAGCGGGTCTTCGCGCAGCAGAGACGCCGCCCGTTCGGTGTACGCTTTGGCTTCCCACTCAAACGACATCTCTCGAAACAGTCGCGCAATCAGCAGCAACAACCACACGGCCGAGCGGCGGTTCACGGTGCCTTCGCAGCAGGAGACCGCCAAGCGGAAGCATTGCATCGCGTCTTTCATGTTCTGCATCCGCTTCTGGCAAAGGCCTTGCAACACGTACAGATGCGTCGTCAGCGCTCCGTTTTGGTTCGGCAGACGCTCGGAGAGCGCAAGCGCCCGGTCAAAGTGACGGAGCGCATAGGGAAACCTCCCTTGAGCGAACTCCAGATGGCCGAGGCCCTTGTACGCGAGGATCAAAGCCGCTTGGTCTTGGGCGGCGCTCGCCGCTTCCAGTGCGTAATGGTACCAATGGAACGATTCCGGGTGATTGCCTTCGTGCAAGTAGCACTCCGCCGTCTCACACATCAATTCGCCCTCCGACACACCAAAAAAGGGTTGCATCAGCAACTCTTCCAATAGGTCCAAAGCCCCCGCAAAATCCAGTTTTTGTTTTCGCTCCATAGCCGTTTGGTAGCGGCCGAGAGCTTGCGCGCGACGTTCGTTCTCTATTGTAACTGGATCCAGCGCCCCCTCCAGCCGGTCCGCAATTGCGCTCAGGACGCCTGACGCCGCACGCCCCTCCGTCGACTCGATCTGTGCAAAACCTTTGCCGACCCGCACCTTACGAATCTTCTCGCCTAGAGTCATACACGCTGCCCCTCTCTTGAAATACTTGGTATATGCCAAATTGTAGCGAATTCCATTCCAATAAAAAATCTGTAGTTTTGATAGTAGTTTGCGTAGGTTCTACTACCAAGCAAAACACAACAAAAAACCGCCCGTTTCGACACGGGCGGTTTTTATGAACGAAATAATATTAAAGCTTTACGGCAACTTTCAATTCGAACGGAAACTCTTCATGAGCTACCAGTTTCGCAGTCGAAACAAAACCGGTCACCATCATCGAGAGAACCACCAGCAGGATTACTTTCTTCATTCGTATGACTCCCTTCCGTCTCTTCTAAGAAGTTTATTCACTCGCGTAAGCACTTCGTACGCCTCCTGGAATTTGCCCATTTGGGAGTATGCTTCCGCGGAGATTTGCAACGATTCAGCGCTTTGCGAGTACATCTTCATCTTACCATATAATTCGCTAGATTTTAACGACTGTATAATAGCATTTTCAAAATTTTTCTTCGACATTTCATTAAGCGCTTTACACCTGTGAAGATAAGCAATTCGATGAGAGTCCTGATTTTTCACTTTAGTAGAAATTCGTTCAGCTTCAATTAGATTTATTTCACCCAACTCGACATCTCCGCTCTTCAAACTGACCATAAACGCCCGCCCGTACATATACACGGACATTTCCGGGTCTTTGAGCTCTGAATCGAACTTAAATGCGATCTCTTGCAGCTCGTTGACCGCGCTTTGGTAGTCGACTTGCGACTCGTAATAGTAGAGGAAATACTGACGCGCGATGTAGGCGTTTTTGATATCATTCAAAGAATTGTACAAACTCAGAGCTTCCATCAAAATTTCTTTGTTTTTCGTTGCGATCGCCAGGGAGAGCATCGAACGAGCCAAGTTGACGAGGTCGGTCTTGTCCGCGAAATACTCGCGGGCAATGTCAAGATATTGCCGAGCGTCGTCTTCAAACCCTAATTGGCCGCAAAGCATCCCTAAATGAAGCGTCACAAGCGCCGCTGTTCGTGTCATATTTTCCAAGCGCAAAGAAATATGATACCCGTGCTCATATGACGAGAACGCTTTTTCAAAATCGCGCAAGTAATAATACGCTTTGCCCAATTTGTAATACGCGTCGCAAAGCATTTCGTCAGAAATCGTTTGCTGCTTCTCTTGCGTCTGCACAAACTCTGTCGCAATTCGCGCGGCGACTTGCGGTTCCCCTGTGCAAGTCAAACATTCCACCCGGCACAGAAACAGCACATGGCGCTGGTGCTCCAATAGCTCTTGCACTTCAAGCTCCGCGATCAACTCCAACGCGTACTTGTAGTCCCCCTTGGTAACGGAGACGCGCAGTAAATCGAGTTGAAACGAGACATCGCCGCTCTTCTCTTGCTCGCCCAAGATTTCCCGCAACGGAACGCTCAAGCGCTCCGCCAACTTCTCTAATGTCCCGACAGACGGCAGCGCACGGTCACACTCGATCTGGCTGACTGTCGAATACGAACAAATGCCCTCCGACAGCTGTTGCTGCGAAAGGCCTTTTTCCTTGCGATATTTCTTAAAACGTTGTCCGATTGTCATCTCTTGATCCAGGATCATCGTGCCACCGCCTATATCGTTCATAGATTCCAACAATTATAATAACAGCGCCGTGAAAATTAGTACAGTAAATTTAACACAAAACAAGGTTTATTGACAATTCCCCCTCTAACAAAAAAACACCTGTTCCGCAAAGGCAGAACAGGTGTCTTTATTGAGTGGATTTCGACTGGTTTGACGACTCCGACTGGGTTGTGCTTTCCATCTTGGTAAAGAAGAAAAAAAACACCGCCAAGAAAGCCGCGATATAAAACCGCGTTCCGGTCGGCAATTGGATCGCAGGCAAATTGAACAGAGGCAAGTCTCACGCCTCCTCCGATTAGTTTTTCTGACCCGGCACATTCGGCACAATCCTTCGACTGCCGAACACCGGCCCTCCTATCAGCAAACTCAAACGTCCCGTCTGAATGAAGAGCCCGATCACTTGGATTTGTTCGAGGATCAACAACAACGCAAGGAACACATCCGTCGCATCAATTCCAAATGCGATGCCGGGACTTTGGACGACAGGCACGGCTCGCGGTCCGCCAAGAATCGGTCCTGTCACAGAGAGGCGAAATTCCGATCCGATGGAGAAGATGATGGAGCGGACTGTGAGCTGCCCGGTTAAGAGCAAGACGGCCGTTGTGATGTCAATGCTTTGCTGAAGGGTTGAGAGGAGCGATTTCCACGCCTTCCACACCTTTCTCCCCCCTCTTCTCTATTTGAAAAAAAGCAGACAGGATCGGGACCTGTCTGCTTTCATTCCCTCACGTTCGGATTAGCACCACGGGACCAACAAGAAGAACAGGACGAAGATGATCAGGAAGACAACCGCCCATTGCGTATAGCTGCCGAATACACCGTACATGCCAATCACGCCTTTCCTGAGAGATAGTACATCTTATGGAAAAGCACGCCCCGCTGCCTCAGGCACCTGTCCCGTGTGCAGGGCCCGTTTTTTGAAAGATTCTCAGGAACGAATTTCTTCATTAAGTATAGGTCGATTCTGAACACGGGGCGTGAAGTACACCCCGACCAAGATCATCAAGTCGCCCAGCAGTTGAGCGAGCGTGATCGGCGTGCCCAAGAGCAGCGAGATCAGCGCCGCTACCATCAACAGGTCGCCCCGGTTGTAGTCGGCAGCAAGCAACACATTCCAGTCGCCCTTGGACAGCAAGACGAGCACGCCGATCAACGACACCACCAACCCTGTCGTCTGCTTTCCATGTAAGCGCTCCCGCAAAAAAATCATCGCAAACAACACCAGCACCGCCGGGTTGAGCGCTTGCACGAACGCAGCCGACGTGGCGGAGGTAAATTGCAAAGCTTCATATAAAGTAAATTTGTACAGAAGCGATCCGGTCAGCCCCATGCAAAGCAAAAGCGGCCAACGGCGCAACACAACTCTCCAGTGCGGACGTTCCACAAAGTGCGCCATCGGCACCAACAGCACGAATGCGCGCAGCCGTCATCCACAGCGGAGTCAATTCCGTGACGACAAATTTGCCGAACACGTAATTGCCTGCCCAAAACAAATTGCACAACACCAGCAAAATCCACGCACGATATTTGTCCAAATATTTCGCCTTCCTAGATATTCATTGTAACACCTATTAACTCCAGGAAGGTAAAAAATCAGATTACGGTGACCAAGCGTACTCGTCGCTGTTGCTCGACGAAGAATCCGATCCGGAGCGCGCACGCAGAACCTCTCGCTGGTGGTTATTGAAGCGTAACAGACGTCACGCTTTCCACGGCGGAGAGCTCCAGCACGACTTTCTCCCAATCCAGATTCGGCGGGGCGGTCAGCTCCATTTCGGTGATAGCTGTCCCGTCTTCCTCATGGATGGAGACGTCGATGATGTTGACGCGGTGTTTGCCGAGGATCGTGGCGATGTCCGCCAAGAGCGCCGGACGGTCGATCGACGTGTAGAGGAGCCGTTTTTGCCGCGGGCGGTGCAGGCGGTTTTGCAACGGATCCAGCCAGATCATGCAGACCACGACGATCAACACCGTCACGATCGCAACGAAATACTGCCCGCCGCCGACGGCAAATCCGATGATCAGCGCCAACAGCAGCATGCCTGCCGTGGAGTACCCGCTGATTGCAAAGCGGTCGCTGCGCAAGAAGATCCCCGCCGCCAAGAACCCGCCGATGCCGCCTCCCACCTGCGCCGCCAAGCGCGCCGGGTCGACGCTGACTCGCGGATCGTTTTGAAAGTCGTCAAACATGTGCGTGGACAGCCACATCAAGAGACAGCCGGAGACCGTGACGAGAATGTGCGTCTTGAGCCCGGCCGATTTGTTTTTGCGCTCGCGTTCCAATCCGAGCAGCGCGCCCAACACCACGCTGATCACCAAGCGCAGCAGAAACACCAGATGCGAAGAATCGATCATCATGCCTTCCTCCGTTCTATTTAGGAACTTCACCCTTATTTTATCATCTTGCCGACAAGATAGCCTTGTGGTATAAAAGTGAGATAACTACAGTTGAGAAAAGTGGAGAGAGAAGGGGCAGAAGAGCATGAGCAGAGAACAACGACAAGACGAAGTCTTGGCGCGCAGTCTGAAAGCGCGCCATATCATGATGATCGCGCTGGGCGGCGCGATCGGAGCCGGGATGTTCAAGGGCAGTTCGTCCTCGATTGCGATGGCCGGACCCAGTGTCATCCTGTCATACGTAGTAGGCGGTATCATTCTGTTGTTTGTGATGCAGGGCTTGGCACAGTTGGCTTTGCAAAATTCCAAAGCCGCGACGTTCCGCGAATTGATGGAGCCGATACTCGGCCGCTTCACCAGTTACTTTGCCGGGTGGAACTACTGGCTTGCGTGGGTGCTGGTCATGTCGGCGGAAGTCGCGACGGCCGGCATGTTTTTGAACCATTGGTTTCCAAGCGTCCCGCTGTGGCTGTTGTCGTTGATCGTGTCGCTTGGCATCACCCTGTTGAACTTGTTTCAAGTCAACGTGTTCGGCGAAACGGAGTTTTGGCTGACGGGCGTGAAGATTCTCACGCTGGTGCTGTTCATCATCATCGGCGGCGTGTTGCTGTTCACCGGAGTCGGCGATCATCCGGCGACCGGCTTCTCGCATCTGACCGACAGCGGCGGGTTCTTCCCGAACGGGCTGTCGGGGCTCGCGCAATCGATGCTGGTCGTGATGTTCTCGTTTGGCGGGACGGAGATGATCGGCATGACGCTTGGCGAGACGGAAGACGCAGAGAAAGTCGTGCCGCGCGCCGCTCGCGGCGTGATCGTCCGCATCTTGGTGTTTTACGTGCTGCCGATTCTCGTGATCACGTCGCTGGTGCCGTGGAACCAACTCGATGACAACTCTCCGTTCGTGACGGTGTTCACGGCGATCGGCATTCCGTACGCGGGCGACTTGATGAACTTCGTCATGTTGACCGCCGTGCTGTCCGCCGCCAACACCGGCATGTACGCCGCGTCCCGCATGCTGTACACGCAAGCGGGTGCCGGACAGGCGCCGCGCTTTTTTGCCAAGTTGTCCGCCCGCAAAGTGCCGGTGCGGGCGATGCTGATGTCGACGTCGTTTTTGTACATCGGCGTGATCATTGCGTTCTTTGCCAAGGGGAACACGTTTGATCTCTTGATGGTCATCCCCGGCTTCGCGATCATGATCGTCTGGATGCTGCTCTTGGTCACGCATATCAAGAGCGCCCGCAACGCCGGGACGTCCGCGACGGGTTCGCTGCTTGCCTTGATCGCGTTGATCGTGATCTTCGTCGGCGTGTTGCTCACGTCGCCGCTCAGCGGAACGCTGGTTCTCGCGGCGGCGCTGGTGCTGATCGCCCTGTCTTACAAGCTGATTCCCAGATTAGCATCGAACAACAACAAATAGCAGGAGAGAAAAGCCCCTTCCGGCCGCATTTGGAAGGGGCTTCTCGTTTCAAAATCTGGTAAAATGAGGTCATACTTCTGGAGTGATGGAGGATGACATGAGTAAATTTTTTCTTTTTTACATCTTGCTTACCCTGACGCGAAGTCCGATCGTGGCGATTCTGGTGCTGCTGGTGATCGTCTACCTCGCCGACCGGCGTTTCGTCGGGCTGCTTCCGAGCTTGGTGGAGCCGTTCCGCCGCTCGCGGCGCATCTCGCAGTTGCGAAACGACTTGCGGATCAACCCGAACGACACGCAGGCGAAAGTCGAACTCGCCCGCCTGCTGCTGGACAAGAAACGCTACGAGGAAGCGCACACCCTGCTCGAAGAAGCCCGTCTGGTCATGCGCGATTCGGCCGATGTGCTGTGCGAGTCCGGGTATGCGCTGTTGAAAACCGGCAACTTGGCAGCGGGAGAAGCCCGCATTCGCGAAGGCCTCGCGCTCAACCCGCGCGCCAAGTACGGCGAGCCGTATCTGAAGCTGGCGGAAGCGCTCTCCGCTGTCGACCAAGGCAAAGCGGTGCAAGCGCTGCAACACTTCCAAGAAATTCACTCCTCCTCCTGTGAAGCGTATTACAGGCTGGGGCTGCTGTACCAACAACTCGGCAAGGCCGAAGAAGCGAAGCGGGCGTTCCGCGAATCGGTGGACATCTACCGCAGCCTTCCCAAATACAAGAAACGCTCGGAACGCAAATGGGCGCTGCGCAGTTGGTTCAAAAAGTGAGGGGCCCGCATGACGATCCACTTTCGCCTGCGCGACTTGCCGCCGGAGCGCGTCGTGTTCACGCCCTCTCCCGCCCAAGAAGCGCTCCAAAGCCTGCACATCCTCCATTTGCCGAAACGCTTCCCCTTGCACACGTCGTGGGTGTTGCGCACGCGCAAGCAGTTGAGCGCCGAACTCAAAGCCGAACTGCACTACTTTGAGCCGATGTGGGGCGATAACGCCATCCCGCTGATCTGGGACATGCGGGTGGCCGACATGCCCGCCGACTTTGCCGGGCAACTGAACTGGCTGCGCGAGCAGCCGTTGCCGTGGTACGCAGACGAGATGCTGGGCGGGTATTCCTTGAAAAGCACCGATCTGGTCGAGCGGCCGGAGTTGCTTCAACAGGCGTTTTTTTCCGATTTAAAAAACGACCCCGTCCGGCACCGGGAGCGGTTTCTCGCGATGTTTGCGCGGTATTGGCAAGAGGCGTTTGCAGACACCTGGCAAGACATGCAGACGTTGATCCGCCAAGACATCGAACGCCGCCTGCGGGTGATGACGCGCAAGTCGGTGCTGCACGGGCTGGTCAACCTCTCCCGCTACCTGCTCGTCAACTTCAAAACCCGCACCGCCACGGTGACGTACAACACGCTGGATACCGAAGTGCAGTTTCCGCCGGAGAAGCGCTTGTACCTCATGCCGTCCTACTTCACGTGGCCGTTTTTGCTGCTCGGCGTCAGCGGCGAACATCCGCTGATCGCCTACCCGTTGATGCAGCAGCAAGAGGAAGGAAGCGCCCCGGTTCCGCCCGACCGTTTGCTGGAGCTGTTAAAAGCGGCGGGCGACGCCACGCGCCTGCAAATTTTGCAACTGGCGGCGCAAGAGCCGCGCTCCACCCGCCAACTGGCCGGCCTCCTCTCGATTTCGGAAGCCACCGCTTCCAAACATCTCAAACAGCTGCAAGAGGCCGGGCTCGTCACACCGAAACGCCAAAGCCACTATGTGTTCTACCACTTTGATCGAAACGGCCTCTCCGACTTGTTGCTCGGTCTCACTGAAATTTTCCCCGATTGATTTGCCAATGATCGAAAAAGTTGCCGCCCCGCGCTTCCTTCTCGTAAGCTTTTGCCAGAAGGAGGCGTTTTGGGCATGATCCAAGAAACTCAAAAAACCAAACGATCCAAATTCGGTGTGCTGACCAACCCGCAGTACCGTCGGCTGTTTTTCGCAAATTTTACGTCGCAACTGGGCTCGGAGATCGGCACGATCTCTTTCATGTTCTTCCTCTTGCACCACTTCGGCAACCAGCCGGGCTATGCGACGCTCACAGACTTGATGATCTCGCTGCCGACGCTCACCGTATTCTACATCGTCGGCGTGCTCGCCGACCGGATGGACAGGCAGAAGATCGCGTCCAACGCCAATCTGATCTGCGCCGGGCTGACGGCGGTGTTGCTCGCCGCCGTCCACGTCGGCTGGCTGCCGCTGATCTTCGCCGTGCTGTTCTTGCGCAGCGCCGTCCAGAAGTTTTTCAACCCCGCGCAAGCCGCCCTCACCCAAGGCATTCTCGGCCCGGACGAGCGTGTGGCGGCGGCGGGCGTCAACCAGATGATGGTGAGCGTCCTGCTGGTGTTTGGCAACTCGGTCGGTGCTGGCGTCTACTGGGCGATCGGCGTCGAAGGAGCCCTGCTGATCGATGCCGTGTCGTTTTTGATCTCGTCGTGGTTGATTCGCTCGTGCACGGTTTCCGAAGCAGTCCGCTTGCCCAACGGCAAGACCTCTTGGCGCCGCTTGAACGTGCGCACCGTCTGGCAAGACCTGAAAGTCGGTTCGCTCTACATCTGGAACTTCCCGCTGCTCGTGCGCTTGATGGGCGGGCTGTTGATCCTCGGGCTCACCATCGGCGGCATGGGCGTGATGCCGATCTTCAAACTGAAGTATGTGCTCGCACCGGACAACTACGAGACCTACGCCGCGATGATGGGCGCGATGTCGGGAAGCGGCGTGTTGATCGCAAGTCCGATCGTCTCCAAACTCGCCAAGACGATGAAGCTGTGGAATTTGCTTTCGTGGGGCTTTCTGCTCGGCGGCTGCTGCTTCGTCGGCTCGGCGTTCGCACCGAGCGTGCCCGTGTTCTTCCTGTTCCATTTCGCGTTCGGCTTGACGATGCCGATGGTGAACATCTCGTTTTTCGGGTGGATTTCCCAACTCGTCGACCCCAAGATGATGGGCCGCGTCCAAGGTTGGATCTCGCCGGTGATGATGGTGTCGCAAGGGATCTCCCTGCTCTTGATCACCGTAACGTTTCCGGACTGGCTCAGCGTCACCGGCGCGTATGCGACGATGGGCGCGCTGTTGATCGCGATCTCCCTCTACCAATGCCTCTCGCTTCCGACGTTGGCAAGAAAAATTCCAATCACGCAATGAAAGATAAGACCCTGTCTGCGCGACGGGGTCTTTTTTTGTAACTTTCAGGAAACTCCTGTGTCTATTTCTGATAAAAGGGGGTTCTTGTTTGAGGTTTCTGAAAGCACTTCTCATCTGTCTGTCCATCTTCGCCGGGATCTTTCTTGTCGCCAACGTGGACAAAGGCATTCAACGCGAGGCGCTCGACCAAGTCCAAGTGGAGCTCTCGCACCAAGCCGCGCTCGACGGCTTGAAGCTGGATGCCGTGTTGCAGTCGGTGCCGGGCACCTCGACGGCCGGGCCGAATCTCGTCAACGTCCCGTTTGGGCGCGTGCAAGACTTCATCACGTTGCTGAAAGCCAATCCCTACATCGTGCAAGCACGACCCGTACTAGTTTCGCCGCCGAAGTTTACGTTCCGGGCGTACGTCTACGGGCTGAACCAACAAGTGTCGCAATACCTTGGCGGCGATCTCGGGACGCTGACGTACAAATCCACCCCCACCCGCGCGTATCCGATTTCCGAACTGTTGCCCGACATGATCTCCCGCTCGCTGTCATACTTGATTCCGGGGTTTCTGCTCTCTGTCGTGCTCGGGTACGGACTGGCGGTTCTCTCCGCGTGGAAGCCTCGGTTCGGACTCGTGATGGACCGGGGGCATGCCCTGCTGTTGGCGCTCCCCGACTTTCTCGTCGTCGTGCTGTTTCAATTCGGAGCAATTCTGCTGGCCAAACTCGCGGGGCATAACGTCGTGCTCATCATGCAGTTTGCCGGCAAAACGCCGCTGTTGATTCCGCTGCTCACCGTCTCGATCATGCCGGCACTCTTGCTCTACGGGACGCTGCGCATCGCCGTCGATCGCGAGTGGCAAGCGGCGTACATCAAAACCGCGTACTCCAAAGGGCTGACGTCGACAGCGACGCTTTTGCGCCACATCTTGCGCAACACGACCGCCGATGTGCTCGCCGTGTTGCCTCGCGCAGTAACCGTCTGCATCACGGCGCTCGTCATGTCGGAAGTCATGTGCGGCATTTTCGGGCTCGGCGGCTATGCGCTGACTCCCAAGATGCTGTTGGTCACGTCGCTTCCGACGACCTGCGGAATCCTCGCCGCGTTCGCTCTGCTCGCCCACGGGATTCTCCACCTCCTGCAACGGATGCTGATCGTTTCGACCAAGGAGGGCGCGTAAATGAAACCGACACCCGATACGTACTCCCCGTGGCGATACCGCCTCGCGTGGGGACTCCTGCTGTTACTGGTCTTCCTCGTTTTCTTCGGCCATCATCTCATGCCCTACGGCATCGACCCGGCCGACCGGGTGAACCTCATGAAAGGCATCGACCCCGCGACAGGCAAAGTCAAAATGCTCGCCCCGCCGTTCGGCCCCTCTTGGCAGCATTGGCTTGGCACCGATCACCGCGGATACGATCTTCTGTCTCTGTTGCTCAACGGCGCGAAATACACGCTGGGCTTTGCGTTTTTCGCCACGGCGGTGCGGTTTTTGCTGGCGCTGCCCGGCGGGCTGTTCTCCGGCGCGACCGGGCGCGGGCGCGGCGTGATTTCGTTTTTGAATGTGGTGTTGTCCGCGGTGCCGCCGCTGGTGTTTATCTTCCCGACGCTGTTTGGTTCGGCGGCGTTTCTCTCGCCGGATCAGACGGTGGTGCTGTTGTTTGCGATGATCGTCTGCATCGGCGTGCCGCAAATCGCCAACCAGTTTGCCAATCGCTCGCAGTTTTACGCGGAACGGCTGTACATCGACGCCGCCCGCACGATGGGCGCTTCCACGAGGGGCATCGTGTGGCGGCACATCTTGCCGCACATGCGGCCGGAGTTGTTGTTTGCGTTTCTGTCCGACTTTATCGGCGTGCTGTTCTTGATCGGGCAGCTCTCGATTCTGTCGGTGTTTCTCGGCGGAGGCGAGACGTTTATGGTCGACGACGGGCCGCCGCCGGTGATCCTCTACTTGACGAAAAACGGCGAGTGGGGCAGTTTGGTCGCGTACGGGGCGAAGTACATTCGCAGCTATTGGTGGCTCGTCGCGGGTGCCGGGGTGTTTTTTGCCGGGGCGGTGTTGATCTTGCAATTTTTCTCGAAGGAATTGCAGAGGTACTTGTCTTCGCCCGCGGCCCGTCACCAAGCCAAACCGATTCTGCAAAACCGACCCTTGCAAGCGGCGGTCGGCGGGTTTTCCGCGCTGTGTCTCGCCGCTGTGCTCCTGCTCCCCGACCACGCGCCGCAGCAAAAAAATAAAGATTCCGCAGAAGCTGCCGGCAGCCCGCCTCCGCGCACGGCGGCGATGCCCGCGTTCTCCAGCAGCGCGGCCGCGTTGCCGTCTGAAGACGAGATCATGCGGAGCGAGTTTCAAGCGGATGCCACAAACTTTTTCCAAGGGCTGAAAACGGACTGGACGCTAGCGGCGATGGAGTTGACGTCCCCGCCGTACAACCCGTCCCGCAAGTACGAAACTCCCAAACAGCCGATCCCGCCGTTTGATCAGTGGATCGCGGCGATGAAAGAGCGCAACTTGAGCTACAGCAACATCGGCAAGATCTCCGACGGCCCCGTGATCAAAACCGACTGGGGCGCGCCGATCGAGACGAAGCAGGTGGAAGTGTACATGCACGGCCCGGACAACCGCGAGGAAATCTGGACGCTGTACATGAACGGCAAGCCCCGCGAGCCCAACAAGATCGTCTCGGGAAAGCCGCTTCCTTGATGAAATGGACGAGACGTCAAACAGCCCAACCTGTCGGTTGGGCTGTTTTCTCGTTTCTGCAAGGGAATTACTCTTGCCCCGCGCCGACCGGTTCGTTGTTCTCGGCGAGTTGCGCTTGGAGTTCGCTGTACACTTCGTCTTTGCGCTTGGTCAAAGACGGGCAGGAGTAGCCGCCCGCGCACATGAAGCACGGTTGGGAGCTGCCGTGCAGAACTTTCAGCGGTTGGTTGACGCCGCCAACGCGTGTCAAGAGCAGGCGGTAACGGCGATTGAAGCCTTCAAACCCCGAAGAGCCGCCGATCAAGAAGTCGATGAACGACTCCTCTTGATTGTCGTTCAGGTTATGTTTCTGGATCTCCAGGTCGAAAATCCGATGGTTGATTTGCATGTGACAATTTCCTCCTCCAATATGTGGTCCCTGTTTCTACTCTTCCCCAACAGTTTGTCCCAACTCCTGCGAAAGCACGCACCGGGAGCGGGGACTCTGATATGTACTCTCGTCATCATACCTCGAAATTGTGAATTCGTCATGTTCATCTCCAGTTGATCTTCGCCTATTACGGTGAAGAAAGCGCAGTTTCAGGGAGAGTAGGTGCATTATGCAACAAAAGCAAGGCCGTTTGATCAAAATTGGCTTGATTCTGGTGAAAAGCGCCTCGCCCCCGCGGGCGGACACCCATTTCACGGACAACTAGGCACTCGCCGTTGCTGGAACGGGGGGACTGCCATAGGATGTGGTGTAAGTTGAGTGAGGGGAGGTTGCAAAATGGACGGTTACGGCGTATTTGGCGGTTACACCCGCTGGGCGGTTGTATTCCTGATCATCTTCGTGCTGTTTATCCTTCTCGTTCCGTACTGCTACCCGGTACAAACGACGACCATGCATTGCAACTAATCTTGTCGGGAACTTCCGAGGGAGGTGATTCCTGATGTACGGTGCTTTCGGTGCTTACACCCGTTGGGCGGTTGTGTTTCTGATCATCTTCGTTCTGTTCTTCCTGTTGGTTCCGGGATACGGTGCTGGTTACGGTTACTAATCCCACGTCGTGCTGAAAACGCACAGACCCCAAAAACACCCGTCGCCTCAGCGCGCGGGTGTTTTTTGTGATGCTTTCCATTCGGCTGCATATTGATCCAACGCTTTGTGCAGCTCTTCTCCGATCTGCCTGTACTGCTCGTCGTTCAGGTTCGCCAGCGACACGCGAATCGACCACGTCGGTCCGTGGAAGCCGCCCCCGTTCAGCAACACGATCGAAGAGTTCTCCGCGAGGCGGAACAGGATGTCGACGGGCTCGTACTTTTTTTGCAGAAAATCGGTGAAATCCTTGCCGTAGTGGTGGTTCGACCAGACTTCCAAGTCAAATTCCGTGTAGTAATCGGCGTGATACTTCAATTGCGGCTGCGGGAGACCCAAGCCTTCGTAGAGCAATCTCATGCGGCGGCGGCAGATGTCCTTGGTCAAGTTCTTGTACGCGTTCTCCCTGTCGAGCAGCGCAAACGCGCAGAAGATCGCCATCTGCACCTGTTGCGGCGTGGAAAGACCCGCCGTGTGGTTGAGCGCCACAGAACGGCTGTCCGCGACGATCCGATCGAGAAACGGAACTTCGTCGGGGTGTTGGGTCATGGACGAATAGCGTTTGTGCAGGCTCTGCTTCTGCTCGTCGGGAAGCTGTTGGATCAGGCGGTCGAACACGTTGTGCTCATGCACGGCGATCAAACCCAAGCGCCAGCCGGTCACGCCGAAGTATTTCGAGAACGAGTAGACGCCGACCGTGTTGTACGGCAAGTCCACCATCAGCGAGCGGAAGTTGTCCACGAACGTGCTGTACACGTCGTCGGTGATGATCATCAAGTTCGGGTTGCGCGTTTTGACGATCTCGACGATCTGTTGGACGGTCTCCGGCTGGACGGCGACCGACGGCGGGTTGCTCGGGTTGACGAGGAAAAACGCTTTGATCGACGGGTCGGCGAGCTTCTCCATCTCTTCGCGGGGAAATTGCCACGTGTGATTCCCCTGCTCGTCCACCCCGCTTGCGTGAATTTCCACCACGTCGAACCGGTAGCGCTCCAGCTCGGGAATTTCCACATACGGCGGGAAGATCGGGACGGTGATCGCGATCTTATCTCCGCGCGTGAGCAGGAAGTTCGACGCCAATGTTTCGAACAGATAACACATCGCGGCGGTCGCTCCTTCGACGGCAAACAAGTTGAACGCGCCGCTCGTCGTGTCGTTGCCGCAAAGCTCCTGCACGACGAAATCGCGGACGACTTGCTCCGCGTGGATCAGCATGCGGTCCGGGACCGGGTAGTTGTCGCCGATGATCCCGTCGACCAATTCATAGACCCAGAGGTCCGGGTCGAAGTTCTTGGTCTCGATGCCGTAGTTGACGATGTTTTGGAGCAACGCCATCCCAGGCGCGTCGGACTGCTGCTTCGCGTACTGCGCAAAGCGCTCGGCGATGCCTTCGCGCTGCGCCATGCCTGCGAGGTCTTGTTCCGTCCACACGCGGCGGCACTCCTGCACCGCAAATTGCCCAAGGGTGAAAAAAGCTTCGCGCGGCGTGGACGCAATCCAGTTTGGATTCCCGCGACCGGCATCGAGCAGAGCCCGCGCGCATTTTTTGCGGCCCTCTGCCAGTTCGATCAGCTTGTTTTTGAATTCAAACGGAGAGATCGCCGAGAAGGAGCGCTCCATTTCACGTCGTTGTTCAGGGGTGTAGTCCATCGAGTGCGTCACCTCCAAGAGAGGAGTTTATTGGGAGTCCTCGTGTATTGTGTGCCTTGGAGGTGGATGTTATGTGCCGTCAGACGCGCAACTGCACGCGGTACTCGCGCATCCAGCTGTCGATTTGCAAGTAGTAATCCAAGCGCCATCTCATGTACATGTCGCGCTCGATCGTTTTTTCGTCGAGGATTTTGCGGAGGTGTTCGCGGTCGATCAAGTCGTAGAGCGGCGCTTGCGGGTCGCGGAGAATCGCTTCGGCCGCTTCGTGCAGGCGCTTGGGGTAGGAGCTTTGGAAGACCATCGGGACGTTGCTTTTTTTCCGATCCACGATGAAGTCGGGCAGGTAGTTGCGGAAGGTGCGGCGCAGGATTCCTTTGGGTTGGTCGTTGTGGTTTTTCATCTCCCACGGGATGTTCCACGCGTATTGCGCGAGGCGCGGGTCGACAAACGGCATCCGCAGTTGCACGCCGGCGGCGGCCGCCATCCGTTCGTTGTGGCGCATGTTGTAAGGAAGGTACTCTTTGAGTGTGAAATAGGCGAGTTCCCGCATGCGGCGGTTCGGCTCGTCCTCTCCGGGGAGCGTCGGAACTTCGCGCAGGTGACGCAGGCCGCATTCGTGGAGGTAGTCGGAAGCTTGAAGGGTTTCTAGGAGAGCGGGTGATGCCAAGATCGAGGTTTGCGGTGCCAGCCACGGGAATTTGGGGTCTCCCGCTTGGCGGTCGCGGTAAAACCAGTACATCGAAGCGAACATCTCGTCCGATCCTTCGCCGCTGACGATGACGGAGTATTGCTCGCCGATTTTGCGGTAGATTTGATAGGTGGAAGCTTCGTACTTCGCTTCTGTGGGGAGGTCGTGCGCGCGGCGCGGGATGTGGTTGATCTCCCAGAGCGCGTCGAGGTCGAACAGAAATTCCTCATCCTGCATGCCCAAGTGTTCGGCGACCCGCTTCACCCATGTGAAATCCATGTCTTCCGCATTCTCCACGTTGTACGTTTCCTTGGTATTGCCGGAGAACGACTTCCAATCCGGGTGCTTGTGTCCGAAGAAGCGGTGCATCATGGCGGTCAATCCGCTGGAATCGAGTCCGCCGGAGAGGATGACCGTCGGCGGGGTCGGCAGATTTCCCCACTGGATCACGTGCGATTGCAGCAGCGAGTCGATGTTGTGCACAGTCTCTTCAATAGAATGTTCATGCGGGCGGGATTGCACGTTCCAATATGGGTGCGTTCGGGTTCCATGCGGGGTGCAGATCAAGAGATGGCCCGGCAGGAGTTCCCGAACGTCGGCGAAGACAGCCTGTCCGGGTGAGAAGTACGGCCCCTTGGCGAGCAGTTCGATCAACCCGTCTGCCGCGACGTTGCGCGTGACGTCCGGGTGCTCCAAGACCATTTTGATTTCGGTGCCGAACGCCAAGGAGTCGCCTCGGTCCGAAACGTATAGATTCTTCATGCCGATGTGATCGCGTCCGAGGAGCAACCGTTGTTCACGGGCATCCCAGATCGCAAAAGCAAACGCCCCGGCGAGCCGCTCGACGAACGAGTCCCCCCAGTGGAGAAACGCCGTATGGAACAGTTCCGGGAGCTCTCGGCCTTGGAAGCGGTGACCTGCGCTTTGCAGATCGCGCGTAAGTTCCTCTTGGTTGTAGAGATAGCCCCAAACGGCAACGGTGACGCCGTCTGAGCCGGCAAGCGACGAGGACGCCATCGCGGCGTGAGCGTCATAGTGCGTGTGGACAACGTCGAGAGGTTGCGACATGCTGCGGAGGAGTTCTCTCGGTTGTGCGATGCGTTGCTTCCAATCAAGAAAGCCGGTGAGCCCTGTCATGGTTATTGCCTCCTGTGGAATTGCGTTTTTCAAGGAAATATTACATTTACTTATACGTTACATTTCTATGGTATCACAAAATATTTTATACATAAATACAAAATGCACCTCTGGCCGGTTGGAAGTTTTTACATGGTTCTATCATAATTAAGAGGTGAAGGGAAATCTGGCGAAATTGTCGAATCTTTTTCTCAATCATCTTGTCAGCATCTAGAACGAGACAACAAAGGGGATCGGCAACAGATGAAAAACAGGTTTCGCATGACCCTGCGCAAGAAATTGATTTTGTCGTTTGCACTTATCCTCTTCGCTCCGAGTTTGGCGATTGCGTACGGTTCGTACAGCACCGCCAAAGCGGACATCCGGCAGCAATTGGTGGAACAAGCGCGAGACAACGTGCAGTTGCTCAACCAATTGATCGACCGCAACGTGCAGCCCACGGTGACGGATGTGGAATTTTTGGCACAGCGCCTGAAAGCGGGCGATGAGGCGGCGAACCTGTTGGAGCCGCTGAACCAGTATGAAAACCTGCACAAAGAGCTGATGCACACGTACATCGGGACTGCGTCCGGGAAGATGTTGATCGCGCCGCAGGTCGAGTTGCCGAAAGACTTCGACCCCCGCCAACGCCCGTGGTACCGGCAAGCGATGGCGGACACCGGCAAAACGGTGATCACCGAGCCCTACGTGGACACCGACACGAAGCAAATCACCGTCACGATCGCGCGCGCGACGGCGGACGGCCAAGGCGTCGTCGCGGCCGACTTGAGCTTGGAAGCGCTGGCGGAAACCGTGCACGGCGTCCACATCGGGAAACAGGGCTATGCGGCCATCTTGGATAAAAACCACAAGCTCCTCGTCCACCCCGCCGCTGAAATCGGGTCGGAAGCGAAGGGCGACTTTCTCGATACGGTCTATCAGGCACCAAGCGGTCAACTCACGACGACGGAGAACGGCAAGTCGGAAGAGTTGTTGTTCAGCACGAACACCCTGACCGGATGGAAGTTGATCGGCACGCTGTATTTGTCGGAAGCGACAGACGCGGCACAGCCGATTTTCATGCGGACGCTCGCGACGTTGCTGGTGGCGTTTGTGATCGGCGCCGGGCTGGTCTACGCCGTGATCCGCTCGATCATGCGCCCGATCCGCACCTTGATCGCCGCGACGAAGGCGCTCAGCGAGGGCGATCTCACCCAGGAAATTCACGTGCACCGGCAGGACGAACTGGGGAGTTTGAGCGTGGCGTTTAACGTCATGCGGGAGTCGCTGCATCGCGTGCTGCTCGACGTGATGGACACGTCGATGCATCTGGCGTCGTCGTCGGAACAGCTGTCGGCAAGTTCGCAGCAAACGTCGAAAGCGACGGAGCACATCGCCGAGACGATTGAGCAGTTGGCTGTCGGCACCGACGAGCAGACGGTGCGCGTGGAATCCAGCACGCGCGCGGTGGAAGAGATGTCGATCGGCATCCGGCAGATCGCCGGGAACGCGCAGACCGTTTCCCAAAGCGCTGCGCTGGCGGCGAACCTCGCGCAGAACGGGAGCGCCTCGATGAACACGGCGATCTCGCAGATGCAATCGATTCAGAAAACGGTGCACCAGTTGGCGGAATCGGTGCGCGATCTCGCGGCGCGTTCGCAGCAGATCGGCGAGATCGTCAACGTGATCACCGGGATCGCGGCGCAGACCAACTTGCTGGCGCTCAACGCCGCCATTGAAGCGTCCCGCGCCGGAGAGCATGGACGCGGGTTTGCGGTGGTCGCGGATGAAGTGCGCAAATTGGCGGAGCAGTCGTCCGGTTCGGCGCGGCAGATCGCGGAGTTGGTCGTCTCGATCCAGAGCGGCACGCACCGCGCGATCACGTCGATGGAGGAAGGGATCGTCGAAGTGGATGCGGGGATCGGCGTGGTGAACGAAGCGAACGATTCGTTCCAACAGATTCAAGACGCGGTGGAGCATGTCACCACCCAAGTCCAAGAAGTCACCGCCTCCGCGCAGCAGATGACGATCGGCGTGGAGCACGTCGTCCTGGCGATCCAAAGCATCGCCGACTTCGCGGAAACGGCAGCCGCCGGTTCGCAAAACGTCTCGGCGGCAACGGAAGAGCAGTTGGCTTCGATGGAGGAAATCGCCTCCACGTCCGAGGCGCTCTCCAAGATGGCGGACGAGTTGCAAGGGTTGTTGGCGAAGTTTAAGATTTAAGATGCAGGAAAAAACTCCTGATCCCGGGCGGGGTCAGGAGTTTTTCGTTTCTATACTGTCGGACGGTTTTAGATCTTGACCTCCACCCCGTACTCCCGCATCCAGTGATCGATCTGCAGGTAGTAATCCAGCCGCCACCTCATCAGCTTATCGCGCTCGATCACGCCCTCGTCCAAGGTCTTGCGAATTTGCCCGCGGTCAACCAAGTCGTACAGCGGCGCGTTGCGATCTTGTAAAAAACGCTCTGCCGCTTGCCGGAGTTTCTGGGCGTAGGGACTTTTGAACACCACCGGCTGATTGCTTTTTTTCCGGTCGATCACGGCGTCGGGCAGGTAGGAGCGGAAGACTTGCCGCAGCACGCCTTTGGGTTGGTTGCGGTAGTTTTTCATCTCCCACGGGATGTTCCAAGCGTACTGTGCCAAGCGATGATCCACGAACGGCATCTGCAGGCGCACGCCGACGTCGTCGGTGATGAGTCCGTTGCGGCGCAGGAGGTAGGGCAGGTATTCCTTGATCATCAAGTAGGTCAACTGCCGCATCCGCACGTTCGGTTCATCGTCGCCGGGCAACAACGAAACTTCGCGGAACAGCGCCGCCCCTTGCTCTCGCGCGTACTCTTCGGCGCGAATCGACCGCAGCACGTCGGGCGACGCGTAGATCGCGGGTTGCTCCGGCAACCATGGCTGACTTGCATCCCCGACTCGACGCTCGCTGTAAAAATGATGCGTCGACGCAAACAGTTCATCCGCCCCTTCGCCGATGACGACACAGGGATTCTGTGGCTTTATGACGCTGTAGATCTGGTGGAGCATCGCTTCGAATTTGGCTTGTGTGGGGAGAGCGTGCAGGTGACGCGGAAGGTCGTTGCGCTCCCAAGCAGCGGCGAAGTCATACAGCACCTCTTCGTTCGTCACGCCAAAGTGCTCCGCCATCCGCCGCACCCAAACGAAATCCAAGTCTTCCGTGTCTTCGGCTTCGTAACTTTCCGCCGTGTTTCCGGAGAACGACTTCCACTCCGGGTGCGCTTGTCCAAACGAGCGGTGCATCATCCCCATCAAGCCGCTGGAATCCAACCCGCCTGACAAAATCAACGTCGGCGGGGTCGGGAGTTCCTTCCACTCGGATACGTGTGCATTCAACAGCTTATCGAGCGTGGAAACCGTCTGCTCAAGCGAATCTTCATGCGGGAGGCTTTGCAAGTTCCAATAGCAAATGTTCTTCGTTCCGGCAGTCGTGCAGATGACGAGATGGCCGGGTTTGACTTCCCGCACGTCTGAGAACACCGCGTTTCCGGGCGAGAAGTACGGCCCTTTGAGAAAAAGTTCGGCGAGACCCTCCCCTGTGACCGTGCGCGAGACGGCGGGGTGTGCGAGGACTTGTTTCAACTCGGTGGCAAACGGGATCACGCTACCCCGGTCAGAATAGTACAAATTCTTCATCCCCAGTTGGTCGCGCCCCAAGATCATCCTCTGCTCGCGGGCATCCCAGATCGCGAACGCGAACGCTCCGGCGAAGCGCTCGACGAACCCGTCGCCCCAATGGAGGTAGGCGGCTAGAAACAGGTCCGCGAGAGTTCCGTTTTTTGCAAAGCGGTATCCGGCGTTGGACAGCTCGTTTTGGATCTCGTTGCGGTTGTACAGGCCCCCTTCGGCGGCGGCCGTTACTTCTCGTTGTGCGTTCACTGCGGCATCTTGGCAAGTGAATGATTCGGCTGCCTCCCGCTTCCAATCCAGAACTCCCGCGAATCCTCTCATACTGACATCTCCTCTTGTCTACAAATCTTGTGAACTTACTATAATGCATCGAGCAAGAATTGTATATACAATACCTTAACCTGTTCTAAGTTTATAAATTTACGAACAAACCTCCGTTGCGGCTGTACGCAAAAGAGATGGTATCCCAACGCCCTTTGCACTATATTGAAAGTAGAAACAGGAAATGGAGGCTGGTCCATTTGAACGAAGTGTTTCAAACGTTGTCTACCCCGCTGCTCGCCGATGCCTGCTTGCGGATGAAGGTTCCGTACCGTGTCGCTCCGGCGGGTATTCAACCGATTACGGCAGGAACTCGTATCGCCGGACGCGTGTTGCCGGTGCGGCATTACGGGAGTGTGGATATTTTTTTGGAAGCGATGCATGGCGCGGCGGCTGGAGATGTGCTGGTGATCGACAACCAAGGCAGAACGCAGGAAGCGTGCATCGGCGATTTGACCGTCTTGGAAGCAGCGGCAAGCGGCTTGGCGGGGATGGTGGTCTGGGGTCTTCATCGAGATACGTTCGAACTGCGCGAGATCGGGTTCCCGGTGTTCAGCTACGGTTCCTGCCCGACCGGGCCGCAGCGGTTGGACGCTCGCGAAGAGGAGGCGTTGGAAAGCGCTTCCTTCGGGGAGTTTCAAGTGACGGCGGACGACCTTGTGTTTGCGGATGACGACGGGGTGCTGTTCGTGTCCGGTACGGTGGATGTGGAGCAACTGTTGCAGATTGCCGCGGCGATCTCCCAGACGGAACGCAAGCAAGCGGACTTGATCCGTTCGGGAAAAACCTTGCGGGATCAGCTGCGGTTTGCGGAGTATCTGGAGAAGCGGGCGAGCGATCCGGGGTATTCGTTCCGGGCGCATCTGCAAACCATCGGAGGTTCCATCGAGGAATAAAGCGAAGCAAAAACGCCACCGGCACGAGGCTGGTGGCGTTTTTTATGTATTCGATGCGCTCGATGTCTTAGTCGTGGAATCTTCCCATCACCACGGTGTTGTAGTACTTTCCGTCGGAGAGGAGTTTGTCATTTTTTAATATCCCTTCCCGCTCGAAGCCGAGCTTTTCGTAGAGCCGGATGGCTTTTTCGTTGGTTTCGAGAACGTGGAGGGTGATTTTACGGATGCCGTGTGCGTCGGCCCACGCGATGGATTCCTGCAGAAGCCGCTTGCCGATGCCACAGCCCCAGAACTCTTGGAGGACGCAGACGCCGAACTCCACTTTGTGAGCGGAGCGTTTCAAGTACGTGCCCGCACATCTGGAATACCCGACGATGCGCTCCCCGGCGACGGCGACCAAGAACAAGTTTCTCGGCAACTCCGTGTCCTCTTGGATGATCTGCTGGAATCCCGGCACATCGAGAAACCCCTCGCCCGCTTCCCGGTCCATGTTCTCCGTTTCGCCGTCGATTTGGACGCGCACTTCCGACAACTGTTCGGCGTCTGGTGCGATCGCCGAGCGGATGGAGTACCGCAGTCCTTTCACAGTAAACTCTCGTGCGTCGATGATCATACGACGACACCCCCGCCTTCCTGAATTTCACAATCTGCAAATACGACCCTCTCAATATACTAGACTTTTCCTCAAAAAACAAAAACGCCCTTTCCCCACTATCTCGCCGCTTGGATCGCCTGTTCCCTTTTCTTTGAGGCGATCCCTGTAGAAAGGAAAATAACACCGCCGGCAGTCGCGCCACAGCTACGGGAACGAACCCCTGCTCTGTTTTGTCTTCTCAGACGACCTTTTGAGTTGAGCATCGTTGTATAACGCGTAGTTTTTCATTAAATACAATAATATATATTGAAAAATAAAAAATATCACAGTATAGTGATAGATGTAATCTACTAAACAATGAAAAAGGTGATCCCGATGAAAAAAATCGCAGCCTGTCTCGCAACTGCCGGCGTTCTTGCGACTGCCTTGATGCCGATGATGGCAAGCGCATCGACCGTCCAAAACCATGCAACTTCGGTGAGCCCCCTCTCTATGTACAGTGTCAACAGCATCAAGCCCGAAGGTTCCTATTCCAACGCGTGGGGAACCGCTTCACTGTCGGCCGATGATGCCAACCTGCAGTTTATGTGGCAACTTTCCCCGAACGATAAGTCCAAGACTTATACGTATAACATGGGGATCGATTATTACCGCGGTTCCACGTATGTCGGCACCATCTCGATGAAATCGGTGACGGGTGCAGGCGTTCTGAGCGGCTATGTCCCCTATCCTCGCTATCTGCCGTTGACCCTGTATACGGCGAAGTTGAACGGCTATTGGACCGCCTCTGACGGCACGACCGGCAGCATCGGCGATTACCTGGGTCAAGCGACCACTCCGTTTTATCCCAACTATTAAGTAAATTCGTTCGGATCGAACCAAGACCTCTCCTTCCTCCCGGAATCAGAGGTCTTGGTTTTTTTGACACACAAAAAAACTGCCCCTAACCAAGTTAGGGGCAGTCGTTCTGCTAGGAGTTACAGCTTTACAACGTTTTCAGCTTGCGGGCCGCGGTTGCCTTCAACAACGTTGAATTGTACGCGTTGGCCTTCGTCCAAGGTCTTGAAACCGTCGCCGGTGATTGCGGAGAAATGTACGAATACGTCGCTGCCGCCTTCAACCTCGATGAAACCGAAACCTTTTTCAGCGTTGAACCATTTCACAGTACCGTTTTGCATTTGAGAAAACCTCCATAAAGTGGGATTGTTAACATGCGCTTCTTATTCACCGTAAAATAAATAAAATTCACACATTGCAAAAGGCTTCATCTAAAAATGATCCCCTTTGCAACGAGTGAATTCAGGTTTCATCCTTATATTTGATTTCAGTATACCATATCTGGAGCCAATAGCAAGCGATTGAGGAAAAAAGAAAAAACGGGCCGATCCTGCAATCATAATTTTAGATTGAAGTTCGAAATCATTACCAGTACAATACTACATAAGAAATGATTTACATCCAAGTAAACCAAGGAGGGTTCCTATGAAAAAAACAACATCCATCCTCGCCGCCGCTGCGTTGCTGACCCTGCAAGTCCTCCCCGCTCAGGCTGACTCTACAACCTATGTGGCAAACATTCAAGACTTCGGCGCGGACGGCACCGACCAAGTCGACGATTCGGCTGCCATTCAAAATGCGATCGACGCTGCAGCGGCTCACGGCGGCGGGACGGTATATATCCCGAAAGGCACGTATCTCTTGAGCCAACTGAGAGGGAAATACTCCTCGTTGTTGATCTTGAAAAGCAATGTCGCGTTTCAAGGGGAGGGAGCGAGCAGCGTGTTGAAAGTCGCCGATCACCTGAATCAGGTCGGTCAGGAATTCAATGTGTTCGCGCCCTACGACAACACGACCGCCAGCCGCGTGGACAACGTCAGCTTCTCGAATTTTAAAATCGACGAGAACGGAGTGAACAACCTCCTCCCGCAATCGGAGCCCAACAAAGGCAACCGCGCCATCATGGTTCGCTTCGGCTCTCACATCCAAGTCGATCATATGGTGTTTGAAAACAACCCCGGACAACAGACGCTTTCGTTTGGGAACAACACCAACCCGCAAACGGTGTCCAACTTGGTGATCACAAACAGCCGCTTTGCCAACGTTTCCGATTCGGTTGCGGGAAATGCGTACGCGCGCGACCACAGCAGCATCTATGCACAAGCGGATACGGTGCAGATTTCCGACAACACGTTTGTGAACGCTGCACCGGGTCGTTTTTCAACGGCAATTGAGTCGCATTCTTCTCACGCGACCGTATCGGGCAACTACATTGAGAACTACTATACCGGCCTGAACATCGTCGCCACAGTTACGGATCACAAAGATTCGCTCTACGCCAACAACACGATCATCCGCCCGAACACGGCGTTCCAGTTCTGGACGAGACTAGGGTATCAGATGTCTGGCATCACGCTGGATCACAATACGATCGTGCAACGAGACGGCGGGCTTAATTCCTTCGTGGATACGAGTGCAAATGTCATCAGCCAGATCGGCGTCCTCAAGATTACCAACAATTCATTTACCACGGAGAGCGGGCCATCCGTCAACACGTCTTCGGCGATTCGCATCGGGCGCGTAGGAACGATTGACATCTCCCACAATACGTTTACGAACCTCTTGGCAAGAGCGGTTGAACTGGGGACGATGGACGACAACGCCACGTCGATCTCGATTACCTCCAACACCGTGACCGACTGCGGACAAACCACAAGTACCACTTCGGACGATTTCCATACGGCGTTTAGTTTCATGAGCACGAACAAGCTCGTGAGCCTCAACGTGTCGAACAACACCATCCAGAACCAAAACGGCAAGACGATGAAGACGGCCATCAGCGGAAACACCCCCTTGGGCGCGGGCACGATTGAATCGAACACCCTCACCCATGTCGGATCGGTGCTGAACTGGAGTTCCACGTCCTCCATCGACTCTCTCCACCTCGTCCAAACGGGCACAGGTTCTCCGGAGAACAAGATCCGTGCCTCCGCAGGCAGCGTCTGGACGGACGGCACGACGGGAATTTCCTATCAGAAAACGACAGACGCATCGTCGGCAAGCGGTTGGAAGCGCATGTAACAAATATTTGATTGATAAAAATTATAATATGATATAAAATTGACTCATCAACCAAGAAGGAGTTGAACTACAATGAAAAAGCTCGCTTTGGCTCTGATGGCTGCCGTAGCTGTTTTTGGCGCAACCGCTTATGCAACCCCTGCACAAGCAGCAACGCACTCCACGATCGTACCCAATTCTCCTGAAGGAACGGTACTGGTGGTCTACTTCGATCATTATCCGCCGAGCACGTACAGCGATGACTCCGGCTTCTACGGCTACCTCATCAATGTGCGTACGGTCTCCGGCGGTTTGTGGGAAGGTACGTACTACAGTAATTTCAATTAAATACACCCTGCTGTTACACCACAACCTTGGTTCGGGATTCAACCGGACTGAGGTTGTTTCTTTTTCTAACAGCCTTTCGAAACAGATTGATTCTGAGGTTCCCAGTCGTGAGCACAATGCTGAGCAGAACAAGGGCCGCACCGATCGTTCCCATCCCCCCTAAAACTTCATGTGCAAACAGAACCCCAAAAATCGCTGCGAAAACAGGTTCCAATGAAAAAATGAGCCCCGTCCGATTTGCCGACGTATACTTTGAAACGATCACTTGGACCACAAACCCTAAACTGCAAAAAACACTCAGCATGAGAATCGCAAACCATGCCGTCGTCGATGTTGGCCACGCAGGCGTTTCAAATAGCAGAGAGAACATAAACCCCAACAGGCCGGTAAACCCGATTTGCATGATGCCAAGACTCAGCGTGTCGACTTTTTTTGAAACGTTGCTTGCCAATAGAATGTGGATCGCATAGAAAAGCGCCGACGCCATACACCACAGATCCCCGATCGAAACAGTCAACGGGAACTCGATCGTCAGACACCCAATGCCCATGATGGCGATGAGTACGCTGAGTATCGTTTTTGGAGTGATCTTGCTCTTCAAGAGGAAGGCTCCAATCAACGGGACAAATACAACGGTCAAGCTCTGTAAGAACCCCGCTTTGGAGGTCGTCGTGGTTTTCAACCCAACCGTAATACAGGTCAAAACAGCAAATAGGAGCAAGCCTAAGCAGAAGGAATACAGCAGGGTTTTTACGTTCATCGTCCTAAACAAGTGTCGGAAGAAGAGGATGGCTGCCAGAACAAAGGCAATTCCAAAGCGCAGAGCGATGAGTTGAAAAGCCGATATTGATTCCAGACCGATCTTCATGAGAAGATACGAAGACCCCCAGCACAGGGTGACAAACAACATCACGAGGTCGGCTTTCAGCGGTTTCATGCAGACTCCCTCCAATTCATGTATGTAGGGTCAGTATACGAACGTCTCATGCACAAGTAAAACGCATCTTTCTTGTGGTAAGCATGAGGAAATCGAATGTATAGTGGAGGGGATTTTTTTCATGAACATCAACAAGTACAAAGTATTGACGAAAGTGGTTGAACTTGGGAGCTTGACGAAAGCAGCCGATGAATTGGGTTTTACTCAGTCCGGTGTCAGTCATATCATCAACAGCCTGGAGGATGAATTCGGCTTCTCTCTGCTGATTCGAAACCGTTCCGGCGTGAGAGTCACCAGCAACGGGGAAACGATTTTGAAGACGATCTATGAGATTCTGAAGTGGCATCAACACCTGGAGCAAGAAGTCGCCTCCCTGCACGGATTAGACGCGGGTGTTCTTCAGATCGGGACCTTTACAAGTGTTTCCGTCCAGTGGCTGCCCGGGATCATTCAGGATTTCCAACGGGATTACCCCAATATCGAAATTCGATTATCGGAAGGAGATTACACGCAAATCGAGGAGTGGATCGCAGAGGGGAAGATCGATTGCGGCTTTCTGTCGCTGCCAACGTTGGACACATTCGATGCCATTCACTTGCATCAAGATCCGTTGTTCGTTTTGTTGCCGGTCGATCATCCTCTGAGTTGTGAATCATCCCTTCTGTTCTCCCAGTTGGAAAACGAGACGTTTGTTTTGCTGCGAGAAGGAACGGATCATGATGTGAGACGGATCTTGGAGCAGTCTTCCATCAACCCGAAATCCAAGTATACATTAGCGGATGATTACGCGATCATGGCGATGGTCGAGAAGGGACTCGGCATCAGCATTCTGCCCGAATTGGTTCTGCGAGGTCAACGATTCAACATTCGACTCGTTGAACTCACGGGGCACTACCGCTCGCTTGGGATTGTGGTTCGTTCGATGGCGCAAGTCTCTCCAGCGACGAAGATTTTCCTGAAATACGTTCAAAATTATCCAAAATTGTAGACGAAAAAACGCCACAGCCAATGACCTGTGGCGTTTGCGTATGTTTGCCGTCGATTAGTAGCAATATTCGATGGAAAGAATCGGGATCCTCTTCTCGACCGGTTCAGCGTTGGTTGCGGGTTAAGAGTTCTCAAGATTCTGACCAACTTGGTCGGGCTTGCCACCTATGACCACTTCGGTGCCGCTCTCAGAGAACAGACACTAAGGTCTGCTAGATCAGCGACTGGCCAATCTGAATTCCTTTCTTGATCGCTTTCAGATCGCCGTTCGAGTTTTGCAGTAGAGGCAACATCTTCGTGCCCCTCTCCATCGGGTGTGAACACAGTCGGCACGTTGGGGTCTCCTCAAACGCAAAATTATCCCGCATCCAGCCTTTGCAACCTTCTTGCGTACAAGACCAAATGGTCGTGATCCCCTCTGGTACTTCGGTCTGCTTTGCTCGATTGTACATGAAGTATCCCTCCCCGAAATGTTCAGACAAAAGAAAAACTGCCCCTAACCAAGTTAAGGGCAGTTTTTCTGTTGTGAGTTACAGCTTTACAACGTTTTCAGCTTGCGGGCCGCGGTTGCCTTCGACAACGTTGAATTGTACGCGTTGACCTTCGTCCAAGGTCTTGAAACCTTCGCCAGTGATCGCGGAGAAATGTACGAATACGTCGCTGCCGCCTTCAACCTCGATAAAACCGAAACCTTTTTCTGCGTTGAACCATTTTACCGTGCCGTTTTGCATCAGAAATACCTCCGTAAATGCGGGATTGTTAACATGTTCTTCTTATTCACCGAAATAAATAAAATTCACACATTGTAAAAGGCTTCATTCACGAAATGATCCCCTTTGCAATGTGTGAATTCAGGCTTCATCCTTTTAGTTGTTTTCAGTATACCATATCTGGAACCAATAGCAAGCGACTTAGAAAGAAAGCAGAAATTGGATGATGCAGGACGACGCCATTCGGTGGCATCACCAACGCTCGGAGTCAAAAAAAAGCGACTGGATCTTGGCCGGCGGCTCCTCTTATTGAATTGCGGAGAGGACAGGATTCGCACCTGCGTGAGGTTGCCCGCACAACCTAAAAACCTGAGTTCGATGGAAATACGAACTCAGGTTTTAGCTGCACACAACTAGGCTGTGACGTCTCTTCTCTTGAAAACAACCCACGCCAGAACGTTGAACACCAAAAAATAGACGATGAGAACCGTGACGGAAAACCCTAAGGTCATGCCGGGGATCATCGGCGTCCCGGTTAGATATTGCGTGAGGTCCGTATTTTCAAACAGATAGTACTTGGCCCAGTTGTATTGTGCTAAGAAACCTGCAATGCTGGAGCCGCCAAACATCGTGACAAGGGAGAGTGCGATGGCGATCGAACTGCTGCGAAATACCGTCGAGATCATAAATGCCAAAGTGACAATCATAATCATTTGTACCGAAGAGTACAAGTACGTGCTGACAGCCTGCTGGATGATGTTGGATTCATGAAGGATCCCGTCGCTTGATGCATACACGTACGGGACACCAACGTCTTGGAATCCTTGCAAGGCTCCGGATACCACAAACGCACTGATAAACAAGATCACAAAGAGGAGTACCGAGAACACCAGCGTAGACAGGTATTTGGAGAGCAGAATTTTGCTGCGCGAGGTGGGTCGGATCAAAAGCATTTTGATCGTGCCGCCGCTGAATTCACCGGCCACGCTCTCCGCCGCGATGATCACGGTAAACACAGTGACCACCATGACCAAACTGGAGGCTTTGAGCATATTGCCCCATAACGTTTGATCTGTCGGCGGGATGTTGTGATCGAGATGGTACTGGTTCAACTTCACTCGGGCTTCCAGCCGAGGTTTTCGATCCGTATTGGTGCCTAGATTGTCCAGCATTTTTTGGTCATTGGTGATTTGTTGCTGGACGTTGGTTCTCCAATCACTGCTGGCGACTTGAGACGGTTTTACGGTATATTGTTGCGCGACGAGAAACGCAATTGTGGTGAGCACCAACAAAACGACCAACATCCAGGTACGCGCCCGGCGGTAGATTTTCATGTTTTCATTCAAAAAGAGATTAAACAATTTGCTCACCCCCGGTCAATTGCAGGAATTTCTCTTCCAACGTTTGCGTGACCTTCTGGATGCCAAACACTTTCACGCCGCCTTGAACGAGGCGTTCGTTCACTTCGGCAATTTGTTCCCTGTCTAACACCATCAGAAGTCCTTCAGCTTTCTCTTGCGCGTCGACAACCGGTTCCTGTGCGAGGAGTTTCCGAGCCAACTCCATTTGATCGACTTCGAAAATGACCTGAGAATCGGCTCCCTCCTTGATTAACTCCTTGATCGATTGAACATCGACCAACTTCCCTTGCTGAATGATGGCGACGCGATCGCACATCAACTCCATTTCGGAGAGCAAGTGACTGGAGACGATGACCGAGATGCCGGCTTCCCTCGTCAGCCCGTGTAAATACTCCCGCAATTCCCGTATGCCGGCCGGATCAAGTCCATTCGTAGGCTCGTCCAGAATCAGCAGAGAGGGTTTATGGAGCAAGGCTTGAGCCACCCCTAATCGTTGCCGCATGCCAAGCGAGTAGGTCCGAACCTTGTCGTGAATGCGATTCTCCAGCGCGACCAACCGAATCACTTCTTCAATGCGATCCTTCGTCACTCCCGGAACCATCCGAGCGAAATGAATCAAATTTTGGTACCCGGACAGATACTTGTACATTTCCGGATTCTCAACAATCGCCCCGACATGAACGATTGCACGTTCGAAGTTCTCGGAGATACTTTGCCCCTCGATCAAAACATCCCCTTCGGTGATGCCGATCAAGCCAACCATCATCCGAATGGTCGTGGTTTTACCTGCTCCGTTTGGCCCGAGGAAACCAAACACTTCACCTCGCTGCACATCGAAATTCAGATGATCGATGATCGTTTTGCTCCCAATCCTTTTTGTCAGATTTCGAACCTGTACGATAGGTGTCGACACATCATTACCTCCCTGAAAAAGTCGTTTGACTCTGTTCAATGTCAAACCATACCAGATGTTCATGAAAATCCACTGAAAAAACGCCCACATCGTGCGAATCCGTACAGTTCCTTCTGAATTATCATGGAGGGCTAAACGCAAAAATGCGCCATCATTCCATATCGGAACAATGACGCACGAGCAAAAAACCTAGCTATAAACTAATTTGGCGGAGAGGACAGGATTCGAACTCCCACATCCCGCCTCGAAACTTAGATATCGCCTTATGGAATGAAGTGCCACCGAATTGTTCATCTGACGGTAACCGTCCTTGGTGAGCGGTTATCAAAAAACGGGAACGTTATGAACGTGAACCCGGCACCGCGCATCGTAAACGATCACACGATGGTTCCGCTCCGTTTTATTTCGGAAGTGTTTGGCAACGAAGTGAAGTACGAGCCTGCCACGAACACCATCTCGGTTTTGCCGACGCAAAAAAACCTCGACCAACGCAAGAAGATCAAAGACATCCTGATGCATTCCCAAGAAGTCATGAACGCCAAGAAAAGCTACTCGATGGACATGGTGATGAAAAGCACCGTCGAGAACAAAATGAAGCTCCGGTCATCCTGAACGGCACAATGCACGTTGACTATGCGAAAACCCGCTGGTGATCCATGAGACGGGCTCAATGACGGCCGGCACCCCTGACAAAATTGACATGGATCTGTATCTCACCAAAGACACCGTCTACATGCTGAATCCGAGCACGAAGAAATGGGAGAAATCCTCGGCGGTCGGCACCGACCCGCTCGGAGATCTCAGTTCCTTGATGGAGATCAATTCCGCCGGCCCGCAAGCGGAAGCGAACATGATCGCCATTCTCCCGTACACGTCGTACAGCGAAGACAACATGGCGTACCATATCGCGTATACCATTGACTCCAACGGCTTGAAAAAGCTCCTGGAGCTGCAAAAGACCAACCCGATGGCGCCTCAATTGCAGAACGGCATGACCATGAAAATGACGCTGGACATCGACAAGGCGACCTATCTGCAACAGGGGATGTCCATGCAGATGGAAGCCGATCAATTTGGCACGCATCTGATCACGCAAATGACGGCAACCGTCAAGGACTTCGACAAGATGCCGCAGGTGACCGTACCGGATGATGTATTGAAAAATGCGGTGGAGACGACGCACTAGTAACAAAGGGAAGAGGAGTTCCGCATGCGGAACTCCTCTTTCTCTTCCCTTAGCGGCATCCGTCGATCCCGCAAGCCATTCCATCGCCGAATTCTTGCTTCTCCTGAGCTTGCTTCAATTCCTCATTAAGGATCTGCTCGAACGCTTCTTTGCTGCGAACCCCTTCCAAGACGTGATTCCCAATCATGATCGTCGGAACGACTTGAATTCCGGCTTCTCTGTACGCATGATGCAGCGCTTTTTGATGCGCTTCCTGATAGGTTCGAGATTCGAGAGCGGCACGAAATTGTGATTCGTCCAATCCGACCTCACCCGCCAGTTTCGTCAGCACATCGACTTGGCCGATGTCCTGTTCTTCTTGGAAGAACGCTTTGAAGATGCGGTGGTTGTATTCACCGCCTTTGCCATGTTCCTTGGCGAATTGAAACCCTTCAAACGCCAGATGGGTGCGCGGGTGAGGTGACATCTGCGGCAACACCATGTCCAATCCCATTCGTTCCGCCATTGGTTTTACCGATTGGTGAAACGCGCGCTGGATATACGGTTCATCAGGTCGAAGCGGTTCGTTCGGAACGGGACGCAATTCAAACGGCATCCATTCGACTTCGACGTCCTTCCCCTGAATCGCTTGTTGAAGCGGCCCTTCGGCAATAAAACAGAACGGACATACATAGTCCGAGTACACTTTGATTTGAACGGTCATGGGTTCCTCCTCCACGCATTCCTGCGGGTACTTCAAAAATAGTGTCTGGGTTCGATGCACTTCCTTCCGAGCATGCCCGAATCCCTTATTCTTTACTATATAAAGTTCCTCGCTTGTAGGGAAGTGATCTGTCTCACTGTTTTCGATCAGGATTCACGCAAAAAACGCCCTCTCCATGGAGTTTGTACTCAACAGAGAGGGCGTTTTCGTACTCTGATCAGAACAGATCGAAGCCTGCTATGAACTCGAAAAAAGCATGTTGTTGCTTTACATCGCAAGAGGATCCTGCATGAGAAAATCAACCATAAGTTTATTCACCAGCTTCGAGTTCTCTACAGTCAAGCAATGGCTTGAGTCGGGGATCATGTGTGCCTGAATCGTTTTGCATGTTTTCTTTGCATTTTCTAAGGCGACGCGGGCGTCATAGATGACTTCATGCTCGCCGATCAGCAAAAGGACAGGCACATCCAACCGCGCCAGCTCCTCGTCGCGAAAAACAGTGGGCACAATCGAAGAGACGGGTCTGCAATGCCTATAGCCTGCGGAAAACTGGTGAAACAGCTTTTCATCTCCGGCGTGAAGGTTGTGAAAAAACCAATTGTAGGCCCGTTTGATGAGAAAGTCTTTGCTGAACAAGATGGCTGGGAAGACGTATGTAAAAAAGCCGGGCTTTATCTTGGCGAAGGTGGCGGCGGGAGCAAGCAAGACGAGCTTGTTTACTTTTTCGGGATAGTGAAGCGTGTAGTTGGTAGTTAAGAAGCCCCCCATAGAGTGCCCCCCGATGCTTGTCTTTTCCAAGCCGAGCCCTTGAATGACTTCATCCAACCATTTCGCGCTCTCCGCTTTTGAACGAGGGCATTTCAAGACAGACGTTTTTCCCAAATCGCCAATTGTGTCTACAGCGTAGACACGAAATTGTCGGGAAAGCTCTTCTATGTTCGGATACCACATGGTGGAGCTAATCGTCATTCCATGCAAAAGAACCAATGGAGGAGCGTCCGTTTGTCCTGCGATCAGGACATGTGTGTCACCGAAAGACGTTTTTACAAATGTGGAGTGAAACGGCACTTCCCATAATGTGAGAGCTTCGTCGTAAGCTTGATCATAAAGCGACTTGGCTTCTGCATGTTTGTAGATGGATTTTGGTTTGGTCAGGTTGATCCGTCCTTTCTCTTGGGAATTGTCTTCTACATACCTGCCCGCCTGAGTTCTTCAATCGCATCGGAAGTGAGCGAAACCACGGATTTTAAACGTGTACCAATCCGTTCGATGATCTCCGCACGCGGACCGTTTCTCCACGCATCGCTTTTGTAGAAGGCATCTTGGGACGAACTGAGGTGATCTACGTTATCGTAAGACCTGATCAGATAATAGGCATCCGGATCGTGCAGGGAGTTTCCAAAGGCAACGACGTCCATACCCACGCTTCTTTGCAGCGGAACGCTGATCTCCTGCATAAGTTTATGAAACTCGCCGCCAGTGCCGGTTTTTAATGTATATAAAAGAATCTCGACCACTCTCATCATCTATACCTCCTGAATTCCGATTGTGCGTTACGTCACACATTCTGTCGTTTTCATTCCTACTTTCTAGGTTCGATAGTAACAAACTCGTCATCACTCATCGGTTATCCATTATACCAAAATTTCCATTTTTTGTACATGGTTTTTTCTAATAATTCCGAAACAAATCTTGTTACGTAGATCATCACTGCCTGTTTTTCTATTTCTTCTGCTTTTTCAATCATTGCTTCCAATTTCTAATCCGTGGCTCTTCTTCTTTATATTGGCGGTCATATGGCATTCATTGAGGAGCGCATACAAAAACACCCACCAGCGGCAACTAGTGGGTTTACGTATCAAAGTTTGGCGGAGAGGACAGGATTCGAACCTGCGTGGGGTTGCCCCCTAACGGT
>NZ_JMIR01000025.1 GCF_000714935.1 Tumebacillus flagellatus
CTACTGTTGCCTTCGCCATTCGGGACTTGCACCCTAGAGACAGCGCCCATGCTGGGCGCACAAGAAAAAGGAGCGGCAATTGCCACTCCAACACAGTAAAAAAGGTACTATTATTTTACTCCCCAATTATACACGCCTCTATTTTGAGGATATTATTCTTCAATAAATTCACAAGTTCCATTAAATCAAGAATTTCTTCACTATTCAACTCACTTGCGTACTGTTCGACTGCAAAATTATCAATTATATTTTTTGCCACATCATAAACTCTAGAAGAAATCATGCCATTTTTCAGTTGTAACTCAAGTAAACTAAGATAGAAAACTGACCGTTCTGTCTCCCCTTCTTCAATAACATTTGCAAATTCATACAGACACCTCCCACCTGCCTGAAGAGAATTCAAACCATCATCTACGGAATCAGTAAACACCTCACATACATATTCTCTTAACTCATTGTAATCCCATTCTTCCATATCGTTTAGCCCCTTTGATTATTTTACAATTTTTCCGTCATTCGTAAGAACAATTAATTTCACATTAGGGTACATATTCCTGAATTGCAATATTATGTCGGAGCAGCTCTGGCAAGTCAATCTTTCTGTAAAAAGTTTGATAGTTCCTCGAGCATCTTTGTTATTCCCGAGTTTTGATACAATGTCGTTTAATATCTTGTACTCCGTATCATAGTCTCTAAGATATGCTTCAGGTGTGTCAATTCTTGCGTTATCTGGATCAACCTTTTTTGCTTCGAATAATGGTTTATCTTGAGGTTTTATTGATATTCCTGAAAGTGCACCATTATCCTCAAATGTATTTACTGAACTATGTGCGAAAAACTCCTTCTTATCGATTCCCTGAATATCAACTTCAGCATAGCCAAAATTACCTGACTTTTTTAATTTACTCGGCAATTGTGACCTGAGTTCTTTTACTCTATTAATTATATTAGGAGAAACATTAAGAATTTCACCATTGGGACTAGCTACCTGATTGGAAGATTTTGTGTATCCCTCCGTATGCTCCCCACTGGCTTGTATCATATCTACCTTGATCGACCCGCCACCGGGTAACGCCACTTGTGTCGAATTAGAACTCGGGACGATCTTCTCTTTGATATAGCTGATTCCCTTTAGTATCGCCGGAGAGAGAATCTGTGAGATTGCATAACTTGTCCCCACAGCAGATGCAGGATCGAGACCTCCCGCTTGATTATAGTGGTACATTGTACAAAACGGATCGCGTTGATTCTCAACTATGCTACAGTATTTATCTACCTCGTCATTCTCTTGGATAATTCTGAGTTGCATGTCTATGTGTTTTCGAAGTTGTTCTTCTGTGGTGATATTGTCAAGCGCCAAGTTCTGCTTGATGATTTCATTCGCAGGAACATTGTCGTTAAAATCTCGCTTCGTAATGTAATACAATGCTAAAAGGCTCTCAATGGATTGCGGCTTTTGCTCTTCTTCCATTTGCTTCTGAAGAGTTTCTTCCTTCTGCGCTCTACGTTTCTGTTCGGGTGTAAGATGAAGATCATTGTCAGTGATAGTCGAAGATCCATCATCCTCTCGGAGTTCAGGATGCCTTCTGTAATAGCTTCTCATCGGCTCAGGTAGTTCGTCAAGGTTATCAGAACTTCCACCCATATGACTTCCGTGAGTCGATACATCAGGTATCATCGACAGAAGTAGATGCAACTTATCAGCTGCATGAAAATCCGCTTGATTTGCTTCCCATTCAGCCTGTTGGTGCAGACGAGCAGCTTGTCGAGCTAAGTTTTGTCGGTGGTGCAAGTCGTCAGGTGTATCCCCGCTATACTCCCAGCTTGCCATCTCATACTGTTGTGCTTGCCTTTGAAGTTCCAGGATATGATCCATCTGGGTAGCAAGGCTGTTTAACACCGTAGCGGCATTCTCCAATACTTCGGCATTTTTTCTCAAGTGAGTTACATGGGATTCAACTTGTGACCCAAACGATTGTGAGGCTGTTCCTTTCCATCCGTTTGCGACAAGTTCCGATTTTCGTCCTAGAAGTCGAGTTGCTTGAGTTCGAAGTTCATTTGCCCCTGCAGAAAATCGTGAGGCCGCATAGCGAAGTGCATAAGGTTCTACGTGTAGCATCAATTCACCTCGTTTCAGTTATTTTTATTTTATATTTATTACGCCACTTTCGCAATTCCACATTTAATTAGGAAACATCTTCAGTTACGATTTCCATATCCAAACAGAAAAGGAGTGGCGTTTGCCACTCCAACACTCTTCCAATGAAATTATAGTTTTATGATGGTCTTGTATTGAATACGCCACAACTAGTCAAAAAAGGACACTCCTTTTAAACAATTGCTATCCATTAGTCATCGAAAGATGTGAATAGTTTCCTCTCATTTTTCGATAATGCATCAAATTCTGATTTCAATACATAAATCAACTCCTCATTCCCAATTCCCCTGATTGATGTCTTGACCAATTTGTAAATTTCATATTCACCAGGATCAAAACCTCTTTTATAAAACCTCTGTTTGAAAACGCAAAACCTAATGAACCAACTTTCTGCAATCTTGCTGCTAAATTAATAGAAGGTCCGACAAAATCTCTTCCATCCCCAAGCGCTACCACTTGTCCCCGTGCAATCCCACATCTTAATTTCGAAGGAACCAATGAAAATTTCGACTGAGCCTTGGGAAGGAAGTCATTCACATATTTTACACAAAGTTTACACAAATTTCACGCAATGTTACAACGATATTAGCTATTGCAGTTCTATGCATTTGTTCAGTATTCCACATGAACAAAACACCATCTCCCAAAAACTTTGCGCAAAAAGGGAACTTACTACACAAAAAAGCGAATTCGAACATTGATTGTTACAGGAGAAAGACCGCGATCATGAAGCATCCATTCGATATACCCCCGAAACATGTCTGGTGTAACTTCCTCACAGGAAATGTCTTGTGTCAAATAATCCAACAGATACCCGAAATGTTGGTGATACTCCTCGACAGTTCGAATTGCCAGCCCTTCTGTACGCTTTTGAACCATGAATCTCTCGAAGATCTCCACTAGTGTCAGCACCTCGATATGCTTCCTTTGCTTACTCTGAGCGGTGTTCAAGCGCGTTCCTTTTCGTTTGGCTGCCGTTGCTCTGTACATAAACAAAAAACCCCCTACAAGTCTTGTAGAGAGTTACCATCGACCCGTACTGCCCGTTTGACGCACTCGGTCACACCAAATCGGACTCACTCGGACACGTCATTTTCCATCACGAAACCGTGTGACTTCTGACTTCTCAGTTCAACATTGATCTACCTGTGGAAAAGTCCAACGACCCCTTGCCACACCTAACATGTTTGGCGGGAGTGCGTGGGAATCGAACCCACCCAGGCTACACCATAGCCCGCACTCGGTTTTGAAGACCGGGAAGGACACCAGTACCCCATCCACCCCCATATGGAAGAACGCGCAGATCAGCGTAGCAAAACCAAAAAACCAATACCCCCATTATACCCAACTTTCCCCGCATTTCAATCCATTCGTCATTAGAAATACCCTCGGAAATACGGATACTCTTCCTCTTCGGCATTCGCATCTCCGAACGCACCAGCGGCCCGATTCTCTTCGAACTGGTGTTCCTCGGCGACCTGCTCGTCGGGAACGGCACGGGGATTCTCGCCAAAACTCGTGTCCGAAGCAGCTCCGGCATTGGACATGGTAACCAAGCCGGATTAGCATTTTCGACTCACATTCTGTATAATAAAAGTGTAACCTGAACCAAAGGGGGTCTTGTTGTGCAACCTAAACTGACACCTGCTGAGTATGCCGAACTGAAACAACTCCTCAACATCGTCCAAGACAAAACCAAATCTCCCGGTGAACGCCGGATTGCCAAGGCGAAGTTTGAACGCCTCTACAACCAAGCCCGTAAACGCATGGCGTCCACCCGTTCCCACACGGTCGCCGCCAGCTTGTGACTGCTGCCAACCTTCTCGCGATGAGGAGGTTTTTTTGTTTCCTCTTCCCTCTAAAACCAACCCCTCCCCCAAGAAAAAAGCCCCCGGCTTCCCGAGAGCTCCCTACCCCTTCAACATCTTCGTAAACGACACGATCGACAGCAGGTTCAACTTATGCTCTTTCCCCTTCGTCTTCAAATTCCGAAAGAACCCGCCGAGGAACGTCTCCCACTGGCTTGCAATCGGCTTCTCCAGACTCTTGTCCTGCTTCACCGACTGGATGCTCAAATTCAACGCTTCATTGAGATGCTTAAACGCCTCATCCAAGTGGCTTTTGATCTCCCCGCTCATACCGTCCCCTCCCCTTCTGCAATCTCCAAATCGATGCTCTTCTTCATCCGTTCCCATTGCGCTTCCGCCACGATGTCCTCGATCTCTTCCCGAACATACGCCACGCCGCTTTTCAACTGGTGGCTCAACGACGACGCGCTCTGCACCCCGGCAGCGGCGATCGGTTTGGCGATCTCGCGCAACACGGGGAAAAGCACGGCGGTCGCCAGCGTCAGGCCGATGCCGGTGACGATGCCCTCAGGTGTGGGGTTCCATTTCACGCGATTCTCCTCCTGTCCCTCTGCCGATAAGTTGGTCTGGTGCTAAGTCTTTCCCTCCGTCGTTTTTTTATGCGTCACGTTTATGGGAAAAAGCGGGTGGCATACTAAAACGAAGACAGTTCCGAAGGAGGTCGACCCGTGAAATTTCGTCTCAATTCTCCCGTCGGCATCGCGCTGACCGTGGCCGGGGTCGTGCTGGCCCTCTCCCCGGAAGCCAGAAAAGCGACCCGCCGCTTGCTCGTCAAAGGCACCGCTTCTCTCCTCGGCGCGGTCGACGGAGTCAAACAATCCGCCGTCGATGTCACCGACACCGCCGCAGAATCCGCGTCCAACACCACCCGTTACTTGGCGGACTCCGCAGAAAACATCGGAGACACAGTCGCCGACACCGCGTGGAACAACACCGAATCGGTTTCGGACGCTGCCCCCCACTAACAAATACCCCTGCCAAAAAAGCCACAGCCCCCAACGGGACAGTGGCTTTTTTCTATCCGCTTTTCCGCAACTTAATGAAGGATCTGATCGTTCACCGTGTCCACCACTTGGTTTGCGGTGTTGAACATCATGCGCCCTGTATTGTGTCCGACATAGCGGCCCACACGGTCGCCGACGATACCGCCCACGATGGAACCGGCGATCGTCCCGATGCCCGGCATCACGGCAGACCCAAGCATCGCGCCGTACTCAATCCCCGCCATCGTGCCGAGCGCGCTGGACACGTTGCCGGTGGTGTGAACGGCGTACGTTTTGCGGTCCATCGCACCGTTTTGCAGGGCTTTGGTGTGTTGCAATTGCTGCATACCGCCTGAAATGATGCCCGCCCACAGCGAACCGCCGCGAAACATTTCCTGTATCATGTGTCATCCCTCCTTGCCTGCTCTCAGGATTCCCGTACGGAGTGGATTCATGCGTACATAAAACCGCCCGCCGTAACACACACTGACAATCATCTCTCGAAAACTGGGAAAGGAGGGGTTCTCTTGAACGTCAGGATTGCTCATCGTCTGCCGGGTCGTGTGCGCCTTGAAATCGTAGAGATGCAACGAAGTCCGGTGCTCGCCTATCGAATCGAGCAAGCGTTGCGCGCTCTGCCGGGGGTGCTCGACGTCCGTTGCAACACCGAGACGGGCCGCGCTCTGGTTCGGCTGGACGACCGCCGCATCCAAGCAGAAGCTCTCGTCCGGGTGTTGGAGCGGATGAAACGAGGTGCCCAAACGGACACCCGTTCCGCCGTCGCGGCTACAAGCGAGAGGCAAGCCGAATCCTCACCTCACATCTTGCCAAAAAACGAACTGGCACAAAGCCTCTCCACGCTCGCAGAAAAAACGACCTCCGCGATCCAATCGCTCACGTCGCGGACAGGTCTTCTTCCTGCAACAGAACCTTCAGACTCGAAATCCAGCCCCTCCGCCGCCAACCCCTATCGCATCCCGTTAACCGTTTCCGCCGGGCTGCTCGGTTTGTTTGCGCTGAAACGGCTGTTCATCGGGCGTTCGGCATTGGCGTCCGCGCCGGGGCCGTTTCTCGCGGCGGCGGCGATGTCGATTGCGGCGGGATACCCCGCATTGCGCAGAGGCACCGAGCAAGCGATCAAGCAACGCCGCCGCAACCCCGACCTGTGGCTCGGAGCCGCCGCGCTGGGGCTTGCCGCGTTGCGCGAAAACTTGTTGGCGCTCAGCTCCATCACCCTGCTGAACGTCGCGATGTACCGCCGCCACGAACGGCTGAGCCCCTGCGAACCGACGATGCTGCACCCGGAGTTGGAACGCCACGGGCGCACGATGACGCGCGCCGCCGTGTGGCTCGCTCCGGCGGCGTGGTTGCTCACCGGAAACCCGATGGCAGCGCTGGCGGTCTTGCTGGCGGCGAACCCGCGCCCGGCGATGGTTTCCCACAAACACGCATGGGCGCAAGCGGAACGCCATGCGCACGACAACGGCTTGCCGCTGCCCCGCACCGGAAATCTGGAAGCGCTCGGCTCTGCCAAATCCATCGTCCTCGCAGACGGCACCACACTGACGGAACACACGCAAGACCTGAAAGTCCAAACCGTGCGCGAAGACATGAACACGGAAAAAACGATCTCCCTCGCCGCATCACTTCTGGAGAAACTCGACGCACATCCTCTGCGCGGCGCCCTGCTGAAATCTGCCGTCCATGAAAAACGCACGCACCGCACCGCGTTCCATGTGGAAGGCCACGAAGACGGCGTGCGCGGCACGATCAACGGGCATGAGACTTTTTTCGGAACCAAGGACTACATACAATCGCTGAACCTCCCGTTCGACCTGAGCCCTTTTGTCTTCCAAGAACGCCGCCTGCGCCGAGACGGCTACAAACCGTACCTGCTCGTCCAAGACGGCGAACTGCTCGCGCTGATCGGCTCCAAGCAACAACTGAACTCCACCTGGAGCGAACGGGTCGCCGCTTGGCAAGAGCGGGGCTACGACGTCCGCTGCCTCCAGCGCGGCGAACGGGTGCCGTGCGAGTTGGAGATGATGACGCCGCACGAAATCCAGGCGGAACTCGACTCCGGACGTCCGGTCGTCATCTTCGGCGATCACGATTTGCCAACTGCAAACCCCTTGCTCGCCACGCTCTCGTTGGACGAGATCGAGCGGTTTGACGAGCTGCTCCAAACCTGCGCAGAAGCGGGCGAGCAGATCGAACGCGACCTGCAACTGGTCAAAGCGTGGAACAAAGTCGGCATCGGCGTCGCCTTGCTCGCTCCGAGGAGCGCGCCGCTGATCAACTTGCTCGGCGACTTCGTCAGCGTCGCGCTGCTCTCGCGCCAATTCCGCTCGCGGCACGCGACCGCAACCGTTGCGGGCAAGCAAGCACACGCACAAACGCCAACCAACAAACTGCTGCGCGCCAACCCGAACACCGATCACAACTGGCACGCGATCCCGGCTGCCGACGTGTTGAAAAAATGGAACAGCCGCGACTCCGGTTTGACAGCCGCCGAAGTGCGTGCTCTCCAAGACCGTTTCGGCGTCAATGAGTTGGAAGCGCCGCAACCCCCTCATCCGCTGGGGATTTTTTTCGGGCAGTTTAAGGAGTTTTCCACCGTGATCTTGCTTGGGGCAACCGCGGTTTCGCTCCTGATGGGCGAGCGGTTTAACGCGCTGTGCATGGGCGGCATCCTCGTCGTCAACGCGGTGATCGGAACGATGCAGGAAATCCGCTCCGCTTCCGTCCTCCAAGCGCTGCAAGCCCGCGACACGATGCAGACGAAGGTCGTGCGCGACAACAGCGAAAGCATGATTTCCGTGCGCGACCTCGTGCCGGGTGACATCGTGTTGCTGGAAGCGGGAGATTCCGCGCCCGCCGACTTGCGCGTGCTGGAGTCGTGGAACTTGGAAGTCAACGAATCGATCCTCACCGGCGAATCCGTCCCCGCGAAGAAACGAGCAGGCGAACTGCCGCTGGAAACAGGACTTGCCGACCGCACCAACTTGCTGTACATGGGAACCAACCTCACCACCGGACGCGTCAAAGCGGTCGTCATCGCGACGGGGCTTGCCACGCAGATCGGGGCGTTGCAGTCGCTTCTGCACACGGAGGATCATGCGCCGACACCGTTGCAACAGCGCGTGGACTCCATCGGCAAGCGTTTCGTGCTGGGCGCATTGGCAGCCGGAGTCGTGCTCGGCATCGCCGGATGGATGCGCGGGATGCCGCCACTGCAATTGCTGCTGTCCTCCGTCACTCTGGCGGCGTCCGCGATTCCGGAAGGGTTGCCGTTGACGATCACCATCGCTTTGACAGCGGGCGTGACACGCATGGCGAAACGCAAAGCGGTCGTCCGCAAACTCGCGTCGCTGGAATCGCTCGGCCGCGTCACCGTGATCTGCTCCGACAAAACCGGCACGCTCACCCGCAACGAGATGACGGTCAAGCGAATCGCCACCGTCTCGCAAAAACTCACCGTCACCGGAGAGGGCTACGATCCGACGGGACGCTTCCTCCCGTTCGCCGACGCCGAAGCGGCGGCAACGTCCGAAACCGTAGCCGAGACCGACGCGCTCTCCGATCTGCCGCCTGATGTTCGTCAGATGCTGACGATCGGTCTGCTCTGCAACAACGCGTCGATCGAACGAGAGGACACGGACAACTCCTCCTGCAAAGCGATCGGCGACCCGACGGAAGCCGCGCTGCTCACCGTCGGTCTCAAAGCAGGTCTCTCCAAGGAAACCTGGACCCGCCACCGGGAGATTCCCTTTGATTCCAACACCGGCAGCATGAGCGTCGTCTGCCAAGAGGAGCAAAACTGCCTCCTGTTCACCAAGGGCTCTCCCGAAGCGATCCTCGGCAAATGCACGCACTACCTGCTCGACGGCAAGCCCAAGGAACTGACCGACGAGATTCGCGAGCAGATCACCCGCGACAACCACGAGATGGCAGAACTTGCCCTCCGCGTGCTGGGCTTTGCGTACCGCGAACTCTGCGACGACGAAGACCCGCACACGGCGGAAGACAGCGGTCTGATCTACGTCGGTCTCATGGGCATGATCGACCCGCCGAAAGCGGACGTCGCCGTCTCGATTGCCGAAGCCCGGGCGCTTGGCATCAAGCCGGTGATGATTACCGGCGACCACCCGATCACCGCCAAAGCGATCGGTCTGCAGCTCGGCATCTACCAAGAGGGCGATTCCATTCTCACCGGCGCCGACTTGGACCAACTCCCCCCCGCCGAGCTCAAAGCGATCGTGCAAAAAACATCTGTGTTCGCCCGCGTCTCCCCCGAACACAAACTGCGCATCGTCGAAGCGTACCAAGCCAACGGTGAAGTGGTCGCGATGACGGGCGACGGCGTCAACGACGCGCCCGCCGTTCGCAAAGCGGACGTCGGGATCGCGATGGGCGAAAAGGGCACGGACATCACCAAAAACACCGCCGGCATCGTCCTCCTCCAAGACCACTTCCAAGCGATCGTGGAAGGCATCAAGGAAGGGCGCACGATCATCGGCAACATCCGCAAAGCGATCGGCTGTCTCTTGACCGGCAACTTGGCGGAAGTGTTGGTGACGGCGACTTCGGTGATCATCGGACTGCCGATGCCGCTCATCCCGCTGCAAGTGCTCTTGATGAACTTGCTGACCGACGCTCTTCCCGCGATGGTGCTCGCCACCAACTCCACCTCTTCTGCCGAAGAAGGAGCTCCGCGCCAAGATGTCGTGGACAAATCGCTCTACCGCCGCGTCCTCACGCGCGGTGTGGTGCTGGGCATCGGCGCACTCGGCGTGTTTGCGGGCAGCCTCTCGACGGGCATCGCCTTGCCGGTCGCTCAAACGATGGCGTTTGCCACGCTCGTCGCCGGACAGCTCATCCAAACCGTCTCCTGGCGGCAGATGGGATCGAACCGGAAATCCACGTGGCAAAACGACCGCCTGCTGTACGCCGCGATGGGCGTCTCTTGGCTCGCGTTGGGTGCTTCGATCTACATCCCCGGCCTGCAACGCATCTTTGCCACGGCACCGCTCCATCCGCTGCATTGGGGCGTTTCCGTCGCCGTCGCCGGATCGGTCTCGAAAATCTCCAACACGTTGCTGCACGAAAAAGCCTTCGACTCCGAGTCGAAGGCTTTTTTTCGTTGCCTGTGCGTTTTATTCTGAGGCGTTAGGTACGACCCAACTTGCGAACCACTTTGACCTCCCGACGCGAGAGAAGGAGGCCGATGATCAAGACAAACACGGACACCAACCAGGGAAACAACCACGCCGTCCGCGGGAAGTACGCCGTCAGATACGTGCCCGTCACGCGGTCTTCGAGGATCATCTCCCCCGCCGTGTACCCGAGCAACAACGCCCCTGCCCACACGATGACCGGAAAGCGGGCCATCAACTTCGCCAGTAAATTTGCGCCCCAGATGATCAGGGGAATCGAGACGGCAAGTCCGATCCCGATCAGCACCAAGTTGCCCTGCGCCGTCGCGGCGACCGCCACGGTGTTGTCGAGACTCATCACGAGGTCGGCGACGATGATCGTCCGCACCGCCCGCCACAAGCTGTCATGCTGGCGGATGTGTCCTCCGTCGTCTTCGCTCTTCAAAAGCTTCAACGCGATCCAGATCAGCAAGAGTCCGCCGAGCGCTTGCAGCATGGGGATCTGCAACAGCCGAAGCGCCACGAACGTCAGCAAGACCATGCAGACGACCGCGCCCAAGGAACCCCAGAGAAACGCGACTCGTCTCTGCTTGGCAGGTAAATTCCGGCATGCCAAGGCGATGACGACCGCGTTGTCGCCAGACAGCACCAAATTGATCAGTATGATCTTAAAAAGAATGATCGCATAGAGAGTCGTCGGTTCCACATTTGCACCTCCCTTGTCCGCTATAATAGTATGGGGCTTGGCATACCCTATATGCGTGACAGGCGGTCTCGTCCGATGAAAAAACCGACCCTGCGCGTACCGGGTCGGTTTTTTCTCCACTCTTATTCGTCGCCTTTGGTTTTGATGTTGTGGTGTTTGTTCAGATGCAAGAGATCCGGTTTGAAGGCTTGAATCATGTTCTCCCACAGCGTCGTGTCTTCGTCTCCTGCTGTCGTCATGTCGTACGGGACGGGTTCGTGGTCCCCGATAAAGTTCGGATCGTGCGGGCTTTTGTTGTCGTTCAAGAATCATGACCTCCTTTGTCCATTCCTCTCTATTCTGTTTGATTCTCCCGTCTGTTATTCGGTATAATCTGCCATAGGTACATAGAGGAGGATTCAAAACACCATGAAACGAAAAAAACGCAGCCTGTTCACGCTCCTCATGACGCTGGTGCTGTCGCTTGCCGCCGTCGGTTGCGGCAACAACTCCGCACAGCCGAAGCAAGAAGCGCCCGCCGCAAACGAAGTGGCGAAGCAGATTTCCGTCGGCTTGATCCCGGCTGAAGCGAAAGTGTCCGACCAAGCGCTGGAGAAATTCCGCACCTATTTGGAACAACAGACCGGGGCGAAAGTCACGATGGGCAACTACCCGGACTACAACGGCGTCGTCGAAGCGATGAACGCCGGCAAGCTCGACATGGCGTTTCTCGGTCCGCTGACCTACGTGATCGCCCATCACAAAGGCGGAGCGCGCGCCATCGCCGCCAAAACTTCCAAGGGAGTTCCCTACTACTACTCTTACATCCTCGTACATCAAGGCGCGCCGTACAACACGCTTGACGACCTGCTCAAAGACAGCAAGAACGTCGACTTCGCGTTCGGCGACATCAACTCCACCTCCGGTTCGCTGGTGCCGGGCGTCGAATTGAAGAAACGCGGCGTGTTCCGCTCCAAGGACGACTCCGACTTCAAGAGCGTGGTCTACACCGGAGCGCACGACGTCACCGCCCTCTCGATCCAGAACAAAAAAGTGACCGCCGGTGCCATCGACTCCTCTTACTACGACAAACTCGTCGAGCAGAAGAAAGTCGATCCGACGCAGTTCAAGAAGATCTGGCAATCGGACCGGCTGTTCCAATACCCGTTTGCCGTCTCCAAATCGGTCAACGACGCGACGGCGCAAAAGCTCCAAGACGCGCTCGTCAACTTGAAGGACAAGGAAGTCCTCGACGCGTTCGCAGCCGACGGGTTCGTCAAAGCCAGCGACCAAGACTATGCCTCCATCCGCGCCGTCGCCGAAGCTGACGGTCGCTTGAAGTAAGGAGCTCGCACAGATGTCTCCGAAACCGTCGAGCAAGGTCGGGCGCTGGCTGCTCTGGCTCGCTCTGCTCGCGCTCTTGGTCTGGAGCATGAAGTCGACGGGAACGGACCTCACCCAACTGCTGAATCTCGGCAGCACGTTCTCGTTCGTCTCGCAAAACTGGTTCCCGCCGGACTGGTCGGTGCTGAACAAAGCGCTCACCAACTCGTGGCTGACGCTGCAAATCGCGTTCGTCGGTACGACGTTCGGCTTGGTGTTCGGGCTGCTGCTCTCCTTTGCGGCCGCCCGCACCACGCCGGTGCCGCGCTTCATCCACACCGGGCTTCGCACGCTGCTGAGTTTTATCCGCTCCGTGCCGGAAATCGTCTGGGGCCTGCTGTTTGTGCCGACGTTCGGCCTCGGTCCGTTCGCGGGCGTGGCGGCGATTTTGCTGCATAACATCGGCGTGCTCGGCAAGTTGATCGCCGAACTGATCGAAGCGTCGGAAGTCGGCCCGCAGGAAGCGATTCTCGCGACGGGCGGCAACCGCCTGCATGTGTTGCGGTTGGCCGTATTGCCGGAGATTCTGCCCAACATCTACTCACAGTATTTTTACCGATTGGAAGTCGCCATCCGCACGTCGCTGGTGCTCGGGTTCATTGGCGCGGGCGGGCTTGGCAACATGCTGTTCCTCGATTTCAAAGTGTTCGACTACCAGGCCGTCGCAGTGGAAGTGCTCGTCATCATGCTGCTCGTCATCGTCATCGACACGCTCGGCGGGTATGTACGCAAACGCACCATCTGACGGGAGGCGAGAACCATGGGGAAGAAAAAGTACTTTACTTTGGCGGAGGCAAACGCCCTCGTGCCGCGCTTGGAAACCATGCTCGGTCAACTGCAAGGGCTGAAACGCGACCTGCAGCGCAAGTACCACCAATTGCAAGAGATCAAGAAAGCGTACTCCGAAGCTTCGACGTTGCAACGCGACGCGTTCTTCCAAGAAGAAGCGGAGTTGGAGTTTCTGATGTGGAGCGCCAATTCGATGTTGCAGCAGATCTTGGACACCGGCGTGGAAGTCAAGGACATCGACACCGGGCTGTGCGATTTCTATGCCGTCATGGGCGGCCAAGAGATCTACCTCTGCTGGAAGCAGGGCGAGCCGGAGATCACCCATTGGCACGGCATCTACGAAGGATTTATCGGGCGCAAGAAATTTGAGTAAAAAACACCCCTGTCCACAGGATGAGCCGTGGAGCAGGGGTGTTTTTTGCATACGTATGTCGGCATTAGCGGCGGGTCGATTTCTTCTCGTCGGGGAGGAAGTAGTTCGGATGCTGTTCGACCGCTCGTCCCGTGCGGGACACCCAAGCTTCCGGCCATTGAATCAGCAACTTCCGCGTTTCGACCGACATCATCGCGTGGTCGGTGCGGGCGCGCATGATCAGCTTGCCCGTCGCTTGGTCGTACACGCGGTATCGAAACGAGACCATCACTTTCTCCTGCAAGAGATAGTGCATGACGATCAAGATGTCCGAATCAAGCGTTGCCGGTTCCACGTAATCCAGTTGCGCCCGCACGACAGGGAGCGCAAAGCCCAGTTCGTTGAAATCACTCGGGCCCAAATCCAGCACGTCGCGGGCAAATTCCCAGCGGCACGCTTCCAGCCATTGCAGGTACATGCTGTGATGCACGACCTGCATCGAGTCGACTTCATGAAACCGCACTCTCAGGGTGTGGCGGAATCCGCTCTCCTGCGCAAGTTGACTCATTACGCTTCGTACGCTCCGACCACGACAGACGCCGTGTTGCCGCCAAACGCAAACGAGTTGGAGAGGATCGTCTTGACCGCCATCTTTCGAACTTCGTTCGGCACGAAGTCATACCCCTCTCCCATCGGGTTCGAGAAGTTGATCGTCGCCGGGAGGAAGTGGTGGTAGAGCGCCAACACGGAGGTGACGAATTCGACCGCACCAGCCGTCCCCAGCGTGTGACCGAGCTGCGACTTGGACGAGGAGATCGGCACTTGCTTGGCGCGTTCGCCGAACACTTCCTCGATCGCGTGCAACTCCATCGAGTCGTTGTACGGCGTGCCGGTGCCGTGCGCGTTGATGTAGTCGATGTCTTCCGGCTTCAGACCTGCGTCGCGCAGCGCTGCCAGCATCGAACGGATCGCGCCGCCGCCTTTCGGGTCCGGCGAAGTCGCATGGTACGCGTCGTTGGAGATGCCGTAGCCGAGCACTTCCGCGTAGATGCGCGCGCCGCGGGCGAGCGCGTGCTCCAGTTCTTCGACGATCACGATCGCCGACGCTTCGCCGAGCGTCAGGCCGTCGCGGTCTTCGTTGAACGGGCGGCAGGTCGACTTGGAGAGGGATTTCAGAACGGTGAAGCCGCTGAAGGAAATCGCGGAGTACGGGTCCACGCCCCCTGCGATCATCACGTCCGCTTTTCCGTCACGGATGTAGTCGGTTGCGCATCCGATCGCGTTGCCGCCTGCCGCACACGCGGTAACGACCGTCGAGAGCGGGCCGCGCACGTCAAATTCCTTGGCGACGTTGCCGGCGATCGCCGACGTCGGGACGTTGAGGATGTATTCGTGGCGCGCGACGCCGGTCGCTTTTTTCTCCCGGTAGAAGCGCTCGCGGGCATTGACGCCGCCAAGCGAAGTCGCGATCGACACGCCGGTGCGGAAACGGTTCAGTTGGTCCTTGGACAGCCCTGCGTCCACGACGGCCATCTTCGCGGCTGCGACGGCGGTTTGGGTGGTTTCGTCATACGAACTCCACTCCGTCACGTCGAATTTCTCCGGGGAGAAGTCCTTGATCTCTGCGCCCGATTGGAACGGGTAGCGCTCGATGTCCACGAGGGATTTCAGCGGTGCGGTGCCGCAACGGCCGGTCAAGAGCCCGTCGAGGAACTCTTCTTTGCCGTTGCCGATCGCGGAAAGGACGCCGATCCCGGTGATCACAATTCGTCTCACTGTCTGCACCCCCTGGATTTACAGTTCCGGACGGTTGGCCCGGATGAACTCGCAAATGCGGTTGACCGATTGGAAGATGTCCATGTCGTCGTCGCCGATGGTCACATCAAATTGCTTGCCGATTGCGATGACCAATTCCAGCGCGTCGATGGAGTCGAGGCCGAGGCCTTCGCCGAACAGCGGCGCCGCGTCTTCGATTTCGTCCGCCGTGACGTCGAGGTCGAGGCGGGCGATGATGCATTCCTTAACTTGGGTTTCGAGAGTTGCTGCGGTCATGTGTGGGCTCCTCCCTTACAGTTCCGGACGTGCGGAACGGATGAATTCGCAGATGCGGTTGACGGATTGGAAGATGTCCATGTCGTCGTCGCCGATGGTCACGTCAAATTGCTTGCCGATCGCGATGACCAATTCCAGCGCGTCGATGGAGTCGAGGCCGAGACCTTCGCCGAACAGCGGCGCTGCGTCTTCGATTTCGTCGACGGTGACGTCGAGGTCCAAACGGTCGATGATACACTGTTTGACTTGTTGCTCAAGGGTTTTCGTGGTTTCCATGTAATAGAGCCTCCTTGGGGGATGTAGGGGTTACACAGACAGGCCGCCGTCGATGGCGATGATCTGGCCGGTGATGTACTGACCTTGGTCGGATGCCAGGAATACCGCCATGTTGGCGATGTCTTCCGGCTTGCCGAATTTCTTGAGCGGGATCATGTCGTAATATTCCTTGGTTTTCTTCTCGTTGAAGATCGCCGTCATATCCGTTTCGATAAAGCCCGGCGCCAAGGCGTTTACGGTGATGCCAAACCCGGCCAGCTCTTTGGAGAGCACGCGGGTCAAACCGTTCAGGCCCGCTTTGGTCGTCGCGTACGCCGCTTGTCCGGGGATGCCGGAGAGCGATGCGACGGAGGAAACGTTGACGATGCGGCCGCACTTTCTCTCAATCATCGGACGGAGCGACGCTTTGATGCAGTTGTACACGCCCGTCAAGTTGACGTTGAGCGACTGGTCCCACTCGTCCGGCTTCGTCATCATCAGGAACTTCGGCAAGAGGATGCCGGCGTTGTTGACGAGGATGTCGATGCCGCCGAAGCGCTCGACGGTCGCTTTCGCCATCGCTTCCATCGCTTCTTTGTCGTCGACGGAGCCTTGGAAGAGCAGGACGTTGGTCAGGCCCTTCGCTTCCAGCAGGGACTTCACTTCTTCCGCCGCTTCGGTTCCGCTGCGGTAGTTGATCACGACGTTCGCGCCCGCTTCCGCCATCGAGATGGCGATTTGCCGCCCGATGCCGCGGGACGAACCGGTGATGATCGCCGTTTTACCTTGAAGCAACATGTGGTTTCGTCCTCCCCTCTACGCTCTCTTCAATACGACGGAAACTTGGTTCCCGCCGATTTCCACGCCGTTGACCAGCACGTGGTTCAGCTCTTTTGCACCGCTGGGCAACTGTTGGTTTTCCAAGAACAGCGCGCCCGCGACCGTGGCGATCGCGTGCGATGCGCCGAACGTTTCGCCGATTTGGTTTTTCAAGTTGAACTGCGGGATGTTCGCCGCTGCATCGCCGAACACCGCTCCAATCGCGCTCGCTTCCGCTTGGTCAAACGGCGCGTTGCCGTTGGCGGCGACGAGGATCGCGTCGATGTCGGCCGGCGCGAGTCCCGCCTCCGTCAGCGCTTGGTTCATCGCGTAGGCGAACGATTCGCCGGACGTGTCCGCTTTGGTGAACTCTTGGCTCAAATTCGGGTCGCAGGCGATCCCGTAGGAGAGCACTTCCGCGTAGACGTGCGCCCCGCGCGCTTGCGCCGATTCCAAAGTCTCCATGAACATGCCGCCGATGCCTTCGCCAAGGCGCATGCCCGCGCCGTTTTCGTCGATCACCGCCATGCCGGCCACCGCATACGCTTTGGCTGCATTGGCGTGGAGCTCGTCCACACCGCCTGCAATCAACTGCTCGACGCGTCCGGAACGGATCAGGTCGAGGCCGTAGGTGATGCCCGGAATCCCGGTCAACGTCGTCGTCGGGCCTTTGGTTTGGAAGCGAATCGCGACTTGTCCTTGCGCCGCGTTCAACACGGTGTTCGGGAACACCAGCGGAGACGCTTCCGCCGGACCATCGTCGATGATCTGTTGGGTGAACACGTTCGTGGAGTGCCACGAGCCAAACGATGTGTTGAGGATCAGACCGACTTGTTCGCCGACTTCCGCCAACTGCTCACGGGTCAGACCTGCGTCCTCGACCACCAATTGCACACCTGCGATGTTCAACTTGGTAAAACGGTCCATGCGGCGCACCGCGCTTTTTTCCAAGATGCCGGTGAAAAGGGAATCTGCCACTTCGCCCGCATAGACGTCTTCTCCGTCTTCCGTGGTGAAACGGCTCACTTTCAAAATCCCGTTCCGGCCGCTGTTCAGGCCTTCGAGAAATGCTTGCTTGCCCATGCCGATGGAAGAGACCACTCCGAGGCCGGTGAGAACAACCCGCTTGCTCATTCTGCTAACGCCTCCTCAAATTCCATGTAATACGTGATCTGCGCCCGGGCGACTTCCTTGCCGTCCACGCGCGCGGTGACCTGCACTTTTGCAAACGCTCCTGCTTTTTGAAGATTGACCGCTTCCGTCACCAACTGGTCGCCCGGGCGCACAAACCCCAGGAACTTCACTTTGTCGATGCCGGCGATGTATCCGTTTTTCGCCTTGGGGTACATCATCGCCCCTGCTTGTGACATGGCTTCGATGATCAACACCCCCGGCATGACCGGATTGTTCGGAAAGTGACCCATGAAAAACGCTTCGTTGATCGTCACGTTTTTGTACGCGACGGCGCGCGTCAGAGGCTCCACTTCCAATACACGGTCGACCAACAGGAACGGATATCGTTGATTGATACGCTCTTGAATCTCCAAGATGTCCATTCTTTCACCCTTCCCCAAGTAGAGCTATGTACTTTACATTTGAGTACACCAAATGAAAAATACATTTAATTTACATGACTGCTGAATACAATTATCCGCAGTTCGCTTCGCTATGTCAATGATAGAGGATTAAACATTAACTATACTAATTTTACAATGAGAAATGAACTAAAAAACACCTCGTTCGCAATTGCGAACAAGGTGTCCGGTGAACCCCCTCAGGAGCGGTTGATGGCTTTGAGTTTGACTTTGGTGATCCGCCCCAAGGGAATTTTGAGCTGCGCGACGCGGTAGCCTTCGTGTTTCAAATCGTCCACCACGAGATGCCGGAAGTAGACGTAGTGCAATTCCAAGGTGTCTTTCGTGCCGTCGACGATCGCCTGCAGCGCGGCACGGATCTCGTCGTCGACATGCAACTCCAGTTTGAGTTCCTTGATCCGGGTCTTGCCCGCACCTTCCGCCATACGCCGTCCCCCCTTCTTCTTACACCTACTCCGACGGGACAAAAAAAAGACCGCGTACGCGACGCGGACTTTTTGGCAAAACGGGTTGAAACGGCAAATCGGTTAGAACGTGCGCTTGGACTCCAGCAGCAGCGTCACGGGGCCGTCGTTGATCAACTCGACATCCATCATCGCGCCGAACACGCCGGTCTCCACGCGCACGCCTTGCGCCCTGGCCCGCTCGTTGAAGTATTCGTACAGTTCTCTCGCTGCGTCCGGCTTGGCGGCCTCCATGAAGTTCGGGCGGCGTCCCTTGCGGCAGTCGCCGTAGAGCGTGAACTGCGACACGGAGAGCAGCGACCCTCCGACGTCGAGCAAGGAGTGGTTCATCTTGCCGTCCTCATCTTCGAAGACGCGCAGGTTGAGCACCTTGTCCACGAGAGTATCGGCGTCCTCCCGCGTGTCTTCGTGGGTGACGCCGATGAGCAACACAAACCCTTGACCGATCTCGCCCGTCACGGCGCCGTCGACCGTGACGCGGCCGGAGCGGGCTCGTTGGACTACGATTCTCATCGTACAAAACTCCTTCTGGCTTGCTTATTGCATGATCCGGCGGACCGCATAGATGTCCTTCACGCGCTTGATCTTCTCGACGACCGAGTGCAGGTGGTCGACGTTGCGGATGTTGATCGAGAGCAGGATCGTCGCCATCTTGCGCTTGTCGGCGCGGGCGGACACAGCGGTGATGTCGGTCTTGGTCTCGGAGACCATCATCATGACCTCTGTCATCAGACCTCTGCGGTCGAGGCCGGTCACTTCGATTTCGACGTTGTACTGCGCTGTGTTGTCCATGTCCCATTCGACATCGATCAAGCGGTTCTCTTCGTCCGCCATCACCGCTTCGAGGTTCGGGCAGTTGTCGCGGTGAATCGATACGCCGCGTCCGCGGGTGATGAAGCCTCTGATCTCATCGCCCGGCACCGGGTTGCAGCAGCGGGAGAAGCGCACCAGCATGTTGTCGATGCCCTTGACGCGGACGCCGAGCTTGCTTTTCTTGTTCTTCTTGGGCTCTTGCTTGACCTCGGGAATCTTCGGGAGGTCGACGGGCGGAGCTTCCTTCTTGATCTTGTCGACCAAGCGGGTGACGACTTGATGCGCGGAAAAACCGCCGTACCCGACGGCTGCCATCATGTCGTCGACTTTTGTGAAGTTGAACTTGAGCGCGATCTCCTCCAAGTTCTTATCCGTCATGAACGTCGCGTCGATGCCGTGCTTTTTCACTTCGCGCTCGATCGACTCGCGGCCTTTCTGGACGTTCTCTTCGCGTTTTTCCCGCTTGAACCACTGGCGGATCTTCGACTTTGCCTGCGAGGACTTGACGACTTTGATCCAGTCCTGCGACGGGCCGTAGGAATGCTTCGACGTCAGCACTTCCACGATGTCGCCCGTTTTCAGCTTGTAGTCGAGCGGCACGATCTTGCCGTTGACTTTGGCGCCGATCGTGCGGTTGCCGATGTCGGTGTGGATGCGGTACGAGAAGTCGATCGGCACGGAGCCCGCCGGCAAGTTGATCACGTCGCCCTTGGGCGTAAACACGAACACTTCGTCGGCGAACAAGTCGAATTTCAAGGTCTCCATGAATTCTTGGGCGTCCTTGAAGTCCTGCTGCCATTCGAGAATTTCGCGGAACCAAGCGAGTTTCTGCGTGAACGACGCGTCCTTGACGCCCGGTTGCGTCGTTTGGCCTTCCTTCGCGTCCTTCGGTTCCTTGGTGTCCTTGCCCTTCTCGGCGCTTTCCTTGTACAGCCAGTGCGCGGCAATGCCGTACTCCGCCGTGCGGTGCATCTCCCACGTGCGAATCTGGATCTCCAGCGGTTCGCCGCGCGGGCCGACGACGGTGGTGTGGAGCGATTGGTACATGTTCGCCTTGGGCATGGCGATGTAGTCCTTGAAACGGCCCGGCATCGGCTTCCACATCGTGTGTACGATGCCCAAGATCGCATAGCAATCCTTGATGTTGTTGACGATGACGCGCACAGCCAGCAGGTCGTAGATTTCGTTGAACTGCTTGTTGTAATTCGTCATCTTGCGGTAGATCGAGTAGAGATGTTTGGCGCGTCCGGAGACGTCGGCCTTGATGTCGAGCTCGCCCATTTTTTCCTTGATCGAGTCGATGACTTCTTGGACGTATTCTTCGCGCTCACGGCGTTTCTTCGCCATGAGGTTGACGATGCGGTAGTACTGCTGCGGGTTCAAATAGCGAAGCGAAATGTCTTCGAGCTCCCACTTGATCGTGGAAATCCCCAGACGATGTGCAAGCGGCGCGTAGATCTCCAACGTTTCGGTCGCGATGCGAACCTGCTTCTCCGTCGGTTGGTGTTTTAGCGTCCGCATGTTGTGCAGGCGGTCCGCCAGTTTGATCAAGATGACGCGGATGTCCTTGGCCATCGCCATGAACATCTTGCGGAGGTTTTCCGCTTGCGCTTCTTCCTTGGTTTCAAACTTGATCCTCTCGAGCTTCGTCACGCCGTCGACGAGCGCGGCCACCTCCGGGCCGAACTTCTCAGCCATCTGCTGCGAGGTGATGTCGCAATCTTCGACGACGTCGTGCAGAAGGGCTGCAGACAGTGTAACCGCATCCAGTTCAAGACCCGCAAGGATCTCGGCGACAGCAACCGGATGCATGATGTACGGTTCCCCGGAACGGCGGGTTTGGCCCCGATGCGCTTCGTCAGCCACTTCAAACGCGCGGCGCAGCATCGCCACGTCTTCGGGCGTGCTGTACCGGCTGACTTTTTCAATCAGGCGCTCCATCCCCACCGGGTCTTTTTTCTCCAAAATGTCCGGCTCCGGGGTGCCGGACGTGTCCGGTCGATCAGTACTGGATGAGTGAGAAGACATCATACCCTTGGAGCTTCTCCCGACCGTTGAGGTAGGTCAGTTCGATCAAGAAGCAGACCCCGACGACAATACCGCCGAGCTTCTCGACGAGCTGAATCGTGGAACCGATCGTCCCCCCTGTCGCGAGCAGGTCGTCGGCAATGATAACGCGCTGACCCGGTTGGATCGCGTCGGTGTGAATTTCCAAAGAGTCCTTGCCGTATTCCAGCGAGTAGTCTTGAGAGATCGTCTCATGCGGCAATTTGCCCGGTTTGCGGATCGGCACGAAGCCTTTTTCCATCGCGTACGCCATGGGTGCTGCCAGCAGGAACCCGCGGGATTCCGGACCTGCGATGATGTCGGCGCGGCGCTCGACGGCAAAGTCCTTGAACTGCTCGATCGCGGCGCGGAAAGCCGGGCCGTCCTTGAGCAGAGTGGTGATGTCTTTGAAACGAATTCCCGGAGACGGGAAATCGGGGATCACGCGAATTTTGTCTTTGAAGTCCATCATGTAAGTTCCTCCTACGCTCACCGCAACAGTTGCGGGACAAGCCATTCTCGAAGTGTATCGGTTGACGCGGCCAGCAGTTTCCCGCGCACGTCCGTCAGATGCCGGAAGCGCTCGGCCTGCCGCTGATACGTCGGAGCCTCTGAGAGCTCGCGACGTCCCGCGTTCGGATTCCCGGTGTAACGTTTGCCGTCGTCACCCTCCGGCAACACAAATTCCAATTCGGTGAACACCGAGAGGATCGTCTCCACGCCCTCCGCCGTCAACGGGCGCATCTCCGTCAGCATCTGTTCGTGCGTGACGGTGCCCATCCGTTTCAGGTAGCGGTAGGCGTACGTAAACGCATCGCGCACCGGCAGCCAGTTCACCTGCGCGTGGCGGAAGTAGTTCTCGTCCGCCTCGCCGTAAATCACGTATACGTTCCCGTGCGGCTCCATCTGCCGCAACGCGCTCTCCAACTGCGAGAGCGTCGCGGGCAAGTCGTAGAGCACGAGATGGTCGGTCGGCTCCTCGGAGCCTGCGAGCAGTCGGGTGCCTCCTTCGGCGTCGGCGAGCACCAAGCGGTACTTGCCTTCATTCCAAGGATACCCAAACAGCCGCTTTTCGATCTCCCGCAAGTTCGCCTCTTGGAAAAAAAGCACCGTCAGCGGTTCCTTGCGCGTCTCCAGCCACACCGCTTTGTCGCCGCAGCCCCGCTTGTCAAAGCATTGCACGCCGTTGGCCCGCCAGTCGCCCACCTGCAGTTGCAGAGAGCGGCGGCCGTTCCACTCGTTGATGGAAAGTTCGCCGACGAGGTCGATCGACGCCAAGCTCTCCAAGAGCGGCTGGTCGGCGCTGCGCCGAAACGCGATGCAGTCCAGCTGTCGGTTCGCCCGCTTCACCCGCATCTGCAAGTGCGCGGCGTCCTTGCCGACGACGCGGATCTGCTCCAGATCAAGCCCTTGGAAGGAGAACCGCGGGCTCGGGTTGCCAAACCCGTACGGAGCCAGCCGTTCCATCTGCTCGACGAGGTCGAAATTCAGATCGTTCAGATCCAACACCATGTCCACGTCGATCTTGGGCTGCATGTCCTCCGGGGTCAGGACTTCCTGGGCGATGTCATTCATCCTACGCCGCAACTCGTCAATGCGCTCCTCGGCGATCGAGAAGCCCGCCGCCATCTTATGCCCGCCGTAATGGCCGAGCAGGTCCGCGCATTGAGATAGCGCCGCGTAGAGGTCAAACCCGTGAATGCTTCGTGCCGAAGATTTGCCGCCGCCCTCGCCGTTTAGCGCGATCATCAGCGTCGGCCGGTAATAGCGCTCGACGATGCGCGACGCCACGATGCCGATCACGCCCTCGTTCCAACCCTTCGACGGCACGACCAGCACGCGGCCGTCCAGCCAGTCGGGGTTGGCCTCGATCAGCGCAACCGCTTGCTCGAAGATGCTCTCGCCGATTTCTTGACGCTCCCGGTTGCGGGCGTCCAAGAACTCGGCGAGCTCTCGGGCTTTGTCCGGGTCGATCGTCGTCAACAGCTCCACCGCGTACGTCGCGGAGTCCAAGCGACCCGCGGCGTTGATGCGCGGGCCGAAAGAAAAACCGATGTGCCCGGCGGTGACTTTTTTACCGGTCAATCCGGCGACTTCCACCAGCGCACGCACGCCCGGACGCGGCACCACGTTGATCGCGTCCAAGCCAAACATCGTGATCAAGCGGTTCTCGCCCGTGAGCGGCGCCAAGTCGGCGACCGTGCCGATCGCGGCGAGATCGAGAAACTCGTCCGGCACGCGCTCGTAGAGCGCCTGCACCAATTTCCACGCCACGCCGACGCCGGCAAGCATCTTCTCCGGATAGTTGCAGCCCGGTTGCTTCGGATTGAGAATCGCGTACGCATCCGGCAACACTTCCGGCGGGGTGTGGTGGTCGGTGACGATCAGGTCAAGCCCGATCTCGGCCGCCAACCTCGCTTCCTCGACAGCTGAAATCCCGTTGTCCACCGTAATCACGAGGTCAAACCCGCGCTCCTTGGCTTCTTGCAACGCCGGTCCGTTCAGGCCGTAGCCCTCGGAGAAACGGTCGGGAATGTAATACTCCACATCTGCGTCAATTCCTTGCAAAGCCAAGAACAGCAAAGCGGTAGACGTCGCGCCGTCCGCGTCATAGTCGCCATAGATCATGATCCGTTCGCGGCGGTCGATCGCTTGGCGAATTCTCGCCACCGCCTTGTCCATGTCACGCATCAGAAACGGGTCGGAAAAACCCTCCCGCCCGGGGTACAGAAAACGCTGAGCATCTTCTGCCGTGCGCAAGCCCCTTCGCCACAACAGGCGGGCCAAAATCGGAGAAACTCCCACTTTATCCGCCAAGGCGTGGACTTCCAACTCATCGGCTTCGAGGACAACCCAGCGCTTGGGTGTTTGCATATCGAAAAATCCTCTCTACGATAAATAACATAGAATAATTTCATTATACTTCTTGACAGGTTGACTCGCAACAACAGCCCGCAACACGCAAAAAACCGCCGGAGCAGAGTCCGGCGGTTTTTCCTCTTAGGATTGCGATTGTGCCGAAGCTTTTTTCGGTTTTTTCAACTCGCGGGATTTCCAGGCAACCCACAATTGGGACGCGATGAAAATCGAGGAGTACGCACCGGTGACCAGACCGATCAACAGCGCCAGCGCGAAGTGTTGAATCGGCGAGCCGCCGAACAGGAACAGCGCGCCTGCCGAGAGCACAACGGTCAAGACGGTGTTGAGCGAGCGCGCCATCGTCGCCCAGATCGATTCGTTGACCATCTGTTCGAGGTCTTCGGTCGTCTTGATCTTGGTGTGTTTCAAGTTGTCGCGAATCCGGTCGAAGATGACGATCGTATCGTGGATCGAGTACCCGACGATCGTCAGGACGGCCGCGATGAAGTTGATGTCGATCTCCAAGCGGAAGAGCGCAAACAGCGAAACGACGACGAGCACGACTTGCAGAACGGAGATGACGCCGGAGATCGCAAAGCGATACTCAAAGCGAACCGCCATGTAGAGGATGATCCCGATCGACGCATACAGGATCGCGTAGATCGCTTTCTGCGCCAGTTCGCGGGCGACAATCGGGTCGACCGAGGAAATCTGCGGAGCGGAGTTCGTGTACGTCTTGTCCAAGTACGCTTTGACCGCCGCTTCTTGATCGGGCGTAAACTTCGTATCCATGCGCAGCACGATGCCGTCGTTGCCGATGCCTTGTGCTTGCGTGACTTTGAGGTCGGGGAACTGCTTGCTGAAGTCGTTCTGCACGTCTTGCGTGTTGAACGCATGTCCGACGGTGAACTGCACGCGGGAACCGGCTTCAAAGTCGGTGCCGAGGTTCAGACCCATCGTCGACATGATCACGATCCCGACGACCGCGATGATCGCGGAGATGATGAAGTACCACTTGCGGTGTTTTACGATGTCGAACTTCATTTCTTAGCCCCTCCCTTGCGCACAACGCCCTTGGTGGCGATGGAGCGCGGAGCGCCGTACCACCAGGTGTTGCGGACGATGTTGGAGCGGACGAGCAATTGCAGCATGAGGCGGGAGATCAACACCGCCGTCAAGAACGTCGCCAAGATGGAGATGATGTGCGCCACCGCGAAGCTCTTGATCGCGCCGGTGCCGAACCAGTACATCAGGAAGCCTGCGATCATCGAGGTGATGTTGGCGTCGATAATCGTCGGCATCGAGCGCTTCTGGCCCATGATCAGAGCGGAGAGCAGAGATTTGCCGTGACGGAATTCGTCCTTGATCCGCTCGGCGGCGATGATGTTGACGTCGACCGCCATCCCGATGCCGAGGACGAGCGCCGCGAGACCCGGCAGGGTCAGCGTGATGTGCATGTAACGGAAGACCGCAAACAGCAAGTACGCGTACATCAGCAGGGCGATCATCGCGACCAGACCCGGCAGACGGTAGTAGAACACCATAAACACAAAAATCAACACAAACGCCACCACGCCTGCGTACAGCGTGTCATGCAGCGCTTCGTCGCCGAGCGTCGGCGAAACGGAGAACGACGAAATTTCTTCCAGCGGGTACGGCAGCGCGCCCGCGTTCAAGTAGTTCGCCATCGCGGTTGCCGATTCGGCGCTCTCTTGCCCGTTGATCACCGCTTTGCCGTCGTAGATGACGACTTGGATGCGCGGGTTTTGCAGTTGCTTGTCATCCAGCCAGATCGAGACGTTCTGCCCGACGTACTTCTCCGTGATGCTTTGGAAGAGCTTCGGGTCTTTGAACTCAATGGAAACTTCCGGGGAGTTCGTCTGTTGGTCGAGGACATACTTGGCGTTGGACTTGATGTCCTTACCGGTCGCCAGAACCGTTCCGTCCGGAGCTTTGAATTCCAGCTTTGCGGATTGCACGAGGAGCTTCTTGGCTTCCTCTTGGGAGAACAGGCCGGCAATCTGGACACGAATGCGGTTTCCGGACTCGATTTGAATCACCGGTTCCGTAATCCCCGCCGCGTCGACACGGTGCTCGATCGCGTTCTTAACCGCGATCATCCCTTCGGATGTTACTTTTTCGTCAGGTGAGTCTTTCACCTGGTACAAGACGTCAAAACCGCCCTTGAGATCGAGGCCCAGCGTAATGCCATTCCAAATCTTCGAGTAGGTAGGAACAGCGAGCGCAAAAAACAAGGCTACGATCATCAAGAAGGCCAGTAATCGGCTTACCTTCATGACAATCCTCCTCGCGAAGTTCAATGTTCTTAGTATATCGTCAACTCTATTAAATGGCAATTGAGAACGGGTGGGCAATAAAAAGGGGGCCTTACAAAATCTTGGCCCCGTTGATCATCATTGCAAATTCCAACTTGAGCATCTTGGCCGCGCGCTGGCACATCAGCATGCGGTCCATGAAGATCTCAAAGTACTCCATGACCGACGAAACTTCGTTGTCGATCGTCAACTGAAGCGTCGCCATGCGCGAATCCGGATCGATGTCCAAGTTCGAGCAGGTCGCCGAATAGTTGACGCGGTCATGGATGTCAAACGTGGAGACGTCGCGGCGTCTGACCCGTGAGCGGTGCACGTCCGACTTGTCGGCGAGGATCAAAGCGGCGGAGATGTCGTTGACCGCTTCTCCGTACTGTTCCTCATGGTTGCCGATCGCCCCGACGATCTTCGCGACCTCGTCGTACTCCATGCCGAGGTCTTCGAGGATGCGCAGGCAGATGATCGCGCCCGCTTTGCCGTGGTCATGCCGGCCGGTGATGTTGCCGATGTCGTGGATGTAGCCCGCGATCTCGGCAAGTTCCTGCTCGCGCTTGGGGAACCCGAGCTTTTGCATCACCATCTCCGCACGGTCTTTAACCACCGTCACATGACGGAAGCCGTGTTCGGTGAACCCCATCGCTTTGAGGTGCATGTCAGCCGATACGATGTACTGGTGCACCTGCGGCAGGTCTTTGATCTCCGCCAAGGTGATCGGTTTCTTCAACGTCGTGATCGCCATGAAAAAAACGCCCCCTTCGCTGTGAGAATACCTGCTTAGTATCTCTAGGCGTTGAAGGCGTTATGCGGACGGTCACCCGCGTTTCGGTTTCGACGAGGGGAGTTGATCGTCGTCCGGCCCGCTTTCCGTGTACGCGCGGATCATCAACCAATTCATGAACACGTTGGTCTTCAACGTCAGCACGTCGTTGATCACCCGGTGCAACGGCGGAATCTGCTTGTATTTCTGCGAGACGCACATCCAAATGTCCACGCCCGTGACCTGCTCATACCCAAGCATCCGAAACTCTTCCGCTTTGCTCTTGCAGACTTCCTCGATCGCTGCGGTCAGCGCCGCCTCCGAGTGCAGCGCGTCATCCGGCTGCTCGACGACGGCTTGCACCGCTTCTTCCACCTGCTCTGCGTCCAAGGTCTGAGCGTCCTCGGGCTTCTGCTCTTCGGTCATCTTCCACTCCCCGCCTTCCAGTTCTTGCTTCTTATCCAAAAGATTCGCGTTCCCGCCTGCAATCTCCTGCAAACCGCTGTCGATTCGTGGCGAAAGCGAGAGAGGTCGCGGGACTAACCTCCGCCCGTCCCGCATAGGCTTGGGACAGCAAGGATCGTCTCGGACAAAGGAGGAGAACCGCTTGTGAGCAAGCAATCCTTTTTAAAAGGCGCTGTGATTCTCGTCGCGGCGAGTCTCGTCACCCGGGTCTTGGGCTTCGTCTACAAGATCTTTCTCTCACGCATGATCGGAGCCGAGGGCATCGGCCTGTTTCAAACCGTCTTTCCGATCCTCATGTTCGTCATGACCATCACGACGGCGGGCCTGCCCGTCGCGCTCTCCAAGCTGATCGCCGAAGCGTTGGTCCAAGAGGACTACCGCCGCGTGCGCCGGATCATGGCGGTGTCGTTCACCGCCGTGCTGTCGCTCTCGATCGTCTTCAGCCTGCTGATGCTGTTCTTGGCGCCGTGGCTGAGCACCCACGTGCTGACCGACCCGCGCGCCTACCAAACACTGCTGGCGATGACGCCGATCGTGATCATCATCGCGATCTCGTCGATTCTGCGCGGCTACTTCCAAGGCTTGCAGAACATGTCGCCCAACGCGATCGCCTCGATCTTCGAACAGTCGGCCCGCATCGTCACCGTCCTCCTGTTCGCGTCGTACCTGCTCCCCTACGGCTTGCAATACGCCGCTGCAGGCGCGATGCTCGGGATGGTGGCGGGCGAACTGGTCGGCCTGCTCTACCTCGTCTACACGTACTACAGCAAGTATCCGCTGCGCCGCCTGCAACAGCAGGAAATAAAAAAAGCCCAAGAGCCGTTCCGGCAGATGCTGCGGGCACTCCTTGAAATCGCCGTGCCCGTCACCCTCTCCCGCATCGTCTCGTCGGTCACGTTTGCGATCGAGCCGATTCTCGTCACCCGCTGCCTCGTCGCCACCGGCGTCACGGCGGCCGTCGCCACGACGCTCTACGGGCAATACTCCGGGATGGCGGTCTCGCTGCTCTTGCTGCCGACCGTCTTCACATGGTCGCTGCAGACGACGCTCGTCCCGGCGATTTCGGAAGCCGTCGCCGCCAAGGAGCATCGACTGGTGCAACGCCGCCTCTACCAAGCGGTGCGCATGACCGCGATGATCGGATTCCCGACGTCCGCCGTGCTCACGATGTTTGCGACGGAACTGAGCCACGCCGTCTTCAACGACCGCGCAGTCGGCCCGATTCTCGCCACGATGGCACCGTGCGGATTTCTGCTTTACCTGCAGGCACCGCTCGCCGGGATCTTGCAAGGCATCAACCGCGCGGGCGAAGCGATGTTCAACTCGATCATCGGCAGCATCGTGAAGCTCGGCATCATCTACTACCTCTGCGCCAAACCGGAAATCGGCATCTACGGCGTCGCATGGTCGGTCGTGATCTCCGCGTCGCTGACGACGATCTTGCACTTCCTCTCCGTCTCCCGCCACGTCGGGTTCTATTTGAACTTCCCGGAGCTTGGCAAGATCATCGCCACCACGATCATCATGAGCGCGGGGATGATGCAAGTTCAGCATCTGTTGGGCCGGGGAGTTTCCGATGCGTGGCTGGTCACACTCTGCACGCTCGCCGGATTCGCGCTGTACTTTTTCATCTTGAACCTCTTGCGCATCATTCCGCTGCACTCCGTAAGCCGCATCCCGCGCATCGGTCCGGTGCTTGCCGGCTTCCTGCGCTTCGTTCCCTTCGTCCGCTGATTCCAACGTCTCCAAAAAGGCCCAGCCTCGCGCTGGGCTTATTCTTTGGGATCGATGAACAGCGAACCTTGGTTGTCAATCGAACAGTAGAAGATCTTGCGAAACTCCGAGTGGCCGTACTTCTGCAGTTCATTTTTCAGCCAAAAACGCGTCTGCCCGATCTTCTCCAAGTTCCCGTCCATCACGGTGCCGTCGACGATCAGCGGCAACGGCAGCCCGGTGCGCGGCACGGTCAATCCCAAGTCCTCCGGCGTCACCGGACGTTTCTCCGCTTTGGGAAACACGCTGAGTTTACCCGTCGTCTCCAAGATCGCAAACTCCACGTCGCTCACCGTCGCGATGTCTTTCTCCCGAAGTTGTGTCATCAAGTCGCTCAGCGAATAGCGCGTGCGGCGCATCTCGTCGTCACGAATTTTGCCGTTTGCGATCAACAAGGTCGGCTTGCCCTCGACGATGGAGCGCAGCGTGACCGACTTCAGCGTCAACCACGACATCGAGATCTGCAACACCACCAGCAGCGCGACGATCACCACGCCGCGCATGATCGGCATCTTCTCGCTTTCCAGCGTCATCGCCGCGACTTCGGCGATCATGACGGAGACGACGAGGTCGAACACCGACAGCTGGCCGATCTCCCGCTTGCCCATCAGCCGCATGGAAGCCAAGATCACGAAGTAAAACAACACCACGCGCAACAACAACAAACTCAAACTTTCGCCCACCATCAAACGTTCCGCCTCCCGCACCAGACTCTCTGTATCGTCTAGTATGGAAAAAAAACACCCCCGTTATGACGGGAGTGTCTTAGACGTTCGATTTCTTCTCAATCCACTCGGTGGACAGATGGAGGAAAGTCTCCGGGATCATCGAGATCAACTGCGGCTCTTCCGCCACTTCGTCCGGGTAGATCAACACATCGGAGCGCATCATCACCCGCACGATCACATGATCGCGCACGCGGAACGGATGCGACGTAATCGCTTTGACGATCCGCTCGCGGATGCGGTCCGCCTCGATGCGGTCGACGGACGGCACCAGCAGGAGGAATTCGTCTCCGCCGTAGCGGGAGGCGATCTCGCCGTGACGGACGTTTTGCTTGATCAACACCGAGATTTCGCGCAACACATGGTTGCCGACCTCAAAGCCGAACGTGCGGTTGATGTTGTCAAACTCGATCACGTTGAAGAAGATCAACCCGAACTGCACGCCGCCCTCCTTGGAGAGCGAAGTGAATTCGTCCATCATCTTCATGTGCAGATAGTGATACGTGTAGAGGCCGGTCAACTGGTCGACGAACAGGTGCGCGTCAAAGTCCGGCGTGTAGACGGCGACTTTGTTGCGCCCGCGCTGCTTCGCGCCCCAATACATCGCTTGATCGGCCTTCTCCAGCAGCTCTTTCTCGTCTTGGTCGTGATCGGGGTATGTGGCAAGACCGACCGATACGGTGACGCCCTGCACGACATAGCCTTGGTACTCAAACTTGTTGTGCGCGACGGCGCGGCGCAAGTGCTCGACGCTCTGCTTCGCGTCTTCGAGCGATTCGTCGAGCAGCACGGCGAACTCCTCGCCGCCGTAGCGGGCGACGACGCCGCGCGTACCGACCGTCTTCTGAATCACCTGACCCGTTTGGCGCAACACTTCATCGCCGACCACGTGGCCGTAGGTGTCGTTGTATTTTTTGAAATGGTCGATGTCGATGATGACAATCGACAGCGAGTTGTTCTTCGACTTGGCCATTTCCATGCGGTTCTTGAGTTCTTGGTAGAAGTAGCGATAGTTGTACAAGCCCGTTCCGGGGTCGCGCAACGTCGCTTCCTGCAACTCTTGGTACAAGTGCGCGTTCTCGATGATGACGCCCACCTGCGTGGCGAGAACCGTCACCCACTCTGTCTGCTCTTTGGAGAACACGTAGGGACGCGTGCCGTAACACGTGATCACTCCGACGACCTTGTCGCGAGAGAGCAGCGGCACAACCAGCACCGATTCAAAGTGCGCCTTGCCTTTGATCGACTTCACGCGGCGGTCTTTCCAAACGTCGTCCACAAGTTCCACGCGCTTGTTGTTCACGCAATTGACGACGATGCCTGTCTGATCGAGCGTCATGCCTTCTTGCGGCAGCTGCGCCGCGACAGCCTCGTCGCTGGAGCAAACCGGAAAGATGCGGTCGCCCTTGAGCACCCAAAGCACGCCCGCCGCACAGTTGGTCAGTTTGCCCGCCGCCTCGACGATCGAATTGTAGATCTTATCGAGGTCGAACTCGCTTTGCAATTGCGCCGACACTTGGTGCACTTCGTTGAGGCGGGAGATCTTCTGGTAGAGCTTCATCACCTGCCCGAACAGCATCAACGGCAAGAACGTCAAGAAAATAAACGGCAAATAGTTGCTGAACACCAGCATGAACACGGCGAACGGTGTGCAAATCACGTAGTTCATCGCGTCGGATATGAACAACTCGCGGTAGTTCGACGCAAGCATCGTGTCGTCGCGCAAATAGAACAACGTATACACAAACAAGTGGTTCATCACCATGTACGTCAGCGCCACCGGCAAGAGAATCAACAGCCGGACGGTACTGAGCAACTCGGAGACCGGCACATCGCGCCCGCCAAGCCATGTGAACACGCCGTATGCGGCAAATACGCACAACGAGTACTGAGCGGCGTTGAAGTAGGCGACCAGCATGCCTTTCTGATGTTTCTTGAGGATCTTGTTGTTCAAAAAGGCCTGAAACAGCACCGACACAGCCGCCAACGGGGCGGCCACATAGGGACCGTCGAGAATCAACGTGCCGAGCACGACGCCGAACGTCAGAGTTCCGTATGCGTTGCCAATCGGGATCTGGATGATCTCCACCAAGATGCCGAGCAAGAACAGAGGAATGATGGAAATGTGGGTGTAGGAGTCGAGATGGTGATAGACGCCGCTCAAGTAATAGCAGGCGATGAGGATGATTGCGTAGATATACACCTTATCTTTCGACTGATTCACACCTTCACCCCGTTTCCTCCAAAGAATATGTAACAGATGGTCTTCTATACTTCCACTTTCGAAACACAATTCCTTCTTCCATCGTTATGGCACAATAAAACAGACTTACAAACCATTCACATGATATCTGAAAAAAGACCTTTCCGCCAGAGGGCGAAAAGGTCTTTTTGAAAATTTGTTTGAGAAAGCCGGGTGCTGCGATGTCTGCGGCGACGTTTACAAGTTGTTTGCTGCGATCCCGGCACAATCATCATGTCCGCTGGTACAAGCGAATATACATAGAACGACAATTCGCAATGGAGGTGTCAGAATAGGGTGAAAAACAATCCGTTGTCAGATTACGCGCCGAATTTCGGCGGCACCCCCGTTCTCTACGGGTTGGTGGCGGCTTTTGGTACAGCACTTATTTCCATACTGATCACGACGTTGTTGATGGGCTGGACGTCGATTGCGGAAGCCAAGCTCTCCAGCATCACCTACGTCTTGAACATGGTGGCGGTGGTGGTCGGTTCGATGCTGTCGGCCCGTCAAGCGGGCACCAAGGGCTGGTACTACGGCATGCTGACCGGGCTTTGCTACGCGGTGTTGATCACGCTGCTCGGCCTCTTGATGGTCGACGGCCCGCTGTTCAACTTGAACAACCTGTTCCAAACGGTCTTGATGGGCTTGATCGGCGCGTTTGGCGGCATCATCGGCGTCAACCTCCGCAAATGAATCGAAAAAAAAGACCCGGCTCGCAGTCTGGAGCCGGGTCTTTCTGTTGCGGACGGCTATGTATCTAGTCTTTCTTGACTTGGGAGATCGCCGAGCGCTCGAACGTCAGCTTGTTGGTTTCCGAAGTCTTCAGAACCACAGTCTTGTCGTCGATGCTGTCGATCGTGCCATGCAGACCGCCGATGGTGACGATCTTATCGCCAGCTTTGAGTTCGTTCAGCATGCCCAGACGTTCCTTCTGACGCTTTTGTTGCGGGCGGATCAGCAGGAAGTAGAACACGACGAACACGAGCAGAAACGGGCCGATTTGGTAGAGCATTTGCATTGTTGGAATCCCTCCTAACTACTTGCTTGTCTATTATAGCGTATACCCGTACGATTCATAAAATGATTTTTTTAGCTCGACAAAACGATCTTCTTCAATTGCCTTGCGAATGTCGTCCATCAGCTTGATCAGGAAGTGCACGTTGTGGATCGTCGTCAAGCGGATGCCGAACACTTCATCGCACTTAATCAAGTGGCGGATGTAGGCGCGGCTGTAGTTTTTGCAGGTGTAGCAATCGCAGTTCGGATCGAGCGGGCCGAAGTCGCGCTGGTACGTCGCGTTGCGGATGACCACTTTGCCGACCGACGTCATGCAGGTGCCGTTTCGCGCGATGCGGGTCGGCAGCACGCAGTCGAACATGTCGATGCCGCGCTCCACGCCTTCAAACAGGTCGTCCGGAGAGCCGACGCCCATCAGATAGCGCGGCTTGTCTTTGGGCATCAGCGGCGTGGTGAACTCCAGCACTTCGTTCATGATGTCCTTGGGCTCGCCGACAGAGAGACCGCCGACCGCGTAACCCGGGAAGTCGAGCTCGATCAGCTCTTCGGCGCTCTGCTTGCGCAGTTCTTTGTCCATGCCGCCTTGGATGATGCCAAACAGCGCTTGGTCGTGCGGGCGGGCGTGCGCTTCCTTGCAGCGCTTCGCCCAGCGGGTGGTGCGCTCCAGGGAGTTTTTGAGATATTGACGGTCGGCCGGGAACGGCGGGCACTCGTCAAACGCCATGATGATGTCGGCACCGAGCGCGTTCTCGATCTCGATCGCTTTCTCCGGAGAGAGAAACAGCTTCTCGCCGCTCAAGTGGTTGCGAAATTGCACGCCCTCTTCGGTGATCTTGCGCAGGTCGGAAAGCGAGAACACTTGGAAGCCGCCCGAGTCGGTGAGGATCGGGCGGTCCCAGTTCATGAACTTGTGCAAACCGCCCGCTTCCTTCACGATCTCATGCCCCGGACGCAGCCAGAGGTGATACGTGTTGGAGAGGATGATCTGCGCTCCGTTGTCCTTGAGTTCTTCCGGCGAGAGCGTCTTGACGGTGGCAAGCGTCCCGACCGGCATGAAGATCGGCGTTTCGATGACGCCGTGCGGGGTGTGCAACCGCCCGCGGCGCGCGCCGGTGTGTTTTTCAGTTTTCAGCAATTCGTAGCGTACAGCCATCCGAGGTACAGCCTCCTAATTAGTAGATAAACATCGCGTCGCCAAACGAGAAGAACCGGTAGCGCTCGCGCACCGCTTCTTCATAAGCCCGCATGACGTTCTCCAAGCCGGCCAGCGCCGAAATCAACATCATCAGCGACGATTTCGGCAGGTGGAAGTTCGTCAACAGCGCATCCACCACTTTGAACTCGTAGCCCGGATAGATGAAGATGTCCGTCCAGCCGGACGACGCCGCGATTTCGCCTTTGTTCCCCACCGTTTCAACGGTGCGGCAAGCCGTGGTGCCGACACAGACCACGCGTTTGCCGTTCGCTTTGGTTTCCCGGATCAGATCGGCGGTGGATTGGGGCATGTCGTACCATTCGGAGTGCATCTTGTGTTCGTTGATGTCTTCCACGGAGACGGGACGGAACGTGCCGAGACCCACGTGGAGCGTGACATAGCCGATGCGGATGCCCTTGGCTTGAATCTTCGCCAAGTAGTCTTGCGTGAAGTGCAATCCGGCGGTCGGAGCGGCGACCGAACCCCGGTGTTTGGAGAACACCGTCTGGTAGCGCTCATCGTCTTCGAGCTGCTCCGTGATGTACGGCGGAAGCGGCATCTCGCCGAGGCGCTCCAGCACTTCGTAGAAGATGCCGTCATAGGAAAAGCGGACGATGCGTCCGCCCTCTTCCGTCGAATCGAGAACTTCTGCCGTCAGCAGACCGTCGCCAAACGACACGGTGGTGCCGGGGCGGACTTTTTTCCCCGGACGGACGAGCACTTCCCACGTGTCGGGCGCGGACTCTTTTTCCTTGAGCAGCAGGAATTCCACTTTCGCGCCGGTGTCAGGCTTCATCCCGTAGAGGCGGGCCGGAATGACGCGCGTATCGTTCAAGATCAACGTATCTCCTTCCTCGAGATAGTCGATCAGGTCAGAAAACATATGATTTCCCGTTTCGCCCGTGCGCTTGTTGAGCGTCATCAACCGCGAAGCGGTGCGCTCTTCGAGCGGGTGTTGGGCGATCAGTTCTTCCGGAAGCTGAAAATCAAATTGGTCTAAGCGCATGATGTGAGTTCCTTCTTTCAACAGAAACGTCTACTGCTTGGGGGTTAACGTCACCCCTGTGTAGTAGTGTGCCAGAATCTGGTCATAGGTATACCCGCTCTCCGCCATGCCGCGCGCGCCCCATTGCGACATCCCGAGACCGTGTCCGTACCCGTTGCCGTGGAAGATGTAGGACTGATCTTGGGTGACGACGCGGTTTTGCCCCGCGGCGTTCACGACGACAAACGACGAGTTCCCGCCGTTGATCGCTTTCGTGACGGTGCCGCTGCCGGAGATCACGTTCAGCGTTTGGCCTTGGAGTTTGGCGTTCGGGTATTCCGACTTCGCTCCGTTTGCGCCGAGGACGGTGTACGTCCCCTGTTGCTCAATCGAAACTTTCGTCGACCACATGTCGTTAAACAGCGCGCGGTAGTAATCGGCGTTTTTGACGGTGATCGGCTTGCCGTCCGCCGTGATTTCACCCATGCGGTCGCCTTGCAGAACTTTGGAGACCCTGAGATCGTACACCGGACCGCCGACGGTCGGATAGCCGTTGATCTGGTTGCTGTTGATCATGTCGGCGATCTGAGCAGGGCTGTACGGGCCGCGTTGCCAGTTGTACGGGTTGTATTCTTTCTCTTCCCCAAGAATCACGACGCGGGAACCGGAGGTGGAGTTGACCAGCACGTCGGCGTACGCGTCCGGGATGATCCGAATCGGCTGGCCGGATTCGCTTACGGTGCCGGTTTCAAGCCCGGCGGCGTTCTTGCCGTTCTTGGTCACGTACGCCGCCTTCATCCAGCCGATCATGCCGGACGGCAGTTGCACGCGGTAGTAGAGCGGTTCACGCGCGGCGGCCGCCGAGTCGAACGGGCCGTCGACGGCGGTGAGGTACGGATAGCCCTGACTGCCCCAGATTTCCTTGACGTCGCCGTTGTGCCCGCCGTTGTTCGATGAAAAAAGCGCTTCGATCAGCGACCCGTTGTACGTGAGCACTTGGCCCTTGGTGCCGTCGACCGCCGCGTTCGTGTCTTCTGCTTCCCGCGAGAAACCGCGATACGCTTGGTCGTACACATCGTCGGAAAGGTCGGCGACGCCCCACTTGCTTTTTCCGATCAGGCGCGCTGCGTACGTGCGGGCGGCGACCGCTTGAGCTTTCAACGATTCAAGCGGCCATCCGGTCGCCATTTCTTGCGGAAGTACGCCATATAGATAATCATCCAACCCGACGTAGTTGATCACGTTCGGCTTTTTGTTGTACCCTTGCACGAGAATCGCGCCGCGGTACTCGCGGTTGCTTTTTTCGAACACTTTGGTCACAGCGGGAGAGCCGTTCGGAACGAACGCCGCTTCTTCGACGGTGGAGTTGATGATGACGTGCGGAATGGAAGTTGCGCCAAGCACGCTGGTCTTGAAGATCATGTAGTCGGCCGGATTGTAATCGGCGTTTGCAAGCGGACCGCCCAACTTCGCGGCGATTTTCTGGTTGAGGGCGTCCAGTTCGGCCTTCGAGCCTTCGTTGCCGACCCAAACTTCCCACGAGCCGTTTTTGCGCACCACCGGATACGCGTCAAAGCCCTGACTCCGGTAGCTCGCCGCTTTCTGATCGGCCGCTTCCTTGGACGGCAGCACACCGGTCGTCAAGCGGTTGTAGCCGCGCACGACGCCGGCTCCGAGCGACGCTTTGAGGCGTGCAAGTGCCGCATCGGCTTCCGAGCGGTACTCGTAGTAGCCGTTGACCACTTGGTAGACCGTCTTGCCGTTTCTCGATTCCGCGTAGATGTCATACGACAGACCCAATTGGTCGATGCGGTCGGCCATCCCTTGGGCTGCTTCCAACTTGTCGTATTCGCCGACTTGCACATAGTAGTTGTCAAGCGATGTCTGGACGGCGGTTGTCGATGACTGCAGCGCTTGAAACGCGCCGTTTTGGTAAAAGCCGATCTTCAGCCCGCCGCGCCCTTGCAGCGTGACTGTATCAACGGCTGTCTGAATGGAATTGGAGTTGAGCATGAGGCCGATGCGGACCGGCGTGGTGCCGCTGACGGAGACTGCCGCCCCGGCGTCTGGAGTGTACACGGCGGGCACGAGCCCGGCAATCAACGTCAAAGCCAGGCAACGGACGCTTGAAGTCCGCCACCGCAAGTTGGAGTTGCGCATGGGAATCTCCTTTGTCGTTTGGGTTCTTTGGTTCCAAGAACTACCCTTTCGACAAAGTTCTTTGTAATCCTTCCAATTCTCGTCTTGATGTCGAATCAATGCCTGATACTGCCAGCTCGGAATAGGACTGCAATCCTTTGTAAGATGATAGACACTACCCCTTATCTAGGTCTATAATAATAGGAAGATATTCCTTATTAGAAACTGGGAGCGGTAGTACATGAGATTAGTCCCTGTAACTCTTAGTCTGGTTGATGCGATTTTGGCGCGTCCCGTTCTCGACGAGAAAGGCATGGTTCTGGTCGGTTCCGGCGTCAAACTGTCAGAACGGATGATCACGCGGCTGAAACAACTCGGTGTCTCCAGCCTTTACATCGAAGATAAGCGAACCGAGGACATCCTCATCGTCGATGCCATTTCCGACGAGACCCGTCGCACGGCTGTTAACACCGTGTACAACTCGATGCTGCAGATGATTGATTCGGAGCGCGGTTCCCGCCGGGCTTCCCGTCCGCAGATTGGTCGCGAACTCTCCAAGGTCTTCCAAGACATACTCGCAGACCTCAAAGGAAACAAGAGCGGCTTGATCTCGCTTGCCAGCATCTTCACCGTTGACGGATATCTCTACCACCACTCGGTCAACGTGGCGGTCTTGGCGACAGCGATTGGTTTGGCGAAAGGGTATGGACAGAAGGAAATCACCGAACTTGGGATCGGTGCCCTGCTCCATGACATCGGGTGCACAAAAATTCCGCCGGAGATCATGAACAAACCCGGCGTTTACAGTGATCTGGAGTTTGAAATCGTCAAGAAACACTGTGAGCACGGCTATGACATTTTGCGCACGCAAGACGGCATTTCCCTGCTCTCCGCGCACGTCGCGCTGCAACACCACGAGCGCATGAACGGCACAGGATACCCCCGCAACCTCAAAGGAACGGAAATTTCGGAGTATGCCCGCATCGTGGCGATCTGCGACGTGTACGAAGCGCTGACATCGAAGCGTTTGCACCGCGACGCCCATCTGCCGCATGAAGCGTTGGAGTTCATCATGGGCGGCGGGACGACGATGTTCGACTTGAACTTGGTGCGCTTGTTTGCCAAGAACGTGGCGATCTACCCGGTGGGGATGACCGTGCGGTTGAACACGAACGAAACGGCGGTCGTCGTTTCGCTCAACCCGGAGTACCCGCAGCGTCCGGTCGTCCGCTTGCTCACCGACGAGCGCGGCAACCGGCTCGACATGCCGTATGACATCGACTTGACCAAGGAACTGACGATGATGATCGTCTCCTACAGCGAATAAGACTCAGTGCCCCTTGAGGCACTGAGTCTTTTTTTTCATGGTCTTTGTGCGGTTATTGATAAGTGATCGTCAGCGTCGGCGCGTAGGCGGCCGTGCCGTTGCCGGAGACGAAGCGCAACACGTCGATCATGTACGCGTTGTTCGTCGGTTTTTGGAAATGCAAGCGGAACTGGGTTTTGCCGGTGCGGTTGACGTACGCGAGGGCGCTGGTGGATATCGAGTCGGAAATCGCTTGGTACTGCGCGGTCGGCAGCGCATCGAAGTTGCCGATGTTCGTCACCGCCGCCGCCGCCCCGTAGTCGGCGCTCTCCAGCGCGTAGTTCGCGTTAAACCCGGAGGTCGGCGCGATGTCGGCCGTCAGCGGCCCCAGGTCGTAGTTGAACACGGTGGCATCATAGCGGTACAACGTCAGCGACGCGCTGACGATCGTTGCGCCCGCCGGAAGCGTTGATGTGTCAAACGAGAGAATCCCGTCCTCCCCGTGGTTCAAACTGGTCGAGCCCACTTCGATGTACGGATTGGTGGAGTTCGGAATCCCGTCGGTCGAATATTGGTACACGTACCCGTCCTCGGCCGCAATCGACTTCAGCGTCAACGTCTGCACAGGCGGCGGCGTGGTGATCGTGTACGCTTGCGTTTGCAGGGAGCTTTGGTTCCCCGCGCTGTCCACGCCGATGTACTTCAGAGTTTGAGTTGTCGTCACCGAGATCGGTCCGCTGTACTTCGTGGACGCGGTCGTCGGCGTGCTGCCGTCGGTCGTGTAGTAGATGGAACCCGGCATGTTCATCGCCAGCGACACGCTCTGCGCTCCGGCGTACGTTCCGCCCGCCGGGTTTGCCGTCAGCGAGAACGGCGAAATCGTGTACGTTTGCGTCTGCACTTGCGAGCTGTAGCCCGACCCGTTCACGCCGTAGTACTTCAGCACGGTCGTCGCCGAGAACGTCAACGCGCCGCTGTACTTCGCCGAATCGGTCGTCGGGGTGGAGCCGTTGGTGGTATAGTAGATCGTCGTCGTCGGATCGTTCGACGACAGCGTGACGGTCACCGGCCCGCCGAACGTGTTGCCCGCAAGCGAAGGCGTGATTACCGGTGCCGGCGTGTTCACCGTGTACACTTGAGTTTGCACGGCGCTCTTCTTGCCCGTCGAATCCACCGCAAAAAAATTCACTGTCGCCGATTGGCTTAGCGTAAACGGCGACGCATACTTCGTGGAAGCGGTCGTCGGCGTGCTGCCGTCGGTGGTGTAGTAGATGGAAGCGCTAGCAGGAGTTGCCGTCAGCGTCACTTGCACGGAGTTGTTGTACGTGCCCCCGGCAGGCGTTGCGCTGACGCTCGGCCCTTGCGGATGGTTCATGAAAAACGTGTACATCGCTTGTGACGCATTCGGGCCGGTGTTGTCGGTGTACGAGCCGTTCGTGCTCCCGCCCGACCAGGCATGGCCCATCGAGTTGACCTTCCAATATTCCTCCACAACGTTGCCGTTGTTGTCATTCCATTGCAGCGTCGTGTATGATTTCCCGCTGGTGCCGGAGACGGTGCCGGTCGTCGTTTTGGACGGCGAGTTGAAGCTCGCGTTGTACGCGTTGTTCGACGCGAGACGGTCGGTCTCCATGAACTGTTGGATCACTTGATCCCCGTTGACCGGGTAGACGGTATAGTCGCTCGTGCCTTGGAAGATGATCGTCGGCACGACGCGTGCCGCTGAGCCCGCCGCGTTGTAGGCGGCTTTCCCTTGCGTCGTCGGGTTCGGCCCGCCTTGGCGCATCGCGGTGAACGCGTCCGTTTGGTTGGTCGCCGACTTGTACTCCAGTCCGGAGTGCACGCCGATCGCCGCGTAGAGATCGGGGTACGTTGCCCCCATGATCGCCGACATCGCAGCGCCTGCGGACAGACCGGTCACATAGATGCGGGACGGGTCGATCTTCCACTTCGAAGAGTTGTTCATGACGGTCTTGGTGATTTCGGCGATGATCGCCGGTTCTCCGCCCCCGCGGGATTGGTGAGACGGATCATACCAGTTCCAACATTGGTTCTGGTTGTAGGTGCTGGTCTGCTGCGGGTACACCACCACAAACTGGTTGGTGTCTGCCAGCGCGTTCATCTGCGTCCCGGCGGCAAAGTCTGCCGGTGTCTGCGTGCACCCATGAAGCATGACGATCAGCGGCACGGCCGTTGCCGTCGAGTAGTTCGCCGGGGTGTACACAAAGTACGGACGCGAACCGGCCGAGCCGCTGTAGGTGAACTGCTCCCACACGCCTGCCGCAGCCGCCGCTTTCTGGACGGTCAGACCGGGCACGACCAGCGCCAAAAGCATCATCCAGACGACGCTCCAGAGAAACCATTTCTTGCGCAGGTTCATTTCGAAATCCTCCCTTTTTATAAGAATATTCTTACGGTTTCAATCTATCGGAAAGCGGTTACATTCGAGTAACAAAAAACACCCAACCCGCATCTGTGCAGGTTGAGTGTCTTTCAAGCAGTGGCCGTGGTTCAATTAGTGCCAATTCGCAAATCGGATATGGAGATCATACTGCCCTCTGCTTTGGCTTTGATCGTCCCAATTGTCGTCCTTCTTCTTGCTGGATTGGGACTTCCCGTTGTTGGACGGATTGGACTGCGGTTTGACTTTCGGCTCGTTGTCTTTGCCGTTTTTGTTATTCTTGCCGTCCTCGTTGTTGTTCTTGTTGTTGTCTTTGTTCTTGCCGTTGCCGTTGTCTTTCCCGTTTGAATGGCTGTCATCGTCCTTCTTCGAACTCTTGCCATTGTTGCCGTTTCCGTTGCCGGGCTTGCTGCCCGATTCGCGGTCGGACGGCTTCGTGGTAGACTGCGGTTGGACTTTCTGCTTGTCGTCCTTCTGCTCGGCATCTTCTTTCTTCGCTTGACCCGGCGGAATCTGCTGGCCTTCGTCCGGCTTCTTGCCGGTCTCGTTGCTTTGACCGGACGGGAGGATGCCGCGATTCTTGCCTTGGTTCAAGAGTTGGGGCTTGCCTTGCTCCTTCAACGTTTTGAGCAGCGTGTCGAGCTCTTGGCCGCCTTGCATCTGGTGCACGACTTCCGCGATCTGCGGCTGCTGATCAACAACTTTGTGGATCGGCTGTTTCTTGAGGTCTTCCAGATCGACATCGATTCCGTTGGAGGTCGCGTTCAAGTACAGCGCGTACTTGCCCGGAGACACTCCCTCTTGTTTGGCGGCTTCACGCACGTCCTTTGAAACGAGGAGTCCTTCAACCTCCACGCCCGGGCTTTGCGTTGCCGCCACCGTTTTCACTTTGGACACCAAGTTGTCTTCCAATTGAATGAGGTCGATGTTACCCTGCTTGAGCTTGGCTTCATCCACCGCCGCCGAAGCGGTGATGATCACTTCGGTTTGGTTTTGGAAATAGCCCTGCTGACCTGCCGTCTGCGCCAGCTGCTCCACCGCTTGATCCACCGTGAGGCCCTTGAGCTTCACGGAGTTCAGCACCGAATTCGCCTCGTCGTTCAGCGCGACCGCTTGCAGCACATGGCTGTCCTTGTCGATGGACAGTTCCACGCTCGGATTGATGTCCACTGTGACATACGCATACGCCGGTTTCTCGCCCAAGAACGATTGGCTTCCCCATAAGCCAATCGCCAGCAGCACGGATGCTGCCGCCAAGCCGGTCTTGCGCCAAGGTTTGGAGTACCAAGAGCGCTTGGATTTTTTCACGGAAGGAACCACCGTCACGTCCGCCGGAAGTTCGACTTCGGCTCCGATGGCCATCCCGTCGAGGAAAGGTATTTTACGAAATTGACAGTCTTTGGTCATGACGATCGCCTGTTCACCGGCGATCTGCATGACGATCCCTTTGCTTTGCATCGACAACCCCCCTCTCCTCTCGTGCCGTGTTGCTACGTGATGTAATCTTGCAGCATGTCGAAGTCTCCGATCAAAATCAACGAGACAGCGATGATGTACTTGCGCTGTCTCTCGATCGTCTTGCGGGAAACTGCCACATGATTCATCAGTGCTTTCAGGGGTAGTGACTTTTTGGTGATCAGATAGTCCCGGAGTTCGGGCTGGCTGACCAGCGCCTTCGCGACGTCAATGGCGTTCTCGCGGGCGTCTTGATGTTTGGGCGAGATGTCGACCAGTTCTTCCATGGAGATCTCAAAGTCGGAGAGCATCATCGTAAAACGCATGATCTCTTCCCGCCTTGCATCGGACTCCACTTGCTTGTGGTGCAGTTCGACCGACTTCTGCACTTCGACGTAGTTGATGACGTTGTCCTCTTCATCTTCCACTTCGAAATCGGAAAACGGCAGATCGCGGCGGTTCGCCTGTTTCGAGCGGAAATAGTCGATCAGGCGGCGCTTGATCACCGTGTCGGCAAACGCTAAGAAACTCGTGCCGCGGTCCAAATCATAACGTTCAATCGCTTCGTTGAAAGCGGTGAGAGCAACACTGAATTCATCGTCTTGCCCCCGGCGGATGTACCGTCCCGTAGCTTGGGAGGCGCTTTTGGCCACAAACGGAATGTAGTCTCTCAGGATCTGGTTGCGTGCTTCCTCATCTCCGCTTCGTGTGCGGGTCAGCAACTGATGGAGGTCAGTCGTTTCGTCCGCCTTTTTGCGTCGGAACGGTAAGATTCCCACCGATTCCACCTCGCTTGCTATAGGATTTCGCATACGTTGTTACCTTTGTGGGGCATTCAACGGGGTTCGCCAAAATTTTTGTCGCTTATGTGGTTTTCGGCGTCCGTCCGAAGTGTTTGTACCCATGAGGGGTGACGATGCGACCTCGCGGGGTTCGCTGTAAAAATCCGATTTGCAAGAGATACGGCTCATACACGTCTTCGATCGTGTCGGACTCTTCGCCGATCGTCGCCGCGATCGTATCAAGCCCTACCGGACCGCCGCCGAACTTGTCGATGATCGTGAGCAGGAGTTTGTGGTCCACCGCATCGAGGCCGATCGAGTCGACCTGAATCAGCTTCAAGGCGTGATCGGCCAATTCTTGCGTGATCACGCCGTCTCCCTGCACCATCGCAAAGTCGCGCACGCGCTTGAGCAGGCGGATCGCGATCCGCGGAGTTCCCCGGGACCGCTTCGCCATCTCCAACGCTCCGTCCGGCAAGATCGGAACTTGAAAGATCTCCGCCGAGCGCACGATGATTTTTTGCAAATCCGCAACGTCATAATATTCCAAGTGGCTGACCACTCCAAAACGATCCCGCAGCGGCAACGAAAGCATCCCCGCTCTCGTCGTCGCCCCGATCAGCGTGAAGGGCGGCAGGTCCAGCCGAACCGAGCGCGCGCCCGGTCCTTTGCCGATGATAATATCCAAGGCGAAATCTTCCATCGCCGGGTACAGCACTTCTTCGACACTTCGGTTGATCCGGTGTATTTCGTCAATGAACAGCACATCCCCCGCTTGGAGGTTTGTGAGCAGCGCGGCCAAATCGCCGGGGCGTTCGATCGCCGGCCCCGAGGTGGTGCGTATGCTGACACCCATTTCGTTGGCGATCACGTTCGACAGCGTGGTTTTGCCCAAGCCCGGCGGGCCGTAGAACAACACGTGGTCGAGCGCCTCGCGACGCATCTTGGCCGCTTCGATATACACTTTCAAGTTGTCGCGCACCTGGCGTTGCCCGATCATCTCGTGCAAAAACCGGGGGCGCAACGTCTCTTGGTCACCATCTTCGTTTTGATAATCAGACGACAGGACTCGCTCTTCCAAGGCTGTCTCTCCTCTACATGCGCATCAGCTGTTTGAGGGCGAGCTTGATCTGGTCTTCCAGCTTCATGCCCGGCTCCACATCGCCCGCAATGTCGCGGACAGCCCCGTGCGCTTCCTTCTCATTATACCCGAGGGCCAAAAGTGCCTCAAATAGCTCTGTGCCTAGACCTTTGGACTTAGGCGGCGTTTTTTGTGTCTGAGACATAGGTGGTGCGGGGAAAACCGCCGCCAAGTCATCCAACTTGTCTTTGAGATCAAGAATCAAGCGTTGGGCGGTCTTTTTGCCGACTCCCGGCAACTTTGTCAAAAAGTTCACGTCCTCGTTGCGCACCGCAAACACGACTTGGTCCGGAGACCCGGCTCCGATGATCGCCATTGCGACTTTGGGCCCAATTCCGGACACATTGTTCAAACGTCCGAACAGTTCGCGCTCTTCGCGGGTTTTAAACCCGAACAACAGATGCGCGTCTTCGCGGATGTGATGGTGCGTGTAGAGGCGAATGCGCTCGCCGACCGCCGCTTGGTACGCGGTGGTGCCGGTGGTGTAGACTTGGTAGCCGACACCGCCTACGTTGATGACGAGCTGATCGAGCTCTTGGTAGTCGAGAATTCCTTCGACGAATGCGATCACTTGAGCTTCATCCTTTCCACCCGATCCAAGAACGGGGCGTTGTGCGCGTGCGTGATCGCGACGGCGAGCGCATCGGCGGCATCGTCCGGCTTCGGGATGTTGGCGAGCCCGAGGAACATCCGCACCATCTCCTGCATTTGTTTTTTGTCTGCTTTGCCGTACCCGGCGACCGATTGCTTCACTTGCATCGGAGTATATTCGGCGACCGGGAGCCCTGCTTCGCGCGCCGCCAACAACACGACGCCGCGCGCTTGCGCCACATCGAGCGCCGTGGTCACAGATTTCGAGAAAAAGATCTGCTCCACCGCGACCGCTTCCGGCTTGAGGCGGGCGATCACTTCGCAAACCGCTCCGTAGATGTCCACCAGCCGATCGGGGATCGGGGTGTTCGGTTTGGTTTCGATGCAGCCATATTCGACCGACTTGATCCGGTTGCCAATCGAGTCCACGACACCGTAACCCGTGCGCCCGTAGCCGGGGTCAATTCCTAAAATTCGCATGTGTACCTCCTCAAAAAAAGACAGCCTGAGGATAAATGTATTCCATAGCCGAACATACATTTCCTTTTTTAACATAGAAACGCAGAAAAAACGATGGTAATTTCAGCAAAAAGCGCCTCTCCCCGAGGCGGAGCGGCGCTTTTTTCATTACTTTTTCAGCAAGCAGGCGTCCAGTTGGGCGAGGAGCAGCTCTTGGTCGAGCTGTTTGCCAATCAGCACCAATTTCGACCGGCGTGCGCCCGCCGGCCACGGATGATGCAGCGTCGCCGTCGAGCGGTCGCCGACCAAGTGGAACAGGAGTTGGTCGTCGTAGCCGTCGATCCAGAGCAGCCCTTTGCCCCGGAAGATGTTCTGGGGCAGAGTTTCCAGAAATTCGCCCAAACGCTCGTAATCAAACGGGTGCTCGGTCGTGAACGACACCGAGGAAATCTCTTCGCGGCTCAAGTGCGAGCCGGCGGTCTTCGCCGTCGCCGACAATTTCGCAAGCGAGACGAAATCGCCGCCCTCGGCGTCTGCCTCCTCGCTCGAAGTCGCACCGCTTTGAGGACCCGCAACGCTCGAATCGAGAGTCGCCGCGCGATGCACGTCTACATCTAAAATCAAACGCAAGTCCACTTCCGCGTTGACCGTCTCCAAGAGCCGGGCCGCCGGGTTCAGATCCCCGATTTCTTCCTTAATTTTTTGTCGCATCGCGTCGCCGACCAGATCGACTTTGTTCAACAGCAAGATGTCACCCGCGAGAATCTGGTCGATCGTCGTCCCCGAGCGCAGCAAGTTGTCATGGAAATTCGCCGCATCGAGCACCGTCAAAATCGCATCGAGCCGCACATCGTCGCACAGATCCTCATGCAAAAACGTCTGCGCCACCGGACGCGGGTCGGCAAGTCCGGTCGTCTCGACCAACAGGTACTCCACCCCGCCCGGCTTTTTCAAGATCCGCGTCATCGCGTCCAAGAGGTCCTCGCGCACGGTGCAGCACACGCACCCGTTGGCGAGCTCCACCACCTGCTCGTCCGTTCCGACGACGAGATGATGGTCGATCGACAGTTCACCGAATTCGTTGACGATCACCCCAAATTTGATGCCGTGCTGCTCGGTGAGAATTCGATTTAACAGCGTGGTCTTGCCGCTGCCGAGCGCCCCCGTCAACAGGGTCACCGGCAGCCTCGTATCGAGTCGGTCCATCTCCATCACTCCGTTCCTTTCAACTTTCTCAAGTATACCGAAAGCGCACATATTGGACAATCAAAGCCTAATAATGTAAGAGTAAATCGAAACAAAAAGCGGGGTGGTTCGACTGAAAAAAACAGCACGCTTCTCCTTCATCCTCTCTGTGGTCGCGTACTGTGCCGGGATGATCGTCTACGCAGTGAGCGGGCAAAAACTCTATCCGTTCCTCGGCGGTTGGATCGCCGGTTTGCTGATCATGGAGGGATTTTCCCGCAGCAAATTTGAAAACGCCTAAATTTTTTGATCCTTCCCTGAAACCTTATGAGTGTTTCGTGCGTCTATATGAATGAAACACTCATTCTGTTAAATGAAAAGGGAAGGTGAACGCGGTGCTGTCGAGTCTTGTGGCCCTCATTTTGTTGTTGGCGTTTCTAAGTACAGGGTTTGTTTTACTTGCGCGGGCGGAACAACGGGAGGAGCAACCGGCTTCTTCACGGCAGCTTGGCTCTTGACCCGCTCCTCTCCCGCCCTTAGGTATTCAAAAAGGCACACCGCCCGCGCGATGTGCCTTTTTTTATGGAACCGCCCCTTCAGACCCGCACTTCCAGACGCCGCTTCTCCTCTTGCGTCTGCGCCCACGCCAGCCGCACGCGCAACGTGTCCCGGTTGCCGCTCTTGCCGAAGTCGTACCATTCGCGGATGACCAGCGACGGATAGTGCATCAGCGCTTGCAAGATCCTACGGTTGTCGGCATCCAGCGGAAACACCCGCTCGTACGCCTCCACCATCTCCGAAAACAACCCCGCTTCCCAGCCGTTCAAGTACAGCGCATGGTTCAACAGTTGGTAGAGATCGTGCGCCCGTACGTCATAACCCGCCAGATCGAAGTCGATCAGCGCCGCGCCTCCCTCTTGCCAGATGAAATTGTGCGGAGCCGGGTCGCGGTGGCACAGCGAGCCGTACCGCACATCGCGGTCGAGCGCCCGCTCCAACGAGGCTTGTTGCAATTGAAGCACCGATTGCCGCGCCCGTTCTTGGAAGGGTCGCCACGACTCGCGCAACTCCGGCGATTTCAGCGTGGCGAGATGCGCCCGTTCGAGGCGGTGGCGGTACTTTTCCGACAAGGGCGGAACGCGCAAGTAGAACGATTTGGAACTTGTGCGTCCGGCGGGCGCACGGTGCAACGCCGCGAGGGCGCCGGCGGCCGCCATGCGCTCCTCCCGCGATTTCATCGAGAGGTGACGGCCGCGCAGCCACGGTTGCAGCGTATAGAGCCCGCCCCGGTCGGCGACATACGGAAGCCCGGCATCCGTGCGCAGATAGGGAGCCACTTCGACGCCGGCCAGCAGCACGGAATCCAAGGCGTCCGACAACGCTTCCAAGCGCTTGCGCATCACATCGCCGTCGTAGCGTTTGAGAATCATCGCGCCGCCCGACGTCTGCATCCCGGTGACAGTGCGCAGCTTCACGCGGCGGTGGATGCGGAGTCCGAAGCCCTGCTCCAGCTTTGCAATCAACTCTCCCCCATCGAAACTCCCTCCCTCTTCTATGAAAAAAGGGAGCCTGTGAGGCCCCCTGTTTTTGGCAGCATCCTGTTTAGTCTTCGTCGCGGTAGAACGTTTTCGGCTGCATGCCGATCGTTTGCTGGTTGATCATGGACGCCATCAGCATTTGATGGTGGATGTGCTCGTCGTGGGGATGCATGTAGTAGTGGTGTTTGTGGTGGGAAGAGCATTTGTGGCATTTCTTGTGGCATTTCTTTTTGTGTTTATGCTTCGTGGAGACCGGGATGTACATCATGACCATCGGATGGTGCACCATGTAGTGATGCTCGTGCGGCTGGATCGCTTGCGGCGATACCATCTGCGGAGCGGCCATCTGCTGTTGGGCAGCTTTGATGTTTTGCAGCTGCCAGTTGACGTTGGTTTGGTTGTGGGAGTCCTTGTGCGGCGCGTATTGCAGATTCAAATCGATGTGCGGTGCAATCGGGGTCGGCATCGGCATTTCAATCGGCATCGGCGGCGGGGTGATCGTTTTTTCCATTGTGACCAGCTCCTTCGGTGAGGTGAGTTGTTCTTTGGTGCTCAACGGCGCGACGGGAGCGACAGGGGCAACCGGCACCATCGGTGCGGTCATCTGCTCCTTGGTCATGCCGGGATTGCTTTTCGGTTTCATCCCGCTGGACGGGATGTTCAGCACTTGGCCGGGGTAGATCTTATCCAAGTGCAGGGTGTGTGCCAACTGCGGGTTGGCTGCTTTCAGCATTTCGATCGTCACGCCGACTTGTTTGGCAATTTTCATCACGTCGTCGCCGTGTTTGACCACATACTTCCACAGTCCTTCCCATTTCGGGACGGACGGGTAAGCCTGCTCGACAGGAGCAGGAGCAGGTGCCGGAGCGGGAGCGGGAACAGCGGGGGCCTCGGGTGCCGGAACCGCTTCCTCGACTTCCGCTTGGGGAGCAACCGGAGCGGTAAGTTCTTCCTTGGTCATTTCCTCTACAGGAGCTCCGGCGCCGGGGATGTTGATTTGCATGCCGACGTCTATTTGATCGGGGTTTGCAATCTGGGGATTGGCGGCGACTAGCTGATCCAAGGGGACGTTCCACATCTTGGAAATCTTCCACATGGAGTCGCCCTTCTGGACGGTGTAGACTTTCAACCCGCTCGACCTCCTTCGTCAAATGTCACTGGCAGTATATGCGCCCTGCGTCCATGTGCGCTTGTCTAGTGAAAATTGGGCTCTAGACAGAGAAGTTCCAGATCTTGTATACTGTCTGAAAACAAACAGCATGATTGTCTACTTTGAGAGGACGGGGAAACATGAACAGGTGGCAAAGGCTGGCGGCTCGTTATGACCGCACAGTCTGGATTCGCGTACTTGGCACGGTGTTGACGACAGTGGCGGGCTTTATGATTCGGCCGTTTCTGTCCTTGTATTTGTTTGATAAGATGAACGGCGACCTGCTGATCACGGCGTTGATCATCGGGTTGCAGCCGTTGACGGGCCTGATCGCCGGGCTGTACGCGGGCGGATTGGCCGACCGCTACGGACGCAAACCGGTGATGGTGGCGGCGGCGTTGCTTGAAGCGATCTCGGTGTTCGGTTACATCTGGGCGGATTCGATTCTGTCGTTTGCGCTGATCACGATCTTAAACGGGTTGTGCGGGTCGCTGTTCTTCCCGGCGGCGAGCGCGCAAGTCACCGACGTGGTGCCGGAAGAGAAGCGCGCCGAAGTGTTTGCGCTGTTGCACACGGCGCTGAACGTGGGAGCCGCGTGCGGGCCGTTGCTTGGCGTCGCCATCTATAAAGTCAATCCCGCCATCGCCTTTGCGATCTGCGGAGGGGCGCTGTTGCTGAATGCGGTTTTGATTCTTTGGAAGATTCCGGAGACGCTCCCGGCGGATGTGCGGCAGCGGGCGCTCGGAGCGAAGCGCAACCCGGCAGCCAAAGCGCCGCGGCTGAAAGTTCGCGAGCACAAACTGCTGTTTTACATGGCGGGCGCGGCGCTTCCGGTTTCCTTGCTCTACACGCAGGTGGAATCGATCTTCCCGCAGCATCTCAAGACGATGTTCTCCACCGATTACTTGACGGTGTTTGCCACACTGATGACGATCAACGGGGTGATGGTCGTGCTCGGGCAGATTCTGGTCGCGCGGTTTGCGGAGAAGTTCCCGATTCAGCGGGTGATTCTGATCGCGTATCTGTTGCTCGCCGGCACCGCCATCGGGTACGCGTGGTCGAATTCGTTCTTGCTGTTGGTAGCGGCGGAAATTCTGTTCACGCTCGGCGAGATGATGAACGGCCCGCAGATTCAGAAAGCCGTCTCCGTGATGGCGCCGCCGGAATGGATCGGCCGCTACTTTGCGGTGTTCGGCACGAACTGGGCCATCTGCGGCGCGATCGGGCCGCTGATCGGGGCGTATGCGTTCATGCACATCGGCGGACATTGGTGGTACACGATCATCTCCGGGCTGTTGGTGCTCGCGGCAATTGCCCAGTCGCGCAACGTCAAACGCGCGTTGACCGGCTCCACCCCAGAACCAGTGGTACAAGAAAAAAAGGATCTGCCAGCACTCAGCTGACAGATCCTTTTTTTCTGGCCGTCCAGATTCGGTAGAGCAGGTAGACCGCGATGAGGAACAACAGGTACGCAAGCACGACGATGCCGCTGTTGCGCCACGAGGTGAAAAGTTGTTCGCCCAAGTAGGCAAACAGGAAGTTGATCGGAATCTTGCCGAGCGCGCTGGCGGTGAAAAAAACACCCAGCCGCACGCCGACCAGCGCCGCGTAGACGTTGACGACATACGCGGGCACGATGGGAATCATCCGCGCAAAGAGGATGGCGAGAAACGCGTTCTGCTCCAGCCGCTCGTTGAAGCGCTCCACGGCGGAGAACTTCTCCAGAGCGCGGCGTCCCCGTTCGGCGAACAAGTAGCGAAACGAGAGGAACATCAGCACCGAGCCGGTCAAGGAAACCGACCAGTTAAAAACCCCGCCACTCCACACCCCGTACGTCGCCCCCATCACCCCGCCGATCACCCCGAACGGGACGACCGGAACCAAAGCGAAGAAGCTCCCGATCAGATAGAGCAGGAAAAAGTGCTTGCTCCCGCCGCCCTGAATCCATGCGAGGAGGGGGGTTTTGTACGAGAATGCGACTGCACCCACCAGAACATATACGAGCAACAACCACCCTTTCGAAAAACGGGGTTTGCGTGGAGACGCGGGCGTCCCCCTTGCTTCACCTAGCGGGTTCGGAGGGTTCGTTTTTTTCCGAGCGGGCACTAGAGGGCGCGCACCATGCCGCCGTCGATGAGCACGGCTTGGCCGGTGACGTAGGTGTTGGCGTAGGACCCGAGGAACACCGCCGTGCGGGCGAATTCGTCCGGCGTGCCGTAGCGGCCGATCGGAATCTGGCGCTCATTGCCGACGCGCACATCGTCTTGCGTTAGACCGGTCGCCGCCGCACGCAAACCGTCCAGTTCGGTGATCCGATCCGTGGCGATGCGACCCGGTGCCACGGTGTTCACGAGGATGCCTTCCGGTGCGAGTTCCACCGAGAGCGACTTCGCCAGCGCGTTGATCCCGGCGCGGAACGTGTTCGAGAGGATCAGCCCTTCGATCGGCTGCTTGATCGACGTTGACGTGATGTTGACGATCCGACCGCCGCCGACTTGGCGGAAGTACGGCAGGGCGCCCCGCACCAGGCGCACGACGTTCAGCAAGTTCGCTTGGAACGTCTGCTCCCACACGTCGTCCTCGAAGTTGTCAAACGTCCCCGCCGGCGGGCCGCCCGCGTTCGTGACCAGCACGTCGAGCCGCCCGAAGCGCTCGCCGACTTTCGCGTACACCGCGTCGACCGCGTCCCGCTTGGACAGGTCCGCCGCCACAAACTCCACTTGCGATCCGGTCTCCGCCGCGATTTCCCTTGCAGTTTTCGCCAATTCTTGCTCGTTGCGCGAGGCGAGCATCACCTTCGCGCCTTCGCGCGCATATTCTGTCGCCACCGCACGGCCCAACCCGCGGCTGCCTGCCGTGACGAGCACCACTTTGTCTTTCAACCCGAGATCCATCTGCCAATCCCCTCCTGTGCCTATGTATGTCTTCTATTGTAACAAAAAAAGCACCCGGACGGCACCGAGTGCTTTTCGTTCGTAAGCATGAACACTTTATTGCTGTACAGCAAGCGCACGGTAGAGAACGTCTGCCACGTCCGCCCGCGTCGCCGGCAACTGCGGGTCAAAACCCGTGTAGCCGAAGTTGTCGGAGTACAGCCCGAGCTGCTTGCCTTCCAACACCTGTTGCAGCGCCCAATCGCTGACGCTTTCTTGGTTGGCGATCGTCACCCCGTCGGTGCTGCCGATCTGGTTTTGCCGGTGCAGCACGCGCACGAGAATCGCCGCCGCTTGCTCCTGCGTAATCGGGTCGTCCGGGCCGAACGTGCCGGCGTCATACCCGGACATGAAACCGTTCTCCGCCACCGCCGCGACATACGGCGAGAACCACGAGTTCACGGAGTCGCCGAACGTCACGGGCGCGCCGGCTTTCAACCCGTAGGCGTTGGTCAGCATGACGGCGAACTGCGCACGGGTGATCTGTCCGTCCGGCTGGAATTTCAGCTGCCCGTCTTCCAGCATCCCGTTTAAAACCCCTCGGTTGGTGAGGTCGAGAATCGACTGCACCGCCGGGTTGTCGGAAGCGACGTCGACAAACGGAGTCTGGCCGTCCGGCACGACGGACACTTGCACCGGATCGTTCAGCGAGAGGTTGAAGCCCAGCTGCAACGATTCCGAATTGCCCCCGAGGTCTTGCTTGACCAGTTTCCCGCCCTGCACGGCGAGCTCCTCGTCCGCACGCAGCGTGCCGATGTACGTCATCGGCGCCGCCGAGCGGTCATCCGTGTGCACGATCACTTTTTGAATCGAAGTCGGCTGGTCGGACAACACATCGAGGCGCAGTTTGGCTGTGCCCGGCAAGCTCAACGTCCGGTGCGCGCTCAAGTTGCCCGCCGTCGGCGTCAACAAATTGACGGACGAATCGCTGTATTTGCCGTTGAGCGCTTGGTAGATCGTGTCGTACAGCGGATCTTGGCGGTCACGCAGCGCCTTGATCGCGCCGTTTTCGTAAAACGCTTTGGAAGCATTCAGCCAGCCCTGTTCCAGCCCGTAGTGCAGATACTCGTTGAACCGCTCACGGTACTTGCTGTCGGAACCGAGGATGTCCGGGTCCATTTCCAACTCCACGCCCTTGCCAAAGCGCGCTCCCGTCCACGCGAGGTTGTAGAAACGGTTGAGGTTGGGGGCGAAATTGTAGTCCTTGAACGGGTAATAGTTCGGCTGGTGGAACACTTCGTCAAACCCGAACTCCTTGAAGTTGACCGCTTCACCCGCCGACTGATACGGAATCCACATCGTCAAAAGCCCCTTGGCATGGGCGTACTGGTTGAAGTCGACCACCAGCGGATCCCCGTGGTTCGCCGTTTCGTTGTACCAGTAAAAGCCGCGGAATTCGAGGTTTTTGAACCCGGCGTCGTGGATTGCTTGGTAGGCTTGGTCCATGTAGCTGTGCACAGTTTTCTCCCGCGTTGCGAGGTCGAGCCCCTCGTTCGGGTACGGCACGGAGATCCAGACTCTCGCTTTGCCGGTCTGTTTCAAATCAGCGTTGTGATTACCCCACTCCTGTTCAAGCGCCTTCATGTCGGTGATCGACTTGCTCAAGTACGCGCCCCATTGGTCAACGTGAGCGGAGAGTTCTTCCGAACGCGGGCCGCTCGGCAGGAAGAGGAACGAATCAAACAAATTGCCGGCCCGCTTGCCGGATTTGTCGAGGTAAGAAGCGTACGGTTTCAAGTAGTCGGCCGTCACTTTCAACGGGTCGTTGTACAGGAGCAGGACGTTGCGGTCGTCGTACTGCGGATACGCTTCCGACGCGCGCTTCGTCGTCATCAGGTTGCCGAGATATTGGTAGTGATCGGTCTCTGCTTGTTCGACGGGGCTCACATCGTCGTCTTGGACGCGAATCGTGAAGATCGCCCGCTTGTCGAAGTTCAGCGCGTAATACTCGCGCCCGTTCCAAACCAGACCGGTCATCGTCCACATCTTGAGATCGACTTTGTCGTGGAAGTTCCAATTTGCGTCATAGCGGTACACGAGGTCGTTGTCGCCCGCGGCGACGATGTTCCAATACGCCCCGTCGTACATGATCCCAAACGTGTCGTTCACGGAGAACGCGCTGCCGTCCGGTTTTTTCAACTGAACTTGACGCGCCGTGCCGTGATTCGCGGCGTTGATCACATAAATTTCGCCTCGGTCGGTCAAGAGGTACAGATAGCCGTCCACATACGTCATGTTGTGGCCGTAGATCGTCGGCGCTGCCCAACTGTCGACGACGGTGCCGTCCTTGTGCAAACGCTGGATGCGTCCTTCTCCGTTGTAATAGACAAACAGATCGTCGCCGGCTCCGGTCGCAATGCCTTGGAGGTTGTTCGACGGCTTCGAACTCGGCGCAAAGTGGCGCACTTCGCGCCCGCTGTCCGGGTCCACTTCCCAGATCGTGCCGTCCGCGCGGTCGGTGACATAGACGCGGTTCGTTCCCGCGACGGGTGCCATGCCAAACACGCTCTGTGCCGACAAATCGGTATAGCGAATCCGCTCCGGGCGCTTCTCGCCGGATGCTAGCGAGCGTTCCAGCGCCACTTGCTGCGGGTGGTAGAATCCGTTTCCTTGGCGGGTCACGATGTCGATTCCGGTGATGGTAAAAGCCCCGCTGGCCGACGCGGAAGACATCGGCCAGAGCAGGGCTGCGGAGAGGAGGAGCGGCAGACAGGTTTTCGTTTTCAATCGCACGTGGAATCCCCCGCATTTCTGCAAAATGTCTTGGGGATGATTTCGACGTTTTTTGTCAGGTTTCCTGCTGGATCAGTTGTGGTTGATCACGATGCCGCCGGCGCTGGTGCGGATGTGGACCGGATGCGTGCCTTGCCCCGTCGTCACGCTGAGATGCTGGGAGAAGCCGGACGTTTTCACGGGAATCGCGCTGCCGGTGATCCGCCCGGCGCTGGTGTGCAAGTTGTACGTCGCATCGGTGTTCGACGGTACGAACAGGTCGATGCCGCCGTTGCTGGTCTCCACCGACCAAGCGCCTTGCAGCGGCACGGTTTGGTGGATTTTGATCTTGCCGTTGTGCGTGGAGATGTTGACGATCGCCCCGCAGTCCTGCAAGTGAATCTGGCCGTTGTGCGTGTGCGCTTTGACGTTGGAGGTGACTTTCCCCACGTCAAGAATCCCGTTGTGCGACGTGGCGTCGACCGCACCGTCGATCTGCGATATTTCCACATGACCGTTGTGCGTATGCGCGTGCACATCGCCTTCGACGTCGACGACGCGAATCCCGCCGTTCGACGTGTGGGCGTTGATCGCGCCGTTAAACCCTTCGACTTCCAAAAACCCGTTGCTCGATTTCAAGTTCCCCTTCGTGATCGCCTCCGGTACGTACAGGACGACATCCACGCAGACATGCGGGCCGAAAATCCAATTGTGCAGAGGCGCCTGTTCAAATTGCACTTCCGTTCCGACTTGGCGCAGGTTCCAGTACGCTTCCATCGGCTTGTTTTCATCGCCGCGCACCCGAACGTGAACGTCCGCTTGCACGTGCGGTTGATCCCAGTGGCGAACGGTTACGTCGCCGCTGTGAACTTTGACTTGCAGGCGGGAAACTTCCCCCTCCGGCGTGAAATCTACGGTTTTGGTTTCATCAAGGGCGGTGCCGAGTCCGAGCAGTGCTTTTAACATGTGTGTTGCCTCCTTCGTGTTCTGTTCTTGTTGTCCTCATTGTACCAACGGGCAAATAAAAAAGGCTCCGTCCAGGGACGGAACCTTTCTTCTACCCGAGGCTTAGAACGCCGGGATGATCGAGCCTTGGTATTTGTCTTCAATAAACTTCTTCGCTTCCGGAGAGTTGAGCGCTTGCGCAAGCTTCTTCAGAGCTTCGTTGTCTTTGTCCTTGGTGTTGACGGTCAGGACGTTTGCGTACGGGGAGTCTTTGTCTTCCAGGATCAGCGCGTCTTTGGTCGGAACGAGTTTTGCTTCCAGCGCGTAGTTCGTGTTGATCATGTCGAGGTCGACTTCCGGCAGCACGCGCGGAAGCATCGCCGCTTCCAGCTCTTTGAACTTGAAGTTTTTCTTGTTTTCGGTGATGTCTTTCAGGGTGCCGTTGATGCCGACGCCGTCCTTGAGCTTGATCAGGCCTTTTTTCTGGAGCAGGACGAGGACGCGGCCTTCGTTGGTGACGTCGTTCGGAACCGCGATGGTTGCCCCGTCCGGAAGTTCGTCTACGCTTTTGTATTTCTTGGAGTAGCCGCCGATCGGTTCCACATGCACCGCCGTCAGCGCGGTCAGGTCCAGCTTGTGGTCCTTGGCGAAGCTCTCCATGTACGGAACGTGTTGGAAGAAGTTCGCGTCGAGCGTGCCGTCCGCCAGTTTCAAGTTCGGTTGTACATAGTCGTTGAAGGTCACGATGTCGAGCTTCACGCCTTCTTTTTCCAGTTGCGGTTCGATCGCTTTGAGGATCTCTTCGTGCGGAACCGGAGAGGCGCCGACTTTCAAGGTGACGACTTTATTGCCGCCTTCGGTGGTGGTGGAACCTGCCGATTCGTTTTTGGTGGAAGAAGAACCGCACCCGATCAGGGAGACGGAGAGCAGAAGCGAAGCAGCGCCAAGGATCAGTTTTTTCATGATGAAGATCATTCCTTTCGGTAGGTGGATTCTATGGTTTGGATTGCCTTACTTGCGGTTGAAGCGGCGAACGAGTTTGTCGCCGAGCGTTTGGAACACTTGGACGAGCACGATCATGATCACGGTGGTCACGATCATCACATCCGTTTGGAAGCGTTGGTAGCCGAAGCGGATCGCGAGGTCTCCGAGACCGCCGCCGCCGATGACGCCCGCCATCGCGGTATACCCGACCAGTGCGACGAGGGTGATCGTGATCCCGGCGATGATGCCGGAGCGGGCTTCCGGAAGTAACACACGGCTGATGATCTGCCACGTGGTGGCCCCCATCGACTGCGCCATCTCGATCACGCCCTTGTCAACTTCCCGAAGCGATACTTCCACCAACCGGGCAAAAAACGGCGCGCTGCCGATCACCAGCGGCGGGATCGCAGCCGTGACCCCGATCGACGTTCCGACGAGGATCTGCGTGAACGGGATCAACATGATCAAGAGGATGATGAACGGAATCGAGCGGAAGATGTTGATGATAAAACTCAACACCGCGTAGACGAGGCGGTTTTGCAACAAGTGCCCCGGCGAGGTCAACACGACCAGAACCCCCAGCGGGAGACCGATGAGCGCCGTGAACAGCGTGGAGATCGCCACCATGTACAGCGTTTCACCGCACGCCGTCCAGATATCGGCCCATTGGATGTTGACAAACAGGTCGTTGAAATCCATTACAGCAGCACCTCCACTCGCAAGCCGCGCTCTTGCAGATGTTTCACCGCATCGCGGGCGTCGTCCGGCTCACCGGTGATCTCCAGAACCAAGCGCCCGAACGGGGTGTCTTTGATTCGGTTGATCGTGCCGTGCAAGATGTTGAACTGCACGGGGAGCGATTGCAGGACTTGGAACAACACCGGTTGGAACGTGGTGTCGCCAAGGAACGAGACTTGCACGACTTGGTGACAGGCGCGTTCCGGTGCCGGCATTTTTTTGTATTGTTCCAAAAGTTCTTCAGGGAAGTCGAAGTCGCTGACTTGCTCGACAAACTCTTGTGTGATGCTCTGCTTCGGGTTGAGGAAAACTTCCGCCACCGGGCCGAGTTCGACGATTTCGCCGCCGTCGATGACGCCGACACGGTCGCAGATTTCGCGGATCACGTGCATTTCGTGCGTGATCAGCACGATGGTGAGGCCGAGTTTTTTGTTGATGTCGCTGAGCAGTTTCAAGATCGACTGCGTGGTCATCGGGTCGAGCGCCGAGGTGGCTTCGTCGCACAGCAACACTTTCGGGTCGTTGGCGAGGGCGCGGGCGATGCCGACGCGTTGTTTTTGTCCGCCGGAAAGTTGGGCGGGGTATTTCTTGGCGTGGTCTGCGAGGCCGACGAGTTCGAGCAGGTCGCGGACTTTTTTATCGATTTCGCTCTTCGAGCGTTTGCTCAAGCGCAGCGGGAAAGCGATGTTCTCGTAGATCGTCGCGGACGAGAGCAAGTTGAAATGTTGGAAGATCATCCCGATCTCGCGGCGCGCCGTTTGCAGTTGCGACGGCGACAGTCGGGTCAAGTCTTGGCCGTCGACAATGATCGAGCCCATTGTCGGTTTTTCCAACAAGTTGATGCAGCGGATCAGCGTGGATTTGCCTGCACCGGAGTGTCCGATGATGCCGAACACTTCGCCTCGTTCGATGGTCAAGTCGATCTTCTTCAGCGCGGTGATCGACTTTTTCTCAACGAGGTAATCTTTGCGTACATTTTGCAAGGTGATCACCGTGGTTTCCTCCTTCGTCATTTTCCGGGAAATAAAAAAGTGCCCTTCGACAGAGAAGGACACAAATGCACATAGGTGGATTCGCGTCTCTCATCTGTCAAGACTTTGCAGTCTCGCAGGAATTGGCACCATTTCACTCAACCGAATGGGTTGTCGTGACGGTTGCCGAGGTTTCATCGGGCCAGCCCCTCCACCTCTCTTGATAAGAGATACTACTGGAATATTGAGTTAATCTGTCGGAATACTTACATTTGACTTCCGACTACACGGAGTATAGCACCCTTGCAAAAAGTTCGTCAAGGGGTTTTTTGTCCTCCAAATCTTTCACCGTGTTTGGAAGCGGGCGCGGGGTGATGCTAATCTCGGATGCGATGAGAGTCCATCCACACTATAGAGACGCCCCGAGGAGGTAGACACTTTGAAAAAGGTTACGACTCTAGCTGGCGTTTTCATTCTCTCCACCTCATTGCTCGCAGGTTGTTCGAACCAGGCGGCTCCAAACGGGTCGCCGGACGGCAAGAACGAGACGTACGACACCTCCCGCGGCGGCAAAGTTCTCGACACCCGTGACCCGCGCGGCCCGCGCACGCTGACGCCGGGCACGATGAACACCCGCGGCTATCATGCGGCAGGTCCCAATGCGGCCGGCGGCACGGCGGGGATTGCCGGGGTTGGCGGCGGCACGGCGGTCGGTCATCTGAACGCGCATTCCGACCCGCAGCTCGCGTCGCGGATCGCGTCGATTCCGGGTGTGTCCAGCGCGCGCGTGATCATCAACGGCAACACCGCGTATGTGGCGGTGAATTCGCCGAACAACCGCAACGCGATCACGAAGCAAGGGACACAGGGGACGACTCAAAGGATTACAGGAAGCCGCGATACCGGGACGGTTTCCGGGAACAACAACCGCGTGCAAGGTCCGGTGGGCACCAGCACCACCAAGGGCGCAGGCACTCCGGTGACGCTCGGCGGCACCGGATCGGGCACGACTCCGGCAGGTTCGGGCACCACGTACAGCACGGGGACGAACCAAAACGGCACGAACAACAACTACCGCACGGGCCGCACCGGGCTGTCGATGCCGTTCGCGTTGGTGTCGCCGCCTAGCGCCAACGTCGGAGGTTCGAACTCTCCGTCGGTGAAGAGCAACAACACGACGGGGTATGGAACTTACGGCACAGGTGCCAATACCGGGATGAGCGGGTACGGCAACTCGGGCACGTCGACGAGCACCAATACCTCCTCGTACACCTCGCCGAACACGGGGAACGCCGTGAACGGGCAAGGCTCGGTGTTTAACGGGAACGGCTACGCGAACTCGTACGGCAATGCCTATGGAACTTCGATGACGAACATTTACGGCACTACCGGAACGGGCACCCCGTCGGGGGGAACGTATGGTACGTCGGGGGCCGGCGGCACGTACGGCACAGCCGGAATTGGGACAACCGGCACTTCTGGCACTTCCGGTGTTGGTACCAGCGGCTCTTATGGCACTACCGGTACCGGAGTGGTTTCCGGTACAGGGAATCCGGGTACGATCGGCTACCTGACTGGGTATGCTGCGGGCAACAACTCCGGCACGTACGGTTCCAGCAACTACGGAACGTACGGCGCGGGGACGAACTACGGCACGACGTACGGCCGTGACGAAGCGCGAGGCGCGGGAACGGGCTCCCCGTCCGGCACCGGCGCAACGTATGGCGCGGGCACCACGTACGGCACGGGCACCACGTATGGCACGGGCACCACGTATGGCACGGGCACCACGTACGGCACGGGCACCACGTACGGCAACGGCACGACCTACGGCAATGCCGGAACGGGCACGACGTACGGCGGCGCGGGGACAGGCACCACCACGTCCAACACCGGCGTTGGCGCGACGTACGGTGGAACGAACACCGGGGCCGGGTCCAATTCCGCCTACGGCACTCCGGGTATCGGCGGCGGTGTGATGTCCAACCTCGCAGGCGCTGTCGGCAACAGCATGCGGAATATGCTCGGCACGAACACCGCGGGTAGAGGAACGAACTACGGCACTTCTGGTACCAATGGTACCGGAACTGGCACCAACTACGGCACTTATGGTACTGGCACAGGTACCAACTACGGCACTTACGGTGCTGGTGTTGGCACGAATTACGGCACCTATGGTACTGGCACGGGTACTAATTACGGCACTTACGGCACCGGCACCAACTACGGCACCTACAATACAGGAACTGGCACTCGTAAGAACGGCAGCGGGCTGGGGATGGGTTCCGGCTACAGCGGTTCGAAGTCCGGCGCACGCGCGTACGGCATGAGCGGTGGAGGCAAGGCTGGCACAGCGGGCACGTATGGCTCTAACGGCGCATCGTCCGGCAACGGCTCCAACAACACGTACGGGCTGTACAACTCCTCCACCGGAGCCGGCAACCTGAACGTCTGGTCGGACAACACGTTGTCCAACGATCTGCAAGCGCAGATCGTCCAAGCCGTTCGCCAAGCGAACCCGACGATCCAAAACGTTTACGTCACCGGCTCCCCGTCCCTCATGAAACGCTTTGAGCAATACCTGCGCGGCGGTGCCAACGCCGGTACGAACGCGGTCGGCAAAGCTGGCACCGCAGTCGGCCAAGCCGGCGGTGCGGCTGCCAACACCGTCCGCGACCTCGCAGGCAACGCGGCGTACACCGGCCGCAACTTCTTCAACGACATCCGCACCGGTTTCCGCAACGTCACCTCGACCCTGACCGGCGCCAACGCTGGTACAGGAGCAGGTACGCTGGGCACGCAAGGAACCGGTTACGGCAGCCCGAATGCAGGCTACGGCACCACGCCGGGCGGCGCAACCACCGGCGGCGGCGCAATGGTTCCGTCCCGCAACGGTTCCACAACCGGAACGGGCGGCGGAAGCAGCATCCGCTAAACCCTTTGTTCCTGCAAGAACCTCGTCCCCCGCGGACGAGGTTCTTTTTTGCGACGGCGGTTTGTTGCCCTAGCGATCATGAAAACTGTTCATTTTTCCCATGAAAAAACACCCCCTGCCCACGCGGGCAAGAGGCATTTTTCCTACAAAAGGGGATTATAAGAAATCTCGACGCTCTAAGTGCATGTCTCCGATGTGATAGTCGGCATGGTTCATCGTGAACGAGATGTTCTCCGCTTCGCCAAGCTCCCCAAACGTCCGCGCCAGCATCTTGGCGACTTCGTTTGCTTCTTCATCGTCCGGGCGCTCCCAGAACTCAACGCGGCCGGAGACATTGTCGCCGATCTCGTCCACCGAGACGATCCCCAGCGTGTGGTGTTCGTCGTCGTGGAGGTGATACTTGGTGTGTTCGCCCTTGCGGTACGCCACGGAGAGGTGGAACACCTCTTCTTCCTCGCCCGCATCATCGTAATACACCATGTCATCCTCATCCTCTTCGTCGTCGAACACAATGTCGCTGCCGAGGTCGTCAAACTCGTAAGTCTCGACGCAATCCTCGTCGTCCTCATACTCGTCTTCGTCCTCAAACTCCCCGACAAACTCCAAGTTCTCGTCGTAGGCGTCAAGTTCGTCGTCGTGCACAGTTTCCACAGAGACCACCTCGAACGGCTCCATCTCCACCATCGACGAGATGTCCCCGTAGACCATCACCACAGAGCTGTCTTCCACGCCCAGCGCCGCGTTCAAGTGCTCAATGTAGGTGCGGACCTCCCCGGCGACGAGTTCCATGTCATCTTCCGACACCGCTTTGGTGTCGATCTGGATGGTGCCCGTCAACACATCCCCTTCGCGGTAGACCAAATACAGATCCCCGGCCCAGTTGTCGTTGAGGTAGATGCTGACCGTTTCCCCACCCGGCGTGCGCAATTCGGGTTTCAAAACCACTTGTTTCATCTCGGAGTTCCCCCTTTGCACATAGAGTCCCTCTTAGTATTGCCCTCCTGCGTACGAAAAAAAGACTCCTTCCGCAAAGGGAAAGAGTCTTTCTCATGTTTGGTGGGCCCAAGAAGATTCGAACTTCCGACCTCACGATTATCAGTCGTGCGCTCTAGCCAA
>NZ_JMIR01000026.1 GCF_000714935.1 Tumebacillus flagellatus
ATGTACGCGGTTTGGACACTGTTACCGGTCGGCAGTCCTTCACGGACGATGTACGCGGTTTGGATCGAGTTTTCACCCTGATCGTCGCCCGGGTTGGGGCCAAAGCCGCGAACGATGTACGCGGTTTCGCGCGGGGAGATCGGGATGTCGCGTTGTACTTCGATGTCGTGGCCGTTCTTCTTGCCACGAACGATGTACGCGGTTACGTCATCCCCGGGCATACCTTCACGCACGATGTAGGAAACCTTCGACACGATCGGAATGTCCTTGTTGACTTGATGTGTTGCGGAAGGAGCGACCGGGATGTCTGCGGTCTGAGTGGTCGCAGGCACCAAAAGTGCAGCTGCCAGGGCAAGACCTACGAAAGCAAATGCTTTTTTCATGAGAAACTCCTCCTTTGGTAACGCTGGATGATAAATAATTTAAATGCCATTCATCATCACGATGAATATATCACAGAAATCAGCCAATTTCAAATGAATTTTGAATATTACAGCCCTTTGGCGAAGCGGTCTGTAACGGTTGGCACAAATTCTGTGAAAGTGAATTTGTTGAAGGGCTTGAGTGCTTCTTAAGGATGATTGTAATCGATCCATCTGTTTATATTATAGAGCGGATATGTTGAGACATGCATCCGCCTTTAATCCCTTCTCTATATAGGACGCAAGACGGAGGAAAAAGTTTCACATTCGGGACGTATTTCTCTTGCCGTTTGTATCAGTCTGCCCAAATGAGGAGAGACTACTTTACGAACAGAGGCTCTGCCCCTATAATGGAAACTAATGCGATGAGGAAGAGGAGTAGGGCATAGTCCGCCGTCAGAGAGAGCGACCCACAGGCTGAGAGGACGCTTCGGTGAAGGATGCTTGAACGCTGCTTCTGAGTGCAGGTGAACCCTGCCGGTCCGTGCCCGTTACCGCACGCCGAGGTGATCGTGTTGTCCAGCGGGCTGTCCCGTGGAGCACGGTAACCAGGGTGGTACCGCGAATGTGCTCAACAGCCTTTCGTCCCTGGAATGTTTTTTCATTCCGGCGACGAGGGGCTTTTTTTATTATCTGAAGGGAGTTACTCACATGAAATCTGCTGAGATTCGCCAACGGTTTGTGAAGTTTTTTGAATCCAAAGGCCACGAGATCGTGCCGAGCGCATCGCTTGTGCCGTACAACGACCCGTCCTTGCTTTGGATCAACGCGGGCATGGCGCCGCTGAAGAAGTTTTTTGACGGGTCGGAGATTCCGAAGAACCCGCGTATCACAAACTCGCAAAAGTGCATCCGCACCAACGACATTGAAAACGTCGGGAAGACCGCCCGTCACCATACGATGTTCGAAATGCTCGGCAACTTCTCCATCGGCGATTACTTTAAAAAAGAAGTCATCCCGTGGGCGTGGGAATTCCTCACCGAAGAGCTGAAGTTCGACAAGGACCGTTTCTACGTGACGATTCACACGGAAGACGATGATGCGTTCGAGATCTGGACCAACGTCGTCGGCATTCCGGCCGACCGCATCTGCCGCACCGAAGAAGACAATTTCTGGGACATCGGCGAAGGTCCGTGCGGCCCGTGCTCGGAGATCTTCTACGACCGCAACCCGGAAATGGGCAAGGACGACGTGTTCCACCCGGACAACCACAACGGCGAGCGCTATCTCGAAGTGTGGAACCTCGTGTTCACGCAATTCAACCACAACGCAGACGGTTCCTACACCGAACTGCCGAAGAAAAACATCGACACCGGCGCGGGTCTGGAACGTCTGTGCTCGCTGCTGCAAAACGGCGAAACCAACTTCGACACCGACCTGTTCCTGCCGATCATCGAAGAAACCGCTCGTCTGTCCGGCAAGCAATACCACACCGACCTGAACCTCGACGTGGCGTTTAAAGTCATCGCCGACCATATCCGCACCGTGACGTTCTCCGTCGGCGACGGGGCGCTTCCGTCCAACGAAGGCCGCGGCTACGTCATCCGCCGACTGCTGCGCCGTGCCGTTCGCTACGGCAAGGTGCTCGGCATTGAAAAGCCGTTCATGTACACGCTGGTGAAGATTGTCGGCGACATCATGGGCGAGTACTACCCGGAAATCGTCACGAAGCGCGAGTTCATCGAGCGCGTCATCAAAGCGGAAGAAGAGCGCTTCCACGTGACGCTGGCAGACGGCGAATCCCTGCTTGCCGACGTGTTGGAGCGCGTCAAGGGCGAAGGCAAAAACGTCCTGCCGGGCGAAGAAGCTTTCCGCCTCTACGACACCTACGGTTTCCCGATCGACCTCACCGAAGACATCTGCGTGGAGCAAGGCATCGAAATCGACCGTGAAGGGTTCGAAAAAGCGCTGAACGAGCAGCGTCAACGCGCGCGCGCCGCACGCAAGGACGTCTCCACCATGTCGGTGCAAACGGAACTCTACGACGAACTCGACATCCGCTCGAACTTCGTCGGCTACTCCGAAGCGGCAACGTCCGCACAAGTGCTCGCGATCATCTCCGGCGGCGAAATCGTCGAAGAAGCGCATGAGGGCGACGAGATCGCGCTGTTCCTCTCGCAGACGCCTTTCTACGCAGAGTCCGGCGGTCAAGTGGCGGACATCGGCCTGATCCACGTCGGCGAAGCGGCGATCGTCCAAGTTCTCGACGTGCAAAAAGCGCCGAACGGCTACAACCTGCACAAAGCGCGCGTGCTCTCCGGCACCGTAAACGTGCTCGACGAAGCGGAAGCGTCCATCGACTACGAGCGCCGCGTCGCGATCACCCGCAACCACACCGCGACGCACTTGCTGCACAAAGCGCTCCGTCAAGTGCTCGGCGAGCACGTGGCACAAGCGGGCTCTCTGGTCGGACCGGATCGACTGCGCTTTGACTTCTCGCACCTCTCCGGCATGACGGCGGAAGAGATCGCCGACGTGGAACGCCGCGTCAACGAGCAAATCTGGCAAAACGAAATCGTCGAGATCAACGAGATGGGCATCGACGATGCGAAAGCGCTCGGCGCGATGGCGCTGTTTGGCGAGAAGTACGGCGATGTCGTGCGCGTCGTCAAAGCGGGCGACTATTCCATCGAGCTGTGCGGCGGCTGCCATGTGCGCTCCACCGGGGAAATCGGCCTGTTCAAGATCGTGTCGGAATCGTCCATCGCAGCCGGCGTGCGCCGCGTGGAAGCGGTCACCGGCAAGGGGGCGTACGAGTTCGTCGTTGAACGCGACCGCCTGCTCACCGATGCGGCGGGCAAGCTGAAGGCAAACGTCAACGACGTTCCGTCGCGCATCGACAACCTGCAAAACAACATCAAGGAACTCGGCAAAGAAATCGAGTCTCTCAAAGGCAAACTCGCAGCGGGTGAAGTGAAAAACCTCGTCGAGCAAATCCGCGAAGTCGGCGGCGTGCCGTTCCTCGCGGCGAAACTCGACGGCGTGGACATGGACGGCCTGCGCGCGATCGCCGAAGACCTCAAAGCACGTCTCGCGTCCGGCGTGGTCGTGCTCGGCGCGGCGCAAGGCACGGACAAAGTGAACTTCGTCGTCGCGGTCACGAAAGACCTCAACGGCAAAGGCATCCAAGCGGGCAAACTGGTCAAAGAAGTCGCAGCGGTCACCGGCGGCGGCGGCGGCGGGCGTCCGGATCTCGCACAAGCGGGCGGCAAGGATGTCTCCAAACTGCAGGAAGCGCTCGACAAAGCGGCCGACCTCGTGGCGGGTATGCTGGTCTAAGCGTCCGTTTTTTCCAAAAGCGTCTCTGCCTTTCGCGGCGGGGGCGCTTTTTCTGCGTTCTTCTTCTGTGTAACGACCGATACTTTTTTGTGTATGTTCGAATGCGCATCGGTGCTATACTCAACATGTTTGTTTTTTACAAGCGGAGGGGGAAGCACGATGAAGATTCGAATGGCGGAAGAGGGAGACCATATGTTTTTGGTGCGGGAGTATTTGCAGTATTTCAGCCCGCACATCGAAGAAGCAAAGCGGTACGCCGAACTGAACTTGACGTGCGACCGCACGTGGCTGATGGAAGAAGACGGCTTGATTCTCGGGACGCTGAGCTGGGGAGCTCGCGAGGGCGTTCATTCGGGGATCGCGCAATTGACCGGCTTGCGCATCATCCCGTCGCGCCGGCGGCAAGGCTTGGCGGGCACGCTTTTGCAAGCGGGTCTGGAGGACATGGCGTCGTACTTTGCCGATCGTGCCGCCTCGTTGCGCCGCGTCTTCGCGTTCGCTCCGGAAGACCAGCCCGGCGCGGGGCCGCTCTTGCAGGCGTACGGGTTTCACCCGTTGCATCGGCTGGACGGGTGGCGGGAGGACGGAGTCGGCGAGTGGTTTTATGTGCGGTGATCCCGACATACAGAGGTACGGAAATGCGGAATCCCTGTCGCGTCTTGCGGCGGGGTTTTTTCTGTCTCCGTCTGCGGACGGAGGCGTCGAACCGACTTACGCGGGGGGCACGGACGAGGCAGAGGAGGTATACTGAAGGCAACAGAGAAATTGGTAGTGTGAGGAAAGGAAGCGGAGGACGCGATGAGGACTTTTGGAGGCTTTTTTCTACTGGTCGGCTTGGTGCTGGCCCTTGTGAATTTCGGCGTGTGGGAGGGCGAGACGATCTCTTCGGTGTTTTTCACCTACTGGCCCGCCATCTTGATCTACTTCGGGCTGGTCGGATTGATCGGCGATCTCGTGCGCCGCTCGGTGATGGGCGCGTTTTGGAACCTCGTGGTGCTGGGACTCGGCAGCTTTTGGTTGCTCGACAATCTTGACTATCTCGGCAACACGTCGTGGTCGAGCCTGCTGATCCCCGGCGCGCTGATCGTGCTGGGCTTTCTGCTCCTGTTCGGCCGCTCCGGGAAAAAAACGGCGCGCGCCTCGATCCGCTATGCCGAAACCTCGGTTGCGGAAGACTCCGTGTTGGAGAACCTCCCCCAACCCGCGAAGTCGCTCCAACCGGTTGAAACGGATCGCGTCATTTCGACCAAGGCGGGCGAATTGAAGCTCGGCGGCCCGAACTGGAAACTGGAGAGCACGCGCATCGAGCAAAAAATGGGTACGATCCGCCTCGACTTGCGCGAGACGTTTATCCCCGAGGGCGAAACGGTGCTCGACATCGAGTGCAAAGCGGGCGACGTGCACGTCTACTTGCCGGACGGCTTGGACGTGCACGTGGAATCGCGGGTGAAACTCGGAAACTCCCGCGTGTTTCAAATGCAGACTCCCAACGGCCAGGCCGTCTACCAGACCCCCGGCTATGACGAGGCGGAACGAAAAGTCCGCTTGCACATTTTGGTGAAGTTCGGTGACATCCATGTTACGCGCGTTGGATAGCCGGTTCAAAAGCGTCCGCTGGTCGTTGTTGCTCGCGTTTGTGCGCACAACGGCTGCGGCGCTGGTTGTGTTTGTCGGGCTTGCGGGCGGGGCGTTCTCGCTCTACAACTGGCTGTCGTCGAAGCCGCTGCTGACACCGGACGGGTTGACGGGGGGCCAATGGGCGGTGCTGGCGGCGATCTTGCTTGGCTCGGGTCTCATCGCCATCCTCGTCGTCGGTCTGGTCGGCGGCTATTCCACGTCGCGCGCGCAGCAAGAGCAGATCGGGACGCTGCTGGAAGCGACGCTGCTCTGGGCGAACGGCCGCCTCGGACACCGCATCGAAGTCGTCGGCGACGAAAACGAAATCCTCGAACTCGCCGGCGCCCTGAACGGCATGGCGGAACGGCTGGAAGACCAAGTCTTGGCGCTCGGCCGTCTCGTCGACAAAAACGAACGACTCGCGCAACAGGCAGCCGGGCTTGCCACCATGGAAGAGCGCCAGCGTTTGGCGCGCGACTTGCACGATTCCGTTTCACAGCAGCTGTTTGCGATCGGGATGACGTCTGGGGCGGTGGCGAAGTTGTACGAACGGGACTCGGAGCGGGTGCGCCCCTTGATCGCGCAACTCGAAGAGATGGCGTCCAAAGCGCAAGCGGAGATGCGGGCGCTGTTGTTGCATCTGCGTCCGGTGGAATTGGAAGGGCGTTCGCTGGCGGAGGCGCTCGATCGCTTCTTGCAAGACGTCTGTCCGCGCCACGGGATTCGCTACGACATGGAACTCAACGGCGTGATTCGCTTGAGCGACGGGATGGAAGCGCATCTGTTTCGCATCGCGCAAGAGGCGGTCTCCAACGTCGTGCGCCACGCCTCGGCGACGAAGCTTGGTGTGAAGTTGATGCGCGAGGGCGAGCGCGTCTGCCTCGCCGTGAGCGACGACGGGCGCGGGTTTGATCCGAAGCAGCAACGCGGCGGCTCCTACGGGCTGCAATCGATTCAAGAGCGCGCCGAAGAAGTCGGCGGGCGGATGGAAGTGTTGTCGCGACCCGGCGAGGGAACGGAAGTCCGCGTCTGGGTGAGTTTGTACGGCAAGGAGGAAGAACCACGAGATGAGCAACATTCGCGTGTTATTGGTGGATGATCACGACATGGTGCGCTTGGGCGTGCGCACGTATTTGATGACGGAGCCGGACATCGAGATCGTCGGCGAGGCGGGTTCAGGTGAGGAGGGCGTGAAGCGGGTGTCGGAGCTTGGACCCGACGTCGTGCTGATGGACCTCGTCATGGGCGGCATCGACGGCGTGGAAGCGACACGGCGCGTCTTGGCGGAGCGCCCGCAGACCAAAGTGCTCGTCCTGACTTCGTTTTTGGAAGATGACAAAGTGCTCCCGGCGCTTGAGGCGGGCGCATCCGGCTATCAGCTCAAAACGGTGCTCGGCGAGGAATTGGCGACGTCGATTCGCAAAGTGCACCGCGGCGAGACGGTGCTGGAGCCGCAAGTCGCCGCCAAGGTCGTGGCGAACTTGCAAAAACCGAAAAGCCCCACGCCAACTGCCGAGACGCTCACGGAGCGGGAGATGGATGTGCTGCGCTTGATCGGGCGGGGGATGACCAACCAGCAGATCGGTGAAACTCTCTATATCGGGATCAAGACGGTCAAAACGCACGTTTCGAACATCTTGGCGAAACTGGGCGTGGAAGACCGCACGCAAGCGGCGATTCTCGCCATTCGCAACGGTTGGGTGGACGCGGAGAGCAAAAAGGGGTAAAGTGTTTCCAGAAGCGAAGAGTAGGAGGCGGGGGAGATGTCGAAGTGCGGCATCGTGATCGTGGCGCACGGAAGTCAACTTCCGGATCCGGAAGAGGCGCTCGCGAAGCTCGCCTCTTTTTTGCGGGAAGAGAGCGGAGGCCCGGTGGAAGTGGGTTTTTTGAGCTTCCAGAGCCCGTCGATCGCAGAAGCGGTGGCGTCTGTCGTGCAAGCGGGTGTCGACCGGGTGACGGTCGCGCCTTTTTTTCTGACGGAGGGGTATCTGATGCGCAAGGCGGTGAAGCTGGCACGCGAGGCCGCACCCGGTCTGGACATGAAAATCGCCCCGCCGCTCGGGCAACATCCCCGTCTCTTGGACGCGGTGTTGGATCGAGCGGACGAGGCGATGGGTCAACGGGCCGACGCTGACTGACAGCAGTTCGCGCAGTGTCCGAAGATTTCAAAGCGGTGTGTTTCGATGTGAAACCCGGTCGGGGCTTCCAATTGCAGAGCATCCATCGGGCATCCGGCGACAAGTTGCGTCTTGCCGCACACGGTGCAGATGAAGTGATGGTGGTGGTGATTCGTGTCGCATGCGATGCGGAATTTGCTCCCGCCGTCGCCGAACACCGATTCCTCGATCAAGCGCTCCTCCTTGAGCAGGTGGAGGTTGCGGTAGACCGTATCGAAGCTCAAGCGCGGGAATTGCGCCTTGAGGCGCTCCAGTAAATCCTTGGCGCTGATGTAGCGGTCTTCCTCCAAGAGGATCTCCACGATGCTGCGGCGTTTGCCGGTCAGCTTGAAGCCCTGCTCCTTGAGACGATCGAGGAACTTGTCCTTGGTATTCGGAACGCTATGCGTATGAATGTGATCATGGCTGTGATCGTGATGGCAGGGATCGTGGGAATGATCGTGTTCGTGCGGCATGAAAGCACTCCTTTCCAAACCTACTCCCTAGTATACCACAAGGAAGAGGGTGTTAGATTCTGGAGGTTACACAAGAAAGCCTGCCAAGAGCGCGCGGCAAGACGCGTGTGTTGGGGGCGTACTACTTTTTCTTTTTCGTGGGATTCGGGGCGTTGTATCCGATGTTGCCGCTGTTCTTGCGCGAAAACGGCTTGAGCGGCGGGCAGATCGGCATCATCACCGGGATCGGCCCGATCATGACGGTGCTGTTTCAACCGCTCTGGGGCATGATCGTCGACCGTTGGCAAGCCCAGCGGCTGGTGTTGTTCACGACGCTTTCCGTGGCGGCGTTGTTGTCGCTTCTGTATCCGCAAGTCGGCGGTTATGCGCTGTTCCTCCTGCTGTTTGCCGGGATGGCGGCGTTTCACTCGTCCGGCGTGCCGATCCTCGATTCGATCTCGCTGCGCACGGTGGCGAAGCACGGCGGCGATTACGGCTCGCTTCGGCTCTGGGGCGCGATCGGATTTGCCGTCGCGTCGTGGGTGGCGGGGAAACTGTCCGACCTCTCCGGGCTGCAAGCGATCTTCTATGTGTATGCGGTGGCGATGGCGTCCTGTGTGCTGTTGACGCGCGCGCTGCCGAAAGAACCGGCGGAGATGAAGTTTGAGCTGCTCAAAGGGCTTGGCAAGCTGATCCGCCTGCCGCGGTTTTTGGTGTTTTTGTTCGGGACGTTCTTGATCTTCGGGACGATTCAAGCGAACAACAGCTATTATTCGATTTTTTTCACCGCCATCGGCGGCAACGTGGCGGGCGTCGGCCTGTCATTTCTGATCGCGGCGGGCTCGGAGGCGCCGGTAATGAAGTTCGCCGGGCGCTTGATCTCCCGCACGGGACTGATCGGGGCGCTGGTGCTCTCCGGTTCGATCGCGGCGCTGCGCTGGCTGTTCTACGGGATGGAACCGTCTCCGGTGCTCGTGATGTCGCTTCTGTTCGTGCAGGGGCTTTCCACCGGTATCTACATCCCGGCGGCGGCGGAGTTCGTGCGCCGCAACACCCCGGAAGAAATCCGCGTGACGGCGCTTGGCATCTACTCCGCGATCGGCAACGGTCTCGGTTCGATGGCGGGCACGATGGTCGGCGGGTTGCTGCTCGACCGCGTGGGGATCTTCGGCACGTACACGGTGTTCGGGATCGCGTCCCTCGTCGGCGTCGCCGCGATGGTGTCGCTGCGGTTTATCAAAAAATGACCATGCGCGTGTTGCATGGTCTTTTTTTGATTGGCAGATACTACCTCCATACGAAGGAGGTCGAAATCGCACATGCAACCGTTGACCGCAAAGGAACTTGAGTACATCGTCGACTCGATGTCCAACGAAGACCTGCTGATCAAGCAATGCACCGCCGCCGCCGCGTCTGTGCAAAACCCGCAGTTGGCAAGAATCGCTCTGGAGATGGCGGGGCGTCATCAGACGCACTACAACTACCTGCTGAACACGCTCCAGCAGCATCAGCAACTGGCTCCCACCCAACCGATGTAAGAGAGGAGGAATCCGCATGCAACAGACCCAACAGATGCAACCACAACAAACCTTTCAACCCCAGTCGTTCCAAGCGGTGCAAAACCGCCATCGCCCGTTGCTCCCGGACCAAGACCTGCTCTACACGATTCTCGCCGATCAGAAGCGCACGGCGCGCGAGTACTGCACGGCGGTGATGGAATCGAGTTGCCCGATGGTGCGCCAGATGTTCACGGAGCTGCTCCAAGACACGCTGACGTTGCAAGGGCATCTCTACAAGTCGATGGAGCAAGCCAACATGTACAACGCTTCGTCGAAAGCGCAGCGCCGAGAACTGGACAAACAAATTCAGCAGTACGCGCAGACGCAGCAGAAGACCCAGCAATTCCTGCAGCAGAACTTCCAATAGCCGCGCTGGAAAAAGAAGACCCGGCCTCATGCGGAGGCGGGTCTTTTTTTCGTGCTTGGGCGGGAACGCCGGGATTACGAGGTGCTTTGCGCGCTGTTTTTCACGTTCGCGGGAACGGTGATCGGCGCGACGTTGTTGTAGTTGGACAGCGTGAGGTCGAACGTGGACTTGTAAGTCGCGCCGAATGTGGTTTCCGTGTGGACAGACTTTTGGTAGAGCGTGTTTTTGTCGAGGACGATGCGGTAGACCGTGTCGCCGAGGTCCTCCGATCCGGCGGGCAACTGTCCGCTTTGGTCGAGGAGCGCTTTTTTCATGACCGCGCCGGGCAGAGTGCCGCTCAGGGTGTAGGTGTCGCCGTTGTCGGTGACCGTCAAGAACGGGGCGAGGTAGTGGCTGTTCTTCGCGCCGTTGTTGTACGACGGAATGATGTCTTCCAAGTTGCCTTGGAACGTTTGCTTGTACCAAGTATTGTCGGGCGCCTTGATGTACTCGGTGCCGCCTGCGATGTAGAACTCCATTGGGTCGGTCGCTTTCTGGCCGGAAGTGTCCGTGGAGGTGATCGAGCCGGATTGATGGACGGACAGAGGGCTTTGTACGTAGTCGCCCTCGGCGGTCATCGCGGTGTCGGGGGCGTTCATCGACTCCGACATGTGGAAGGACGTGATCTTGTTCATCGCGGCGTCTGTGCCGTCGAGCAGCGAGATCGTGCGTCCGATCGTGTCGATTTTGGACGTGTACGTGTCGCGGTGGGTGTAAAATTCATACGCGAGCCGGGCGACGGCTTGGCGTTCGGCGTTGCCTTGCGGGTCGAACGTCCACGCGCCGTTGCCGTCTTGGCTGCCTTTGATAAACCCGATGTGCTGTGTCAGAGCGATCAGCGGTTTGGCGTAGGGGGAGGCGGCGTTTTCATCGGAGAACGTCGACGTCAAGCCGTACGAAGTCGCTTCGTTCGCCCGGCCCATCGCCCGGATGAAAAACGCCGCCAATTGCTCGCGGGTGATCGGTTCGTTCGCGCCAAACGTCGTGGCGCTCGTACCGGAGGTCAGCCCCGCCGTGACGAGCGCGCCGACGTACGGTTGCGCCCACGATTCCACGTCGGTGAATTTCGCCGAAGCGGCGGCGTTGGGCGTGAGTTTCAGCGCTTTGGACAACAGGGTGGCAAACTCTTGGCGGGTCATCGTGGCAGCCGGGCGGAACGTGTTGTCTTCGTACCCGGAGATGATGCCGGCGCTGACCAGCGCTTGAATTTCCGTCTGGGCGTACGAAGCGCCCAAGTCTTTCAGAGCAGGAGTCTGCGCCTCGGCGCCGGGTGTCGCGAACAGCGAGGCGAGCAGAGTGCCTGTCAGGAGCAGAGCGGGAATGCGTGCTTTCATGAGGTACCTCCTTGAAAAAAGAGTAGGAGTGCAGATACCCGTAGGGTGTCCAAAACCTTTCCTTTGACAACGTGCAAAAACTTGGGCAACATGAAAGCAGGGACTTGATAGAGAGGAGATTGACTTTTTATGTATCGAAATGAATTGAGTGTGCGGTTTAACGATTGCGACGCGTTGGGGCATGTGAACAACGCGACGTATCTGACGTTTTTTGAAGAGGCGCGCAAGGAACTGTTCCGCCTGTTCAACCCGAGCTTGGATGTGCACTCGTGGAATATGATCATCGCGTCTACGCGTTGCGACTATTTAAGAGAAGCCGTCTACGCGGAAAACTTGACGGTGCTCACTTGGATCGGCCGCCTGGGTTCGTCCAGCGTCGACGTCGAACAAGCGATCCAAAACGAGCGCGGCGAATGGGTCGCGAGAGGCAAAGCGGTGCTGCTTGGGTATGACTTCGGCACGAAGAAAGCCGTGAAGATGTCGGACGAGATCCGCGCGAAGCTCTTGGAGCACAACGAAGCGCCGGAGGGCGTTCCGGCGTTGCGGGAATAGAGAAAAATACTTCGGCAGGCAAGTGAGCCATGAGTTCACATCAGCACCCCGCGCCGAGGCTCGTTTTTGACCCCAAAAAGACCTTGGCACTCAACAGCGCCAAGGTCTTTTCTCATGCAAACCGTACCGTAAACACCGTGCCGCGACCCGGAACGCTTGTCACTTCCAGCGTCCCGCCGTGCGACTCGACGATTTTGCGGCAGACGGGCAGGCCGAGGCCGGTGCCCGCCGCTTTGGTGGTGAAAAACGGCTCGAAGATCCGCTCCATCTGCTCCGGGTTCATCCCGCAGCCGTTGTCCGCCACAGCGATCACTCCGCCGTGCAAGCGGATGTCGATCTTGCCGTCCGTGCCGTTCATCGCGTCAAACGCGTTGCGCACCAAGTTGATCAAGACTTGCTTCAACTCGCGGGCGTTGCCTTCCAAGCGGTACCCTTCTTCGAGCTCCAAGCCCAACTGCACCCCTCGGTAGTTCGCTTCGCCCTCCAGCACGAGGAACGTCTCGCGAACCAGCGACGCCAGATCGACTTGTTCCGAACCTTGCGCCGGCCGCGCCATGCTCAAATACTCGCTGAGGATCGCGTTCATCCGGTCGATCTCCGACTGCATCACGTCGAGGTACATCTGGTGCTCTCCGCCCTCCATCTTCTTGGCCAAGAGCTGCAAAAATCCGCGCACCGACGTCATCGGGTTGCGCACTTCATGCGCAATCGTCGCCGCCATCTGCACATAGTGCGAGTGCGCGTCCACCCGGCGGGACAACTGCTCCCATTCCTGATAGAGCGTGATGTCCTTGACGAAGACCATGCACCCGTCCGCTTCCTGCGACAACGGGTTGCGAATCGGGAACAAGTCCAGTTCCAACACATATTCGCGCCCGTGCATCAACGCTCTCTGCTGTTCGAGGTGTTCGCGGCGGCATGTTTGCAGCACGCGCTCCAAAGCGAGGCCGAGCGCCTGCCCGTTCTCCGGGAACTGCCACAGCTCCACATCGGGCAACTTCTTGCCGATCAAGTCCATTTCCCGCCGCCCGACCAGCGAGCACAACTCCGGCGAGATGTGCTCGATTTGCAGATTGGCGTCGACCAACAGCACGTTTAACGCCACCGATTGCAACAACACCTGCGTCTGCTGCGTCAAGCGGTCGATGGCGAATTCCTGCGAGCGGTTGTAGACGAGCACCAACCACGCCGGCGCTCCGTTGCCCGTCGACGGAAACGGACGGATCGACAACGAGAAGGGAATCTCTTCTCCGTCCGAATTGCGGCCCACGCCGACGCGGTTTTCCACGCGCTTTCCGGCCTGCAATTCATCCAGCGGATACGTCCCGTCCAAAAAACGGAAGCGGGAACGGTATTCCGTGCCGTCCCACGTGAGCAATTGCTCTTGGGGATAGCCGAACATCTCGCAGAGGTACGGGTTCACATAGTTGACCCGACCCGTCGCGTCAAACGTCAACAAGCCGAGCGGCACCTGATCCAGCACATTGCGCTGCTGGTGGCGGTAGCGGCGGGCGAGATCGACGGCGTTTTGGAACGCTTGCGGCAGGTCTTTGAGCAGTTCGAATTTTGAGTCAAGCGTTTCGCCGGAGAACGAGTCGCCGTCATACGACTTCACCCATTCGATCAGCTTCTCTTGCTCCCGTTGCAGATGCCGCTCATGGCGTTCTGAGCGCAGGCCCATGGCGAGCCAGACGGTCAACGAAACGAGGCAGACTCCCAACCCGGACACCCAGATGAAGGTTTGCTGCCTTTCGATTTTTTCCGTGGATTGGTTGACATTCAAAACGGCGTACACGGAACCGTCCCGGTACAGCGGGATGGAATAGTTGTACACGCGGACATTGCGAATCTTCGAAATCGTGAAGTAAAACTGAGGCTGGCCGGTCTTGAGCAACGTCTCCGTCTCAGGAGCCACCGATTCGAGCGTATAAGGCAGGAGACGCGGGTTGCGCTGGACCGGCGCGTACGCGACCACTTGGTTGGTCGCCCGAATGTAGAGCGAACCGCTCAAGTCGTTGTCAGCCGGGAACGTCTCGTCCAGCAACGCTTGAAAACGCTGGTACAAAAGCGCATCGTTGCCGCTGGACATCGCAAACGAAAGGCCGGGATCGGACCCCATCCGATGTTGCAACAACAGAGACATCGCCGAAAGCTTCTCTTGCTTCTCTTGATAGAGGGCGTTAAACGCCACGAACACCAGGAGAATGGTCGTGCAGAGCAACAGCAAAGCGGGAAGCAACAGCTTTAACACGGTGGGCAGTTTGCGGTTCACGTAGGACATTCCTTTTTGGCGTCTATCTTTTTTGGTGGAAGTCAAAGTAACGATTCAGTTTACAAACTTTACTGTTCTCTACTATACTCGATTTTTGCTTGTGGTTAAAGTTGTATATTTCCAAGAGGATTTGTACACCCCTGAAGCGAAGGGTATCGGTCAAGGAGATGAAGAGAACCATGAACCTCGATCTGTTGCTCGACGAGTGGAAGCGCACCGATTCCTTCATGCGCAACGTCACGCACTGGCGCGTGTATCCGTCGCAAGAAGCCGTCTATGCGGACTTCCCGTCCGGCATGGACGAACGCTTGCAAGACTCGTTGAAGAAAAAAGGCATTCGCCAACTCTACTCGCATCAAGCTCAAGCGTTTGAGACGGTGCAGCAGGGCCGCAACGCCGTGGTGGTCACGCCGACCGCGTCCGGCAAGACGCTGTGCTACAACTTGCCCGTCTTAAACCGCCTGCTCCACGACCCGAGCGCCCGCGCGCTCTACCTGTTCCCGACCAAAGCGCTCTCGCAAGACCAGATGAAGGAATTGCACGAGATGGTCGAGCACTTGGAGCAAGACATCAAGACGTTCACCTACGACGGCGACACGCCGGTCACCGCCCGTCAAGCGATCCGCCAAGCGGGGCATATCGTCGTGACCAACCCGGACATGCTCCACTCCGGGATTCTGCCGCACCACACGAAGTGGGTGAAACTGTTTGAGAACTTACAGTATGTCGTCATCGACGAAATTCATATGTACCGCGGTGTGTTCGGCTCGCACGTCGCCAACGTCATCCGCCGTTTGAAGCGCATTTGCAAATTTTACGGCTCCAATCCGCAATTCATCTGCTGTTCGGCGACGATCGCCAACCCGCGCGAATTGGCGGTGGAGCTGTTTGACGAGGACTTCGACTTGATCGACCAATCGGGCGCTCCGCGCGGCGAGAAGCACTTTATCTTCTACAACCCGCCGGTCGTCAACCAGCAGCTCGGCATCCGCCGCTCCTCGTTGCTGGAAGCGCGGCGCATCGCGACGAGCCTGCTTGCGAACGACATCCAAACGATCGTGTTCACCAAAGCCCGCACGCAAGTTGAAGTGATGCTGACGTATCTCAAGGAAAGCACCGCCGGCGTCGTGCCGCAAAAGTCTGTTCGCGGGTATCGCGGAGGGTATTTGCCGGGCGAACGCCGTGAAATCGAGCGCGGGCTTCGCAACGGCGACGTGCGCGGCGTCGTCTCGACCAACGCGCTGGAGCTGGGCATCGACATCGGGTCGCTTGAAGCTTGCGTGATCACCGGCTACCCCGGAACGATCGCGTCCGTTTGGCAGCAAGCGGGACGCGCCGGACGCCGTCACGGGCAAGCGGTCACGATTCTCGTCGCCTCGTCCGCGCCGCTTGACCAGTACATCATCCAGCACCCGGAGTATTTCTTCGAAGGATCGCCGGAACACGCGTGGGTGCATCCGGAGAACTTGATCATCCTCGTCGACCACATCAAGTGCGCGGCGTACGAGTTGCCGTTTGAAAAGGGCGAAGAGTTCGGCGTGGCGACGACGGAGGAAGTGCTCGATTTCCTCGTCGAAGAGCGCGTGCTGAACAAAGCGTCCGACGAGCGCTATTATTGGATGAACGACTCGCTCCCAAGCCATAACATCTCGCTTCGTTCCGCCGCTCAAGAAAACGTCCTGATCATCGACATGACGGAACAAAACCGCGTTATCGGCGAAACCGACCGCTTCTCCGCTCTGACCACCCTGCATGAAAAAGCGATCTACATCCACGAAGGCATCCAGTTCCAAGTGGAGAAGCTCGATCTCGAATACGGCAAAGCGTTTGTGCGCAAAGTAGACAGCGACTACTACACCGACGCCGAACTCGCCGTCCAACTGACCGTCCTCGACGAGTTCAAGCACGTCGAGGAACCGAACGTCCAGCACGGCTTCGGCGAAGTGTCGGTCAACGCCTTGCCCACCATCTACAAAAAAATCAAGTTCGACACGCACGAGAACCTCGGCTGGGGCAAAATCCACCTGCCCGAAGCCGAACTGCACACGATGTCGTACTGGGTTTCCTACGACGAATCATTCACCAAAGACATGAGCAAAGAGGACATCGAAAGCGGGCTCGTCGGCACGGCGAACTTGCTCAAGGGTGTCGCACCGATCTACCTGATGTGCGCGCCGGGCGACCTGCACGTCCAGCCGCAAGTGCGCGCCGTGCACACGCAAGCCCCGACGGTGTTCCTCTACGATTCGTATCCCGGCGGCATCGGCCTCGCCGATAAATTATACGGCGTGCGCACGCAGCTGTTTGCGTCGGCGCTCGCGATGCTCGACGGCTGTCCTTGTGAGGCGGGATGCCCGTCGTGCGTCGGTCCGGTGGAGATCGTCGGGGAGAACGGCAAAGCGGTGACGAAACGCTTTTTGGAAGCGGTGAACCACTCATGACCTACATCCAGCAGGGCACGTCCGATTTTAAAAAAGCGACGTTCGGCATGTTTGCCGGCGGTTTGAACACGTTTGCGATCCTCTACAGCACGCAGCCGTTGATGCCGGAGTTCTCCCGCGAATTCGGCATCTCGCCGACGGTGGCGAGTCTGTCGCTGTCGGTGTCCACGATCGCGATGGCGTTCTCGATGCTCTTGGTCGGCTCGCTCTCCGAATCGTGGGGACGTAAGCCGGTGATGACGACCGCCCTCGCCGGCTCGGCGATCCTTGCGGTGATCACGGCGTTTGCGCCGAACTTTCACATCTTGCTCGCGGCACGGGTGTTGCTTGGCATCGTCCTCGCCGGACTGCCCGCCATCGCGATGGCGTACTTGGGCGAAGAGATGGAACCGGGGACGCTCGGCGTGGCGATGGGGCTCTACATCAGCGGCAACTCGATCGGCGGCATGGGCGGACGGATTATCGTCGGCATGCTGACCGACTTTTTCAACTGGCGGGTGGCGCTGGCGGGCATCGGCGTGCTTGCGATCGTGGCGTCGCTGTTTTTCTGGGTGACGCTTCCGAAATCGCGCAACTTCCACGCGCAGCCGCTGAAAGTCAAACCCCTGCTGCGCTCGATGATTTCGCATCTCCGAGATCCGGGCTTGCTTTGTTTGTACGGCATCGGCTTTTTGTTGATGGGCAGTTTCGTGATGCTCTACAACTACATCTCCTATCAGTTGATCGCCCCGCCGTTTTCGCTCTCCCAGACGCTGGTCGGTTGGATTTTTATCGTGTATATCGTCGGGACGTTCTCGTCGACGTGGATGGGGCGTTTGGCGGATCGCTGCGGCCGGCGCAAAGTATTGTGGATTGCGCTCTCCATCATGCTGGCCGGCGCGTCGGCGACGTTGACGACGAACTTGCCGCTGAAAATCGCGGGCATCGCCGTGTTCACGTTCGGCTTCTTCGGCGGGCATTCGATCGCGTCGTCGTGGGTCGGCCGCCGTGCCGCGCACGATAAAGCGCAAGCCTCGTCGCTCTATCTGTTTTTCTACTACGCGGGGTCGAGCATCGGCGGCACGGTCGGCGGGACGTTTTGGATCGCGTTCGGCTGGGGCGGTGTCGTGGCGGCGATCGTCTGCCTCCTGGGTTTGGCGCTGCTGCTGTCGGTACGCCTCACGCACATCCCTGTGCTCACAGAGAAAAAGAGCTCCGTCTGACGGGGCTCTTTTTTTGCATGCAGTTCAAGCGCTTTCAAGCCAGATTGGCGTACAAGATCAACAGCACACCGGTCAGAGCCAAACTTCCGCTGACGGGATCGTAGAGGTCTTTGGGCGCGCGCATCTTCACGGAGCGCACCACGCAGCACACACACCAAAACAACCCCGCCAGAAAAAAATACCTCCCCGCCGCCCACAGATCGCCGTTCCCGCCGTCCACGAGAAACGTGCGGAACCCGATGACGGTTAACGCCAGCCAAAGCAGCGTGTAGAGCAAGAGGTACAGCGAAAATCCCCACGAAATGCGCACCCGGATCACCCCTCCTCCGTCGGGCGGAATCCTCCTGCAATATGTGTATTCACGCACCTTCAAAATTGTGAGAAAAAATTTCTCGCAAACTAGCAAAGCGGAGGAATACTTTTGCTAGAAGCGGTCATACTCTATACCATAGACCACAATCTGGAGGGATTTCACATGACCCACGAACAAGTGCTGAAAGCGTTCTACGCGCGCCTCAAAAACGTCTCGACCGAATCTGTCGTCCGCGTCGTCGATCTCGCCCGTGAGCATCACATGAGCTACCGTCACTTGAGTCGTCTGCTGAAATCGTCGGGGTTGAACCTCCTCTGGATCAACGGCAAAGCGTTCGTCTATCGCGGAGAAGCGGTGCAGGTGCTGGCTTCCTGATCGAATAAATAACAAATCGATTGAAAAAACCCTCGCTGCCGGTTGGGCAGCGAGGGTTTTTAGTTCAGCGGCAACACCATCAAGCTCTCGTCGAAGTAGAGGTCGCAGATGCGCAGCGCGCGTTTTTCCGTGCCGTAGGTTTGGAAGCCGAGCTTGGTGTAGAGGCTGAGGGCAGCGGTGTTTTTTTGCACGACAGCCAAGTTGATCTGTTCGACGTCTTCGAAATCCGCTTTGGTTTTCTCGACGGCGGCGCGGATCAACGCTTGGGCGAATCCAAGGCTTCGCGCTTCCGGCGCGACGTACATCGCGATCAAGTTGGCTTTGTGGCGCAGTTTGCGCAGTTCTTCGCGGCGAATCGTCACCACGCCGACCAACTGGTCTTGGTCGTTGAACGCGCCGAGCGTGAACGTCGTCTCCGGGGAAGAGAAGCGCTTCTCATAGTTTTCAATCGGGTTCGGACGGTCGAGCGCTTCATGATACGAATCCGCAAACGCTTCCGGGTGTTCTTGCAGCGCGCGCAGGCGCAGCTCCCAATAGACCTCAGCGTCCGCAGGGACAAGCGTGCGTATCATACTAAGTTCACATCCTTTGTCAGATTAGGTATTTTTACCTTTCGCCGTGCTCCATCCATTCACCTTTTGTGTTACCATTTTCTTAACAAAGTTGCAGGGGGAGGCAGGCAGCATGGTTACTTTTTGCGCGATCGACCCGGAGCGGGATCGGGCGTTGGTCATTCCGCATCGACGGGATTCGTTTGTGGTCAGTTTCGGATCGGATGAGGGCTATGGACGGGATGAGGACTATCTGTCGTGGCTCTCGATGCGCTGCGAGCAGTTTCCCCTCGGGCAAGTGCTGGCGTATGAAGGGCGCGAATGCATCGGGCAGTTGGAGTTGACGTTGCGCGAGGGCGGGCAGATGGGCTACGTGAATCTGTACTACTTGCGGCCGGAGTATCGCGGGCGGGGGTACGGCAAGCAGCTGCACGAGTATGTGGAGCAGTTTTTCCGTCCGTTTGCGGTGCAGCGCTTGGAGTTGCGCGTGGCGAAAACCAATGCGCGGGCGATCCGTTTTTATGAAAAGATGGGGTTTGAAGCGGCGTACGAGGAAGGGATGCGCGGACATGAAGTGTATCGGATGCGCAAAGACATGCGGGAGAAAGTCGAGATCACACCGTACGACCCGGCGTGGCCGGCGCTCTACGAAGCGGAACGCGAATCGCTCTTGAAGGAACTGGGCGGCGACGTCGCGGCGATCGAGCACATCGGGAGCACGTCCGTTCCGGGGCTGTCCGCGAAACCGATCCTCGACATCCAGATCGGGCTTTCTGAGATGGTGCCCGCCACCGTGTTCGAAGAGCGTCTGCAACGCCTCGGCTATCGTCACCAGCCGGGCGCCGACGACCCGAACCGCCGTCACTTTTTCCGCAAAGGGGTACCGCGCACGCATCACGTGCACATCCTGACGATGGATTCGCGGGAGTATCGGCGGCATCTGCTGTTCCGCGACTACCTGCGTTCGCACCCGGAGACCGTCGCCGAGTACGAAGCGTTAAAAAAAGACCTTGCCGCGCGGCACGGGCATGACCGCGGGGCGTATACGGACGGCAAGACGGCTTTTATTGAGGAGATCGTGGAGCGGGCGCAGAAAGAGCGGGGGCAGGAGTAGAAACCGTTACTGCCACCCCGCGCTGCGTTTGTGAGCGAGGATGCTCATGTAGGAGAGTGTCGTGACTCTGTGGTCGCCGGTGACGACGCGAACGTGATTGATCGGGGTCTGCGGGTAGTGGCGTTGGATGTAGGCGTACACGTTGCGGTCGTCAAACGGGTCCTCGAAGCGTCCCAACTCCTCGGCGAACTCGACATCGTTGTGATGGGAGAGGTAGAGCGTGAGGACGGCGCCGTTTTCGGTTTCTTGCAGAAAGTCATGCACGATTTGCAGCGGCATGGTGATCACCTCCAGATTCTAGTATGGACGTGAGCGTGCTGTTCTATAGGAGGGATTGGGTTGGACGAACAGGTGCGGGAATTTGTGCGGCTGTTTAATGAAGAGCAAGATTTCTACGAGTGTCACGAGCTGTTCGAGTTGGCGTGGAAGGCCGAGTCGGAAGAGCCGCTGAAGTCGTTTTATAAAGCGATGGTGCAAGTGGCGACGGCGCAGTTCAAACTGAACCAAGGCTACATGCGCGGCTTCCGCAAGCTGTACGGGTATGCGTTCGGTGTGCTGGAGTCGCTGCCCGACGTGTACCAAGGGATCGACATGGCGCGCTTGCGGCGGGAGTGGACGGCGCAACTGCACCGATTGCCGGAAGCGGACAGGATCGAGGAAGGAACGTTCCGGCAGCATGGATTGGATTACCTGCAGCTGCGTGTGCAGGAATCGGGGCTCTAGCGGCGAATACATGTTCGGATTGAAAGACAGATGACGGATGCGAAGGAGGCCGCCGCCCATGCGCAGTTTGCGGGACCGATTGAAAACATACAAAAAAGACATCGCCCCGGGGGCGGTGGCGACAGAGGCACAGCCGGAGGGGGGCACGGGCCTGAAACCGGAAGAGCGGAGTCTCGATGCGGAGTTGATCGAGACGTTTCTGACAGAGGTGGAAGCGGAAGTCGCCGGGTTGCCGGAGTCGGCGCTTCCCGTCGCGATTCCGGGCGTCGTGGAAGAGACGCCGTTCGGCCCCTGCTACTACCGCGATGTGCGGTTTGACGTGCTGACGATGCACGGGCATTATCCGCTCGCCCGCACGCGCCACTTGCCGCTGTCGGTTCTGCAGAAAGTCTGCAAAGTGCGGAACGCCGAGGATCTCGCGTGGGAGGATGTCTGCTTTTTTGACACGGAGACGACGGGGCTTGGGTCGGGTGCGGGGAATTTTATTTTTTTGTTCGGGTTGGGGTTTTTTGAGGAAGACGAGTTTGTCGTGCGGCAGTATTTCTTGCGGGAGTATGCCGAGGAGCGGGCGCTGTTGTGGTCGCTTGGCGAGTTGCTGAATCGCTTTCAGGCGATGGTGTCGTTTAACGGTAAGGGGTTTGACTGGAAGTTGTTGGAGACGCGCTGTACGCTCGCCCGCTTGGAACTTGCGCCGACGGTGCATCTCGACTTGCTTCCGCCCGCGCGGCGACTTTGGAAGAAAGTCCTCGCCAACTGCAAATTGATCACGCTGGAACAGGAGATCCTCGGGTTTGCGCGGGTGGACGACACGCCGGGCGCGATGGCGCCGGAGTTGTACTTCGCGTACCAGACCGACCAAGACGCGCGGCGGTTGACGGGGATCTTCACGCACAACGTGCACGACATTCTCACGCTGGTCACGCTGTCGCACCACATCGGGCTGATGGTGGAAGCGCCGCTCTGTGCCGCGACGCACCCCGAGGAATTGTTCGGGTTGTCGCGCTGGTATGAAGAGTGGTCGCAGGGCGAAGTTTCCGCAGCGTGCCTCGTGCGCGTGACGGAGATGGAGGAGCAGGACGAGTATGCCCGCGAAGCGCTCTGGAAACTTTCGCTGCACCACAAGCGCCTGCAACGCCATGAGCAAGCGGCGCTGCTCTGGCACGAATTGCTGACGGGGCCGGCGCTGTGGCAGACGGCGCCCCGCGTGGAACTGGCGAAGTATTACGAGCACAAAGTCCGCGATTTTCGGCAGGCGCTTCAACTGACGGAAGAGACGCTGGAGTTGGTGCAGTCGCGCAAACTCGTGCTGCGAACGCTTGCCGTCGAGCATGAACTGCATGAATTGCATCACCGCCGGGAGCGGTTGTTGCGCAAACTGCAAGCGTCCGGTTCCTGATCGGCATGAAAAAAGGCACGGAGCCGCGGCGCGTCGTATAAACTGACCCCAACCGATCTACGGTACAAAGGAAGGTGCACCTCTTATGAAACTTCTCTTGCTCTGGGACATCGACGGCACGTTGATTCACTGCCGCGGATGCGGAAAGCGGGCGATGGAGCAAGCGTTCCAGCAGATTTACGGCGTGGAAGATGCGTTTCGGGGCATCGGCATGGCGGGCGGGCTCGACTTGCATTTTTTGGAGGCGGCGTTTGTCAAACACGGGCTGCAAAGCGCGGGTCCGGCGCGGCTGGATGAGTTTTTGACCCGCTATTATCAAGAATTGGAGCGGGAGGCTGACACCGAGGACAACATCTTGCTCCCCGGTGTCGTCTCGATTTTGGAGCGCGCCGACGCAGAGCCGTTGTGGTACAACGCGCTGGGGACGGGGAACTTGGAGCGGGGCGCGCGCATCAAACTCGACGTGCACGGTTTGAACCGCTACTTCCCCGTCGGCGGGTTTTGCGAAGCGCCGGTCGACCGTGCCGTGATGCTGCAACAGGGAGTGGACAACGCCGGTTCGTACTATGGAACCGAGTTTGCGCCGGAGCAGGTCGTCGTGCTCGGAGACACCGACCGGGACATCCGTGCCGCCCGCGCCATCGGAGCGCGCGTCGTCGCCGTGGCGACGGGAGGGTGTTCGTATGAGCTGCTGGAAAGCCTGAATCCGGACCTCTTGCTGTCCGATTTTTCGGAACCGGAGCGACTCTATGGCTTTCTCTCCAAATCGTGTAAACTGTAAGTAGTCAAATCCTGCAATCCAATACAAGTTTAGAGGTGATTTCGTGTCTACTGCCATTGAAAATTCGATGATTACAGACATCAAGCTTGCCCCGCAAGGCCAGCTCAAAATTGATTGGGTGGCGCAGCATATGCCGCTCCTGAACACCCTGAAAGCGGAGTTCGAACGCGATCTTCCGTTCAAGGGCAAGAAAGTCGTCATCTGCCTGCACTTGGAAGCGAAAACCGCGTACCTTGCGCTCGTCGTCAAAGCGGGCGGCGCGGACGTTTGCGTGTGCGCGTCCAACGTCCTCTCCACGCAGGACGATGTCGTCGCGGCGCTTGTTGAGAACGGCATCACCGCGTTCGCGAAGTACGGCGCGTCGACCGATGAGTATCACATGCACATCAACAAAGCGCTCGACTTCAACCCGGATGTGATCATCGACGACGGCGGCGACCTCGTCTCCACGCTGCACAGCGACCCGGCGCGCGCGGAGCAATTGAAAACCATCCAAGGCGGCTGCGAAGAAACCACGACCGGCATTCTCCGCTTGAAAGCGCTGGCGAACGAAGGCGCGCTGAAGTTCCCGATGGTCGCGGTCAACGACGCGTTCTGCAAATACCTGTTCGACAACCGCTACGGCACCGGCCAATCGGTGTGGGACGGCATCATGCGCACCACGAACCTCGTCGTGGCGGGCAAAACGGCTGTCATCGTCGGCTACGGATGGTGCGGCAAAGGCTGCGCGATGCGCGCGAAGGGTCTCGGTGCCCGCGTCATCGTCACCGAAGTGGACCCGATCAAAGCGGTGGAAGCGATCATGGACGGCCATGAAGTGATGCCGATCACCGAAGCGGCGAAGTACGGCGACTTCTACATCACCGTCACCGGGAACAAGGACTGCATCACCAAGGAAGCGTTCGAAGTGATGAAGGACGGCGCGATCCTCTGCAACGCCGGCCACTTTGACGTGGAAATTTCCAAACCGGACTTGAACGCGATGTCGGTGAAGCAACGCGAAGTGCGCCGCAACATCCAAGAGTACACGTTTGCAGACGGCCGCCGCGTGTTCTTGCTGGCGGAAGGCCGCCTCGTCAACCTCGCAGCCGGCGACGGCCATCCGGCGGAAGTTATGGACATGACGTTTGCGCTGCAAGCGCTGGGCCTGCGTTGGATCTCGGAAAACGGCCGCAACCTCGAAGCGGACGTCTATTCCGTTCCGGCTGAAATGGACCGCTATGTGGCGGAATTGCGACTGAAAACATGGAATGTGGCGATCGACAAGCTATCCGAAGAGCAAGAGCGCTACTTGAATTCGTGGGCTGAGTAATCGGCCGTCACACAATTCGGGAGAGATTTGGGAGAGGAGACTTGCACATCATGAAACCGATCATCGGGGTATCCGGCAAGTTAGTGAACCACCCCAATCCGACAAGTCCGATCGGCTGCTTCCTGGCGGCGGGCTACACCAACGGATTGGCGGAAGCGGGCGGCATTCCGTTCATCATCCCGTACTTGGAGAAGGAACAGGACGTCCGCGATCTGGCGCAGCGTCTGGACGGTTTGCTGCTGTCCGGCGGCGTCGACATCATGCCGATGTCGTTTCAAGAGCAGCCGCACCCGGGCCTGGGCGAAATTTGCCCGGAGCGCGACTGGATTGAAGCGATTCTGTTTGACGAGATGCAGAAACTCGGCAAGCCGGTGTTCGGCATCTGCCGCGGCATGCAAGTGATCAACGTGTTCCTCGGGGGCACGCTCTACCAAGACCTCCCCGCACAAAAAGACGGCGAATTGATTCAGCATGACCAACGCGCGCCGCACTGGTACGCCGCGCATCACGTGACGATCACCCCGAACACGACGTTGCACCGCCTGTTTGAAGGGCGCGACCGCATCGCCGTCAACACGTTCCACCACCAAGCGGTGCGCGAGCTCGCACCGGGTCTGGTGGCGACGGCGGTGGCCGATGACGGCGTCATCGAAGCGTACGAGCGCAAGGACGGCCCGTACTTGCTCGGCGTGCAATGGCATCCGGAACTGATGTGGCACAAAGACCGCTCGTTCTTGGCGCTCTTCCGCGGCTTCGTGGAAGCTTGCCAACAACAACACGCCCAGACCTCTCGATAAATCGGGAAAGCAAGCCCCTCGCACCCATGCGGCGCGAGGGGTTTTTTTGCTCTTTTTGCTGACTTTTTTTGCTACAATAGAGGGAATCATCCAAACATACAAACGGGGGGTTGTACTTATGAACGTGACTTTGCGCGACCGCATCGCGGACCGGATCCGCGACTTGCACCCGAAATTGGTGGAGCGCCGCCGCGACTTCCACATGCACCCGGAACTCGGCTTCCAAGAATTCCGCACCTCCCGAATCGTCGCGGACTGGTTGAACGAACTGGGGCTTGAAGTCCGCACCGGCGTGGCGAAAACCGGCGTCGTCGCCCGCCTGCGCGGAGGCAAACCCGGCAAGACGATCGCTCTGCGCGCCGACATGGACGCGCTGCCGATCCAAGACGTGAAGAGCTGCGACTACAAATCGACCGTCCCCAACACGATGCACGCCTGCGGGCACGATGCGCACACCACGATGATCCTCGGCGCCGCTTCGGTGCTCAGCGAGCTGCGCGAAGAGTTGCAAGGCGATGTGGTGTTTTTGTTCCAACCGGCAGAAGAGGGGCCGGGCGGCGCGGAACCGATGATCGCCGAAGGGGCGCTGGACGGGGTGGACTTCATCCTCGGCCAACATATGGCGCCGGTGTACCCGGCGGGCTATATGGCGGTTGCGGAACGAGAAGCGATGGCGGCGGCCGATGAGTTCACGCTGCGCATCCTCGGCACCGGCGGCCACGGCGCATACCCGCACATGACGGTCGACGCCGTGCAGATCACCGCGCAAGTGATCACCGCTTTGCAAGCGGTCGTCGCGCGTCAAGTCGATCCGCTGCAATCGGCGGTCTTGTCGATCGGGACGATCAACGGCGGGTATCGACAAAACGTGATCGCCGACGCCGTGGAGATGACCGGCACGGTGCGCACGTTCGACGGGTTCCTGCGAGAAGACATTCCCAAGCGCATGGAGCAACTGATCGACGGCATCACCAAGGGATACGGCGCTCGGTATGAACTCGACTACAAGTTCAACTACCCGGCGGTGATCAACCACAAATCGGCCGTCGACCTGATGCGCCGCGTCGCCGGCGAGGTGCTCGGGCGCGAGCGCGTGCTGGAAGCGCCCCCGTCGATGGGCGGCGAAGATTTCGCGTTTTACCTGCAAAAAGTGCCCGGTTGCTTCTACTGGCTCGGATGCAAACACCCCGATCCCGTCCACGTCGGCTACAACATTCACCACCCAGGTTTTGACATTGATGAACAAGCGCTTTATTACGGAGTTCAGCTCATGGTTGAAGGTGCATTAGCTTTTTTAACGAAGACAAATTAATAAACGTTCTACTCACAAGCCCAGTGGATATTACACTGGGCTTTTTGTCAACTAAGAAAAGTAATATTTTTTTGGGAAAAAAAGAACTTTCAGTGTTTCTCAACTTTTCCAAAAGTGTTATAATTCCAGCAGATAGGAAATTTGTTCTACTCGCTGCTTTCGAAATTTTTAGTACAAGCCTGAAGACATGTGTCTTGAGAAATGGGGGAGATTTTTTTGAAGAAGAAAAAAGTCGCGAAAGCTACGTCTCTCGCACTTGCATCCGCGCTGCTCGTCGGCGGGATCCCGTTCCAAAGTGCAGCATCCGCTTCCACGGTTGAAAGTCTGGCTACGCACATTGATCACAGCAAATTTAACGCCTCGACTGTAACGGCAACAGGTGTTGCCGGGCAAACGGCGAGCGCTTACATTTCTCCGAAACTTGACACCGACTCGGACGATCTGGTGTCCGTTATCGTCACGCTGACCAACCAACCGGTCGCCGTTGGCCAGTACGCACTGAAGAACGGCAACTCCGCTTTGGCAGCTGAATCGTCTGAAAGCGCGATTGCGTCGCAACAGACGTCTGTGGCTTCGAAAGCGGCAAGTCTCGGCATCAACATGAGCGTCCAACGCCAATACAATACCGTTCTTAACGGGATGGCTGTCACCCTTCCGGCAAGCCAAATTCCGAAACTTGCGACCGTTCCGGGCGTGAAGTCGGTCTTTGAAAACCGCACGTATTACAACATTCCGGATGCGGAAGCGGATAACTCCGACAAAGCGTTCGATGCGGTGCCGCTCAAACAAATCGGCGCTGACAAAGCGTGGGAGAAAGGCTTCACCGGCAAAGGCCTCAAAGTCGGCGTTATCGACACCGGTATCGACTACTTGCATCCGGACCTGAAAGGCGCTTACAAGGGCGGCTACAACGCGAAAACGCACACCACCGATCCGTACGAAGACATTCCGAACGCGAAACTGAAACTCGACGGCACCGAGCACGGCACTCACGTATCGGGCACCATCGCAGGCCGTGCTGCAAACTCTACCTCCGAAATCGTCCAAAAAGGGATCGCGTACGAAGCGGAACTCTATTCCTACAAAGTTCTCGGCTATGATCCGGCGACCGGCAAATCCTCCGGTTCCTCCGCTGAAGTCATCGACGGGATTGAACATGCTGTCAAGGACGGCATGAACGTCATCAACCTCTCGCTCGGTTCCGACGGCGAGAAAGACCCGAACTCTCCGGATGCGATCGCGATCAACAACGCCGTTCTCTCCGGCGTCATCGCCGTCATCGCAAACGGCAACGCGGCGACCAACGTACCGGGCCAGTACTACTACTCCAACGGGTCCCCGGCTTCTTCGCAACTGGCGATTTCCGTCGGGGCAGCATCTTCCACCTCCACTCACATGACCGCTAAAGCAACGGATACGGTAACGACCGACGTGACCCACCAACTCAACGTAATGAGCTGGGTTCCGTTCCACGATGACCTCGCTCCCGAATTGGGCTCGGATCCGATCGATGCTGTATACGTGGGAGTTGGCGACACGCAAGACTACAAGGGCAAAGACATGACCGGCAAAATCGCGTTCATCTCCCGCGGCAAGCTGACCTTCGACCAGAAGGTGAAAAACGCGAAAGCTGCCGGCGCGAAAGCTGCCGTTATCTTCAACGGCAACGCTACTGCTGCCGGAGTACCTATTCTCGATGAAGGCAACCCGGCACTGGTATCCCGTGATGGAAACGTCGGTGCAAACGGCTACCTTGCTGACGGCTACGACTACGTTCCGGCATTCGACATGAGCGGCAAGGAAGGCCGTGAAATCGCTCGCCAACTGCTCGCAAATCCGGACAAAACGCTCAAGCTCTCGTTGACCGACATTGTAAAAACCTCTGAACGCGGCGACACGATGGCGTCCTTCTCCTCCCGCGGTCCGTTGGCTGGCGGCAACTATGACATCAAGCCGGACCTCGTGGCACCGGGTGTCAACGTCATGTCTTCCCTCCCGGCGTACGGCAAAGCGAACCCGGGCGTTTCGTACAACGAAGCGTACGGACGCATGTCCGGCACCTCGATGGCGACCCCGCACGTAGCAGGGATGGCGCTGCTCGTCAAGCAAGCGCATCCGGACTGGACTCCGTTTGATGTCCGTGCTGCGCTCGCGAACACCGCAACCGAGATTTCGAACCTGAACGGTGTTCAATATGACGTCTACTCTCAAGGCGCGGGCCGTACGAACGTAGACCTTGCGATCGACACGCCGGCGGTTTTGGAAACGGTGGACAACATCACGATCTTGGACAAAAACTTGACCAAGCAAAACATCATCAACTACAACGACAACGCTTCGTTTGGCTTGATGAAAGCCGGAGATGATGTGAAGACCGAGAAACTGCAAGTCAAGAACACCTCTGATGAAAAGCTGACCTACACGGCTTCGATTGTCATGCACCCGAACGTCACCTCCGATATTCTCCATCCGGTGGCAACTCCGAACGTGAACGACATCGATGTCTCCTTGAGCGGTCTGACGGACGGTTCCTTGCTCGTTCCGGCAGGCACCACCGCACCGTTCGCGCTGAACGTCGCACCGAAAGCAGGCGCTGCTGACGGCGTGTACGAAGGCGAAGTGCTTCTGCAAGCAGAAGGCAAACCGTCTCTGCACTTGCCGTTCGTAGTCAACGTCGGTCAGGGCGTACCGTCCGGCTTCGGTCTGCAAGACATCAAATTGACCAACGAAACGATCTCCCCGAACGGCGACGGCATCAAGGATAGCACGGACCTCACCGTCAACTTGTCGGCGGACGACGTGAACTACCTGGACGTCGAAGTCTTCGGTCTTGACGATAAATTCATCGGCACGATGCTGGTGAAAACGAACAAACAGGATCAAAACGGGGAGTACCCGATGTTCCAACCGGGCCTCATTCAATTGGGTCCGTTGACCGACAAATACTACGACGCGAAAGGCAATCTCAAAACTCTCGCACCGGGTACCTACAAAATTGCGGTCTGGGGCACCCAAATCGACAAGGACGGTGAGTTGGTCCTCGACAACAATGGCAACCTCGTTGCCTCGTACGACGTTTGGCATTCCTTCGGCATCACCAACAACTCGACTGCTCAAGAAACCGTCGTCGCTGCAGCGGAATCCTTCCAAGCGAACGTGACCAACATCACGGCGATCAACCAACCGGTGTTGACCCTGCCGGAAACCGCTGGTCTCAAATATGCGGTAACCGCTTCGAGCAACCCGACCTTGATTTCCAACGACGGCGTTCTCAAATCCCTGCCGAAAGCCGGCAACGCGACTGTCGATTTGACCGTCACCGTTTCCTCCGCAACCGACCCGAAAGTCAAGTCGACGGCTCGCGCAACCGTTACGTTGACCGCAGTTTCTCCGAAGCCGCTGTACGTGAAAGCTAACAAGCTGGACCGCACGTTCGGTCTGCGCGCTTCCGTCAAGGTTCAGGATTCTCCGTTCCTCGAAACTCCGAGCAACTACAACGGCAACATCGTGGTTGTCTTCCAACTGATGAAGGGCAACACCCCGATTGCGATCACCGCTGTAAACGGTGTACATCTGGATGAAGAAGTTGTGGCACAATTCCCGAGCGCTGCTGGTTCCGACTACTGGATCAAAGTTTCGGCTTCGGATTCCCTTACCGGCAATCTGACCGACGTTGGAAACGCTGTGGCTGAAACGCAAGTCCTCAAGTAGAGAACCAATTAAAACTCAATCGAACCTAGTACGTACTAGGTTCGATTGGTTTTACGAGAGCGAGGTTGAAGCAATTTGAAAAAGAAATTTTTGGCACTTGTTACAGGCGCAGCCTTGCTGGCGGCGACGGCCTCCGTTCCTGCGTTTGCAGGTACGCCCGCAAGCGTAACCCTCAATGATGTCAAGAACCACATGCAGGGGCAAGCGATCACCATCGCGGGCACGGCTACCAATTTGACGGACGTGATTGTGGAAGTGTTCCGCCCGGACAACTCCTTGCTGTTCTATGATGACGTCGCGGTTATCGGCGGCATGTACTCGGAAACCATCACCCTTCCGTTTGACACGATTGTCGGTGAGTACAAGATCGTCGTCGGTCAAAGTACCGTCATCGCCACGGATACGTTTACAGTTACCCCGTATCCCACGGACGGAAACGGCGGCGGCAACGGCGGTGGAGGCGGTGGAGGCGGCACGAACAATGGCGGCGGCGGCACGAACAACGGCGGCGACAACAACGGCAACCACGGCAAGCCGATCAACGTCGATCATGTCGTAGAACCGGGCCAATCGAAATCGGAAGTGAAAACCACCGTCAAAGTCGACGGCAAAACCGTCAAGGGAACGGTCACGAACGATGACCTCAAAGCGTCCTTGAACAGCGCTACCGGCGCTGTAGCGGTTGTCATCGTCGTTCCGGCAACGGGCGACCAGCAAGCGCAACTCACGCTGACCGCTGAACAACTCGGCCTGATCTCTGCTGCAAACGCAGGCAACTCCGTCGTCTTCACTACGGGTACCTCCTCGGTTGCTCTGCCGGCTTCCGTTCTGAAAAACGTTCCGGCAGGCTCCGACATCAGCATCACGGTGAACAACGCAGCCGATCAAGCAGGCACATTCTCCAACCAAGTGGCAGGCGCAACGGTCGTCGGCACTCCGGTTTCGTACGAAGTGAACGTCATGACCGGCGGCAACTCCGCTCCGATCACCGTCAACGGCACCGACTTCGTGAAGCGTTCCTTCGTTGTCGACGGCAACACGGACCTCTCCAACGCGGGTGTGCTGTTCATCGAGAACGGCAAAGTTCGCTCGGTTCCGGCCACCTTCTCCAAAAACGATGACGGCACGTTCACCGTGACCATCAAGCGCCCTGGCTTCTCCACCTATGCGGTGGCAACTCATGCTGTGGCGTTTAACGACATCGGCAATTCCTACGCGAAGGCGAACATCGAGTCCCTCGCCAACAAGTTCCTGCTCTACGGCACCTCGACGTCGACTTTCTCTCCGGAGAATCATGTAACCCGTGCGGAGTTCGCAGCGATGCTGACCCGCGCAATGGGCTTGAACGCAACCAAAGCGGCTCCGTTCACCGACGTGAGCGCATCCGACTGGTTTGCGAACGACGTGGCGGCAGTTTATGAAGCAGGTCTCGTCAACGGCGTTGGCAACGACCAATTCGATCCGAACGCGGACATCTCGCGCCAAGATCTGACCGTCATGCTCTCCAAAGCGCTGAAGCTTTTGGGCGTTCAAAACGGCGCACCGGCTCCGTCGCACCAACCGTACGTAGACGCATCTTCCTTCTCCGACTACGCGAAGGACAGCATCTCGAACGTGACGGAAGCGGGCCTGATGACCGGTGAAGCGGTCAACGGCGGCTTCGAGTTCCATCCGGGCGATTCCACCACCCGTGAAGCTGCTGCAATCGTTTTGTTCAACCTCTTGAACAAAGCCCACCTGATCAACTAAGATCGAGAAGACAGGCGCCCAAACGGGTACAATTTGGGTGCCTGTCCCTTACGAAACGACCCCCTTTTGCATCTACTGATTGCATGACTCAAGCTGACGCGAGTGCGCGAAGACGCTTGAGAAATGGATCACGGAAAGGGGGTCTGTTTCATGGACGGCGTATTCGGCGGTTACACCCGTTGGGCGGTGGTCTTCTTGATCATCTTCGTCCTGTTCTTCCTGCTTGTTCCGGGCTACGGTGCCGGGGCAACCGGTTGTGGTTGCTAATGCTCGATAAGCACACCAAAAACGCCTGTCGGTCTACCCGACAGGCGTTTTTCTGGTGTGCTTCAGTTGTTTTCTGCCATCTGCGACTTCAACGTCTCCAAAAGCTCTTCCTTGGTGTCCGCTTCGATCAAGTGGCGGTTGTTCGCCATCACGAACAGTTTTTTGTAGCAGTTCCCGCAGTTGCCAAGGCATCCCCAGCGTTGGCCTTTGAGCTCCGGGTGCTCCTTCTTGAGTTCTTCGAGAACCCAATCGGTGCCTTTGTCGGTGTTGCCGATGCAGACGTCTATTTTTTTGATCTCGAGGCTCATCCGCGTTCATCCTTTTTCGCCCAGTGGGGCACACTATGCTCTAGATTCATTGTATCAGAAAAAATTCAAGGATGACTACCGGAACTGCGTATCGAATGCTGTCGAAACAATGCTAGAATAGAGAGAGTATAAAGTACGCAGAGGGAGGGGTGTGCCATGTTGGGCGTCTTGTTGGAATACGGTTGGATCGGGTTGTTGTTCGTCTCGTTCGCCGAGGCGTCGTTTCTGCCGGTCGCACCGGACTTGTTGTTGATCCCCATCGCGGGCTCCCACCACAGACTCGCCTTGCTCTATGCACTGCTCGCCTTGGCCGGTTCTTTGGCAGGCGCTTGGTTCGGACACTTTCTCGGGTCGAAAGCCGGGTATCCGATCTTGCGCAAATTTATGCGCGAGGAACGCATCGGCAAAATCCGCGCGGTGTTCGACCGATACGGCGTCTGGGCCGTGATCGTCGCCGGTTTGATTCCGCTGCCGTTTAAACTGTTCACGATCTCCGCCGGCGTGTTTCAGATGCGCCGTTCCACCTTGTTCATCGGGACGCTGATCGGGCGCGGCGTGCGCTTTGGTGTCGTCGCATGGCTCTCGACGCTGTTTCACATCCGCATCCCGCACGGCTTGGAGATGAAACTCTTCCTCGGCTTGCTGGCGGTGCTGCTGCTGGGGTCGGTGTACTTGTTCTTGAAATCGGAAAAAGCCTCCCCGCTGCGTAGGGCGATGCGCTCCATTCTCGGAGGCAGCCGATCCGGTCTCGCCGTCTTCCTGCTGGGCACTGCCTGCAGCGTGGCGGTCGCATTGCTTGGCGGCGACACCGTTTCAGACGTGCTGGTCGGTCATCACCACCGCTTGTCCGCTCCGCTGGGGGGATTGGTCGCCGTCGTGCTTTTGGTCATGGGTTGTGTCGGCACCTGGCGCGTGTGGCGCTGTGTGGAACCGGGGTCGAGCAATTCCCCGACAACGTAATAAGTCCTCTTCCAGAGAACTGCTTCCGGGCAGTTCTCTTTTTTCATGCGCCGAAATAGGATGTCTGAAAAGAGAAGGGAGGACGCAGACATGCTCATCGTACGCACCGACAAACCGGTGTACCACCGGGACGAGATCGTGCGCATCCAGCTTTCGTGGACCAACGACAGCGAGGTGCCGCAGGAAGTGACGTTTGCAAGCGCGCAGCGCTTTGACGTGGCGGTGGAACGGGTCGGGCAGGTGGTATGGCAGTGGAGCGCAGGGAAGTTTTTTGCGCAAGTGCTCTCCACATTGGTCATCCAGCCGGGTGACTCGCGCGTCTTCAAAGTGGAGTGGGACCAACGGGGTTTCGATCACCAACTCGTGCCGCTGGGCTCCTATGCGATCCGGGCGTGGATCAAGGGAACCTCTGACAGAGGCGGGACGAAGATCGAATTGCTGTAACCATACAGGAGGAGGCTTGCGCGCATGACCCTGCCCAAACCGTTGCAAGTCGTGACGTTGTATCACCTACAAGGGGACGCGGAGGGAGGCGAGGTTCTCTACCGTGTTCGCGTGCAGGAAATTCAGCCGGACACGCTCGTCCTCGACAGCCCGCTGGGGCCGAAAGCAGATCCCGTGTTCCTTTCGCCCGGCGCGAAGGTGCTGGTGGGCTACTCGATTGCAGACCGCGCGCTGTACCTGTTTGAAAGCGTTGTGCAAGGACAGGGGGGCGAGGGACTGCAGCAATTGTTCGTGTCTCGTCCGCGCCCCGAGGAGATACGCAAACTGCAACGCCGAAATTTCTTCCGGGTGCCGGTGCAAGTCGATGTCGTGATCCAAGGAGAGGACGGGTCGAACACGGTGGTGGCCGTCAGCGACTTGAGCGGCGGCGGGTTTTCGTTTAAGCGCAGGGCCCCCCTGTTGACCGTGGGGCAGGAAGCGGCGGGGATGATCCGGTTGGCGCGCGGGATCGAGTTGGAATTCACCGCGCATGTGCGCCGGGTGGAGTTTTTGGCACAGCCGAACCTGTATCTGCACGGGTTGCAATTCACCCGAATCCTCGACGCGCACCGCAAACGGATCGTCCAATATTGCTTGGAGCGCCAGCGCAAACTCCTCAGAATCTCCCGTTCGTGATAAACTGGAAGAATAAGGAGTGTGAGGAGCATGCCGATCGACTTTCATGCCGAAAAAAACCGCAACACATACGCCGAGCGAGACGCCAGCGCCGCGTGGGGAGATCTCCTGCGCGGTTTGATCTCGTTGGAGGGACAGCATGTCGTCGACATCGGGTGCGGCGGCGGCATCTATTCCAAAGCGCTCGCCGATTTGGGAGCGGCGCAGGTGACGGGCGTTGACTTCTCCGACGAGATGCTGCAGGCGGCGCGCAAGAAGTGCGCCGGGTATCCGCAAGTGCAGTTCGTCAAAGGCCACGCGCTGGCGACCGGGTTGACGAGCGGACAAGCAGACGTCGTGCTGGAGCGCGCGTTGACACACCACCTGCCGCCGTCCGATTTGGGCGCATGCTTTGCGGAAGCGAAGCGGATTCTCAAGCCGGGCGGGGTCTTGCTGGTGCAAAACCGCACGCCGGAGGATTGCTTGCTGGCGGGCAGCGAGACGCACGTGCGCGGGTATTTTTTTGAAAAGTTCCCGAGGCTGCGCGACAAGGAAGTCGGACGGCGGCATGACGCCCTGACGATGGAAGCCGCGTTGCGCGAGGCGGGGTTTCAAGACATCTCGGTGCAACAGGTCTGGGAGACGCGCCGCGTGTATGCGTCCGCGGAGGAGCTGCGCGCCGACCTCTTGGCGCGGACGGGACGCTCGATTTTGCATGAGTTGGACGACGAAGAGCTGGCGGATTTGGTAGACTATATCGTAGACAAACTGCCGCCGCAAGAGATCGCGGAGCAAGACCGCTGGACGATCTGGTCCGCGAAGTAGAGGCAGCGAGTCCGCACAACAGGCGTGCGGGCTCGTTTTTTTCGGAAAAAAGGATGTGACACACAGATGGCCAAACACTATCTCGCCGTCATGGTCGGCGGGGCGCTGGGGTCCCTCGCCCGCTACGGCGTCAGCGCGTGGATCGCGGCCGACCCGTGGCAAGTCTTGGGGATCAACTGGCTCGGCTGTTTTTTGCTCGGGTTTCTAAACGCGCGGGCCGCCCGCACCGGCATGCCGGAGTGGGTGCGCGTCGGGCTTGGAACCGGGGTGCTCGGCGGGTTTACGACGTTCTCGACGTTTAGCGTGGGAGCGGTGAATCTTCTGCATGCAGACCGCTATGCGGAGATGGCGCTGTACGTGGCCGCGAGCCTCGCCGGGGGTGTCCTGCTCGCGTGGGCGGGCCTGGCGCTCGGACGGCGCGGCGGCGGCGCTGAGCCCGCACGGGAGGTGACCTCCTGATGGCCGTACTTTGGGTGTTGCTCGGCGGGATGCTGGGGGCTCCGCTGCGCTTTGGGGCGACGCGGCTCACGGCGAAGTTTTGGAAGCACAAGTTCCCGCTCGGGACGTTTTGGATCAATGTGGTCGGCTCGTTCTGTCTTGGCGCGCTGTACGGCGCGCAGGCAGGCGAGACGGCGTGGTTGTTGGTGGGAACGGGGGTATTGGGCGCGTTTACGACGTTCTCCACGTTCGGCGTGGAGGCGGCGGGCCTCTTTGAACAAAAAACCCCCCTGCTCGCGTTGCTCTATCTGCTCGGCTCGTCCTTCTGCGGGCTCTTGGGGGCGGCGCTCGGACAAGCGTGGTATACTGGTGGGTAGCAAGCAAAACAGGAGGAGATTCCCATGTTTGACGTGTTAGCGATCGGAGAGATGCTGATCGACTTCACGCCGTCCGCGCGCGGCGTGGGTCTTGCGGACGTCCCCGCTTTTGAAAAAAAGCCCGGCGGCGCACCCGCCAACGTGGCGGTCGGCGTGGCGAAGCTCGGCGGCAACGCCGCGTTTCTCGGGAAGTTTGCGAAGGACCCGTTTGCCGACTTTCTGATCGGGACGCTGGAACAGTACGGCGTGGACACGGTCGGCTGCGCGCGCACGGAGCAAGCCAAAACGGGGCTGGCGTTCATCGCGCTCGGCGACAACGGCGAGCATGAGTTCCACTTCTACCGCGACCCGTCGGCCGACATGCTGCTCAGCGAAGAAGACATCCGCGAAGAATGGATCCAAAACGCCCGCATCGTGCACGTCGGCTCCGTGACGCAAGTGCTGCCCAAAGCCGCTGCCGCCACGCGCAAAGCGTTGGAGTTGGCGCGCAAACACGGCGTGGTGACGTCGTTTGACGTGAACTTCCGCCTCGGCATCTGGCGCGGGCGCGAGGAAGAGGGCAAGCAGAAGATCTTCGACACGATTGGCTTGACCGACGTTTTGAAAGTCAGCGAATCGGAGATGGCGTTTCTCACCGGCACAAGCGACGTGGAGCAAGGTGCCAAGATGCTCAAAGACATGGGGCCGAAGATCGTGTTTGTCACGCTCGGCGGACAGGGCGTGTACTACATCACCGACAAGCACCGGCGCCGCGTCCCGACGTTTCGCGTGCAGCAAGTCGATGTGACGGGCGCGGGCGACGGCTTCGTCGCGGGCTTCCTGCGCCAACTGGCGGACCGCATCCAAGGACGGGGGCTGGATTACTCCCTGTCGATGCACGAAGAGATCGAAGAGATGACCCGCTACGGAGCGGCGGTCGGGGCGCTGACCGTCTCCAAAGTCGGCGCGATTCCCGCGCTGCCGACCAAGGAAGAAGTGTTCCAGTTCATGTACCGGGGCGCCAAGCGAAACCCGCTGCGCATCCCGACGCACGGCGAGTAAGCAGCAGAAACGAACGCCCTTGGCTCGAAGGAGGAACAGGTTTGACAGACCAACGACAGACATTCACCCGCCGCATCGCCGAGGAACTCCATCTGCGGCACAACCAAGTCGAAGCGGCCGTCGGGTTGCTCGACGAAGGCAATACCATCCCGTTCATCGCCCGCTACCGCAAAGAGATGACCGGCGAACTGGATGAAAACCAACTGCGCGATGTGGCAGAACGCTTGCAATTTATGCGCAACCTCGCGTCGCGCCAAGAAGAAGTGCACCGCTTGATCGACGAGCAGGGCAAACTCACGCCGGAGCTCGCCGCCGCCATTCAAAGCGCCAAAACGCTCACCGAACTCGAAGACCTCTACCGCCCGTACCGGCCGAAGCGCAAAACCAGAGCGTCCGTCGCCCGGGAGAGAGGTCTCGAACCGCTGACGCACTGGCTTTTGAAATCGGCAACCGGCGACGTGCTTGTCGAAGCCGCTCGCTACATAAACGATGACCTCGGGGTCGCCACCGCCGAAGAAGCGCTCCAAGGCGCGCTCGACATCTTCGCCGAAGAAGTGTCCGATCACGCCGAAACCCGCCAGAAAGTCCGCGAACTCACCTTGAAAAAAGGCGCGGTCAAAAGCGCCGCCACAGGCAAAGCGGACGAAGAGACGGACGTCTACGCGATCTACGCCGACTACGAAGAACCGCTCGCCAAAGTCCCGCCGCACCGCATCCTCGCGATGAACCGGGGCGAGCGCGAAGAGGCGCTGCGCGTCTCGATCGTCGCGCCGACGGGCGACGTGCACCAACTGCTCGAACGCCTCCACCTCCCGAAAAAAAACACCGCTGCGAGCGAGCACTTGCGCGCCGCGCTGGAGGACGCTTACAAACGCCTGCTCGCGCCGTCCATCGAGCGCGAAGTGCGCGCGGCGTTGACGGAAAAAGCGGAAGAGCAAGCGATCAAAGTCTTTGCGCAAAACCTGCGCAACTTGCTCTTGCAACCGCCGGTGCGCGGCAAAACCGTGCTGGCGGTCGACCCGGCGTACCGGACGGGGTGCAAAGTCGCGGTGCTCGACGAGACCGGCAAAGTGCTCGACATCGCCGTCACCTACCCGACTCCGCCGCACAACAAAACCGCCGAAGCGAAGAAAACGCTCAAAGCGCTGATCGAAACACACAATGTCTCCGTCATCGCCATCGGCAACGGTACCGCATCGAGAGAGACGGAAGCGTTCATCGCCGAGCTGATCGGCGAACTGTCCGGGTGCGAACTGGCGTACCTGATCGTCAACGAAGCGGGCGCTTCCGTCTACTCCGCATCCAAATTGGCGGGCGAAGAATTCCCGTCGCTCGACGTCGCCGAACGCTCGGCGATCTCGATCGGCCGCCGCTTGCAAGACCCGCTGGCGGAACTGGTCAAGATCGACCCGAAATCGGTCGGCGTCGGCCAATACCAGCATGACGTGTCGCAAAAGCGCCTCGAAGAACAGCTCGGCGCGGTCGTCGAGTCGGCGGTCAACTCCGTCGGCGTCGACTTGAACACCGCGTCGCCGTCGCTGCTCTCCTACGTCTCCGGCCTCTCCGCAACCGTCGCCAAGAACGTCGTCGCCTACCGCGAAGAGATCGGCAAATTCACCTCGCGCAAGCAGCTCGGTAAAGTCCCGCGCCTCGGCCCGAAAACGTACGTGCAAGCGGTCGGCTTCCTGCGGATTCCGGACGCCAAGTATCCGCTGGACAACACGCCGATTCACCCGGAGTCGTACGACACCGCGGAGAAACTGCTCGCCATGCTCGGACTAGCCGTCGCCGACGTCACCAACCCCGGCAAGCGCGACGTCGTCCACGAACGCATGCAGAGCCTCAACTTGCAAGAAGCGGCCGAGAAGCTTGAAATCGGCGTGCCGACGCTCAAGGACATCGTGGAAGCGCTGCAAAAGCCCGGCCGCGACCCGCGCGACGAACTGGAACCGCCGCTGCTGCGCAAAGACGTGCTGAAGATGGAAGACTTGCAAGCGGGCATGATCCTCAAAGGCACCGTCCGCAACGTCGTCGACTTCGGCGCGTTTGTCGACATCGGCGTCAAGCAAGACGGACTCGTGCACATCTCGGAATTGGCGGACCGCTTCGTCAAAAACCCGATGGATGTCGTCCAAGTCGGCGATATCGTCGACGTGCGTGTCCTCGGCGTCGATTTGAAAAAAGGCCGCATCTCGCTCAGCCGCCGCAATCTCACCCCGGATGCGGTTTCCACATCGTTGTAACTCCGTAACATGAGCGTAACTAGTTCGTAATAAACGTAAATTTTCTGAAAATATATTGACTTGCTTCTAGAAGTTGAGTAGGATAAAAGAGACGGAATCACACCACAACTTTCCTTTGATCAGCCCTTGGGACGCGGCCTCGCGACCAGGGGCCTTTTTTTATGCGCACAACTGTAAATGATCCGATACAATCCGTACCGTGTGCGCTGAATTCTTTTTTATTTAAGTCCGCATCTCTGATGAAGATAAAAATTATTAACCAAAATCTAGACGGCTATTTTACTCTACTGTATAATTCAGACAAACCAAATCCGAACACGAGGCAGGTGTCCACTTCCATGTTCTCTCTGGGCCAACGAATCCGCGAACTCCGCTTGAAGAAAGGTTTGACGCAGATCGAACTCTCCCGCACCATCTGCACGCCGAGCATGATCTCCCAGATCGAATCGGACCGCGCACGACCGTCGTACACGATTCTTTACGCAATTGCGGAAAAACTTGACGTTCCGCTGGAGCGGTTGCTCGTCGACGTCGACCTCAACTTGGAGTACATCTCCACCTACAAGATGGCGCGCGCGATGGTCTCGGCGGGCGAGTACGCGTCGGCCATCCCGCTTTTGCAAGAGCTCGTCGACACCCCGCGCCCGCAGATTCCGATGCTGGAAATCCAGTACGACCTCGCCGAGTGCTACCTGTTCACGGAACAGTTGGAAGAGGCGGAAGCGGCGTTTCACGCGGTGATGGAGCAAGCGATGTTGCGCAAAGACCATCCGCTGATGCTGAGCGTCCTGCGCTGCCTCGGCCAACTGGAATTCAAGCGCCACCGGTACCAACTGGCCGTCTACCATTGGCAACGGGCGCTGGAGACGGCGGAACGCTTGCCGGACGCGGACTCCTCCCTGCGCGCCACGCTCTACCACAACTTGGGGTCGGCGCACGCCAAACTCGGCTTGATGCACGACGCCATCGCGTTTTACAACGAAGCCACTTCCCTCTATGAAGGGCTTGAGAACTTGCAGGAGATCGGCGAAGTCTACATGGGCTTGGGGTTGACCTACCAACGCATGCACGAACTCAAGCGGGCGCAAGAGTATTCGGAGAAAGCGTTGGCGATCTTCGAGGGACTCGACAACACGCTGATGACGTTGCGCATCCAAGTCACCCGCGCCGTGCTGTTTGCCCGCATCGGACAAGCCGAAGAGAGCGTGAAACAGATCCAAGAGGCGGTCGAGGAATTCCGCTCCCTGGGCCAGCGGGAGGAACAAGGCATCGCGTGCGTCGAACTCGCCAAAGTCCACTTGTTGCGAGGCGAGCTTGAACATGCGGAAGAAGTCTGCCAGACGGCGCGCAACTTGCTCCCGGAGCTGCATCTTCACCAAGGCTGGGTGAACCGCGTGTTTGGCCGCATCGAACTGCGCAGGGGCCGTTTTGAAGAGGGTCTGCGCCGCTTGCAGAAAGCGGCGGACGTCTTCAAGCGGCTCGGCGAAGCGGGCGAGTGGGACGACACGATGTACGAGATCGTCGAGTACCACTTGAGCGTCGAGAACTACCGGGATGCGTACCGTTTGCTTGACGAGATGCGCCGCTACAGCCGGGAAGTCTTCGAAAGCCGGGGCATCGTTCTGTAAAAAAATACACACTCCGGAATCGGCAAGGTTCAGAATTTTCTCTGTAAGAATCTGCTAGCTAACTCTTCCAAACAATTGTGCTAGAATCCAAGTATGCACTCATTATGCAAGATTCCCAGAGGAGGAAGCCCTCGCATGAACAAAAGTCTTCGCAACTTGGTCCTCGCATCGCTTGCCATGCTCGCACTCGCTCCGGCGGCACAGGCCCTGCACCCGCAGGCAGCCCATGCCGAAACACCCGCCGCCTCCCTCTCCATCGGCATGAGCGGTCCGTCCGTCTCCGCTCTGCAAACGAATCTGAACACGCTGGGCTACTACACCTACCCGAGCATCACCGGCTACTTCGGCACCGTCACCGCGCAATCTGTGAAGGACTTCCAGTCGGCATACGGTCTCGGCGTCGACGGCATCGCCGGCCCGATCACGCAGCAGAACATCGCCCGCGCTTTGGTCAAACGAAACCTCGTCGCCGACTCGGCCTCGTACATCGGCATCCCGTACAAATGGGGCGGCTCCACGACCGCAGGCTTTGACTGCTCCGGTTTTGTCTCCTACATGTTCGCCACCCACGGCGTGTCGATCGCGCGCTCGACTTCGGCGACGATGTACACGTGGGGCACTCCGGTGGCGCAAGACAAACTGATGCCGGGCGACTTGGTGTTCTATTCTCTGAACATGGACGGGCAAGTCTCGCACGTTGGGATCTATGTCGGCAACGGCCAATTCATCTCGGCGCTTTCTTCCAAAGGCATCTACACGCAGTCGCTTGGCAACTCCTACTGGGCTCCGAAGTACATGGGAGCGAAACGAATCTTTTAATTCTGTAACAGCATCCAAAAAAGCCGGCAGTAGATTGACTGCCGGCTATTTTATGATTGTATAAAAAGCAGAATTTTGGTATATTTGTCTAAGTTTTCAGATACAAATTAGTAATCTAAAAGGGGGCTTGTGTATGAACAAACGCAAATGGATGGGCGTAGGCTTGACCGTCACGATGTTGTCGGCTGCACTGGTTGGTTGCGGCAGCAAGGACGATGCTTCCTCGACTACAGACAAAACGGGCGCAGCAGAACCGCAAGAGTTGAACTTGACGATTGGCGACGAAGTGCCGTCTCTGGACACGGTGCGCGGCACGGACTCGATTTCGTTTACGATAATGGGACAGATCAACGAAGGTTTGGTCCGTCTCGATCAAAAAGGCAAACCGGTGCCGGCCGTCGCGAAGGAATGGAAGATTTCCGACGACGGCAAAACCTACACCTTCACCCTGCGCGACGACGCGAAGTGGTCGGACGGCTCCAAAGTGACCGCCCAAGACTTCGAATACGCATGGAAGCGCGGTTTGGACCCGAACACCAAGTCGGACTACGCGTTCATCCTCGCGTGGATTCAAGGCGGCGACGAGTACAATTCCGGCAAAGGCTCGGCCGATGCGGTCGCTGTCAAAGCGAAGGACGACAAAACCCTCGAAGTCACCCTGACCGCTCCGAAGCCGTTCTTCCTCGAACAGCTGGCGTTCCCGACGTTCTTCCCGGAGAAGAAGGAATTCGTCGAGAAAGCGGGCGACAAGTACGGCGGCGACGTGGACAAAGTCCTCTCCAACGGTCCGTTCAAACTGTCCGCTTGGACGCACGAACAGTCGGTAGAAATCGTGAAGAACGACACCTACTGGGACAAAGACAACGTCAAGCTGACCAAAGTCAACTTCCAAGTTGTCAAAGACGCAGGGGCGCGTGAAAACCTCTACGAATCCGGCCAAGTCGACCGCATCGGGATCCTCGAAGACCAAGTCGACCGCTTCAAGGATAAGAAAGGCGAGTTCTCCCGCCGCTCCGACCTCGCTACAGGCTACCTCGATTACAACGAAAGCAACAAAGCGCTGGCGAACGTCAAGATCCGCCAAGCGCTCACCTATGCGATGGACGGCGAAAAGTTCTCCGACGTCGTCTATCATGACGGTTCCACCGGCGCGACCGGTTTGGTTCCGACCGGCATCTCCGACGGCAACGGCGACTTCCGCGAACACAACGGCGACCTCATCAAGCGCGCGGAAAACCTGCCGAAAGCGAAGCAACTGCTGGCAGACGGCCTGAAAGAACTGGGCCTCACCGAACTGCCGAAGCTCAAACTGCTCTGCTCCGACTCCTCCTCCTCCAAGAAAGGCTCGGAGTTCATCAAGGAGCAATGGCGCACGAACCTCGGCATCGATGTCGACATCGAACTCGTTCCGTTCAAACTGCGCCTGCAAAAAACCCGCTCGCACGACTACGACATCGCGCTGGCGAACTGGGGCGCCGACTACAACGACCCGATGACCTTCCTCGACATGTGGGTGTCCGGCGGTGCGTTCAACGACGTGCAGTATAAAAACCCGAAGTACGACGAGCTGATCAAAGCGGCTCAAAACGAACCGGACGCGAAGAAACGTATGCAAGAGCTGTACGACGCCGAGAAGATGTTGATCGGCGACATGGCGATCGGCCCGGTTTACTTCAGCGCTTCGTCCTTCGCGATGAAGCCGTACGTCAAGAACTGGACGCCGCGTTATTCCGGCCCGGACATGGACTTGAAGTTCACCTACATCGAAGGCAAGAAGTAAGCCTGCTTGCAGCAACTCAAAACGAAAGCTCCCGACAATCGCTGTGCTGTCGGGAGCTTTCGTTTTATTTGGCGTAGAGTTGGTTGTATTTGCCGAGCGCGTCCGTGACTTTTTGGGCAGCGCCGTCGAGGGAGTCCTTGGTGGTTTTCTTGCCGAGCAGCACGTCTTCGATGGTGGTCTCCACCGTCGCGCGCGCTTCCGGGAACACGCCGATCACCGCGCCGGACGTCGCTTCTGAGGGCTTGGTGTTGTGCAGTTGGTTGACGGCCGTTTGGAACTGCGGGTATTTCGCGTCGAAGTCCTTTAGCTCTTGCACGTCGTACGCTTTGGTACGGATCGGGAAGTAGCCTGTCGCCGTGTGCCACACCGCTTGCGTTTTCGGGTCGGCCATGAATTTAATGAACTCCCACGCCGCTTTTTGCTTGGCTTCCGGTTGGTCTTTCATAATCCACATCGACCCTCCGCCGATGATCACACCGCCCGGCGCGCCGTCGGTTTTCGGCAGTTCCGCCGTGCCGACTTCAAACTTGCCTTGCGCACCGTCGACCACGCCGCGCACCGCCGCCGTCGAGTCGATGAACATCGCGGTCTTGCCCGCTGCAAACGCCGCCTGCGTATCGGCGGTCTTGCGCCCGAAATTGCCGAAGGTGCCGGAGTCCACGCCTTGCTTCCACCAATCCACGAACGCAACGCCGGCGTCATTGTTGAACACCGCTTGCGTAGCGCGGCCTTGGCGACCGTTGCCGTTGTTGGCGTACAGTTGCAATTGATTCGCCATATACTGTTCAAAAAACCAGCCGTAGATCGCCATCGACATGCCGTAGCGCTCCGTTTGGCCGCCGCCTGTTTTTTTCGTGAGCTTCTTGGCGTCTTCGTTGACTTCCGCCCACGTTTTCGGCGGTTGGTTCGGGTCGAGGCCCGCTTCTTTGAACGCGTCCTTGTTGTAGTAGAGAATCGGGTTCGACGAGTTGAACGGCATGGAGTAGAGCTTGCCGTCGAGCGTGTAGTAGTTGAGGATGTTTTTCTCGAAGTCGGAGGTGTCGTACTTCTCTGCATCGATAAACTTCTGCACCGGTACCGCCGCTTCGGAGTCGATCATGTAGCGCGTGCCGATGTCGTATACCTGCATCAGCGCCGGGGCGGTATCGGAGCCTTGGGCGGTTTTGTATTTGTTGAATTCGTCGTCGTAGGAGCCTTGGAACACCGCGTTGACTTTGATTTTGTCATGCGAGTCGTTAAACGCTTGGACGATCGCGTCCAACCCTTTGCCGGCCCCACCGCCCATCGCGTGCCACAAGGTCAGTTCCACGACGCCGTTGCTTGCCGCGTCGGCGGACGTTTCTTCGGAGTTGGAGCAGCCGACGAGCACGCTTGCGGTTCCGAGCGAGAGAGCGAGCATACCGGAGAGCAGAGCTTTTTTCATAAGGGAGAAACCTCCTCAAGAGTGAGTGATGAGTTTGGAACGGTCGTCAGCCTTTGACGGAGCCCGCCAGCAGACCTTTGACCAATTGTTTTTGGCCGATGATCAAGAGCAGCACCGTCGGGAGCAAGACGAGCACGACGCCCGCCATGATCAAGTTCCACGCGAGTTGCTCTTCGTTTTGCAGCATGGAGATGCCGATTTGCACGGTGCGCATCCCGGTTTTGTTCGTGATCAAGAGCGGCCACAGATACATGTTCCACGCCTGCAAGAACGCATAGACCCCCAGCGTCCCCAGGGCCGGACGGGACAACGGCACCACCACCGTCAGGAAAAAACGCCAATGCCCGCAGCCGTCCAGCACCGCCGCCTCATAGAGGTCGCGCGGAATTTGCAGATAGAACTGCCGCAGCAGAAACGTTCCGAACGCCGTCGCGAGAAACGGAGCGGCGAGACCTTGGTACGTGGAGAGCCAACCCAGTTGCTTGATCGTCAAGTAGTTCGGAATCAGGGTGACTTCCCACGGGATCATCATCGTGGCCAGAAAGAGATAGAACAGCAGATTGCGTCCCGGAAAGCGCAAAAACGCAAACGCATAGGCGCTGAGCGACGACGTGAGCAACTGACCGGCGACGATGACGGCGGAGACGATCACCGAGTTCAGCAAAAACTTCCCGAGCGGCGCTGCTTGCAGCGCGTTGTGATACGATGTGAAGTTGAGGTGCGACGGCACGAGATGCGGCGGGGAAGAGAGCGATTCCGCCGGAGTCATCAGCGACGTGGAGAGCGCGAACAGAATCGGAAACGCGATGATCAGCGAGACGATGAGCAGCACGAGATAGTGCGCCGCCGTCGTGACCTGCTTGGTTCGGGGGCGGCGGCGAACGGCGGGAGACAGGGCTGTTTTTTCCAGAGCGGGTTGCAGCGTGCTCATTGGTAGTGCACCTTCCTCTCCACGACGGTGAATTGCAAGAGAGTTAAGAGCAGCAAGATGGCAAACAGCACGATCGCCTGCGCGGAGGCCGAGCCGAATTGAAAATTGAAGAACGCATCGCGGTAGATCGAGTACACCAAGACGTGCGTTGAACGCGACGGGCCGCCCGCCGTCAAGATGTTGATCTGTCCGAACGACTGAAACGCGCCGATCACCGACACGACGAGCACGAAGAACAACGTTGGCGAGAGCAGCGGCAACACGACATGGCGCAGGCGCTTCAGGTAGCCCGCCCCGTCGATCTTGGCGCTCTCCAGCAGCTCTTGCGGAATCGCTTGCAGCCCGCCGAGCAAGAGGATCGTGTGAAAGCCAAGCCCCATCCAGACCGTGACGAGCGAAACGGAGATCATCGCCCAGAACGGATCGGTCAACCACGCGATGTCAGGTACGCCGAAGAATTTCAAACCGTATGTAAGCAGGGAGATGCTCGGGTTGAACAACAGCAGTCCGATCGTCGACGCCGTCGCGACCGAAACGGTGACCGGCGAGATGATCAGCGTGCGAAAAAACGCCATGCCCCGAAGCGGTTTTTCCACGAGCAACGCCAAGAGCAACGCGAGCAGAAGCCCCGGCAGGACGGTCAGCAAGACAAACAGCAAGGTGGTCCACAAACTGTGCTGAAAGTCGGGGGATGCGAACAACTCCGCGTATTGCTGCCAGCCGACAAACGACTTGGCCTCGCCCTTGGCATTGGTCAAAAAGAAACTCAAGTAGACCGTCTTGCCGAGCGGATAGAAGAAAAACAGCGCAAACAACAACAGCGACGGCGCGAGAAAAGGACCGGCGGACCACAACTCCCGGCCCCGTCGTCGCGCGCGCACGACAGCATTCAACTCGTTGGCACCTCCTGATGTAGGGACTGTGGCTTGTCAAAATCAGGATAGCAAAGCAGCACGGGAGGAAGTATGAGGAGAGAATTAAGATTTGATGGAGATGTTTCTAAAGTAAACGAAAAAAAGCAGCCTCCCGCAAGCGAGAGACTGCTTCGACCAAAGACTCGACGACGTTACTGGCTGATCTGGTGTTTACGAGCAGCGGTGCGGCTTTTGTGACCGGACCCCCGTTTCCTTGTGATCCAAAGCTTGCTCAAGTGCATACCGGGTCAACAACCCCGCACCTGCAAGAACCGATCCCATGAAAAACAACTCTGCAAGAAACATCCCTATACTGCCCAAAAAAGTTCACCTCGTCATAAGTTTCCTAGATTTTTTATAGGTACTTCTACTTTACGCGAAGATTCGCCAAAATAAAATGGGCAAAATGTGCAATTTTTTGAAAATACATCCGGGATTTTGCGGTGGAAAGCGTTTTTTTGCGCTCGTTCGCAGATGTTTTTTTATGAGGCAAGGATAGGTATAATAGGAAAAGGTTCGTAAAGGGCGGGTGAGTGTTTGTGAAGATACGTGAGATCGGGGAATTTGGCTTGATTGATGCGATCACAGGTCTTCTGGATCAAGGAGACGACAGCGTGGTCGTCGGCATCGGAGATGATGCGGCTGTTACAGCCTATTCCAAAGGCTCTCAGGTGGTGACGACGACCGACATGCTGGTCGAGGGCGTGCATTTTCGCCGCGACACGATCAGCGACCGCTCGCTCGGGTACAAGTCGCTGGCCGTCTCGATCAGCGACATCGCCGCGATGGGCGGCATCCCGAAGCACGCCGTCATCTCGCTGGCGATTCCCGTCGAGATGGAAGTGGAGCGTTTGCAAGACCTCTATGCGGGCGTGGCGGACGTGTGCCGGGACTATCAGACGCACGTGGTCGGCGGCGACATCGTGAAAACCAGCGGGCCGTTTGTGATTTCCGTGACGTTGATCGGCGAAGTCGAAGCGGGACGGGCTTTGCTGCGCTCCGGTGCGCGACCCGGCGACTTGCTGTTCGTGACAGGCACTGTCGGAGGATCGGCGGCGGGACTGGACTGTCTCTTGCAAGCCGAACCGCGCGTCGAGGCGGCAGAGGAGGACCTTCGGCACCTCCTCCAAGCGCATCAAGAGCCGCGCCCGCAAGTGTCGGCCGGACGGTTGCTCTTGGAGTCGGGGTTTTGCACGTCGCTCAACGACGTGTCGGACGGACTGGCGAGCGAATGCAACGAAATTGCCGAGAAGAGCGGCGTGCGCTTGGTGCTTGAAGGGGAGAGTGTTCCCTTGCACGAGAGCGTGCGGCGCTACGCGGCGTCGCGGGGGCAAGACCCGCTGGAGTGGGCGCTTTTTGGCGGGGAAGACTATCAACTGGTCGGAACCATGAAACCGGAGGGCGTCGCACCGCTCACCGCGCTTTTTGCAAAAAACGCCCTGTCGATCACCGTGATCGGGCGCGTCGACGAGGCGGGGACGCCCGGCGTGACGTTGGTGCGGAACGCGCAGAAGCAGGAGTTGAAGCCGAGAGGGTTCAACCATTTCGGCTAAGGAGTGATGCAGCAGTGACACAAGCATTGAAGTATGAAACGGCATCGAGCGGGGAGACGCAAGCGCTGGCGGCACGACTCGGCGAGATTGTGCAAAGTGGCGACGTGCTGTGCCTCTCCGGCGATTTGGGAGCGGGCAAGACGACGTTCACCCAAGGGTTGGCGCGCGGGCTCGGCATTGAAGAGCCTGTCTCTTCGCCGACGTTTACGATCATCAAGGAATACGACGACGGGCGCATCCCGCTCTATCATATGGACATCTACCGGCTGGGAGAAGCTGCTGTCCAGGAAGACTTGGGCTATGACGAGTATTTTTACGGCGAAGGGGTTTCTGTGATCGAGTGGTACGGGTTTTTGGAAGAGTTGATTCCGGAAGACCGTCTGGAACTGCACATCACGCTCGCCGAGGGCGACGGCCGCCGGTTGCGCTTCACCGCAACCGGTCCGCACGCCACTGCACGACTAAAGGAGTTGGAACAACTGTGCCCTACCTCGCACTAGATACCGCCACGACTTCGCTTTCCGTTGCCGTCGGAGAGCGCGGCAAGCTGTTTGGCGAAGCGACGACGCAACTTTCGCGCAACCATTCTGTGAAACTGATGCCGATGGTGGAGAATTTGCTCGCCGACCTCGATCTCGATCCGACACAGCTCCAAGGCTTCGTGATCGGGCGCGGCCCCGGCTCGTACACCGGCGTGCGCATCGCGGTCACGGCCGCCAAAGCGATGGCGTTTGCGCTGAACCTGCCGCTCGTCGGCGTCTCGACGCTCGACGGCCTCGCCCGCCACGGCGCGGTTTCCGACGCGCTGGTCGTGCCGATGCTCGACGCGCGCCGCAGACAGTCGTACACGGCGCTGTATGAGAACCAGAACGGGTTTTTTGTGAAGATTCAAGAGGACAAGCTCTTGGTGCTCGACGACATCATCCGGGCGATCAACTCGCGGATGGTCGTGCGCCGTTTGGATAAAACCAAGCCCGCGCAAGTGTTGCTGCTCGGCGACGGCGCGGAAAACCACCGCGACGAGCTGCAAGAGAAGCTCGGCGACAAAGCGCGCTTCGCCACGTCGCCCGCCCAGAATTTCGTGCGCGCCGCTCATCTGCTCGATGTCGGCATTCCGCTGTTGGAAGCGGGCGAAGTCCACGACCCGGCGACGTTTGCTCCGGAATACCTGCAACTGGTGGAAGCGGAAGCGAAGTGGCTCGCCGCGCAACAGGCGGCGAAGGAGGGCGAGCCGTCATGACCGGCACGTTGGAATTCCGCCGGATGACGCTTGAAGACATCCCGAGCATCTTGGAAATCGAGCACAAATCGTTTACGCTGCCGTGGTCGGAAGAAGCGTTCCGGTTGGAATTGACGCAGAACCACTTTGCGAAGTATGTGGTGGCGGTCGTGGACGATCTCGTGGTCGGCTACGGCGGGACGTGGGTGATCATCGACGAAGCGCACGTCACCAACGTCGCCGTCCATCCCGACTATCGGGGGCACGGCATCGGCGAGTTGTTGATGCGGCAGTTGATGGCGGTTGCGATCTCGCACGGAGCGGATCGGATGACGCTGGAAGTGCGCGTATCAAACCTCGTGGCCCAGAATCTCTATGAGAAGATGGGCTTCCTCTCCCACGGCATCCGCAAGGGCTACTACACCGACAACAACGAAGACGCCATGATCATGTGGGCCGAACTGCCGCGCCTCGCGCTTGATCCCGCGTCGGATGTGGAAATGGAGTAACAAGCGATATGGGATACCAACAACGAGTGCGTGACAAATACAACGCCGACCGCGCGTCCGGAAAGCCGGTCGTCATCCTCGGCATCGAGACTTCCTGCGACGAGACGTCCGCGTCGGTCATTCGCGACGGGCGGGAGATTCTCTCCAACGTCGTCTCGTCGCAGATTGAAATTCACAAGCGCTTTGGCGGAGTCGTCCCGGAAGTGGCGTCGCGCCGCCATGTGGAGAACGTCAACGGCGTCGTCGAAGAAGCGCTGACGCAAGCGGGCGTGACGCTCGACGACCTCTCCGCAGTCGGCGTCACCTACGGCCCCGGTCTCGTCGGAGCCCTGCTGGTCGGCGTCGCGTGGGCGAAGGGCCTCTGCTTTGCGAAAGGCATTCCGATGATCGGCGTACAGCACATCGCGGGGCATATCTACGCGAACTTCCTCTCCGGCGGCATGGAGCCGCCGCTGCTGGCGCTGGTCGTCTCCGGCGGGCACACGGAGATCGTGCACATGCCGGCACACGGAGAGTTTGAATTTCTCGGGCGCACCCGCGACGATGCGGCGGGAGAAGCGTATGACAAAGTCGCCCGGGCGATGGGACTCCCGTACCCCGGCGGTCCTGTGGTCGACCGTCTCGCGCAAGAGGGCAACCCGGAAGCGTATCCGTTCCCGAGAGCGTGGATCGACGACGAGTCGATGGATTTTTCCTTCTCCGGCTTGAAGTCGGCGGTGCTGAACACGATGCACAACGCCGAACAGCGCGGAGAGGAATGGAAGCAAGCGGACATCGCGGCATCGTTTCAAGCGGCCGTCGTGGAAGTTCTCGTGGAAAAAACGGTCCGTGCCGTCCGCAAGACCGGCGTTCGCAACGTCGTCGTGGCGGGCGGTGTGGCGGCGAACCGCGGACTGCGCGCCGCACTTCAGAAGCGGGCGGAGCTAGAGGGGTTCGGCGTGCACTTCCCGTCGCTCGACCTGTGCACCGACAACGCCGCGATGATCGCCGCCGCCGCGTTTCCGATGTATGAGGCGGGACGTTTTCACGATCTCGACCTCAACGCCGTCGCGTCGCTCAGTTTGACGAAGTGGGCGGATACGCCGACGATTCCTTTTTTGGTGAAGTAGAACCGGAGTGTGGAGGACAAAAGGGCTGCGTGCCTTTTTGTCCTTTTTTTGTCGCTTTTGGGGCAAGGGGTTTGGGGGAGCGGCGGCGAAGTGAGTTGGTAATTTTTTACGGGAGGGTTGGTTGCAGTGAAGAAGCGGATAGCAGTCGGGATCATCAACCAAGAGACGAATTATTTCTCTCCGATCGGGTCAACGAGGGATGTGTGGCGGGTGTTGTATACGGGGCAGGAGATTTTGGAGTTGTATCCCGGCTCCGAGACGCCGGTCGGAGCTTTCATGCAAACGGCAGAGCGCGAGGGGTGGGAGTTGATTCCGACGCTCTGTGCGACAGCGGGCTCGTCGGGCGTGACCGACCGGGAGATGTACGCGTGGATGAAGGAGCGGATTTTGGAGCCGATTCGGCGGGAGCAGCCGGACGCGGTGTTTCTGTTTTTGCACGGGGCGATGATGGCGGAGGATGTCGACGATGTGGAGGGCGATTTGGCGCGGGCGATCAAGGCGGAGATCGGGGAGCGACCGTTGCTGCTGGAGATGGATCTGCACGGGAACATCACGCCGGAGATGGTGGCGCATGCGGACGGGGTGTTCGCGCTGAAAACCAACCCGCATGTGGACGTGATGGAGCGGGCGTGGGAAGCGGCGGAATGTCTGCGCCGGATCTTTGCGGGGGAGGCGAATCCGGTGACGGCGTCCGCGCATCCGCCGATGATGCCGCCGACGATCAACATGCGCACGGCGGAAGGGCCGATGAGGGAGCTGTTTGCGTTGGCGCAGGAGTGGGAGCGAAAGCCGGGCATCGTGAACGTGTCGATCTTCGGCGGCTTCCCGTATTGCGACTTCCCCGGCGCGGGGCTTTCCGTCGTCACGACCGCCGACGGAGACCGCGAACTCGCGCAGAAGTGCTCCGATGAAATCGCCGCACGGGCGTGGGAGATTCGCGAGCAATTTTTGAAAGACGTGATCCCGGTGGAGCGGGCGATGGAGGTGATCGAGGGGCTTTTGCAGCAGGAGAATGCGGAACCTGCAAGTGAAGACGCGCAAGGGACGCAAGGGACGCAAGGGACGCAAGGGACGCAAGGGACGCAAGGGACGCAAGGGACGCAAGGGAGGGCGGGCCTGTCGACCGGCGTAAATGTGCCGTACGGAGTCGCTCCTTCCGATGTTGTTGACCCTCTTTCTGCCTACGACGCCCTGTTCGCCCGCCCGCTGGTGCGGCCGATCGTCGTCGCCGACATCAGCGACAACGCGTTTGGCGGAGGCTCGTCCGAAACGACCGGCTTGCTCGGCGAACTGCTGAAACGCCCGGTGCAGGGAGCCGTGGTCGCCGCCATCTACGACCCGGAAACGGTGCAGCGGGCGATCGAAGCCGGGGTGGGGGCGCAAGGGGAGTTTTGGATCGGCGGGAAATTCGCTCCGCAATACGGCGCGCCTTTGCGGGTGCAGGCGACGGTGCGCGTGCTGACCGACGGGCGATTCCACGCGCGCGGCCCTTGGGCACCGGGGACTTTGCACCTGGGAAGAACGGCCGTTCTCGAAGTCGACGGCGTGAAAATCGTGTGCACGTCTGTGCGCTATCCGTGCAACGACGCAGACCTCTTGCGGCACGCGGGAATCGATCCGCTGGACACGCCGCTGATCGTCGTCAAATCGCGCGGGCACTTCCGCGCATCGTTCGAACCGTTTGCCCGCCAAATCCTTGAAGTAGACGCTCCAGGCCCCGCCTCGCCTGATCTTTCGCGGTTTACGTACCACCGAATCAAGCGTCCGGTCTGGCCGTTCGACCCCATTTGAACAAGCCTTGCATAGAAAACAGATCCGGTTCGCATACTACAGGTGTTGATTTCCAGCGGTGCAACTGCTGTAAATCGTTTGCACTAAAAAGTGCGGACCGGAACCGTTGACCAAACCAAACGTGCGGTCTATACTCATAGATAGAAGAACGTTCGACGCTATCACTGAAAGATAGGGAAGCGGTTTCAAAAAAATTTCGCGGGGTGTGCAAACGCTTGCCTCCCCGCGCATATCTATCAGATATAGTGAAAACGTTTACTACAGACCACAGGCTGTACCATTGTCTAAGGGGGAAATTACGAGATGAACACGTCTTGGAAAAAAGCAGTATCCGTGCTGGCTACGGCTGGCGTCATGGCTTCTTTGCTGGTCGGTTGCGCAAGCTCCGGCGATGACAAGAAAGCCGATCAAGGCACCCAAACCGGCCAAACCACCGGCGGCAAAGTCAAGCTGACCGTTTGGTCTTACTGGAAAGAATCCGAGTTCGAAGCTCTGAAATCGGTTGCGCAAGAATGGGCGCAGAAAACCGGCAACGAAGTCACCCTGCAAATTGACAACGACAAGGAATTCCAAAACTACGCGACCGCAGCTCGTTCCGGCAAAGGTCCGGACATCCTCTTCGGTCTCCCGCACGACAACCTCGGCTCCTTCGCCAAAGCAGGCCTGCTCGCAGAACTGCCGTCCGGCGAAGTCAACGAATCCGATTACGCGCCGGTAGCGTTCCAAGGCACGACGGTTGGCGGCAAGAAAGTCGCAATGCCGATCTCCATGGAAACCTACGGCCTCTACTACAACACCGACAAAGTGAAAACCCCGCCGACCACTTGGGCTGATTTCGTCGCATCCGCTCAACAAAACGGCTTCATGTACGACATCAACAACTTCTACTTCTCCTATCCGTTCATCCAAGGCAACGGCGGCTACGTCTTCAAGAACAACAACGGCACTTTGGACGTCAACGACATCGGCCTCGGCAACGAAGGTGCGAAAAAAGGCTACCAGTTGCTCAGCGACATGGTCAACAAATACAAGTTCATGCCGGCTGACGTGAACGGCGACATCGCGAAAGGCAAGTTCACTTCCAAAGCGACCGCGTACTACATCTCCGGACCGTGGGACGTAGAAGCTGTGAAGAAAGCAGGCGTGAACTTCGCCGTCGCTCCGCTTCCGGCTCTTGAAGGCGGCACCGTTCCGAAAACCTTCGTCGGCATCCAAACCGGTATCGTCTCCACCAAGTCCGAGCATCAAAAAGAAGCTTGGGACCTGCTGAAGTACATCTCCGAAAACGGCTCCAAGAAATTCCTCGACGCGGGCGCTCGTATCCCGGTTGTCAAGAAACAGCTTGAAGATCCGTCCTTCAAAAACAACACCACCGCAGTCGCGTTTGCAAACATCGCGTCCAACGGTGAACCGATGCCGAACATCCCGGAAATGGCTTCCGTATGGACCCCGGAAGGCAACAACCTCAAACTGGTGACCTCCGGCAAGTCCGCGGCTGACAAAGCAGCGGCTGACATCCTGAGCCAAATCAAAGAGGGCATCGCAACGCAACAATAACGGCACACGTCACTTTTTGACAATCACAAGCGGGGCATCACTTGGTGCCTCGCTCCTTATTTCGTTAGGAGAAGGGAGGGAACCCGCGTGGCCAGAACAAAGAAACTAAAAAAACAAAGCGGTTGGGTTCCATTTGCGTACTTGTCCCCGGCGCTGCTGACGATTGCCGTCTTCAGTTTGGGGCCGGTGATTTACACGATCTATCTGTCGTTTACCAACTTCAATTTGAACCACTTCGACACGTTCCAATACGTCGGGTTTGAGAACTACAAGCAAATCATCGCAGGTCCGTTTTTCAAAGTGTTCGGGCCGGTCTTCATCTGGACGGTCGTGTATGCTTTGTTGTCAACCGGCATCGCGTATTTAGCCGGTTTGTTTCTCGCCGTGTTGCTGAACAACGAGCGGATGAAGGAATCGAACTTCTACCGCGCCATCCTCGTCATTCCGTGGGCATTGCCGGCGGCGATCGCCATCCTCGCATGGCAAGGGCTGTACAACGAGTCTTTTGGTCAAATCAACCTGTTGCTCTCCAAGATCGGGATCTCCAAGATTCCGTGGCTTTCCGACCCGTACTGGGCGAAATTCGCGATCGTTTTGACGACGATCTGGCTTGGCTATCCGTTCATGATGAACGTCTGCTTGGGCGCGTTGCAAGCCATTCCGAAAGACCTCTACGAAGCGGCGGACATCGACGGGGCGGGCCGTTGGAAGAAGTTCACCTCCGTCACGCTGCCGGGTCTGACCTCTTCGACCTTGCCGCTCCTGATTTCTTCGTTTGCGTTTAACTTCAACAACTTCGGGGCCGCGTTCCTGATCACCGGCGGCGGACCGCCGCGTCCGGACACGCAGTTTGCCGGATATACCGACATCTTGGTCTCGTCTGCGTACTCGATGACCTTGACCTTCAACCGTTACGATCTCGCGTCTGCGCTGTCGCTGATCATCTTCTTGATCGTCGGCACGCTCAGCTTCATCAATATGAAATTCACGAAAGCTTTCGAGGAGGTGGACTGAGATGAAGGGATATGACGCGTTTAACTTGTGGATCTCCCGCATCATCATCTGGATTGCGGTGTTGGCCTCCATCTTGCCGCTGTTCTTCGTCTTGACCGCCTCGTTCTCGTCGGGCGAAGCGTTTTTTTCGGAAAACCTCATTCCAAAATCCTTTACGATTGAAAATTACTCGCATGTCCTGACGTCGACGAACTTCCCGACCTGGATGAAAAACTCGTTGATCTTGGGCTTCTCTGTCGCTGTTTTGCAAACGATCCTCACCGCGTTGTCGTCGTACGCGTTTTCGCGTCTGCGCTTTTTCGGACGCAAGTACGGCTTGATGGCGCTGCTGATTCTGCAGATGTTCCCGAACTTCATGGCAGTCTCCGCGATCTTCGGCATCTTGGTCAAACTCGACCTCATGGACCACTTGGCTGCGCTGATTCTCGTCTTTGCCGGCGGGAACGCGTTCAACATTTGGCTGATGAAGGGCTACATCGACTCTTTGCCTCGCGAGTTGGACGAGGCTGCGACCGTGGACGGCGCGAACTCTTGGCAGATCTTCTGGCGCGTGATTTTGCCGCTGTCTCTGCCGATGCTGGCGGTGGTGTTCCTGTTCTCGTTCATCGGGGTCTTCTCCGAGTACGTGCTGTCCTCGGCGCTCTTGAAATCGCCGGAGAACTTGACACTTGCCGTCGGTTTGCAACAATTTATTAAGAACGAGTTTGCGGCGAACTGGACACAATTCGCAGCGGCGGCCGTCATGGCATCCGTACCGGTTGTCATCGTGTTCTCGCTGATGCAACGCTGGATTGCCGGCGGTCTCATGGCGGGTTCCGTCAAGGGATAATTTAGAATCAGGTTTCACAGGGAGAGGAGGCTGGCACACGTGACGGCTACGATCAAAGACGTTGCGGCGCGTGCTGGGGTATCCCCTTCCACCGTCTCGCGCGTCATCTCCAACCATCCGCGCATCTCTGAAAAGACCAAGCGTGCTGTTCGGGAGGCGATGGAGGAATTGGGGTACCACCCCAACATGTTGGCGCGCAGTCTTGCCAAGAAAAGTTCAGAAGCGATCGGGGTGCTGATTCCGAGCACGACCGAGGAGTTTTTTATGAACCCGTTCTTTCCGGAAGTCTTGCGCGGCATCACCGATGTGGCAAAGCGAGAGGGATACGACCTGTTGCTCTCGACGTCCGATTCGGGCAAAGAGGATGTTCGTTCCCTCACGCGCATGATTCACGGAAAACGAGTCGACGGCGTGTTGCTGTTGTCATCGCGCATGCAGGACCCGCTGATGCAAGTGTTGCGGGAGAATCCCTTCCCGGTCTCGATGATCGGCCGCCCGGAAGTGGAATTGCCGATTGCGTGGGTGAACAACGACAACATAGCCGCTTGCTATGAAGCAACGCGCCACCTGATTCAGCTTGGACACCAGCGCATCGGGTTTCTGGGGGGCGACGAGAGCTTTGTGGTCACGCGGGACCGGTTGCAAGGGTATAACCAAGCGCTCGACGAAGCGGGAATTCCGACGGACCGGCGGTTGATGTTTGCGAGTTCGTTTATGGAACAGGGCGGCTATCACGGCATGACGCGTTTGCTTGCGCTGCCGGACCGCCCGACCGCTGTGGTCGCGTCCGACGATCTGTTCGCGTTCGGTGCGATGCGTGCGGCGGGAGAGCTTGGGTACCGCATCCCGGAAGACATTGCGGTGGTAGGGTTTAACAATGTGCGATTGACGGAAATGTCCAACCCGTCGCTGACGAGCGTCGATGTGCATATCTACGAACTGGGCGTCGCGGCCGCCAATCTGTTGATTGAGCAGATTCGCGAAGGTGCCACGTCGGAGAAGCATGTGATCGTGCCGACGCAGTTGGTGGTCAGGCACTCGTGCGGAGGACGGGGGTAAATGCCGAGAGAAAGAGGGCTTGAGGATGAATCAGGAAGCTATTTTTCACATGTCTCACGGCGCGTACGCGTACGCGTTGGGACCGCATCATGCGTTGATCAAACTTCGCGCCAAGCGCGGAGACTTGAAATCGGTGCATATGGTGCACGAAGACCGCTTCGAACTGCCCGGCTCTTATGCAACTCAAGAATTGAACTACGCGGGTTCAGATGAATTTTATGATTACTTTACAGCGGTGGTGGAGACGAGAACGCGGAAGCTCCGCTACCGCTTTTTGTTGGACAACGGGCCGGAGCAGTATTGGTACGGGGAGCGGGCGCTCTCGAACATCGCCGATTTCGCCGGCTGGTTCCAACTGGCGTACTTGCCGAACCGCGACTTGTTCGTGATTCCGGAGTGGGCGAAGAGTGCGGTGGTCTATCAGATCTTCCCGGACCGCTTCCAAAACGGGAATCCGGACAACGATCCGGAAGGCGTGCGTCCGTGGGGCGAGTTGCCGACGCCGCATACGTTTTTTGGCGGGGATTTGCAAGGGATTTTGGACAGACTCCCGTACTTGGAGAACTTGGGCGTCAACTTGATCTACATGACGCCGATCTTCTTGTCGCCGTCCACGCACAAGTATGACACGGCCGATTACTACGCGATCGACCCGATGTTTGGCGATGTGGAGACGTTGAAGCGTTTGGTGGAGAACGCGCACGTTCGCGGCATCCGCGTGATGCTCGACGCCGTGTTCAACCATTGCGGTGCGGAGTTTCCGCCTTTCCAAGACGTTTTGGCGAAGGGGGAGGCGTCCGAGTACGCCGACTGGTTCCACATTCACAGCTTCCCGGTCGATATGCAGGAAGTGAATTACGAGACGTTTGCCAACCATGTGGCGTCGATGCCGAAATTGCGCACGGAGAATCCAAACGTGCGCGATTATCTGCTGGATGTGGCGGAGTTTTGGGTGAAGGAAGTAGGGATCGACGGTTGGCGTCTCGACGTGGCCAACGAAGTCGATCACGCGTTCTGGCGCGCGTTCCGCGATCGGGTGCGCGAGGCGAACCCGGAGACGTTGATCATCGGCGAGGTGTGGCATGACTCGTCGCCTTGGTTGCAAGGAGATCAATTCGACGGCGTGATGAACTACCTGTTCCGCGATGCGGTGATTGAGTTTTTTGCAAAGCGGACGATCAGCGCGGATCGTTTTGATGCGATGCTGACCAAAACGCGGATGATGTACAAGCGTCAAGCGAACTTCATGATGTTCAACTTGCTGGGCAGCCATGACACGGCGCGTTTTTTGACGATCTGCAACGGGCGTGAAGAGCGCATGCGCTTGGCGGTGGTGTTCCAGATGACCTATGTGGGGATTCCGGAAGTGTACTACGGCGACGAAGTGGGCATGGTCGGAGAGAACGACCCGGATTGCCGCCGGACGATGATCTGGGAAGAGGAGAAGCAGAACCGCGAGTTGTTCCGCCTCCATCAACAGTTGATCTCTGTTCGAAAAGCGCATCCGGCTCTGCAAACCGGTCTGTATCGCGCGGTGGACAAAGACGCGCTGCACAATCTCTACGGGTTTGTTCGCGAGACGGAGAACGAGTCGATCTACATCTTGCTTAACAACGGCAGCGGCAACCACTGGGTGTCGCTTCCGGAAGGGGTAAGCGGTCGGGATCTGTTGACCGATCGGGTGTACAGCGGCACGTTCGATCTGGAGTCGTACGGTTTCCGCATTCTCCTGTTGAGCGGCGGAACGGTGTAGTTTTTTTTGATAGGTAGATGAAAGAGGCTTCCGACCGCGCGGTGTGAGGAGATGGCACCGTGCGGGGGGAGCCTTTTGTTTTGCTTGCGGAATTTGTTCCGGTTTGTTCGGCGGGACAAGTTGAGCGAGGGATGCGGGACATGCTAAGATTGCTCATGTCGCCGCGAGATGCGACGGGTTTTTTGAAAAAAAGGCATTGACAAATGGATAGGCTTCGTGTTAGTCTAAGAAATGTCGCCGCTGAGCGATGCTTTGAAAGATGATTGATCCTTGAAAACTAAACGAGTGATAGATGAAGATCGATTCGAGCCAGAAGCTCTTCG
>NZ_JMIR01000027.1 GCF_000714935.1 Tumebacillus flagellatus
AAAAAGACACCCCCTAAAATAGATTACCATTGAGGGGTCTTTTCTCAATGTCTATTTTAAGGGGGGCACATCACATCCATCGAGAGGCTCGTTCTTACAAAACTTTCGCTTTATCCGCCGGGATCAAGCTTTCATCATACACCGCAACCCAGCCGTCCTTGGATTCAAAGATGCGGATCGCTTTGACTTTGCGCAGGTCGGTGAGGGTGAACCAGTGGCGGGTGTACGCCGGGACGGAGATCAGGTCGCCCGGGTAGAGGATCACGTCAAAGTACATGTCGTCCTTCGGCCCTTTGATCGTGAAGATGCCTTCGCCGTCGACGATGAAGCGCACTTCGTCTTCCGTATGGTGATGCTCTTCCACGAACTTCACGAGCAGGTCTTCGATACCCGGGGTTTGCTTCGAGAGCACCACGATGTCCTGCGATTGGTAGCCGCGCTTCGCCGACAGCGCTTTGATCTCTTCGCCGAACACGTCGATGATCGCTTGCTGCAGCTCCGGAGTCACTTCGTAGGAGTCTTTCAACTCGCCTTGCAGACGGGAGATGTCCCAGTTTTCGTAGATGATGCCTTGGGATTCCAGGTAGTTCGCGACGTTCTCGGTTCCTTCAATCAGCTCTTGCGATTCAACAAAACGGATCACTGCCATAGTTGAATACCCTCCTCAAGTCTCCTCAGTATATCTTAGAGAGCCGCCGCTGCCAGCGCGTTGCCTTGCAGGGTCAGCTTCAAGAACAAGTTGTGGAACATCCACTCAAACGCCTCCAGATGGCGTTTCGCGGCAAACACGTTCTCGCCCCATGCGGTGATCCCGTGGTTGCGAATCAACACCGCCGGCACGCGCGGGTCGAGCACGTCGCCGATCTCCGCCGCGAGCTTCGGGATGTCGGCCCAGTTCTCCACGATCGGAATCTCAATCGCCGCGTTCTCTTCCCAAATGTTCAGCGCTTTGATCAGCTCCAACCCCTGAATCCGCACGCGGCCACGCTCGAACATCAAGTCGGAAATCAAGTTGTTGTACTGCGTGTGCACATGCAGGCACGCCCCCGCGTTCGGTACGCGCTTGTAGACTTCCGCGTGAATCAGCGTCTCCGCCGACGGCTTCAAGCTCGTCGGCTCCAGCGCTTTGGAGTCGGCGTCCACCACGAGGAAATCGTGAACGGTGAGGTTTTCCTTGTCCTTGCCGCTCGCCGTGACCGCAAACGCCAACGGCTCCCCGCTCAATTTGACAGACAAATTGCCCGACGTCGCCGGGAACCAGCCCTTCTCTGCAAAGTTTTTCGCCGCGTCCACGAGCTCTACAACCGTACGGATGCGATCTTCTTGCTTAAATGCGTAGGTCATTGGAAACCTCCCCCTTCACGATTTTTTGCAGTACCTCGATGACGTCATAAAACGTCGAGAACGGCGCATGCGCAAGCCCGAGGGCTTCACAGTCCTTCAGCAATTTCGAGCGAGCGATCACGAAATCGGCGAGCTTTGCCGCCTGCAGATCGGTGATCGAGTCGCCGATGACGATCTTGTAGACGTCTTCATCCGGGAATTGACGCAGCACCGACGGCTTGCACATGCCGCAGCCGTTCCGGCAGTGCTCATCGCACGCATGCGGCCACGTCACTTCAATCGTTCCTCCGGAGAAGTCGCTGCCGTTGCAATAGATCGGGTTCTCAATGGCAAACGGCGCCAACAACGGCTTCACAAAAAAATCAATGCCGCCGCTCGTCACCCAGAAATCGATCCCTTGTTCCTTGCAAAACTCCAAAAACTCCGGGAACCCGCTGCGAATCACCGCCACTTCCTGTGCATAAGCGGCAACGTCGTCGCGCAGGGCGGAGGAGATGCCCGCAAACATCCGGCCGACGCCGGTCTGAATGGGAATCTCTTGGTTTAAAATTTGGTCCTTGGTGGTCTCCCAACCCGGTGCCCCGAACTTCTCCATGATCGTGATGATCATGTCGCGCTCGGTGATCGTCCCGTCAAAGTCACAGAAGATGGCGATGCGTTTGCTCATGGGTCTCCTTCTTTCTAATTAGGGTCTATTTTTCAGACGGGTTGCCCCACAGTTCGAGGGCCGTCTTGAGCTCTTGAGAAGTTTCCGCCGCTTCGGAGAGGGTCTTGCCGCCCACAACCGCGTCGATTGCCGCCACAAACGCGCGTCCGCCCGCTGCCGATCCGCCCGGATGTCCGTGCACGCCGCCGCCCGCGTTGATGATCTGGTCGTTGCCCAGATCGCGGTACAGATACGGCACCAATCCCGGATGGATGCCGGCGCTCGGAACCGGAATCGCGCGCTTGAGATCCCCGCGCGGTTCGGTGAGAGCTTGAGCAATTTTCAGCGTTTCACCGCGCTCCAGCGCCACGGAGCCATACGCGGACGGATACAAACCGATGTCCGCTCCGGCGATGCGCATCAATTGACCCAGCAGAACGTTTGCCGCCACGCCGTACTGTTCCGACGGATACAACGCGCCCGCGAGTGCCGGGTGCGCCATGATCGGAACGTTGATGCGCGGGTCTTCCGCCAAACGCTGCAACACATCATAGCCGAACGTCAACACGTTCAACAACAAGGCAGAAGCGCCGGCGTCGACCGCCCGACGGGCTTTTTCAAAAATCTCCGTGACCGGCCCTGTCAAATTCGCCGCATAGAGCGTGAACTTGCCGGTTTCCTGCTGCGCGCGCTCTGCAGCCGCACGGCAAGCCGCAATGCGTTTTTCAAACGGCGCGTACGTCTCGTCAAAGAAAATCTCGTCGTCCTTGACCAAGTCCACGCCCCCGAGCGCTTGCTGATAGAAGTGTTCCGCCAGCGTCTCCGTGTCATAGCCGATGACCGACTTGAAGATGCTCATGAGCAGCGGTCGGTCGTACGCGTTCAACGTCTCGCGCAGCCCTTCGATGCCGAATTTCGGACCGGGGAAGCGGGAAGCGAACTGCGGCGGCAATTCGATGTCCACGAGGCGGATCATGCCGTCCATCGAAAGTTTGCCAAACACAGACGTCAACAGCGCCGGGATGTCCGGTGTGAAGTTGATCGTCGGGTACGCGATGGTGAGCAGGGCTTTTTCCAGCCCGTTGGCCGTTGTTCCCAGCTCTTTCACGTCGGCGACGTGACCGAGGTGTTTTTGCATCGCGCCTTTGCGAGCGGCCGGCAAATCGGTCCACGAGCCGACGGTGAGGCCGACGGCGATCCCGTTGGCTTTCTTCAACCAGTCGGTGCCCGGTTTGCCGTGCGCAAGATACGTAACGTGAACGAATTCTGCTGTCGTCATAGAAAAAGGTCTCCTCTCGATTCGAAACTCATGAATCCATAAAAAAGCCTCTTTCTAATGACGACAAGAAAGAGGCGTTGCTTATAGCATAAGCATCCGTGCCTCTTATCTTTCAGGAACCATGAAACTTGGTGTATTCCTGTAGGAGTTAGCACCGTGTATCACCATGGATACCGGTTGCCGGGCGTCATCGGGCCAGTCCCTCCGCCTGCTCTGGATAAGAAGTTCGTGCATGAATATTACAATTGTCTTGCAACTAGAGAATAATATTACAGGGTGTCCCCCCTTCTGTCAATTCTTTTTTGGGAGACGTTACAGAGTACATTTTACCATTCGATCGACCGCTTCTTGCAAGCGCTGTTCCGAAGTCAGAAGCCCGACGCGCACATAGCCTTCGCCGCTTTCGCCGAAGCCGACGCCGGGTGCCACCATGACGTGCGCTTTCTCCAACAGCGTGTCGGAAAACTGCCACGACGTGAAACCGCTTGGCACCGGCACCCAGGTGAAGAACGAACCCTTCGGCATCAGAACATCCCAGCCCGCGTCGCGCAACCCGCCGACAAACACGTCGCGGCGGCGCTGGTACGTCGCAGCCAGATCGTGCACGCAATCTTGCGGAGCGTTCAGCGCCGTGATCGCCGCGCGTTGGATGAACGCCGGAAGCGAGACGTAGTAATGGTCTTGGATCAAGTTGATCGCCGCGATGACGTCCTTGTTCCCCAGCGCGAATCCGACACGCCATCCTGCCATGTTGTACGTTTTGGAGAGCGTGTAGAATTCCACGCCGACTTCCTTGGCACCCTCTGCTTGCAGGAACGACACCGGTTTCTCGCCGTCAAAGCCGATCGCGCCGTATGCGAAGTCGGAGGCGACGACGATGTTGTGCTTGCGTGCGAATTCGATCGTATCTTCATAGAAGGAAAGCGGCGCGGTCGCGGAGGTCGGGTTGTTCGGGTAGTTCAAGAACATGATCTTCGCTTTGTCCAGCTTGTCCTGCGGAATCTGCGAGTAGTCCGGGAGAAACGCGTTCTCGCGCAAGAGCGGCATCATCACCATCTCCGCTTGCGCCAGCGCCACGCCCGACCAGTAATCCGGGTAGCCCGGGTCCGGCACGAGCACGGCGTCGCCGGGGTTGCAGAGGCAAACCGGAAGTTCGACGAGGCCGGTCTTGCCGCCGAACAGAATCGCCACTTCGGTCGCCGGGTCGAGGTCGACGTTGAACTCGCGCTTGTACCAATCGGCGATGGCGATCTTCAATTCAATCATGCCCGCAAACGGCGGGTACTTGTGCGTCACCGGGTCGAGCACTTCGGTGCGCAGGGATTCGACGATATGCGGCGGCGTCGGCAAATCCGGGTTGCCTTGGCCGAGGTTGATCACGTCATGACCGGCTGCGATGGATTGGTTGACTTTCGCCACCATCGAAGAAAAAAACTGCGTCGGCAACGCTTTCAGACGGTCCGCTTGCTTTATGTTCATGGGAAAAAGAGACCCCTTTCAATAAAAATAACTCTCCTCACTATACCGCTATCTTTGCCGAAAGAAAAGCAAAAAGACAGCACTTCCCGAGGGAATGTGCTGTCTGTTCATCCAATTCTGATTACTGGTAGTAGACCACGCCGCGGTACGGGGTGTAGGAGAGACCGGTGTAGTAGGTCAGCGCACGGGTGACGCCGCCAGCCGGGTCTTTGATGGTGAAGTCAGCTGCAGCGGTGCCGGAGTTTGCGTAACCGGAGATGACGACGAAGTGCGTGCCGCCGGCCGGCTTGTTCATGCCGACGATGTACGGACGGCCGAGATCCAGAGCGGCTTTCGCTGCGGAGTAAACGGTCGACCATGCGGTCGGGGAAGAAGTGGTCACGTGGTTGACGATGCCTGCGCCTGCTTTGGTAACGGCATCGCCGTAGACCAACGGGCAAGCCGAGGAGCCCATCTTGGAGTTCAAAGTACCCGGGTCGATGGAAACGCCGTAGTATTTGAAGACCATCGCCGTAGAGGTCAAGGTGCAACCGGAAGCGGAGATCGTGTCACCGCAAGATTGCATGGTCGTGGAGCTCCAGGTTTGGCCGGATTGGCTGTAGAGCGGCACCGCCAGCGAGACGGCTTCCGGAGCGACGACGCCCATTTGGATGCCGGCTTGGTTAACTTGCGGAGCGAGATCGTTGTTCGTAGACGCCATTGCGACTTGAGTGGTCAGAGCCAAAGAGGCTGCGACGATGGCAAGAAGTTTCTTATTCATTGTAAAACCTCCCTTTGTTTTGTAAGTTTATTATATAATGCGAAACTGTCCTTTTCAATAGGCTTTTACTAGTATGCATATTTTCATAACACAAATAAAAAAGAGCCCCTCCTCGTTCGTGAGGAAGGGCTCAAGTGTGTTCATGAAGTTTGCGGCATCGGGGTCGGCGTCGGCTTTGCGTAGCCTTCTTTGTATTTGGTGTCGATGACGTTGCGAATGTCGAGCACCGACTTGCCGTCTTGTTTGAGTTGCGCCGATTCGAGCGTGATATTCATGCAGGTGTCGCAACGGGTGCCGTGGTCATCCCAGACGACCGTGCCGTCCGGTTTGACTTCGTGGATGAAGCACGACATGTTGCTCATGTGGCCGGCGCTTTGACCGCAGCCGCAATAGCACGGCATCTGGTTGACGAGATCGCGGTTGGCGGCTGCCGTTTTGTAGGCGGTGACGATCTTCGGATTCGCGTTGGCGAGGAACGTCGGCAAGTCGGTCAACGATTTCGTTTCCTCTTGAATGTCGCCGCTTGCGACTTGGTGTTGATGTTCGTTCAATTGGACGGCGTTTTTGTCGCTCCCCGTCTGTGCGGCGGAACAACCCGCCAGCAGAATGATCGAGGCCGAGAGCACGCCGATGGCCGTATGCGTAAATTTCATCGCAAGAGGTCCTCCTCAAAAAGTAGTACGTTTCATTCTAGTTTCATTACGCGAATTTTAAACCTGCTGGCGTTGGCGCAGCAGACGCATACCGTTGGCGATGACGATCAGCGCGGCTCCGGTGTCGGCGAAGACCGCCATCCACAGATTGGAGAGGCCGGCGAACGTCAGCGCGAGAAACAGCACTTTCACGCCGAGCGAGAACCAGATGTTCTGCTTGATCACGCGAAGCGCGCGGCGGCTGAGCGAGATGGCGAACGGCACTTTTTGCAGATCGTCCGACATCAGCACGAGGTCGGCCGTCTCCAGCGCCACGTCGGTGCCCGCCCCGCCCATCGCAATCCCGATGTCGGCAGCCGCCAACGCCGGAGCGTCATTGAGACCGTCTCCGATCATGCCGACGGGCCCGTGCGTTTTTTTCAGCGATTGGATGGCGCGGAGCTTGTCTTCGGGAAGCAGGTCGGCGAACACGTCCTGAAGCGGCAGAGCGGACGCGATGCTGCGGGCGACGCGCTCATGGTCGCCGGTGAGCATCACGAGATGCGAGACGCCGGCGGCGCTCACTTGCACAAGCGCGGCTTCCGACTCTTCGCGCAACACGTCCGCCATCGCGATCAAGCCTTGGATGCGGTGTTCGTCGGCGAGCAGCACCACGGTGCGACCGAGATCTTGGTGTTGCCGGATCAGCTCCGAAACTTCTGCTTCAATAAGATACGACTCCGCAAGCCACGAAGGGCTGCCGATGCGGTAGGTCTTGCCGTTGACATCGCCTCGGGCCCCCTTGCCTGCAAGAGCTTGGAACCGCTGAACGGTCGGCAACGGGTTCGGATCGAGCTCTTGGAAGTGCGCCACAATCGCCCTTGCCAGCGGATGTTCGGAGCGCGATTCCAACGCCGCCGCCACGGGCAGCACTTCGTCCGGCGCGAAGTCGCCGAGCGGTTCCAGTTGGACGACGCGCGGTTTGCCTTGGGTGAGCGTGCCGGTTTTGTCAAACGCGAGCGTTTGCAGAGAGCCCGTCTGCTCCAAAATCCCGCCGCCCTTGATCAGCACGCCGTTGCGGGCGGCGTTGCCGATCGCCGCGACGATGGAGACGGGCGTGGAGATAACGAGCGCGCACGGGCAGGCGATGACAAGCAAAACCAACGCTTTGTAGAGCCAGTCGTGGAAACTGCCGAAGCCAAGCAAGGGCGGGACGATGGAAATCAGCACGGCGAGCAAGACGACGAGCGGCGTGTAGTACGCGGCAAAGCGGTCGACGAACTGTTGCGACGGGGCTTTTTGCGCTTGGGCTTCTTCGACGAGGTGGATCATCCGCTGGATGGTGGAATCCTCGACGCGCTTGGTGACGCGAAATTCGAACGCGCCCTGCTCATTGAGCGATCCGGCATAGACCGCATCGCCGGGCTGTTTGAAGACCGGAATCGACTCTCCGGTCACCGCCGCTTGGTTGACGTGCGACGACCCGTCGGTCAGCACGCCGTCCATCGCGATGCGCTCACCGGGACGCACGATCAGAATGTCGCCGACGCGCAACTCGTGCAGCGGCAACAGTACTTCCGAACCGTTTCGGCGCACCAACGCCTGTTTGGGCGTCACGTTCATCAGATCGCGAATCGAGCGGCGGGTGCGTTCCATCGTGCGGGCTTGCAGCCAGTTGCCGACGGCAAACAGGAACACCACGGCGGCGCCTTCCGACCACTGCCCGATGACGGCGGCGCCGATCGCCGCGACTGTCATGAGAAAGTTCATGTCGAGCGTCCACGACTTCAGCGCAAACAGCCCGGCACGCGCGGCGTAAAACCCGCCGCTGAGAATCGAGATCAGATACAGCCAAACGGCGAGCGACGGGGAGAAGTTCCCGTACTCCAGCACCATCCCGCCCGCAAGCAGTACGCCGGAAACGACGGTCAGCACCGTGCGCAACCGGCGCGTCGAAGAGCCTTGCGCCAGTGCGGTGCTTGCTTCCCCGTCGAGCGTTGAGTCCACCAGTGTGGGTTGGTAGCCGACTTGGGAGACCGCTTTGGCAATTGCGCCGAGTTCAGCGGATGCGGCGGTGTGGATGACGGTCATCTTGGTCGTGCTGAAATTCACGTCGACGGCGCGAACGCCGTCCAACTTGCTCACCACGCGCTGCACCGTGCGGGCACATTCCCCGCAATCCATCCCGTCCACCAAAAAAACCGACTTGGCCTCGTCCGGTTTCAACTCGTCCGCCGCAACGGGAGACTCCCCGGAGACCATCGCCAACTCCTCAAACCCGTGCGATCCTGGCTCCGTTTCACAGCAAGAACCTGTCGAACAACAGGACGATTCCGGCGCTTCGGAGAGCACGACGAGTTCATCCGCCCCGTGCTCGCTCTCGCAGCAAGAACTTGACGAGCAACACGTTGAACCGGCCGTTTCGGAGAGGACGACGAATTCGTCCGATCCCTCACCGCCATGAGTATGATGATGATCGTGCGCATGATCATGGCGATGGTGATGGTCATGTCCATGCCCTTCATGAGAATGTCGATGTTCGCCCATCTGCTCTCCGCCCTTCCCGATTATCTATGAGAAACGTGATGAAGACCCGTCTCAAACAAATTGAGGATGTGATCATCATCCAAACTGTAATAATTCATGCGCCCGGACTTGCGGCGTTTGATGATGCGCAAATTGCGCAAGAGACGCAGCTGATGAGAGACAGCGGATTGCGTCATTTGAAGCGCGGCGGCGAGATCGCACACGCACATCTCGCTGACGCTGAGCGCCCGCAAGATGCGGATGCGGGTCGGATCGCCGAGCACGGCAAACACCGCGGCCAACTCCGTCACTTCCTGTTCCGGAAGACTCGCCTCGCGAACCAAAGCGACCGTCTCCACATGAACCACATTGCAACAAGATTCCGCCGTCGATTCCTCCAACTGCGACTTCGATTGAGATCGCATCCCCTCACGCCCCTTTCTCGATGTAGTTTCACTATAACATATGAGCAAACGCTCAAGTATCGTGCGCACAAAAAAAAGCCGACCGCCTGCACACGAGGCTGTCAGCTTTTTTCCGCGGCGAGAGCGCGTTGAAGCATCCCGTCCATTTGAACTTTGTTCAACGCGCCCTCCCGCCGCTCGCGAATGACTCCGTTGGAGTCGATGATGAAGGTGGTGGGCACAGAAGTCACCAGATAGGCGCGCTGTGCGGCACCGTCCGAATCCTTGAGCACCGGAATCGAGATCTTCAGCTCCTGCAAGAACTTCGAAGCGTTCTGCACAGCGTCCTGCGACGTCAAATTGATCGCGTAGAACTGCACTTGATCTCTATACTTCTCATACGTCGCCTGCAGATCGGGCGTCTCGCTCCGACACGGCCCGCACCAAGACGCCCAAAAATTCACGACGGCAGGCTTGCCCTTCAAGTCGTCCAACTTGACGACGGCGTTGCCGCCCTCAAGCGATTGCAGCGCAAACGCGGGAGCCCGAAACCCTGTGCGCGGAGCCGGATCGGCTTTCGCGGCATCGGGCACGACGCTGCTCGACGATTGCGAATCGCCCTGATAAGTCGACAACGAAGCGACTCCCGCCAACACGATGACGGCGATGCCGCCAAAAATCAGAGATTTGGTACGACCCATCCATCCAACCTCCCTGCACTAAAAACCGATCCACCCGCCGGTCAGACGCAGGAGCCATTGGGTAATCAGCGTCATTCCGTTCGTAATCAACAGAACGCCCATGATCACCATGCCCGCGCCGCCGACTTTCGTAATGATCTCGGAGTACTTCAACAGCCAGCGCACCGACCCCAGCGTAATCGCCAAGAAGACGAACGGCAGCGCGAAGCCCAGCGAGTAGAACACCATCAAACTGCCGCCCGCGACAGGATTGGTCGCGGCGATCGTCAGCACGGAAGCCAAAATCGGCCCCACGCAGGGTGTCCAACCGGCGGCAAACGAAACGCCGACGACGACAGCGCCGAGATAGCCGACCGGCTTGTTGCTCGTCTGAAACTTCTTGGTTTGCATCAAAAAATCAATCTTCAAAATTCCGGCCATAAACAAGCCCATGACCACGATCAAAATGCCGCCGACGCGGCGAATCAGTTCCTGGTTATTAATAAATATGGACCCGATCGACCCCGACGCAAACCCGAGCGCCACAAAAATAATCGAAAACCCCAGCACAAAAAACAACGAGTGCAAAAACGCCTTGCGCCGAACGCTGCGCGTATCGCGTTGTGCGCCATACAACTGATCGTACGAGACGCCGGTAATAAACGACAAATAGGACGGATACAACGGCAACACGCAAGGCGAGACAAACGACAACAGCCCTGCCAAAAAAGCGATCAAAAACGTTGGATGCGAAGATGAGAACACGAAAGTCAATCCTCCTTTTTGACTACCACTATCATACAGGAGAACCCCCATCCCCACAATCGAACGTCCTGTGACTAGACACCTCCCATCCAAGGCAACTTATAGACGAGGTGAAAACACATGCCATTTACCCTTTCGCGTCTCGGAAACCAAGTCTGGGTGCTTCTCGCAGGCGTTCTCTTCACACACTTAGGAACCTACATGCTCCTCCCCTATCTCTCGATCATCTTCTCCCTCGAAAAAGGCCTCACCCTCTCCCAAGTCGGACTCGTCCTCGGAGCAGGCTCGGTCGCCTACCTTTCAGGTTCTCTCGCCGCAGGCTTTATCGCCGACCGCATCGGCAAAAAAACCACCATGATCACCGGATTGCTCTTGCGGGCAATCGGGCTCGCCCTCTTCATCTGGACAGGAACCTGGATGTCTCTCTTCCTCACAAACCTGCTTGCCGGAATCGGCTTCGGCCTCTACATGCCCGGCGCGAAAGCGGGCATTGCGGCGTTCGCGACCGAAGGCAACAAAACCACCGCCTTCTCCTATCGCGGCATCGCCGCGAATATCGGCGTGACCGTTGGTCCCGTGATCGGAACTTTCTTGCACAACATCTCAAGCACCCTCCTCTTCGCGGGAGCCTCGATCGTCTACGTCGGACTTGCGATCGCGCACGTCTTCTATCTCCACCGAGACTGCATCGGCCCCGACTGCCCCGAAGTCCCGAAAGCCAGATTCCGTGACATCTTCACCGATCGACCGTTTCTGGTCTTCAGCTTCGCGACGATCTTCGTCTGGGCGCTGTTCACCCAATTCTCGCTCGCCCTTCCCTTGAGGGCCCAACAAATCCAAGCCGCCCACAACATCGGCATGATCTGGACGGTCACCTCGATCCTGATCATCGTCGCCCAAAGCGCGGCGACCAACCTGTTCACCAAGTACCTGCACCCCTTAACGACGATGGCCCTCGGCATGCTCCTCCTCGGCATTGCCCTTGGCACAGTGGCTTTCAGCCACTCCTTCTGGCACCTGCTTGCCAGCGCGGTCCTCTTCACCATCGGCGAGATGCTGATCATGCCCACCTCAGACGCGATCGTCTCAGACCTTGCGAAACCGGAGACCATCTCCGCCTACTTTGGCGTAGCCTCGTTCGTTTTCGGAGCGGGCGAAGCCCTCGGCAATGTCGGAGGCGGCCGCCTCATGCAACGCGCCGTCGACCAACACTTTCTCGAACTGCCGTGGATTCTCTACGCCATCGTCGGCATCCTCCTGGCGGCAGCCTACGCCATCATGTCCCGTTGGGAGCGGCTTTCAAAGCCGCTGGCTCACACGCTCACAGAGCGAGTGGGCGCGAGCCCACGAACACCCAAAACCAAACAAAAAACCTAACCCCCGTGCAAAAACAGAAGTTAGGCGACAGGCACAACAGAAACGTGCCGGTTCCTTTTTTTCAACTCCACCGTGAGGCAGAAACCGGCGGGAGGAGAGGCAGGGGAGCTGTGGAGACTGCGACTTTGGAATCTTTTTTCTAACCATTGGACGGTTTTACTCAATCCGAAAGAACAAAAATTCCTCAGGAGCGGCGTAACAGTTCCCCTGCCTCGCCGACCACCACCCCATTCCCATCCCCATCCCGAACAAACACATTCCCAACCAAGCCTTTCGCGACCTTCTTCATCTCGGCTGCGAGCTCCGCAATCGCACCGGGGTCCAAACTGCGCCCTGCCTCAACTTCCACCGCCGCCACCGAAACCGACAACTCCACCAACTTCTCTCCCAAGCCCAGTTGCCGCAACCGCAACGAAACCGCCCGCGAGAAAAGCCTAACGATCTCCCTCCCCAACCCCTCACACCGCTCCCCCGCACAAACCACCACAAAATCATCCCCGCCGATATGCCCTAAAAAATCGCTCTCCGTCCCATACTTCCCCACCTGCCGCATCAACAACTGCGACAGAAACAAAATCATCTGATCCCCATGCTCAAACCCGCACCGATCATTAAACCGCTTAAACTGATCCAAATCCACATAAAGCACCGCAAACCCTTCCCCTCTGCGGACGCGGGTGCGCAACTCCTCCTCAATCCGCAGATTCCCCGGCAACCCCGTCAACGGATTGGCATACTTCGCGATCTCGATCTTCACCTTCGACATAACGTCCAACAAATTCTGCACCGACACAACCCCGCGGTACTCCCCGTCATCCGTCACGATGATATCATCATACCGCTTCAAATGATTCCGCCCTGTCGCCAGCGAAGAAACCTCATCAATCATCACATCTTTCTCCACCCGCAACGGAGCCGCGTCCATCACCTGCACAACAGACCGTCGAAAATAAAGCGGCACTCCATACTGCGAACCGAGCATCGCAAACAGATGCGCGCGGGTGATCAGCCCCAAAGGCACCCCCTGCTCCGCCACCACCACCGAAGTCAACTGCCGACGACTCTCGAACAACTCATGCACATCCTTCACCGTTGAACGAGGAGGAACCACATAAGTCGGAGTCGCGATCGTGCCAATTTGCAACATCGACCCGCTGGACAACTGCAACCGTTCCATTTTTTTCTTCTCAATAAACCCGATCACGCCCGCCGGAACAGCCGAAGCAAAAGCAACCCCCGGCCGCCCGAGCAAAAACCCCTGCCCGTAATCAATTCCGAGCGCCAAAAGGGTCTTCACCTCTTCCTCCCGCTCAATCCCCTCCGCAATGATCTTGCAGCGTATCTTCCCGGCAAGCGTCACAAACGCCTCCAACAACGCCTGCTTCACGGGATCATTGTGGACATCCCGCACCAACGACATATCCATCTTGATGAAATCCGGACACAACTCCACAATCGACTGCAACGACGAATACCCCGCCCCTGCGTCATCCACCGCAATGAGATACCCCTGCTGTCGATAATGCTCCAACGTCTTGCGAAACGCCGCATAATCCCGAATCGAATGCCGTTCCGTAATCTCAAACACGACATCCGCCGGAGACAGCCCGTACAACTGCAGGAGGCGTTTCGTCTCCCCCTTGGTAAACTGCGGATCATCCATCGTCCGCGGATTGATATTCAAAAAAAGCTTCGCCCCGTCCGGCAACTCCTGCGCCCGCTCAATCGCCCGCTCGCGGCAAATCTTCTCCAGAGCGTACAACTCCCCGGTCTCCTCCGCAAACGAGAACAAAGCGTCGGGCCGTTCAAACCGGCTCCCCTTCGGCCCGCGCGACAACGCCTCCCAGCCAAGAGGTGCCCCGGTATCAAACGAAACGATCGGTTGGAAGTGCGCTTCCACCCTGCGTCCCGCGAGCAGATCGCGAAACTCCACCAAATTCTCATCGCCGGCGACGGCAGACTTCCTCGCCATCCTAACCGCCGACTTAATCGCGGTATACAGCTGCCTCTCCAACGCTTTCCCCGAGTTGTCGAGCACCGCATACCCCACATGCAAATCAATCGGCGACGACAACATCGCAGGACGGTTCGCATTCACCTCGCGCACCGTCTCCCGCTGCACCTCCATCGCCACCTCATACAACTTCCGGTCGTCTCCGGAACTGCGCGCAAAGCATATCAAGAAATCGTCGCCCCAAAAATTCTCGACGTCGATCAACTCCTCATACGTAAACAGCCGCAAACTCACACGGCGGATGCTCTCCTCCACCAACTGCAGCAGATCGCCTGACGTGCGCTCGCCAAAGCGCCGTTCCAGATCGGCGAACTGCACGATATCCAGATAGAGAAACACGATCTGCCGCTTGTCCTGCAGGACTTTTTTCATCCGCTTGGCAAACGGGTGATGCTTGATCACTTCGCGCACCACACTCCCGCGCTCGTTCCCGGGCAACCGCCCGCGCTCCCGCCATTTCGCAAACCACCCGCGTCTGCTTTCCATAAAATAACCCCCTCACCTCCCTCCATTGTAAGAAGCGCGGAAGCCCCCTGCGTAAATCTTGCTTATCATTTCGGTAAAGGTTTCGTAATCTTCAAGAGATACCCACTCCTTCCGAGACATGGTACACTAGAACATGAAGACGATCTCAACCAAAAAGGAGACTGAACCATGAGAGCTCCACAGGTCCGTCCCGCCCAAATCCTGCTCTTATTCCTCTTGATGAACATCATCAACTACGTCGACCGCCAAGTCGTCTCCGGGGTGTTGCCGCTGTTGAAGGAACACTTCACCCTGACGGACGCCGCACTCGGTCTGCTCGGCACGGCGTTCATGATCACCTACTCGCTCACGGCGATCCCGTTTGGCGCTTGGTCGGACCGCTGGCTTCCGCATAAAGTGGCGGCGATCGGCGTCGCCGTCTGGTCGGTGGCCACCGTCTCCTCGGCGCTCGCGTGGTCGTTCGCCTCGCTGTTTCTCTTCCGCGCCCTCGTCGGCGTCGGCGAAGCGGCGTATGTTTCCACGGCGAGCACGATCCTCTCCGGCACGTACGAAGAGGGCAAGCGCTCCGGCATCCTCGGCATCTTCAACTTGGGCATGCCGATCGGCGGCGCGATCGGGGTCGTCCTCGGCGGCTGGATCGGAACGAAGTTCGGTTGGCAGTGGGCGTTTTTCCTCGTGGGTGTGCCGGGATTGATCCTCGCGTACCTCGCCTGGAAACTCCCGTTGCAAAAAACCGCCGCTCCGCCCCGCCCCAAGTTCAAGCTCAGCGAACTGGGCACCCTGATCCAAAACCGCGCGTTCTTCTGGGCGACGCTCGGCTACGCGGGCATCTCGTTTGCGTTCGGCGCGATCGTGCTGTTCGTCCCGACGTTCTTCCAGCGCGAACTCGGCTATGAACTCGGCACGGCCACCATGCTCGCCGGCGCGCTGCAAGTCGGAGCCGGATTGCTTGGAGCCCCGATCGGCGGTTGGGTCGCGGACTTCTGGCAGAAGCGCGACAAACGAGGCCGCGCGTACACCTTGGTGCTGGCGATGACCGCATCGGCCCTTTGCTTGTGGCTGGGGTTGATCTTCCACTCCCTGATCCTGTTCTTCCTCTCGGCGTTCTTCATGCTCTGGCATGTCGGCGTCGCGGCGGCGTTGATCTTCGACGTCACCGACGCCAGCGTTTGGAACACGGCAAACGCGCTTGCGATGTTCACCATGCACTTGCTCGGCGACATCCCGAGCCCGGTGATCGTGGGCTACATCTCCGACAAATTCTCGCTGACCACCGCTTTTGCCGTCATGCCGATCGCCCTGCTGCTCGCGTCCCTGTTCTTCTGGCGGGCGAGCAAACACCAAACCCGCGAAAGCAAAACCCCCCGTCTGCTGTAGACAGACGAGGGGTTTTTTCTCCATCATGAGGCGTTCGCGGCGCCCACTTGACGCAGCGTCCGCAGATACGGAATCAAATCATCGCGCACATACACAAACTGCACAAAGTCCAGATGCTTCGTCCCCGCCAGCGACGGGTAGCCGCAGATGTCCGGGTAGGCGAGATGATTCCCGCCGCCCACCGTGTACCAGCGCTCCGGATCAAGCGGCTCGCCGTTGACGCGCAAATTCACGAACTCCCCGTCCTGCTCCTCCCACGTCAACCCGGAGAAGTGCATCTTGCCCATCTGGATGCCTGCGGGACGGAACCCGTTCCCGCCGCGCGGTCGCTCGGTGATCGCAGGGTCCTGCGATTCGCGCAACAACCCGGCAAACTGGTGCCCTTGCATCTCCAGTGACCCGGAGAGGATCAAACTGCGCACGCGCTCAAACACCATGCCTTTCGTGATCGGCCCCGCGGGAAGCCCTTCTGTCGCCGCCGCGCCGAACATCAACCCGACTTCCGCTTCCCAGCGGTGTTTCATACCGTCCGCAATCGCCGTCACCAGTTGCTCATGCGACCACGGCGACTCCAATTCGAACAACACTTCAGCAAAAAACGCCTCCGCCTCGCGCCGCCCTGCTTCCAGCAACGCCGCTTGTGCCGGATCGACCGGGCCGTCCGCTTCGACGGGATGCAAACAGCCTTGGTACGAAACGACCCGCGCAGACTCGACCTCCACTTCCAGAGACACTTCGCCCACCCATTTGCCCAACGCCCCGGCTTGCGCGATCACCACGCCGTCCACAACTTCCGGCTCCTGCATCGCCGTATGACAGTGCGCGCCGATGATCAAGTGCACGTTCGGAGCGAGCGCTTTGGCGAGTTCGCGGTCCGCTTCCAAACTCATGTGCGAGACGTAGACGATCACGTTCGCGCCCTGCGCCTGCAACTTCGCAATCGCCGCACGCGCCGCTTCCACCGTGTCGACATTGCGAAACCCGTGCTTCATCTCGTACGTCGTCTCAAACGGGTCGGTCGTCCCGAACAGCCCCGCGCGCACGCCGGGTGCCAGTTCGAGCACGAGTGCTTCCTGCATGTTCCCGATCACCGACCCGTCGCCTTCGAGCAAGTTGCAGAGCAGAAACGGCAGGCTCGTGCTCTCGGAGAGCTCTCGAATCTCCTCCGGCCGCGAGCGCAACAGTTCGTTGTTGCCCATGCCCAGCGCGTGATATCCGGCCTCTTCCAACATCCGCAGATGCAACCGCCCCTTCGTCGCGAGGCACTCGTTGACGCTCATGTCCAGATGATCGCCCGCATCGACGACCAACACACACTCGCCCGCCGCTTCCAACTCCGCCCGTCTCGCTTTAAGCACCGCGACTTGTCTCAGCCAAGCCTCATAATTCCCGTGCAAATCATTCGTATGCAGCACCGTCAACCGCGTCGTCGTCATCTGTGCAACTCCCCCTTTGCTGTTCGAACTGGAGTTCGCCAAACAGGAACTTTTTTCCTGCCCCACCTGTAAAAAAACGCCCCCGGCACAGTTCAGTCTGCGCCCGAGGCCTTTTTTCAGAAATCCGTTACGCTTTGACCCAGTACACGATTGCGATGAACACGATCGCCGCCAGCCAATACACCACTTTGATCATCGCCTGCTTCTCACGCGGCAGACGCTCCAGATGAATCTCTTCGATCTTATGCCCGATCTTCGGTTCGTTGCGCAAGTAGAGGCGCTCAAAGTTCGGCAGGTGTCGGTAGAGAATCCCCGCGACCATCACCAAGAGCGCCAGCGTGCTGCCGAGCGGCTGGTCGATGCAGAGGAAGAACACCACCGCGCCCGCGATCACGATCGTGGTCGCAATCGAGATGTAGCGAATCAACAGCACCAGCACCACATACGCCACGACGACGACGATCAGCGGAATCGGATAGAGAGCGAGCAGGGAACCGGCCGCCGTCGCCAGCGCTTTGCCGCCGCGAAACCCGGTATAGAACGAAAACGCATGCCCGAGCGCCGCGCCCGCCGCCGTCCAGAACGCCAACACTTGGTCTCCGGTGATCAGCAAGACGATCAACGTCGGCAGGAACCCTTTTAACACGTCGCAGATCAAAACGATCGCCGCCGCGCCTTTGCCGTACACCGCCAGCGTGTTCGCGGTGCCCGGATTGCCGCTGCCCCGCTCAAAGATGTTTCCGCCGCGGCTCTTGCCCACCAAGAACGCAAACGGAGTCGAACCCACTGCGTACCCAATCAATAATACCAACAGCATCATAAAATTCATCTGGGTCACCTCAAGACTTAACATTCTGAGTTCATTGTATCAAAAAAGGGCTGGCAGGAAAAACTCCTTGCCGGCCCTTTCCTTTTTTAAGAATCCCACAGACCCATCTCGCGCATCACGTTGACGACGCGGTCCGGGTAGTCGCTGCAAATGCCGTCCACGCCCCACGACAGCAGTTTGGCGATCTCCGCTTCGTCGTTGATCGTCCAAACGTGCACTTTCACGCCGTGGTCGTGCGCGATTTGCACCGAGCGCGGCGTGACGACTTTGATGCCGTACTGCGAGACCGGCACTTGAAACGCGTCGACGGGCGGCTTGTAGAACTTGTGCAGCCCGCAGCGCCAATACGCGACGAACTCCACCATGTTGCGCGTGTTCGCCGACGTCGCGACCCCGTTCATGCCGAGGCGCTTGAAGCGCTGCATCGTCACGGTGTGAAACGACGTGACCAGCACGCGGTCTTGCGCCCGGTGGCGCTTGATCGTCTCGACCAAAGCGGTCTCCATCGGCGGGGTCTTCTGCTTGATGTCCATGTTCACGCGGATGTGCGGAAACTCCGTCAGGACTTCGTCGAGCGTCGGGATCGTCACGCCCTTGCCCCGAAACGGAAACGTTCGACCTCCATCCGTGCTGAACTTGTACCCGAAATCGATCGCTTTAAGCTCCGCCAGCGTCTTGGCGGAAATCGCGCCTGTGCCGTTGGTCAGGCGGTCGACCGTGTCGTCGTGACTGAGCACAACATGGCCGTCCTTCGTCATATGAACGTCGGTTTCAAACGCATCGGCGCCCATCTCCACGGCGAGTTGAAACGCCTCCCGCGTGTTCGACGGCGCGTGACCCGACGCCCCTTGGTGAGCCAACACCATCGGACGGTGCAGGTCCAGGTACGGCTTGATCTTGCTCTTGCGCTCCGGCATAGCGGTGCTCCCCCGTTTCTCTCTCCCGTTACCCCTTCAATCAAACGCGCGCTCTGGATGCGCTTTCACCGCCACTTCGGCGGGCGGCGGCCCTCCTCAGCTGTGCGAACCGTGTTTCGCGCGCGGGTCGTGTTCGTGCCACAGCCCCACGCTGCGCAGGATCTCTTCGCGCAGCTCTTCGTAGCGCTCCGTCGAAATCACCGGCTCCAAATCGGTGTCGTGAATCGGATCGGCGAGCGTGATCCACGATTTGCAGCCCGTGTAGTCCGCAGAGACGTCGATCGTCTTGGGATTCGTCAATCGGTACGCGCGCAGCAGCAGGATATGCAGCGGTCGGTCGGATTGCCAATTCAAGCGCTCTTCGGCGTAGTTGTGCGTCATCACGTGATACGCGTCGAACTTCTTGAGCAGCTCCGCGTCGTCCTTGATCACGATGTCGTCGGTGACATGTCCGACGTGCGTGATCGTCACTTGCTTTGGCGGCAGTTCGCGTCCCTCCAGCGTCTTGGCGAGCACGTCTTGGTAGCCCGGCTTGATCAGGTCGGCGCGTTGGTGCTCATACGTCGGATAGAGGTAGAACGATTGCTCCTCCAAGCGGAATTCCCGCGTCTCTTCCGTGATCCCGCCCTTGCGGATCAGCACGGTCTGGTCGCCGGCGGCGATCCCTTCGATGCAGACGGCCCATTCCTTCAACGCCACTTCCTTCACAGGCAAGTGCGGGCTGTGCACGTCCACGGAAAAAGATCGGAAGCTCACTGACATGCGATTCACTCCTTCGGTTCGGGTGGTACACCTTGAGAGGTTAGTTTTGCCGAACGCCGCTTTCTTATCACGCGGTAGACGATCGGCGCGAGCAACGACAGCAACACGATCACGATGATCCAATAGCGGAACGGGTAGACGATCGCTTCAATCATCCGCCAGCGGTGCCCGACATATTCGCCCAAGAGCAGAAACGTCAGCGCCCACACCAGCGCGCCGATGTACGCAAACGGAGCGAAGATCCGGTACTTCATCTGCGTCACGCCCGCCGTCAGCGCCGTCACATGGCGAAATCCCGGCACGAAATAGCCAAAAAACAACATGACACGCCCGTATCGCTCCATATAGCGCTCAATTTTCAGCAAGCGCTCTTCCGTCAAATGCAAGAACCGTCCAAACTTTGTGACAACCCCGTATCCGACAAATCGTCCGATCAAGAAACTGAGCGTGATGCCGCAGATGCTGCCGAGCACCGCGGCGACCAACACGCCCCAGAAATTCATATGTCCTTTGTGGACCATCACCCCGACGAACGAAAGCAGCGTCTCGTCCGGCAGCGGAATTCCCACAATCCCCAACAGCAGCAAAATGAACAGTCCAATGTACCCGTAGTGGTCGAGGAACTGTATCCATTGATCGATTGAAATCACCCCATCAGATGATCAAAAAACATTCGCACGCAAGCGCTCCTCACTCCGGCAGCAAGGTGTTGAACCATTCACCGGCGAGGTAGATCGCCAGCACCGACGTGACGGACCATACCATCATCCACACAAATTTGCGCATCGAACGGGACCCCTCTCTGGACAATCTATGCGGCGCATGTAAGAAAAAGCATGCATCGCTGCATGCTTTTACTATGTCCAGAAGCGGGCCCCAACCATTACTCCGCCGCCGCAGCCAGTGCCGGGCCGCTGACGAGTTTGGATTCGACGCCGTTTTCCTTCCACTCTTCGATCAGAGTGGCCACAGTTTCCGGCGCGAGCGGGAAGACTTGGATGACGACCAGCATGTCGAGCATCGCTTTCTGCTCGTTTTTGCGTGCGCGTTGCAGAACGTCCGCCACCGTGTCCATCTCATCCGGCACGAGGCCGCCCTCTGCAGCGCGGATATAGATGATGTTTTGGCCGAACGCCACTTCGTAGACGTTGTCCGATTCAGCCGGAGCCGGGAACGCGCGGTCCTTGAAGCGGGAGGTCAGGCCCATCTTCTGCACCGGGTTCAATTTGGTGCGCTTGAGCAGCGCTTTGATATCGAAAGTTTCGCTCATCTGCGGTTTCTCCTTCCAATCCATGAAACTACTATCCTAGTCTAGTATAGCTTCCTCGTGGCGTGCGGGCAACCAAATCGAAACGAGTGTCCCCTGTCCGATTTCGCTCTGGATTTCCATGTCTCCGCCGTGCGCTTCGATGATCGACTTGGAGTTGTGCAACCCAAGCCCGGTGCCTTTGCTCTTGGTGGTGTAGAACGGCTCGAAGATGTCTTGCAGGCGGTCTTCCGGAATGCCTTGGCCCGTGTCGCGGACTTCGATGATCACCCCGTCCGGCTCTTCGGCTCGCCGGACGGTCAACTTGACCATCCCGCCCGCCGGCGTGGCGTCGATAGCGTTGCGAAACAGGTTCAAGATCACTTGGTGCAGCTGATCCGCGTCCGCCTGAATCGCACCGACGTCCTCGTAGTGCTCCACCAAGCGCAAGTTCGCTTCCCGGAACACGCCTTGCATCAAGTTGCAGATGCCCTGCAACAGTTCGAGGAGGTTGCACTCGGCGAAGTTCGGGTTTTGCGGGCGCGAGATGTCGAGGAAGTGGTTGACGAGACCTTCGATGCGGGAGATTTCGCCGAGGATCATCCGACCCTTTTTCTCCGACTTTTCGGAAAAATCTTCCTGCCCGAGCATTAACTGCATCGCGAGTTTGATCACGGCGACCGGGTTGCGGATTTCGTGCGCGATCTGGGCGGCGAACATGCCCATCGTCGACAGCCGCTCCGATTGGCGCAAGTTGTGCTCCAGACGAACGTAGCTCGTCATGTCCCGCCCGACCAAGAGCAGCGCGGATTGCTTCACGAGCGGGTCGATCACCCAGCGGGCGTCCCAGAACAGATGATGCTCCGCTCCGGTCGCGGGATGGAGCCATTTTTCGTGAAAATCGGTGAGGTCGCGCTGTTCTTGCAGAGCGATCCACGCCGCGCTTTTTTCGGAAAAAACATCCTGCAGCCGCAGCGGGCCGTTGATCGGCATCAGGAGATGCGCCGCTTGGTTTCGGTGCAAGATGTTGCCCGCGGCGTCGGTGATCAAGATCAAGTGGTTCGACGTCTCGGAGATTTTCTCTTGCAGGAGCAACGTGCGGTAGTGCTCCGATTTCAGCTTCATCGCGTGCTCGATGGCGTGTGTCGCCGAGAGCACGGTGCCGAGCATATACGGGGAGTGTTCCGTTTTGTACGCGGCGATGGCGAGCGCTCCGATCACGCGGCCGTTGTCGTCATGAAACGGAGCGGCGGCGCAGGACATCCCCTGCAGGTCGGTCAAGAAGTGATCGCGTCCGACGATGTGCACCGGACGGTCTTCCGTGAGCGCCGTGCCGAGGGCGTTGGCGCCGAAAACCTGCTCCGACCAGATCATGCCGGGTGTGGTGTGTTGTCTGAGCAGCGCGTCGGGCAAGCGTTCGCCGCGCGTGGCGAGCAAGACGCCGTCCGCATCGCAAACCGCGACGATGCATTCGCTTTCCACCGTGCGGTAGAGATGATCAATATAAGGAAGCGCCGATTCCAACAAGAGTCGGTTGGCGAAGATGCGGGATTGCAAGTCGGCAGCCGGGACGGGAGCGACGGAAGGCAGCGTGTTCGGGTCGATCCCGTAGGCACGAGAGCGGGCCCACGCTTCTGCAAATGAGGGCGACGGGTGTAAATTGGTATCGTTCATCGCGACATGGTCCCTTTCTGATTCAAGTAGACTTCCGCTATTATAGCAGATTCCAAAAGGGTTGTCGGTTCGAATGTCGAAGTATTGGTAAGACATGAACAATCTGGAGGCCACGCATGAAAGTAACAAGACACCGACCTGATTTCGTACTGTTCCTCGTCGTGATCCTTTTGGCTATGATCGGGTTGGTGGCTGTCTACAGCGCCAGTGCGATCTACGCATACAAAATGCAAGACACGCCGAACTACTATTTCCTGAGACAGTTGATGTTTTTTGTGATCGGGACGTTCGGGATGTTGTTTGCGATGAACACCCACTATCAGATGTGGTACAAACTGTCGCGTCCGATGCTGTTGGTTACATATCTCCTTTTGGTCATGGTGTTCGTTCCAGGCGTCGGGATGAACGTCAACGGCGCCTACCGCTGGATCTCGCTCGGGCCGTTCTCATTCCAGCCGACAGAGATCGCGATGATCACGATCAACCTCTACCTCGCCTACCTGCTCACGAAAAAGGGCGACCGCGTCTCCGATCCGAAAGCGTCGTTCTGGCCGTCGGTCATCCTCGTGGTGATCGGCTTCGGGCTGATCATCTTGGAGCCGGACATGGACACGGCGATCACGTTTGCGGGCGGTCCGTTTCTGATCATGTTCGTCGCGGGCGTGCCGTGGAAACACTTGCGCAACACCATGTTGCTCGCCATCATCACGTCGGTGCCGCTGGCGTTGATGGGTTATCGCGGCGACCGGATCTGGGCGTATCTCGATCCGTTCAAGCACATGGACGGCGACGGCTACCAGATCGTGCAGTCGTTGTTCGCGATCTCGACCGGCGGATGGACGGGGCGCGGTTTGGGTCACTCGATTGAGAAGTTCTCGTACTTGCCGGAAGCGCACACCGATTTTATCTTCGCGATCTTCTCGGAGGAGTGGGGGCTGATCGGCGGTCTGTTTCTGATCGTGCTGTACGGCGTCGTGATCTGGCGCGGAATTCACATCGCGTTGAACGTGCAGGATAAATTTGCGCAATTGGTCGCGATCGGGATCACGTCGGTCATCGCGATGGCGGTTTTTTTCAACATCGGGTCTGTATCCGGTTTGCTGCCGGTCATCGGCGTGCCGCTCCCGTTTATCTCGTACGGGGGGACGTCGTTGGTGTTTAAGCTGTTTATGATGGGGATTCTCTTGAACATCTCCCGGTATACAGCGCGCCCGGAGGAGATCGCGTTGCTGCCTTCTTCGGCGCCGCGCATCAAGCACGGGGCGAACATTGATCTGAAGACTTCGCGTTTTGACGCTTAAGGGCGCCGAACGCAGGATGAGGTGATTTCCAACATGAAAACGACTCCGCAAGATCTCGGATACGGCGTTCATTTGATCGATTTGGAAGAAGGCGGCGAACTCGGCCGCACGGCGGCGTACATCGTGCGCGGCGAGAGCAAGACCGCGCTGTTTGAAGTCGGTTCTTCGCACGCGGCGCAGAACATCCTCGACAGTTTGGACGTGCTCGGCATCAAGCCGGAGGAGATCGACTATGTGATCGTGACGCACATCCACCTCGACCATTCCGGCGGTGTGGGCTACATCCTGCCGAACTTCCCGAACGCGACGGTGCTGTGCCACCCGCGCGCCGCCCGCCACCTGATCGACCCGACGCGATTGATCGCCGGGGCGAGCGCGGTGTACGGCGACGACTTGGAGCGCATCTTCGGCAAGATTTTGCCGGTGGCAGAGGAGCGCGTGCGGGCGATGGAAGACGGCGAAGCGCTCGACCTCGGCGGGCGGACGCTGACGTTTTACGACTCGCCGGGACATGCGCGCCACCACTGTTCGATTCACGACAGCGGCTCGCAGGGGATCTTCACGGGCGACACGGTTTCGATCCGCTACGTGCCGGAGTTGACGGGCTGGGACTTCACCTGCTTGTTCCCGTCGACCTCGCCGTCGGAGTTTGACCGGGAAGCGGTGTTCCGGACGGTGGAGAAACTGCGGGCGTTGAACCCGGAGCGAATCTACCACACGCATTTCGGGGCGACGGAACCTGCTTCGTACGCGTTTGAGCGGACGCTTCGAACGGTCGCCGACTACGACGACTTCGCCCGCGAGATGTTCCGTCCGGGGCTCCCGTGGGAAGACCTCGCCGAACGCATCCGCGAGTACATCCGCACCGACCTCGCCGCGCACGGTCACCACGTGCACGACTTGAGCGGCATCGAGCTCGACATCCGCCTGAACGCGCAAGGCTTGCTGTTCGTGCTGGAGAAGGAGCACGCGAAGAAGCAACAAGGGTAAGAACAGAGTATGAAAAAAGACCTGCTCACGGGAGCGGGTCTTTTTTTGAGTAGAGCCTGCCAAACAGGCAAGTAAGACCCGCCCATGCCTGAGCGGGTCTTTTTTCGTCGTTTGCAGTTAGTACGAAAACTTACCGACCAGCCGTTGAAGTTCTTCCGCGAGTTTCGCGAGCGTAGCGGCGGACGTCGCGATCTCTTCCATCGCCGCCAACTGTTCTTCGGCGACGGCCGAGGCGTTTTGCGTGCCGGATGCCGCCCCTTCGGCGACTTGCGAGATCATCTCAAACTGCTGCGCCACTTGCACCGTGCCCACCGACATCTGCTGCGACGCCGCCGACACTTCTTGGATCTGCTGCGCCACTTCGGTGACCGATTCGAAGATCTGCTCAAACGAAGCGCCCGCTTCGCTGACAACAGAGATGCCGGTCGCCACTTCCTGCGTGCCTTTTTCCATCGAAAGGATCGCGAGATTCGTCTCGTCCTGAATCGCGCGGATCAACTCACCGATCTCTTGCGCCGACGCGCTGGACTGCTCCGCCAGTTTGCGAACTTCGTCCGCGACCACGGCAAACCCGCGCCCTTGCTCCCCGGCGCGCGCCGCTTCAATCGCCGCGTTGAGCGCCAACAGGTTGGTCTGTGCCGAAATCGACGTGATCACGCCGATGATTTCCCCGATCTGTTCCGAACGCTTGCCCAGTTTCTGCACGACGCCGGACAGCTCCTCAATCGTGCTGTGAATCGAATTCATCTGATGAACCGCCGAACGAATCGCGTCATTGCCCGCCGTCGCAATCTCCGACGTCCGGTTTGCCATCTGCGAAACATGGTTGGCGCTGGACGCGATCTGCTGCGCTCCCGAAGACATCTGATCCATCTCCGCCGCACAGTCGTTGACGCTGCGCACTTGATGGTCCGCCCCTTCGGCAATTTCCACGATGGTGCCGGAAATTTGCTCGGTCGCCGCCTTGGTCATGTCGGCCGACGCGTTCAGCTCTTCCGACGACGACGCCACTTGCTCCGCCGAGATCGCAATCTGCTCCACCAGCCCGCGCAAGTTGTCGACCATGCGGTTAAACGCGCCCGCCAAGTCGCCGATCTCGTCGTTGTTTTTGATGCGAAGATGCTTGGTGAGATCGCCGTCCCCCGACGCGATCTCTTCCAGTTGCGCGTTGACGTTGCGAATCGGCGTCAAAATCGTGCGGATCAAGACGAACGTGAGGATCAGCGCGGCCGCCACCGCCAGCGGGCCGATCACCCAAATGTAGAGGCGGGCATGCTGGGTCGCGGTCTTGCTGTCTTCCCATGAGTCGGCGGTCAGTTTTTCAATGTCCGCGTTGATTTTGGTGTAGAGCCCGCGGAAGTTATCCATCGCTTCTTTGCCGTCGTTGATATGCGTGCGCGCCGCTTCCACTTGGCCGGTTTTGACGAGGTTGATCTGGCTTTGGAAGTACAGTTTCAACTTGTCGATGTGCGGCATCGCCTGCACTTCGACGAGGTCCTTCATGATCGGATGATCGCCCTCATGTTGGCGGATCGTCGCCAAATCTTGATCCAGTTGGGCGAGGCCGTTTTGGTACGGTTCCAGGAAATCGGTTTGGCCGGTGATCACATACCCGCGCACGCCCGTTTCCATATCGACGAGATCGGTCAACAGATTATGCGCCGCCGTTCCGGTCGGTATCGAATCGGTGACGATCGTGTTCGTCTGCTGCTCCAACTCTCCGAAAATCTGATAGCAAGTCACACAGATGAAGATCAGAAAAAACACCACAATGGAGTTCGTGACCCCTGTTCGAAGCCGCAGCGGAATCCGCATTTTCTTCTTCATAAACCCAATCACCTTCCCTTGCTTGAATTCATGTCTCTTTCTTGATCTGGTATGTACTGCTTTTGTCTAACTTCGACACGGCGCGAGGCGAAACCTTCCCCCTTCCACGCAAAAAAAAGCAGGCCGAGGGCTCTCCGCCCCGCCTGCTTTTCACTTCCTTTTTTACTTCTGCAAGGAAAACGTGTGCCGAATCGGATACTCCGGCCCCGACGGGCCCGTGGAGACCGATTCGAACAGATGCACGCCTTCGACCCGCCAACGCAGCCCGGACGGCGGATTGCCTGCCGATTCGGGACGAAACTTGGCGTCGGCGCTGCGCAACCGCCCCAGCGTAATGTGCGGACGGTACTCGCCGTGGTTGAAACCCTCCACGTCAAACGAGGTCGAAAGCGCCGTGACGACGCTCTTCTGCAAGCGTTGCAACGCCTCCATGTCCCGATCCACGCCGCACCAAACGACTTTGGCGCGCGCAAACCATCCGACATGACCGAGTTCCAGTTCAAACGGCGCGTGCCCGGCGACGGCGGGTTCCGCCAACTCGATCAGCTTCGCCACTTGCCCGCCGTCGAGATTGCCCATGAACTGCAAGGTGAGGTGCATCTGCTCCGGTCGGTACCAGCGTTTGAGATCCAAGTGCGGCTCCAGCCGTTTTTGCAGGGAGATCAGTTCCGGGCCGCACACGTCCGCCGGAACTTCCACTCCGAGAAAGTAACGTCCTGCCATTCGCGTTTCCCCCGATCCCTGATGTACATAGCCTGTACAACGTGATTGCAGAGAGTGCAGAGATGCTTTACGCGAAAAACTGCTTGGCCCGTTCCAAGTCGTTGTGGTCGTCGACTTCCACCCAACGCAGATCGCCGACGTCGACCACGCCGAGTTTCCACCCTTCGCGGATCAACTCTTGGAACGCGCGCTCGTAGTATTCGTTCAGTTCGCCCTGCTCGACCAGTTTGGCGAGGTGGTCGACGATGCTCGGCACGTCCTCGGCGTTCATCTTGCACAAGCCGAGCGATTCGCCCAAGCCCCGCTCCACAGAGATCTCCTTGCTCAGTTCCGTGACATGACCGTGCTCGTCGAGGACGAACTTCATCGCCTCTTCGTCGAGTTTCGACTGCATATCCACCGCCAGATGGCTGTGCGGATGAGCCGCCACGCGTCGGAGAATCTCGTTGTCGAGCAACAGGTCGCCGTCGGTCAGCACGAAGCCGTCACGCAGGAACTCTTGCGCGCAAAGCAAGGTGTAGCCGTTGTTCGTCTCGTCATAGCGCTCGTTGTGCACGAGGCGCACGGGCGTGTTGTGGTTTTGCGACCAAGCGTCCACAAACGCCGCGATTTGGTCGTGCAGGTAGCCGGTGATCAGAACGACTTCGGAAAAAGCGCCCGTCTCTTCGGCCCCTTCCAGAAAACGCTCCAAAATCGACTTGCTCCCGACCTGCACCAAGCATTTCGGCATGGTGTCGGTCAGCGGGCGCAGGCGCGAACCGACGCCTGCTACTAGGATAACCAGTTTCATTGTTCTCTCCACTCCTATTCGCGAGCTGCGGCCGCTTCAGCCGTTGCGTCGCTTTGCTTCATCCGGAATCCGCGCTCCATCAGGTCGAGGAACGCCAGCACATGCTCTTCGCGGACATGGCCGATGTTGGCGATTTGGAACGCGCGGCCGAGCAGCGGGCCTTTGCCGCGGTAGATGACATAGTTGTGCTGTTTCACCCATTCGTGGAACCCTTCCACGTCGACGCCCGACGGGTAGTACACGGTCGTCAACACGCGGGACATCCGGGATTCCTCGATCGGGAAGCTCATGCCGAGTTTCTTCAAGCGGTTGCGGATCAGCGACGACAGGTAGCCGTAGTGTTGCATGCGCTTGTCCAGCGTGTCTTGGAGCAATTCATCAAGCGCCGTTTCCAGCGCGTAGAACAGCGAGACGGCCGGCGTGTTCGGCGTTTGATAGTGCAGTTCCTCAAACTCATAGTGACGGTAGAGATCGAGGTAGCGGGTGTGCGCGGGCTTGCCTTGCAGCGCTTGGAAAGCGCTGCGCTTGCCGCAGACAAACGCGAGGCCCGGCAGCGACGCGAGCGCTTTGTTCGCCGAGGCGGTGCAGAACGTGATGTTCGCTTTCTCCACGTTCAACGCTTCGGCGCCGATGGAAGACACAGCGTCCACGAGGAACTCGACGTTGTGCGCTTTGAGCAGCGCGCCGATTTCGTTGATCGGGTTGAGCATGCCGGTCGACGTTTCGTGGTGCACCATCATCAACGCGTCGAAGTTGCCGGTTGCGACCGTCTCTTCGATTTTGACGAGGTCCATCGGTTTCGTCCAGCCGAATTCCAGCGCCGTATAGGTCAAGTTGTGGCAGCGTGCGAGGTCGATCAAGCGGTTGCCGAACTCGCCGTTGGAGAGAATCAGCAGGTTTTTGCCCGGCCCGTAGGACGAAAGCAGAGCTTCGTTCGCTGCGGTGCCGGAGCCGGTGAGGATGACGTTCGTATAATCTTGCGTCGCGCCGTAGACTTTGTTGAGCTTGGCGCGGCAACGGGTGAGAATTTCGATAAATTCCGTCTCGCGGTGGCCGATGTCGGCGTGCAGGAGCGCGGATTTGACTTTTTTGGAGACCATGACCGGGCCCGGACAGAGCAAGACTTGCTCGGAGACCTGCGGAGCTGCGTGTTCTTCTCTTTTTTCCGTGAAGAGGCGAACGGCTTGCAGGTAGTCGGTCACGAAGTCGATTTCGATCCAAGTGTTCTCCTCGACCGGTTGCAGCACAAACGGATGCGCGGCGGCCATCTCGTTGAACGCTTCCTCGTAATAGCCGTCCTTGTGCTTCTCAAGCCCTGCAAAAAACGCCTCATTCGCGTCCGCATTCACATACGCGATGCCGACGAACTCGCCTTGGGAGCGGTCGGAGGGGATGTTTTTGTTCAGGTAGACGTTGCCGTTCTCGACGGTGACTTTCATCTCTTCCGGTGAGGAAATCGACTTCGCTTCGTAGAGCAGCGTGTTCGCCGTCAAGTTCAGCAGAGCTTCAAACACCGCGTCTTCCGCGACCACGTCGCCGTCGAGCAGGAAGAACGAGTCGTTTTGCACAAATTTCGCGGCCAGCCACGCGGAGTACGCGGTGGACGTGGTTTTGTAACGGGCGTTTTCGACGATGTGCACGGTGACCGGCGGGTTCGACGCCGCGAGATGTTCGCGGACCGCTTGGCCTTCGTAGCCGATGACAACGGTTACTTCCGTGACGCCGAGGTTCGCCAACTGGCGAATCTGGCGGGAGAGGATGGTTTCCGAACCGATCGGCAACAACGCCTTGGGAAGAGTTTGTGTAATCGGGGCCAATCGTTCGCCGTCGCCGGCTGCAAGGATGACTGCTTTCATGCCCGAGACCTCATTTCATAGAAAAATAGGATTTCCACGCTTTCAGCGGTTTGTAGATCGCAAACAGAGCAGAGATCACGACGATCCCGACGAGCGTCCAGTACCCGCCGACGATTGCGCTCGCCAGCACAACGAACGCGTACTGTTCGTCGATGGAGAAGTCGATGACGAATTTGCGGCGGCCCGCGGTCGGACGGCCGAGCACCGGACCGACAGACGCAGCCGCTTGCTGATCAGCGCCCGGCTGCGGGATGGCGCGGTTCATCTGGCCGTAGTACTCCAAGAGGAACAGGAAGAACAGCGCGCCGAGCGCCCAGAGATAGACGGACGTCGCGCCGTCGTGCGTGCGCGAGTAGCCGAGCGCGAGCGTCGTGACGTACGCGAATTCCTTGATGCGGTCGCACATCTGGTCGAGCCAGCCGCCAAACGGACTCATCTTGCCCGTGTGGCGCGCCAATTGTCCGTCGCACCAGTCGAGGACGTACGAGACATAGAGAATCACAGCGCCGAGAATCAGTGCTGCCGTCGAGCCTTGGTAGAAAAAACCGCACGCGGTCAAGCCGAGCACGAGCGAAATCAACGTCATATGGTTGGGGTGCAAACCGAGACGCGCAGCTGCGTCTGTGACCGGAATCGACAGCCACGTGTAGCACTTTCCTAAGTAATAGTTGCTGTACTTCGTCACCGACTCGATCTGCCGGTATCTCTCCCGCAAACTCATGTTAAATTCCATCCTCCCGGTATTTCAAAAGTCTCGTAGAATTTTTACAAAAAAAGACTTGATTCCGATAGATTTCACATTCCAGCATACATCCAAACGGAGCCAAAAACAACATCAAAAGCTTGGCATCATCACGCGAAAAAACCGACCTCCACCCCATGTGGAAGTCGGCGATTTATTTCCTAAGCAATAATGAGAACTTAGGCTTGAATGTGTTTCACGAGCGCTTGCACGAACAGCTCAAGATATTTTTGGTCCAGTTCGTCGAAGCGGTCCGGGATCGGGCTGTCGATATCCAGAACGCCAAGCAACTTGTCTCCCTGAACGATCGGCACCACGATCTCCGAACGGGAAGCGGCATCGCAGGCGATGTGTCCGGGGAATGCATGAACATCCGGGACGACGATCGTTTCGCGCTTGGCGGCCGTCGTGCCGCAGACCCCTCGGCCGAGCGGAATGCGAACACAGGCGGGCAGACCTTGGAACGGGCCCAACACCAGTTCGTCGTTCGAATCCAGAAGATAGAAGCCGACCCAGTTGATCTCTTGCAAAAACAGATTCAACAACGCCGAAGCGTTCGACAGGTTGGCAATCAAATTGGTCTCGCCCTCAATCAGAGCTTCCAGTTGGCTGATGACCAACGCGTAATTTTCTTCTTTGGTACCACTGTATGCTTGAACGGAAAACATGAGATTCCCTCTCTTCCTATGTATGTACTTGAACAAAGTATACGCTACGATTGCACAGGTTTCCAGAACTGAAGTTCTTGTGACGCTTCCTCTCCTGTCCGGCAATCGGTGGTACAATTTAGCAGCGAAGAAGTCTTGCAGTTTTGTGCATGAAAAGCTAGGACAATGCAACGCACTCACGGCTATAGTAGGAGTCAAGGAGGATCAGGAATGGATTGGCTTGGGAAAATGAACGGTGCGATACGTTATATCGAGGAGCATCTGACGGACGAGATTGATACGGCTGAAGCAGCAAAAATCGCTTGCTGCTCTGTCTATCATTTTCAACGCATGTTTTCTTTCATTACGGATGTTTCGCTCTCGGAGTACATCAGACGGAGGAGACTGACGCTTGCTGCGTTCGAGTTGCAAACGACGGATCGCAAGGTGCTCGATCTGGCTCTGAAGTACGGGTACGACTCACCGGAAGCTTTTACTCGCGCGTTTCAAAACCTGCATGGAGTCACGCCGACGGCGGCTCGCAGACCGGGAGTCCTCGTCAAAGCCTATCCCCGAATGACCTTTACGATGAGTATCCAAGGAGATGTTGCCATGAAGTATCGGATTGAAGAAGTTGGATCGTTCTCCGTGATCGGTGAAAAAAACCGAATCAACATGCACGAGGCATTCGAAGTCATTCCACCCCTTTGGGAAAAAGCGAACCAAAACGGCCTGATGCAGACACTCATCGATCTCCTTTGGTCGCAACCTCCAACGACTCCTCACGGCATCTTGGGTGTATGCGCCAATGGCAACTTTGGCAACAACGAAGCGTTCGATTATTATATCGGTGCCATTTCGGACGGTGAGCCGCTTGCCGGCATGGAGAGTTTACAGTTTCCGGAGAGCGCGTGGGCGGTATTTGAAGCGTCTTCACCGGCAGAAGTTCAAGATATTTGGAAACGTGTCTATACAGAATGGGTTCCCACGTCAGGATATGATCTGGCGAATCTCCCCAGCCTTGAATGTTATTGTCCGCCGGGTCATCAACCTGTCGCCGAAGTTTGGGTCGCCATTGAGAAAAATAATAGGTGAAACATGGACATTCAATCTCACGAACGATACACCAACTTTACTGTGGAGACCGACCCTGGAGAGTTCTCTACCCTCTTCGAACCTCTCCCAACAGATTTGACTGAATTATGCACCTATGTGAAACGACAATTCATTCACCCGAGTCAAACATCACAATTTCGTCCCGCATTGGATCCAGCCATGCGGGATGAAGACCCTCTGTATGACGGGGTGCAGGATTTGTTGAAAGAATTGCTCGCACGTCATCCTGAAGGGCTGACGCTTGACAGGATGCCTGCAGAAAGGTTGATCGTCTCCTGCCGGTTTCACGCCTTGCTGCTTGCTTCTATCCTGCGTTACAAAAATATACCTGTGCGATGTCGAGCAGGCTTTGCACGCTATCTGTCTGAAAGGAACGACAAGTACGTGGATCATTGGGTATGCGAAGTCTGGTCCAAAGAGTTGAGTCGATGGATCTTCGTCGATCCGGACCAACAGATCGTCGACATTCCCCCGGATGATTTTCTCACGGCGGGTGATGCTTGGTTGCTCTGTCGCTCCGGTGAATGGAATGCCAACGTATTCGGGATCAAGCGGTCGTGGGGACTCGGGCGAATTCGTACCAACCTCTGTCTGGACCTTTGGAACGTCCTTGGGACTGAACCAAGGTATTCAGACTTGCCCCCGATTTGCGAAGTGGAGATGAGCCGTATGAAAACGCACGATTTGCAGATGCTGGATGAGCTCGCCCTCCTCTTACAAGATGTTGACTACGAATGGGACAACGTAAGAGCACTTGCATCCGCACAGCCGAAACTGCAAGTACCTTCAGGGCGAGGAGGTTTCTAGATGGATCAAATTGAGGTTGCCGGGGCGCGGTTGCACAATCTCAAGAACGTGAATGCCGTCATCCCCAAAAAGAAGTTCGTCGTGGTGACCGGCGTGAGCGGATCGGGCAAATCGAGCTTCCTTCTCGATACGCTCCATCAAGAGAGCCAACACCTCTATTTGCGAGCTGCGGGCCTCTCGCACAACTTCAGCCAAGCGGACTCGTTTGATCTGATTCGCGGCCTGAGCCCGACCATTGCGGTGGAACAGCGCATCGTCGGGAACCTTAATCCGCGCTCCGTCGTCGGTACTTCGACTCGCCTCTTGAACTTGCTCGCCCTCGTCTATGCGAATGAGGGGGAGTCGCTCGATGCCGCACACCACGATCGCAGTGAATTTACCCCCGGGATGTTTCTGTTCAATTCTCCCCACGGTCAGTGCCCTGAATGTCAGGGGCGTGGATCTGTGATGCAGGTGGACTGGCAAGCAATCTTTCCAGACAGAAACGCCTCTCTTGAGGAGTTGCATCGCTTTGCGTACTTTTATCCCAAGAAGAAATTCGAAGATAAGGCCTATATTGAAAAGCGGCTCGTGAATTTTGGAGAACGTTTCGGTGTCACCGCGAGCACGCGTTTTTCTGATCTCTCCTCAGAAGCTCAAGACGTTTTTCTAACCTATAGGCCGCCCCGTTCCCGTTCGAAATCACAACCGCAGCTGATCTTCTACGGGATTCACACTGTGATGGAAGAGCGCCTCAAGCGAGGGGAGGTAAAAGTTCCGAATCTGCAAACGGCGAAGCTGTGCCCCGCCTGTGAGGGGCATCGCATTCAGGAACGAGCGATGCGCGTCCGGTGGCATGGTGCTCATATCGGTGATCTAGGCAGGATGGAAGCTTCGGAATTGCAGGCGTTCATCCGCAACGTTCAGAATCACCGAGACAAACGCGATGTCACGAGCCGCATTCTCCATGAAATCTTGAAAACGCTGGATGCCCTGCAACTTGTCGGTCTCTCCTACTTAACGCTCTACCGCGAACTTCCGACGTTGAGCGGCGGTGAACTCCAACGCCTGCACATCATGCTGCAGTTGACCGCGAAGTTCGATTCCGTCATCTACATCTTCGATGAGCCGACCGCCGGGCTGCATGAAACGGAAAAGTCCCAAATGATCAGCAGTTTCAGGCAGCTTCGTGATGACGGGAATACCGTCATCGTGATCGAGCATGACGAGCAGGTGATCAGAAGCGCCGATACGATCCTCGATTTCGGTCCAGGGGCGGGTCGCTTAGGGGGAACGCTCCTCTACTCCGGTTCGCTCGACGGGTTCCTCGCCCATGAGACCTCCCTCTCCGCAGCATCCCTTCGGTCGAATTCATGGCCGCCGAAGAGCTATTCATATGACAGCAAGGAGACCAAATCCCGCTTCACGATAAGCGATGCCCGTACCCACAATCTGCAAGGAATCACCGTCGATGTTCCCTTACACTGTATGATCGGGGTCTGCGGGGTATCCGGAAGCGGCAAGAGTTCCTTGATCCTCGACTCGCTGTTGCCGAAACTTGATGAACAGCTGGCACGCCGTGGTGCCGGTCCCGCTCCCAAATCGGACTTGCTTCCCGAATCGGACGGCGAGGAGAGCGATCAAGTGCTCGTGAGGTCGGTTGCGGAACTGTCTGATGCACCGGATCTAGACGGATACATTGTCGTGACACAGAAGTTGCCGCGTCGGTTTGAGACCTCGTGCGTCGCGACTTTTTTAGGTGTCTGGGATGCGATTCGCAAGGTGTTTGCCGCGCAAGAGAGCGCAATTCGTCTAGGACTGGACGCTGGTGCATTTTCGTTCAATTCGACGGGAGCGTGTTCGCAATGCGGCGGGAGCGGGCACACCAAACGCTGGATGGGGAACCTCCTGTTTCGAGATCTCTGCACCCTCTGCGATGGTGCACGCTTCCATGCGGAGGTGCTCCAAGTGCGGCATCGAGAGAAGTCGATTGCGGACATTCTCAACCTGTCCGTGGAAGACGCTCAGTGTCATTTTGAAGAACATCCAAAGATTCGCAAGATGCTCGGAACGCTCGTCGAGATTGGAATGGGTTACATCTCCATGGGGCAAAGCCTCACGACGTTGAGCGGAGGCGAGACGCAACGGCTGAAGCTCGCAAGGGAGTTGGTGAAGGGCAACCCCGGACATTATCTGTACGTGTTGGACGAGCCGACGGTTGGACTCAGTCGTTACGACACCGAAAAGTTGCTGATCTTGCTGAATCGATTGGTCAGCAGCGGGCATTCCGTACTCGTGATTGAACACGATCCGTACGTGCTGTCCTTCTGTGATCACCTGATTGAACTTGGACATGGCGGAGGAAGTCAGGGTGGACGCTTGGTTGCAACTGGAACACCCTCTGAGCTAAAAGCCAACGTTGCTTCGGTAACAGGACGTTATCTCATGTCGTCTCCATCTACGTAAGGTCCTCGTCAAATCAGGCAAACTGAAGAAGTCACGAATCCAGTATCCTGATCGCTTTAATGGAGGATTGAATTATGCTATGCTTGGAGAATCTAGAGATATTATCATTCAAAGGGGTTTCGAACCAATATGGCTTTGCATCGGTATTCCCGCACAGAATTGGTTATCGGGCCGGAGGGCCTGGAGAAATTGAAAAACAGCACGGTCGTCGTGCTCGGCATGGGCGGCGTGGGCTCGTATGCGGTGGAAGCGCTTGCCCGCAGCGGCGTCGGCCGCCTCGTGCTTGTGGATAAGGACGACGTTGACATCACCAACATCAACCGTCAAATCCCCGCTCTCACCCACACGGTCGGCTTGGACAAAGTCGATGTCATGGCCGAGCGCGTCAAGCAGATCGACCCGGAAATCGACGTGGTTCCGCTCAAGATCTTCTATCTGGAGGAAACGAAGGATTCGATTTTTGAATACAACCCGGACTATGTTGTCGACGCCATCGACACGATCTCGGCGAAGATCCTCGCCATCGTCGAGTGCAACAAGCGCGGCATTCCGATCGTCTCTTCGATGGGCGCCGCGAACAAAATCGACCCGACGCAGTTCCGCGTCATGGACATCTCCAAGACCAAGATCGACCCGATCGCCAAGATCATCCGCCGCAAGTTAAAGGACTATGGCATCTACAAGGGCGTCAAAGTCGTCTGCTCGCTGGAAAACCCGCGCAAACCGCGCGAGGACGTCACCGACCAGATCGTCCCGCAAGCCGTCAAGGAAGGCGAAGCACCGCGCAAAGCGAAAAACCCGCCCGCGTCCATCGCTTTCGTCCCGCCGGTCGCCGGACTGACGCTCTCCTACGTCGTCGTCACCGACTTGGTCGGCATCAAGTAAGAAATCCACCGCCCTGCCCGACAAAAAAGGAACGCGCCCGCACTGGCCGCGTTCCTTTTTACTGCACGCGAATGTATTTCGCCGGCACCCGATCCGCCAGCCAGATGTTCTCTCCGCCGTTGTAAAAAACTTCACCGTCCGCCCACGCTTCCTCTGCGAGGATCACGAGAAGCGTCGGCGCGGCACTGCGGCGCTTGCCGACTTTGCCCGCCGTCTCGGTGTCTGTGGACAAGTGCACATAGTGGCGGCCCATCGGCAGCAACCCCTGCGCCAAGATGCTCTCCACAAACTTCGGCGCCGTCCCGTGGTAGAGAAGTTGCGGCGGTTTCGCGGGCGTCTTCACCACTTTCTGCGGGACGGAATGCCCGTACCGCGCCCGAATCCGGTCGTCCTCGATCTCAAACCGTTTCTTGTCAAACGCGCCGGACATCTGCACCAGATCTTCCCGCGTCACGCCGGCAAACGCCCGCGAGTACCCGCGCAATTCGGTCAACAGCTGCTCCACGTCGACCCAGCCTTCCTCGTCCAACTCCAATTCAAATTCCCACGGCGCATGGCGCAGCGCGTACGAGAGCGTCTTACTCAATTTTACAAAGTCCATTTATCCCCAACCCCCAATGTTATTCACAATTTCTATCCACAATATCCACAGCGGTTATCCACGATATCCACAAAAAAGGGAGCGTGTTGTCCGCTCCCTCCAGTTTACCAAATTATTCATATCGTTTGTCATGATAGAGCACATACCCGACCGGGTGATGCGTGAAGTGCAACACCGGATCACCGGGGTTGTCCGTTGTGGCGTAGGCGTGGTTTCTGTCGATGTACTCGCCCTGCAACTCGATCGGTTGCCCGGCTTCCAATCCCGCGATGCGCTGCTTCAGTCCCAGATGGTCGCCGAACCGAACGGCACAAAATGCTTCCGGCAACACCAGCGAGGCGTCAGCGCCCTGGATCGAGAGCACTTCGATGTGGTCGATCAGGAAATGCATGTGGCTGACAGGCCCGTCGGACTTGTCCGGTTCAACCAGTTTCACCACCGCTTTGCAATGCAGCAACGGTCCCTTCAACGAAAGCGCGTACTTGTGGTGCGGCAATTCGCAGTTCGCAAGCGTGTGCCCGAAGATCGGATGGCGGAGCAGTTGCTCTTGGGACATCGAAAACACCTCCGGAGGATTGTGTTCACTGCCTGCTCTTATTATAAATCATAATTTTCAAAAAGAATAGATAAAAAGAAAACCCCGGCTTACGAAGCCGAGGTGGTTTTCATGCGTGTAAAGCGAAACATCGCGAGACCTGCAAACGAAAGGAACAACAACGTCTGCACTTCATGCAGCTCCGTCCGGTACACCACGCTGGACGTGATGTCGGTCACGGCCAACGCCAAGAACAAAATGCCTCCCCAGAAATAGGCGGAGCGCATTCCTTCCTCCTGCCGTTTGTAAAACGCGAACTTTACCAGTACCATCAATGCCGCGAACACGAACACACCGATCATCAGTCCGTTGAACAGAATCATAGACATGTGCTGTCACACCTTTCTCACGAGACTTGTTTGTAAGTTAGACGAATCTGTGCAGAAAAGGTTTCATACTTCCCGTGATTTTTTCATAGAAAGTACGAATTCTGTGTCTACATTATGTCCGTCCGCCGGCCGGTCTGTCAGTCGGCGAGTTCGATGCGGTTGCGCCCGTTCGCTTTGGCACGGTACAGGGCGTGATCCGCTTTTAGAACAGCGAAACCGGCGAGGCAGAGGCGTTCTGCACCGCGTCCGCAAACGCCAGATCATGCAGCCGGCGGTTCCCGAATCCGGGCAGCCCGTCGATCCCCGCGAGACGCTGGGTCTGGAGAAAGCCCTCCTGAGTTTTTAAAGACTTTATTCGACATGGATCTCCACAATCCTTGTGTTGTAAAAAAAGAACAGCCCGCGAAAGGGGCTGCTCATTCATTATAAAGTATTCGGTATCCCTACAAATCCAACGCCGAGATGAATTTTTGATATTCGTTCGCACGCACGCCGCCCGCCGGGACGAGGACTTCCAGCGAGTTGGTGCTTTTCAATCCGAGCATCTGCGCGACGTGACCGATGTCGATTCCTTGCTCAATCATGTGCGCCGCCAGCGACCGGCGCAGCGAAGAGAGCGCGATATGTCCTTCGAGTTTGGCCTCTTTGGCCGTCTCCACGAATAATACTTGCAGGCGCGCCAAGCGGATCGGGCCTTTTTCGTCCACGAAGACGTTCGGCAGTTTGCTTTTGGTCGCGCGGATGTATTTTTTGATCAGGTCTTTGAGCTTGCGCGAGAAAAACACCAACCGGTCGCGTTCGCCCTGCTTGTTTTTGACCACCATAAACAAATCGTCCCACGAGATGTCGTCTTGCGTCAGGCGGCCCAATTCGTCCGGTCGAAGCCCCGCTTCGTACATCGTCGTGAAGATCGCGCGCCGCTTCACGTCATGGCACGCGATGATGAAACGCTTCATCTCGTCGATCGTCAGCGGCCTTGGCAAAGCCATGATGTAAGAGCGGCTTTCGCTGATCAAGTCGTCCATGTCGGCCGACTCCCCGCGCTCCGCCAAGAACTTGTAAAAGTTTTTCACCGCTTTGTATTTGCGGTGTACGAGTTTTTCCGACTTGCCTCCCTCGCGCAATTCCCGGCCGAAGTCATTGACGTCGTCTTCTGTCAAGGCACTGAAGGGCTTGTCGCGCTTGGCAAGGAAATCGGAAAATTGCCCGAGATCAAGCAACACCCCTTGCACCGTCCCCGGCGACTTTTTCTTCTCCTCGAGGTACGTTCCGAACGCCTGAATCTGAGCTTCGTGTTCAGCTTTACCTGTCATGGGTTCCCCTCCACTTTCATACTCACCGTCATATTTTGAACCAAACTCAGCAGAGAATGCAAGCGTCTTTCTACTATAGGCGGCAACTGGAAACTCTAGAACTCGTGACAAGCCCTCCTCGATTTGTTATATTGGAGTTTAGACTACTGCGGGAAAGGTGTGAATCATGATGACCCAAGTACCTTACCATATGAAGGAAGTTGCGGTGACGAAGATTTTTACGTTCGACTCCGCGCATCGACTCGACGATTATATCGGCAAGTGCGCCAACCTGCACGGCCATACCTATAAACTCGAAGTCACGATCAAGGGCCGGACGGATCACCGCGGCATCGTGGTGGATTTCGGCGATATCAAGTCCATTGTCAATGAACAGATCATCGGCAAGTACGACCATCGTTTTCTCAACGATCTGATGGATTTCAACACGACGGCGGAGAACATGGTCGTGCATTTCTTTGAGATCATCGACTCCTATCTGCAACAGATCGACAACGCGACCCCAGTGCGCCTGGTTAAGTGCCGCCTCTGGGAAACCCCGTCGGCGTACGCGGAAGTCACGTGGGAGGATTTCCATGCGGCTCAATGAGTTGTTCCTCTCCATTCAAGGTGAAACGTCCTCGGCGGGGCTTCCGACGATCTTCGTGCGTTTTACCGGGTGCAACTTGCGCTGCACGTACTGTGATACGAAATACTCCTACTACGAAGGCGATCCGATCACGCCGGAGCAAGTGATGGAGCAAATTCGGGCGCTTAAAGTCAAGCGCGTCTGCTTGACCGGTGGCGAGCCGCTGATCCAACCGCGCCAAGAAACACAAGTGCTGTTGGACATGCTGGCGAACGAGGGCTATGAAGTCTCGATTGAAACGGACGGCTCGATCGACATCTCGAAGTACACGATGCATGAGAACCAGCGTTTCATCGTCGACATGAAAGTCCCGTCCTCCGGCATGAGCGAGCGCATGCACTGGGCGAACTTGCGCCATCTCGTCCCGAACCGCGACGAAGTGAAATTTGTCGTCGGAAACCGCGAAGACTACGAGTGGTGCACCAACTTGGTTCGCGAATACGATCTCGACCCGGCGAAAGGCTACCAGCTGATCTTCTCGCCGATCTTCCGCGAAATCGAATTGGAGCAACTGGTGAACTGGATTTTGGAAGACGGCCTCGACGCCCGCTTCCAAGTCCAACTGCACAAGATCGTCTGGGACCCGGACAAGCGAGGAGTGTAACCCCATGACCCAAGCTGCCAAAAAAGCCGTCATCATCCTCTCCGGCGGACTCGACTCCACCACCTGCATGGCGGTGGCGAAAAACGAAGGCTACGAGCTCTACCCGCTCTCGTTTTTCTACGGGCAAAAAGCTGCCATCGAGCTGGAATCGGCGAAGAAAGTCAGCGAGTTCTACGGTGTGGCCGACCGCCACTTCATCGCGGACTTAAACGGCATCATCCGCGGCTCGGCGCTGACCGACGCCGACAAGGAAATTCCCGTCCACCGCGACGAAAACGAAATGGAGAAGGAAATTCCGGCGACCTACGTCCCGGCGCGCAACATCATCTTCCTCTCCATCGCGCTGTCCTACGCCGAAGCGATCGGCGCTGAAGCGATGTACATCGGCGTCAACGCGCTCGACTACTCCGGCTATCCGGACTGCCGCCACGAGTTTATCGAAGCGTTCCAGGAAGTCATCAACAAAGGCACGGCGGCCGGCGCACACGGCGCGGGCATCCTGATCAAAACGCCGCTGCAGTTCCTCTCCAAAGCGGGCATCGTCAAGCTCGGCGCCGAACTGGGCGCACCGCTGCAGTTCTCGCACTCCTGCTACTTCGGTACCGACCCGTCCTGCGGCGTGTGCGACTCCTGCCTGCTGCGCATCAAGGGCTTCCAAGAGGCCGGCGTGCCGGACCCGATCCCCTACGCCGTGGAGATCGATTGGAACACGAAATAACCGCGTCACCTCCCCGTCTCTGGCAGGCGGGGATTTTTTTCGCGCACAAAAAAGCTCATGAATCCGGATCTCTATGGGTATCAATCCCCCACAACAACGTCCATACCGACAAAAAAAGCTCTCGTCCGCAAGTCGGGGTACGAGAGCTTTTTGTTCGTGTTATTTCGGCAGCACCAGCGACACGGCGCGATGCTCCGGCACGAGGTGTTCGCGCAGGCGAAGGTTTACGTCTTCCAGCGTGATGCCTTCGAGGACCGACACGATGTCGAAGTAGTCGGCGTCCTTGAGCTGATACGCCGCATAGCTGCGGGCGATGGCGCGCGGAGAGTCGAGTTCCGCGATTACGCGGCCGATCATCTTGGCGCGGGAACGGTTGAAGTCTGCTTCCGGGACGCCGTTTTTGCAGACGTCGGCAAACGCGCGCTCCACTTCTTGCAACACCCGTTCCGGGTCTTTGCTGTCGCCGCCGAATATGGAGTGCGCGAAGTTTTCCGCGACATCGTACGACCAACCGAAGCTTTTGTCGATGATGCCCGCTTCGTAGAGCGAGTTGAACAGCGGCGAGCTCTTGCCGATGATCGCTTCGAGGCCGACCGCCGTCACGTACTCGTTGACGAGCAACTCGCGACCGGTCGGACGGCTCGGGTCTTTGTAGCCGAATTGAAGTTTCGGAATCGAAACCGCCATACGCTGTTCATGGCGCGGTTGTGCCACTTCCTGTTTCTCCTCCGGGAAGATGCGCTGTATGTCCGGCTGGCGGCTGAAGTCCTTCGCCGCTTGGTTGTCGCGCACGAGCTTCATCATCTGCTCCGGGTCGACGTCGCCGACGACGACGAAGTTCATGTTGCTCGGGTGGTAGAACGTGTTGTAGCAGGTGTAGAGCAGGTCCTTGGTGATGTGCGAAATCGATTCGACGGTGCCGGCGATGTCGATGTTGATCGGGTGCAGTTCATACATCGACGCCAGCAAGTTGAAGTACACGCGCCAGCCCGCATCGTCGTCGTACATGCGGATCTCTTGGCCGATGATGCCCTTCTCCTTCTCGACCGTCTGTTCCGTGAAGTACGGCTCCTGCACGAAGTTCAGCAGGGTCTCGGTGTTCTCCATCACGTTGTCGGTGCAAGAGAACAGGTACGACGTCATGCCAAAGGAAGTGAACGCGTTCGCCGAACCGCCGTAGCGGGCAAACGTGTTGAACACGTCCTCGCCGTTTTCCTGCTCGAACATCTTATGTTCAAGGAAGTGCGCGATTCCGTCCGGCACGACGGTGGGCTCCGAGTCGCCCGGCACGATGAATTCGCGGTCGACCGACCCGTATCGTGTCGTGAACATCGCATACGTCTGCTGGAAGCCGACGCGCGGAATCACGTAGACGTTCAAGCCGTTTGCCAGCTGTTCGTGGAAGACGCTGATCTCCAGTTGTTCATTGCGCAACTCACGCATGGGACTCCCCCTCCTGATCTCGCAGCATGTAGACGGTGTCGAGCTGGATGCCTTGCGACACGCGCACGACGTCGTCCTTGGTGACGTTTTGCAGTTGCTCGATCATCTCTTCCGTCGTGCGCACGCGGCCGCCGATCACCCCGTTGAGGTGGATGTCGGCGAGCGACCCCGGTTGGTCGAGCGAGGTTTTGTAGGAGTTGACGTAGCCCTTGAGCGTAAACTCCATCTCTTGGTCGGTGATGTTGCCCTGCTGAATCTCTTTGAGCTGCTCCTTGGTGATCTCCAACGCTTTCTCGAAGTTGGCAAATTCCACGCCGGATTGCACGTAGAGCAAGCCTTTCAACGCTTCGTTGCGCGAAGACGCGTAGTAGGCGAGCGAGTGTTTCTCGCGCACATTCAAGAACAACTTGGAGTGCGGGAACACGCCGAAGATCCCGTTGCACATCATCATCGCCGCGTAATCGTCCGAGTCGTACCCGACGTTCGTCCAGAAACCGATGTTGAGCTTGCCTTGGTTGACGTCCATGCGGTCGACGATCGTTTTGACTTCGCCCGCTTGATGCGTCACGTTGACCGGCGGGAAGTCGCCGCGGACGTTGCGTTCAAACGAAAACGCCTTGAAGATCTGCTGCGACACTTGATCCGGGTCCACGTCGCCGATGACGTAGACGTGCGCCGGAGAGGACGAGAGCATCTGTTGGTACAGCGCGTACAGCTCCTGCGGCGTGATCGTCTCCAGTTCCTGCTCATAGCCGAGGCGCGGGATGGCGAACGGCTCTCCCTTGGTCATCTCTTCCAGGCAGCGTTCGCGGGCGTAGGAAGTTTTGTCGTCGATGATAGCGGCCATGCGTTTTTTCTGTTGCTCTTTCTCCGCGTCGACGTACGCCGGCAGAAATCCGCCGTTCTCCGTGACCGGGTTGGTCAAGACGCCGGAGAGAATCTCCAACGCTTTTTCAAACAGGTTGACCTCGGTGGCGAGAAATTTCTCGTTGGGAACGGACATCGTGAAGTCGATGACGAGTCGCTCGCCTTTTTTGATGCTCAAACCGTGCAGGGAGGCACCGTAGAGGTCGTCAAGCGCCAAATTGAGTTTCTCCGGTGTCGGGCATTGCGCCGAACCTCGCAACAGCACATACGGAATCAAAGCCAATCCCGTCACCGTGTCTTCTCGCAATTCTTGTATCAAGTTCACAACGATGGTGGTCATCTTGTATTTTTGGGTCGGAAGGACGTGAACTTGCAAGCCGTGTTCCTCACGTGTTGCAAACTGACTCATCGTGTTCATCCTTTCTGGATGCGCCATCCCCAGAACTTGGGTTTGGGCATATTATATTCCTAGTAGTACCATAACAGCCGCAGAAAAGCAAAAAACCCTCTGCACAGGTTCCACAGAGGGGACGCAATCTACACATTCTTAGGTCTAGCTTCGCTTGACCAGCGTGCGCGCGGCGGCCTGAGCTACATCGAAGTCCACCTTCGAGATAATCGAGGATTCCTTGATCCATTTCTGAACATCCCGGCTCATCGTCGGTGAGACGTACTTTGGAGCGCCGTAGTGGTTGATCAGTTCCTTTTTTGACAAACCATGCTGAGACAGACAGTGAAAGTTGGTGAGGATCTCCATCAACTCTCCGCAAGCAGGGCATTGAAACATGAACACAACCTCCTGTAGTCAGGATTCGGCCTTTCGCAGACCGTGAACTTCCTACACGCCGTTTTCAGAAAAAATATTCTATTTTACTATCCAGTTTACATGGCTTGGTCCTCAATCTCATGAGTCGCAAGTCCCATTCTTTGTAAAAAAAGCTCTCTCCAATTGTGGAGAGAGCTTCAAGGGTTGTGTTTACATCCATTTGTTTTTGATGTTGCTCAATTGATGCCAAATCGCGCCGAGCCCTGCGAGATAGTACCCGATCTGCACGATCCAGCCCGTGGAATCGAGGTCCATCGCCCAGTTCAGAATCAGCAAAGGCAGCACGGTGGTCATCATGTCGCCGAGCACGCCGGTCAGCGTTGCGTGCGAGAACGTCTTGCCGATCAGCCCGCGGTACATGTCGGTCAACCAGTTCAGCCCGATCAAACCCAGTACGACCCACATCGTGTACAGCATCCATCCGGTAAGCATTTCAGCTTCCCCTCCGTTACGGATTTAAGATGAAAAGATCTTGTACTGTACAATATGAAGGGATCGGTGTACATGGGATGGGCAAGTGCGGTTTTTTCGAGTACGGTCTTACGCTTTTTTGAACTTGCTGAGGATCTCTTGGCGCTCTTCTTCGGTGCCGGAGAAGTTGTCCGCCGCGAAGCGGCGCTGCGCCCACGAGATCATCTCTTGGCGGGACGTGAAATCGTACGTGTGCTCGCCTTCGATCGACGAGATTTCCGAGACCACGAAGCGGCGTCCGTGCGCGTGGATGTTCATCTGGTTCCAGTTGTCTTCTTTGTAGACGTTCATGCGTTTTCCGTCTTTGAAATTCGGCATGTATGTACACCTCCTGATGTTGAGAAAAAAGTCCTTCCACGCAAGCGGGGAAGGACTTTCGGTTGTCGTAGTCAAGCGTGTTGCGGTCTTACTTCTTGAAGAGAGCGCCGATGGTGGAGAGGTAGCGCCATTTCGAAGCATCCTTGATGCGGTACGCGACCCAGCCCTTCGGCTTGAACTTCGGCGAGAGGTTCGCAACTGCCACTTTGCGGCCGAGCGATGCAACTGCCCCGTAGAGGTGCGGCTCGAACGACTCCAGCTTCAAGTGCTTGATCGACGCGTAGATGTTGTCGGCAGCCAGATCGCCCATCTGCACGGAGATCTGTGCGGTCGGCGGGTACGGACGTCCTTCCGGGTTGAGGTAGAACGATGCGTCGCCGATGATCCAGACGTTGGTGTGGCCGAGTGCGCGCAGGTGCTCGTCGAGCTTGGCGCGGCCGCGCGGTTCGGTTTCAAAGCCCGCGTCGATAACTTGCTTCACGCCGCGAACACCGCCGGTCCAGATCATCGTGTCGGTGTTGATCGTGTCGCCGTTCTTGAGGTGGACGACGCCCGGTTCGACTTGGACGACCGGCATGCCGATCAGGAACTTGACGCCGCGGTCTTCGAGGGATTTCTTGGAGAACTCGACGAGTTCCGGGTCGAAGCCCGGCATGATCGACGGAGCGGCTTCGACGGAGTAGATTTTCACTTTGTCCTTCGGAACGTTGTACTTCGCGGTGAGTTCCGGAAGTTTGTCCGCCAGTTCGCCGACGAGTTCAATGCCGGAGAAGCCTGCGCCGCCGACGACGAAGGTCAGCATGGAATCGCGCTTCTCTTTGTTGTAGTTCTGGAAGCACTTCTCGATGTGCTCGCGAATGCGGTTCGCTTGGTTGACCGACTTCATGGTGAAGGAGTATTCCTTGAGGCCCGGGATGCCGAAGAATTCGGTGTCGGAGCCCAGCGCCACGACGAGGTAGTCGTAAGAGAGCGTCGAATGTTCGAGTTCGACGGTCTGCGCTTCCTTGTTGATCGAAACGACCGTGTCCTTGATGAACTTGATCGGTTTGGAGCCAAGGATGGAGTTCAGCGAGATGGTGATGTCTTCTTGCTTCTTCGCACCGACAGCCGGCTCATGCAACTGCGTGATCAGTTGGTGATAGTCATGTTTATTGACGAGGATAATTTCAGCATCTTGTGTGGTAGCCAGCTTGTTCAGTTTCAAAGCGCAAACCAAACCCGCGTACCCAGCGCCAAGGATTACAACTTTTTTCGCCATAATTCCCCACCCTACTTGTGTCGAATTTCACATACTACAGTAATTCTATCAAAAATGTGACAAACGTCAATGCAAACTGGTACTCTTTTATGAATTCTATTGTCTGACAACTTGAACTGAGTCTAACTAGTGTGGTAGAATAGTCAGGTTTCTTGCTGGAAGTGCGGTTTTTGTCTAACCTTGTCGATGGGAATACGTGAGACGGAGTCGGGTTGACGGCTCCGTCTTTTTGTTGTGCTGTCGGTGTGGGAATAGCTTTTGCGAAGAGGCGGGTTGTTACTCGCAGTTTACGAGATTGAGGGCGTAGACAAGTTTTGGAATGGAGCTTTCTTCTACAGTTGTGCCGTATTGGTTTTTGAACGCTTGCACGATTTGGTAGAGACGTTCTTCACGGCCGGAGAGCAGTTCGAACTCGATTTCATAGAGTTTGTGTTCCCGGCAACGGCCGACGATCGAGACGTCGTCGAAGCAGACTTCCGCTTTGACGCCCTGTTCTTCGATCTCGTAAATGAAGCGCTCGGTGCGAAGCATCACGAGCGGGGCGATGTCGTCGTACTGGATGCCGAGTTCGCCGAGAAGCGCTTGCAGAGCCGGGCTTTCCGGCGGCAGGCGGTCGGGAGCGTCTGTGTAGGTTTCTTCGATTTCGATGCGCTTGTGTGCTTCGTCCGTGGAGCGCTTGACGGCGAGGATGGAGCGGTCTTCGAGCACGCGCAGGCGCAGACCGATCTCCTTGGCACCCAGGCGGCGGTCGGAGGTGTCGTAGTACTGGTTGGTTTGGCGTTCGATGTGGTGCAGCGCGTGTTCGCCGTCGTAGTCTGCTTTGATTGCCGCCCACGTGTCGGCGGTCATGCGGAATTTGACTTCCATTTCAATGGCCATGAGGGGTAAGGACTCCTTTGGTTGCCTGTTTTGTTCCATTGTACCAAAAAAGCCGCCGGGAGAGTCCGGCGGCCTGTTGATGATAAGACTTGCCCTTTCCCCTACTGCCGAATAAACTCCTGCGTCCAGTAGTACCCGTACTGCCCGCCGACGGCGACACCGCAGCCGATTTGGGTGTACTCTTTCTTGAGGATGTTCGCGGGGTGGCCCGGCGATTTCATCCAAGCATCCACCACCGATTGCGGCGTCTGTTGCCCCGCCGCGATGTTTTCCCCCGCATACGAGAATGTCACCCCGAACGACTTCATCATGTCAAACGGCGAACCGTACGTCGGGCTCTGGTGGTCGAAGTAGTTTTTGTTGCGCATGTCCTCCGACTTGATGCGCGCCATGCGCTGCAACTCCCAGTTCATCTTCAGCGGCGACAATCCGTACTTCGCCCGTTGCGCGTTCGTCAACTGCACCACTTGGTTTTGGAACGACGTCACTTTCGGGTCGAGCTGCGGGATGATCAAGTGCTGGCCCGGATAGATCATGCTCGGGTTCTTCAAGTTGTTCGCTTGCACGATCTCGCTGACGCCGATCTGGTACTTCGTCGCGATCTTCCACACGCTGTCTCCGCTCTTCACCGTGTACGCAACCGACGATTCCGCGTGCGCCGGAGCCGGGGTCACCGCGTTGGACGGCAGAAGCAGCGTCGTGGTCAGCGCCAGAGCAGCGAGGCTTTTGAGCATGTCGGCAAAACGTTTGTGCATGATGGCACCCCTTTTCGTAAAACTTCCTTCGTAGTTTGTACCCCGACAAGCACTCTGCGTCATGGAAGTTCTGGTACAATAGGGGTACGATTGCCAACGCTCTCTGGAGGTGCATGCCATGATCACCGCCCATCTGCTCGTGTTCGTCACGGTCGCCGAGAAAAAAAACTTCTCCCGCGCTGCAGAGGCGTTATCGTTAACACAACCCGCGATCTCACAGCAGATTCAGTCCCTCGAAGACTACTACGGCACCAAGCTGTTTGAACGCACCAGCAAACGCGTCGAGCTCACCCACGCCGGCGAAGTGCTGTTGCCTTATGCCAAGGAAATTCTCAACGTCTCCGCCGTCGCCAAGGGCGCGCTCGACGACCTCGTCGGGAAAGTCACCGGCAAGCTGACGATCGGCGCGACGTTCACCATCGGCGAATACATTCTCCCGCTGATGCTCGCCGAGTACACCAAGAAATTCCCGGACGTCGAAGTCAGCGTTCTCATCGCCAACACCGAAGAGATCGGCGAGAAAGCGCTCGACCACTCGATCGACGTCGGCCTCGTCGAAGGCCGTCTGCTCCACCGCAACTTGCACCTCACCCCGCTGATGGAAGACGAGATGGTGCTGTTCGCCCCCGCCGGCCACCGGCTGGTCGGACTTGCAGTCACCCGCGAACAGCTGTCCAACGAACCGTTCATCTTGCGCGAACCGGGCTCCGGCACCCGCGTGATCGCCGAAGAAGTGCTCGACGAACTCGGCGTCCACCCCGCCAAAGTGTTCAGCATGGGCAGCACCCAGTCGATCAAGGAAGCGGTCGAAGCGGGCATGGGACTCGCGATCCTCTCCAAGTGGTGCATCCGCAGAGAACTGCAGTTCGGCACGCTTGCGCAAGTCACGCCGAAGGGCTTTCGCTTCACCCGCCCGCTGCACGTCTTGGAGCGCAGCGGACATTTTCAAACCAAAGCGGTGGAGGAGTTTCTGCACCTCGTCCTTGCGTTTCCCACCGTCCAACTCACCTACTAATCACACGCAACAGGAGGAGTCTCTATGCTTTCCAACATCGGCCTTCCCGGCCTGATCTTGATCCTCGTGATCGCCCTGATCATCTTCGGCCCGAGCAAACTTCCCGAACTCGGCCGTTCGTTCGGCAATGGTCTAAAGGAATTCAAAAACTCCGTCAAAGGCATCGCCGACGACGACCACGACCACGACGCCCAAAAATGACCGCTCGCACTCGCGAACGGTCTTTTTTATTCCCCGGTGATCACGGAGACCTATCCACGCACGTCTTGCATGCGAAGAAGTCGCACGGGGAAACTACAGAAGAAACGTGGAACAAGAATGGACTTGAGGGGAGGATGCAAGATGGATCAACGTGAGCTGCAGCAGAACATCGAGACGTACGTGCGGCAACAGATGGAGGCCGGCGTCCACATCGAGTCGGTCGTCGACGTGGCCCGCCAATTGGACGTGCCCGTCACGATGGTGGACCGCGCGATGCGCAACTTGACCAAGCAGGGCATCCCCGGCCTGCCGTATCAAACCGCGACCGAATTCTAAGTGGCAACACGCCCTGTTCACGGGCATGAAAAAAAGCGGCTGCCCAGGCCGCTTTTTTTATTTCCAGATGTCTTGGATGTGTTCGGCGAGCGCCTGCGTGTTCAGCGTCCCCGCCCCGCCCTTGGCGATTTGGTTGGCGTAGCGGTTGAAGCTCTCCGCGTGCGCCGGGTTGTCGGTGATGTAGACGGTGCCGACGAGCGGGTCGAGTTGGCGGAGTTTCTTCGAGATGGCGGCTTGCTGTTTTTGCGGGATGTCGCCTTCTGTTTTCACGCGCATCTTCTCGTTGTTCGTCTTGGGCGCGTCCCGGTCGTACTTTTGCTTGTCGCCTGTGTAGATTGCGACGTAGGCGTTGTGCTCTTCGTCCAACAGCACCGTGCTGCCGACCACCCCTTCCAGTTGCGAGATCTGCGAGGAGAGGGTTTGGCTGTAGAGCAGGTGCGGATTTTTCTCTTCGTTTTTCTCTTGCAAGATCGCGAGCGGGTCGTTCGGTTTGCGCTCCAGAGTTTGGACCTTGTCTTCCTTTTTGTCTTCCTTTTTCTCTTCTTTTTTCTCGTCCTTTTTCTCTTCTTTGCTTTGCGTGGTCGCACCGCCGCCGCCCTTGCCGCCGCTTTGCTTTTTATCTTCGCCGCCGCTGGCTTGGTCGGAGCCTTGGCCTTCTTGTTTCTTCTTCACCTGCCCGCCGTTCTCGGCGATTTTTTGCTTCTCATACGGGGTGCGCAGAACCGTGCAACCGCTGGTGGTGCTTGCGACCAGCAACGCGGAGAGGGTCAGCGCAATCCAAGATTTTTTCATTGTCGGGGTCCACCTCCGAAGCTAGTATCCCCTGGCAAAAAAAGAAGCATTCGCCATCAGGGCGAACGCTTCTCGGAAACGATCTCGTCGGATCGTTACTGTTGATTCAGTTTGGAACGTTTGCGCGAGTAACCGAAGTAGACGAACAGACCTACGACCAGCCAGATCAAGAAGAACGTCCAGGTTTGCCACTTCAACTGCACCATGAGGAACAGGCAGAACAGCACGGCGAGGGTCGGCAGCAGCGGTACGAGCGGCACGCGGAACGCGCGCTTCAAGTTCGGTTGTTTCTTGCGCAAGATGATGACCGAAATCGAGATCAACGAGAACGCCGCCAGCGTCCCGATGTTGGTCAACTCCGCCAGCGTGTCGAGCGGCACGAAACCTGCTACCAAGCCGCAGATGATGCCGACCAGCCACGTGGAGCCGTACGGTGTTTTGTATTTCGGATGCACCGTGGAGAACATCTTCGGCAACAGACCGTCGCGGGACATCGCAAACGAGATACGGGTTTGGCCGTACGTCATGACGATGAGGACGGTGGTGATCCCGAGGATCGCGCCCAAGTCGACGAACCCGGCGAACCAGTCTTGGCCTGCCACTTGCAACGCCAAGGAGATCGGATGGTCAATGCCTTGGAATTGCGGGAACGGCACGATGCCGGTCATGATCAACGTCACAATGATGTAGAGCGCGGTGCAAATGGTCAGCGAGTAGATGATGCCGCGCGGCAAGTCGCGCGCCGGGTTTTTCGCTTCTTCGGCCGCCGAGGAGACCGCGTCAAACCCGATGTAGGCAAAGAACACGAGCGCAGCCGCTTGGAAGACGCCGGAGAACCCGAACGGCATGAACGGTTGCCAGTTTTCCGGTTTGACGAAGCGGAAGCCGACGATGATGAACAACAGGACGACGGCGATTTTGACGACGACCATGATGTTGTTGACGCGGGGCGATTCCTTGACGCCGCGGGAGAGCAAGAACGCAACCAGCATGACGATCAAGAACGCCGGCAAGTTAAAGTACGTCGTTTCATGCGGAACAGCGCCCGGTGCGGCGGAGAGCACGGTGGGCACATCCCAGCCGGTGATGCCCTTCAAAAGGGATTGGAAATATCCGGACCAGCCGACGGCGACGGCACAGATCGCCAGCGCATATTCGAGTATTAAGTCCCACCCGATAATCCATGCGATAAATTCGCCGAGCGTGGCGTAGCTGTATGTGTACACAGAACCTGAAACCGGAATCATCGACGAGAACTCCGCGTAGCAAAGTGCGGCAAACGCGCAGGCAAGCCCCGCCAAGATAAACGACAAGATCAGCGCCGGACCTGCGGTCAACGCGCCCTTGCCCGTCAAGACGAAGATCCCCGTGCCGACGATCGCCCCGATCCCGAGCATGGTCAGGTCGAAGGTGCCGAGTGATTTTTTTAACGTTTGTCCGGATTGCGAGGTCCGAATCAATTCCTCGATGCTTTTTGTACGAAACAAACTCATCCAGTGGTCCTCCTTCATTGCTGCGTCCGTAAGTGTGGGGTTGGTCAACTTGTTGGATGATTACATACCAGCATTGTATAGACTAGTTTGAATTTTGTCAAATGCTCGATATTTGGAAAGACCAGGGCTCTCCATCCGCTTATGGTACACTAGAAACAGCAAGGAAGAAAGAAGGGGAGTGGCTGAAATGAGCAGCGGAATGCTCGCAGATATCGCGCAGATTTTCATAGATCAAGTGTCTTCCGAGTGGGGTCTTGATTATTCGGAAGAGAGTTTGAAACAGGTCGACCGCTTGGTGAATTTGGTGTCCGAACCGGGACACACGCCCGACCCGACCTTGGTGTTGTCGATCGGCGCCTACTTGGGCGAGACGACAGTGCGGTTGCTTGGCGGCGAGTGGAAACTCGACGAGGAGGACATCGCCGATTCCAGCGTCCTCGTCAACGACTGCGAGATGTGGCCGTTCCGCCGCGCGGGCCAACGAATTTACTACGGCACGGAACGTCCTTTGTACGCGTGGTATGAGATGGCGAAATCCGCGCAAACCGGAGAAATCAAAATGCTCCTGCAAGCGCAGGAGCAGGTGACGATGATCCGCCCCACCGGGCAAGATCCTCTCATTCTCAAAGTCGAGAAAACCAAAAAATAAATTATAAGATTTCTTCGCAGCCCGTGATCATCAAGTTCAGATGTTGCGACAGATCCACTTCGCGGGTCGGAATGTCCTCCCCGTCCTCGTTTTGCAAAATCCGCAAAATCGGACGGTGGGGGAATTTCGTGTTGATGTCGACGACGACCGCACGCTCCCCCGTGTTCAGCACGACGGTCAGCCCGATCGGATAGAGGGCGACGTTGTCGCGGAACATGCGAATCAAGTTCGGATCAAAGCCGGACGACGAAGCAAACAGCATCTCCAGCGCTTCATGCGGCAAGAACGCTTTGCGGTAGACGCGGTGCGAGGTCAGCGCGTCATAGACGTCCGCAATGCCGACGATCTGTCCGTAGAGATGGATCTCGTCATCCTTGAGCCCGCGCGGATATCCGCTGCCGTCGAGACGTTCATGGTGTTGCAGCGCGCAATGGGCGGAAATCAGAGGAATATCGGGGTGCTCTCGGAGCATGTTATAACCGATGGTGGTGTGCTCCTTCATGATGTCGAATTCCTCGCGGGTCAGCTTGCCCGGCTTCATCAAGATCTCCATCGGAATCTGCGTCTTGCCGATGTCGTGCAACATCGCGCCGATCCCGAGGTCGATCAGTTGGTCGTGCTTCAACCCCAAAGCCAAACCAAGCGCCGCCGAGTAGATCCCGACGTTGACAGAATGGCTGTAGAGATAGTTGTCCGTGGTGTAGATTTGGGTCAAATTGATCATGACATTCCGATGAGTCCGCAATTCCCCGAGAATGTCTTCAAACGCACGGCGAAACTCGCGGCCAAGACGCGGGTTGGAAACGGTTCGCGTCCATTTGCGCGCTTCGATCATTTCGTTAAAAGACTTGTACACGGCACGGACGGCGCGGTTGCGGGTTTCCTCGCTGACCGCTTCTTGAATCTGCAAGTCGTCTGTGCGGGGATCTTGGATGTAGACCTGCGAAATTCCGAGATCAAGTAGGCGTTGAATCATCGCTTGGCTCAACTCCTTGCCTTCCGCCAACAACACGCTGCCGTTGCTCATATAGATGTTCTTGCCGAGCTTGGCACCGGGTTGCAGTGATTGGGTAGTCGTGATATGCATCTATGACATCACCCTCGCTGGATGGAAATATGGATCGAAAAATGATGTACTCTCAAACTTTTTCGACACAAACTGTTATTTACCTGCAAGCTTAGCGCACCTCTTAAAAGAATTAGACATGTTTTGCGTAATCGATGGTAGCTCTAACAGAAAGGGAGTCCCCGCGATGTACATCACAGAGTTATTCGAGCTCGACGCGCACCTCCCGATTTTGGACGACTTGGAAGCGGCCGTGCAAAGCGCCGGCGGTCACTTTGAACTGTTGTCGCACAAGCCGCTGAAATTCCTCGTCTACAGCGCCCCGGAGCACGTCGAAAAACTGGCGGATTTAATGAAGCAACACGGATGCATCCGTTTGCACTCCACCGAGTTGATCGTGAAACCCTCCCCCAAGGACGGCGTCGTGCCGGACGACTTCCACTCGACGTCGAACTACCCGACTTTTGTATTTTATGAAGGACGTTGGCAAGCTGTCGAGCGGTTGCGCATGGACGGCTGCGTAAAAATCGAGAACGGCAAGCCCGTCTGCACCCTCATGCGCAACGTCAAGCAGGGAGATCTCGTCGTCTGCGGAGAGTCGGGCGTGCGCATCTCCGTGCTCTCGATGCCGAGCAACGACGAGAAGGAATTCGCCTTCATGACCAGCGAAGTGTCGTCGGAGCGCCAAGTGCCCGTGATGATCCGCACCATCGCCCGCGAGATGAAAGACATCCGCGACGCAGGCGGCCGCATCGTGTTCGTGGCGGGCCCCGGCATCGTGCACACCGGCGGGATGAGCGCGTTTTGCGGGCTGATTGAAAAAGGGTATGTATCTGCCGTCCTCTCCGGCAACGCGCTGGCGACGCACGACATTGAGAATGCGTTTTTCGGCACGTCGCTTGGCGTCAACACCGCCACGGCGATCGGCGTTCCCGGCGGACATCGCCATCACCTCGTCGCCATCAACCGCATCCGCTACCACGGCTCGATCGCCCAAGCGGTGCAAGCGGGTGAACTGACGAAGGGGATCATGTACACGCTGGTCAAACACAACGTTCCTTATGTGTTGGCGGGATCGATTCGCGACGACGGCCCGCTGCCGGACACGCAGATGGATTTGATCCAAGCGCAAAACGACTACCAAGAGCTCGTCCGCGGCGCGAACATGGTGATTATGATCTCGACGATGCTGCACGCCATCGGCACGGGCAACATGATTCCGGCGACGTGCAAGACGATCTGCGTGGACATCAACCCTGCCGTCGTCTCCAAACTGGTCGACCGCGGGTCGACGCAAGCGACCGGGGTCGTCACCGATGCCGGGCTGTTCGTCGAAGGTCTGAACCGCTGCCTCGACGTGTTGGAGCGAAATACGTAAATAGCAAGAAAACCCGGCATCCGCTCGGGTTTTCTTGCGTTGAAGGAAGCTCGAATCACGTTCAGGCAGGATCGCCGTCGCATTCGTTTGCGTATGAAGTTACTGTTGGTACTTGCCGAAGGTCTTCGTGATCCGCTCCATCGTCTCCGCCTGCGTGGTGATGCCTCCCCCATAGAGGATCACGTTGCCGTGCTGGAACAGGGGAAGCGGCGCTTCTTGGTCCACATGGCGGCCTTGCAGAACGGCCATCTTCTCGTCATAGCGGCGCTGGTCTTCAAACTCCTGACGCACTTGCAGCGCTTCTGCGTACGCGCTCTGCGCATCGGGGTAGACGTAGACCTCCGTCCAGCCGTTTTTGACTTGGTACTGGTCGATGTAATCGATGTTGAGCAAATAGTGCGTCCCCGTAGCGTTGGGCAACAGTTGGCCCGTGCCTTGATCGATCGGATAATGCGCCGTCACGCCGCAGCTCTTCAAAGTCTGGATCAGCGAATCTTTCGTATATTGCGGCCCCTGAACATTCAGGTCACAACCGGATAACAGCAGCGTTACAATCCCCAATATCAAAAACAGTGACATCCGTGTGAATTTCCCCTGATTCAACTCGGAAATGCCCCCTTCCCTTTACCCCTATAGTATGTATTTAGCTTACACAAAAGACAGACAATTCACAAGAAAAAAATTATTTGTACAAACTTAAAAAACGACTCACAAGCAGATGCTTGTACTTACGGACGGAGGCCTATCGGTCGCGGACGATTTGCGATATACTGATGAAGTACTTCGAACAAAGGAGGAACCTACAGCGTGTTTTCCCTACTTCGGGCTTTGCTGATCCGCCCACATGCGATCCTCGCACACCTCTTGAAGAATCCGAGTCCGGAAGCTTCTTCGCGATTGAGTTTTGTGGTTCTCGTCATGATGATGATCGACACCGCTATCGTAGTTGGTCAGTCTCCCCAACTTGAAACATACCTCGGCCCCGAGAGCTCCTGGCTCAAATGGGGAATCGCTTTGCTGTTGCCGCCGCTGGAATTTCTGCTGCAGCGGTTCGTGTACATGCTGACCGCCCGCTTAGGTCTGTTGATGTTCGCGTCCGATAAGATGCCGCGAACGCTCGAAGAACGCCGTGCCAAGACGCGCCTGCTGCGTTTGGCGTTCCCGTACATCGTCTACCCGATGACGTTCTTCTCGCTGATCTCGTCGCCGTTCTTGGACATTGCGTGGTTGCAGAATTGGTTTTTTATTCTCGGTCTGGTTTACTACTTCCTGCTTTCTGTGTACACGTTGATGAATTTATACGGCGTGTCTTCGAACGTCGCGTTCTGGGGCCCGCTGTTGGTCCAATTTCTGATCTTCCTCGCGATCGTCATCGTGCTTTCGCTCGTATTGATGATCTTGCTGTTGACCGGCGTGATGACCATCAGCAACGGATTGCCCACTTTCTAAAGGAAGCCATACAACCAAAAAGGCAGCCGCCCGCATCTGCGGACGGCTGCCTTTTTTCCTAACTATTGAAGCTTTGCGATTACATGTTGCGGCGGTATTGGCCGCCGACTTCGTACAGAGCGCGGGTGATTTGGCCCAGCGAACAGTGACGGACGG
>NZ_JMIR01000028.1 GCF_000714935.1 Tumebacillus flagellatus
CCCCCTAAAATAGATTACCATTGAGGGGTCTTTTCTCAATGTCTATTTTAAGGGGTGCACATCATCGTGACGAGAGAGCTTTTTTGTTCAATTTTCGTTACGATGCAGAACTGGTTTTGCGTTTGTCGTCGAGCCACGCCGATTCGATGACGGCGCGCACTTCGGTGAGCGGGAGGTCTTGCATCCCGTACTTGGCTCCGGTGTCGAGCAGGTACTTGATCGCTTCGTTCATCTTCGCCGGGCCGTCGTAGTCGCGGTAGACCGTCTCCGCGTACGCGAACGCCTCGCGCCCAAACTGCGCCAACATCTGCCGCTCTTGCGCGCTGGTGTGCGTGGTATAGTACGTTTCGAGGCGTGTTTTCAGGTTTTTGAGGAACAGCAAAGCGGCGAGGACGGCAATTTGCAGCAGCACGGCAGCTCCTTGGTCGACAAGTTGCAGCCAGGCATCACTCATCCGGTCGCGCCTCCTCTGCGAATGAACTCATAGAGCTTCTCCAGCGCGACGGCCATCTCGGCGCGCGTGACCGCTCCATCCGGCTTCCACGTGCCGTCCGGGAATCCGATCATGATCCCGTTGTCGATCATGAACCGGATCGCCGTTCGCGCCCATTGCGGCCACGGTTCGGCGGGCGTGGGAGCATGCGGCGGCGTCGGTGCCGGAGTCGGCACGGGCGTGCCGGGTTGCCCGGACGGCACCGGAGCGTTGTACGGGATGTTGAAGATCCCGCAGATCGCCCGTGCCGCTCCTTCCGCCTCGCGCATCTGGAAGCTCGTGTCGGCGAGGTTCGCGGCTTCCGTGGGGTTCGTGATAAACCCGGACTCCACCAGCACGGCATCCATCGCGGTGTCGCGCAAAACAGCGAAGTCGCCGAGGTAGACGCCGCGGTTTTTCTGCCCCGTGTTGGCGGCGATCCCGTTTGCGATCGCCTGCGCCCACTGCTCGGTGCGCGTCCCCCGCGTGGACGGGTGAATCCACACCGCCACGCCATTGACGTCAGATGACGATGCCGAATCGACGTGCCATGCGACAAACAAGTCGGCTTTGTTTTGGTTCGCCAGTTGCGCCCGGTAGGCAAGATCGTCGGCGATCGAACCGCCCGGCAGCGGCAGCGTGTCGGACTCACGGGTCATGATCACTTGAAACCCGCAGCGGCGCAAGGCATCGCGCAGCAGCAAACTCGTCTGCAGCACGAGCATTTTTTCTTGATACCCGTTGCCGGCGGTACCGGGGTCGATCCCGCCGTGGCCGGGGTCAAGAACGACAATCGGCATACTCATCCCTCCTCGTGCTTCGTCTGAGGTTAAGATATGCACCAAGTGCCCAGTACGTGTAAAAAAGCGACCTCCCTCCGCAGAGGACAGGTCGCTTTTTGGTAAGGACGGAACCGAATGGTTGTTAGATCGACTGGACGACCGGGGTGACATGGAAGACGCGCACGCCGATGTGCTTGAGATCTTCCGTCAACGCCTCGATGTCAGTTTCCGGCGCCACTTTGAACGAGACGCGACGGTAGCCGAAATTGGTGTTGTCGTCGAGGACGAGCATCCCGAAGATGTTGGAGTAATCCTTGACCACTTCGGAGAATTTGCCGAGCACGCCCTTCATCTCCGGCATGGAGACGGTCAAGCGGATGCCCGGTTTGTGCATGCCCAGCGCGTCGCGCAGCATGTCAAACAGGGTGGATTTGAGCAGGATGCCGTTGAAGTGGCTCTCCCCGTCCAGCACCGCGAGGAACGGCACGTAGTCGATCTTCTTGAAGATCTCTTCCATGTTGCCCTCTTCGGAGATGGTCGCGTTCTTGTTGATGGTCACGGATTCGACTTTGGTTCCGGCCAGAAACGCCTGCTTGTCGAGCGCGGAGTCAAAAAACGCTTTGTAGACTTCGCTGTACCCGGCCATGCCGTAGAAAACACCGTCAGCTACGACGGGGATATGTTGATAGCCGCAACGCTCCAGAACTTCCAGCAGTTCCTTGAGGCTCGCTGTCGGTTCGATGGTGATGACTTTGTGTTCTTCCAATTTCAGCTGTTGAACGATCACGATAGACGCCCCTTTCTTCGTACCCTCTTCTACATATTCAACGGATAACAAAAGATTTCCTTTTTTCCGAGAACAGATACAAAGAAAAAGCCCCCGTCGTAAGGACAGAGGCTTTCTGCGGCAGCTCTTTTTATAAGAAACAGCTTACGCGCGTTCGGAGATCGGCACGAATTTCAAGTCGACCGGACCGACGTAATCGGCAACCGGACGGATGATGCGGTTGTTTGCGTACTGTTCGAGGATGTGCGCGGTCCAACCGGAGACGCGGGACATCACGAACAGCGGGGTGAACAGTTCGACCGGGATGTCCATCGCGTTGTAAAGCGAACCGGAGTAGAGGTCGACGTTGTATTTCAGGTCTTTGCCTTTGGCAGCGAAGTATTCGAGAACGACGCGTTCTGCGATCTCGGTCATCTCGTACCACTTGGTGTTGCCCTTCTTGGCGGTCAGATCCTTCGCGTAACGCTTCAGCACGAGGCCGCGCGGGTCGTAGGAACGGTACACGCGGTGACCGAAGCCCGGAACTTTCACGCCGTTTGCGAGCAGGTCTTTGATGCCTGCTTCTGCGCCTTCGACCGAGTCGATCTTCATCAGCATGCGCAGAACGTCTTCGTTCGCGCCGCCGTGCAGCGGGCCTTTGAGAGCGCCGATTGCGGAAGTGACGCCGGAGTAGACGTCGGAGAGCGTTGCCACGGTGCAGCGGGCGGTGAAGGTGGAAGCGTTGAACTCGTGGTCCGCATGGAGGATGAGCGCCACGTCAAACGCTTCGACAGCCAATTCGTCCGCTTCTTGGCCGTTGAGCATATAGAGGAAGTTCGCCGCATGGCCGAGGTCGGTGCGCGGTGCGACGTAGTCCTTGCCTGCTTTGAGGCGGCCGTACGCAGCGGTTGCCGACGCCATCAGCGAAACGAGTTTCGCGGATTGCTTGAGGTGAGTGTCGCGGTTCATGGATTTGTCTGCGTCGACAGCGCCCGCGTAAGAAGCGACCGTGCGCAGAACTTCCATGCCGGACGGGTTCGCCGGGTTGTTGACGAGGCCTTGGATGAGCGCCATCACGTCAGCCGGGATCTCGCGGTTTTTCTTCAGTTCCGCGTCGAGTTCGTTCAGTTCGGATTGGTTCGGCAGTTTGCCGTGCCAGAGCAGGTAGATCACTTCTTCAAAAGAAGCTTTGCCCACCAGATCGTTGATATCATATCCGTGATAGACCAAACGGCCTTGCTTGCCGTCGACCAGGCAAATCGAAGACTCGCCGGCTACGATGTCTTGCAGACCAGCTTTTGCTTTCGTTTCAGACATTGAAGACACCTCCAAGATGTATATCGCATGAAATATGCAACTAACTTGTCAATATTATGTCGATGTTACTTATTATACAGGAATTAGTCTGGTCGGTCGAACGCTTCTGAATGGTTTCTCATTCATTTTCTCCGCATATACTCCGATATCCGGTACACTTTCACGGGATAGGTCACGAAAACGCTTGCTTGAAGTCAGTTTCGCTATGGATTAGGGTGTGACAGACGTTGATTTTTATGTCCTCGTCTGTCGAAAAATATTTTTTTCCAGTGGAAGAAGTCGAATCGTGGAAAATGTGGATAAGTTTATACCCAGTATTCCACGGGGCTGTGAGTGGGGTAGGAAGCATTTTCCACAGTTCGTCCACAAGGTACCCACAAGCTATACACAGGGTAGTGTGGATAAGTAGAACGCTTGTTCGCTTCTGCTTCTCATGTTATAGTCAGTACACAACCAAACTCGCGCGAGGATTGGTAGAGTACGAGACTAGACTGTGGGGTGAACCGATATGCATTTGCTTAACGATGAATATCTTCTCGAGGCCTATCAGAATGCGGTGAAGCAGAAACTTGACAAGCAGTTTATCGAGCTGCTGCATCAAGAGCTTCACGCTCGCGGCCTCGCAGTCTCCGTCACGATTGCATCGTAACCTACCGTCCGCAACCCTTTTGAATTCAGTCGTTCCTAGCACAGAGAAGACCCGTCCTCCGGAAGACGGGTCTTTTCTCTTTATCTTTTGCGAAGGTGGAGCGTGAGTTCTTCGCGGTTGTGGAAGAGTTGTTTCGCTTGGATGAGCTCCAGTTTGCCCTCGAAGGTTTGCATCGTTTCTTTCACCGTTTGGAACGGTTTGCCGTGCATGAGTTTGACGGTGATGACCGCCGTGCCCGAGGGCTTCAAGCTGTAGAGCAGATCGGCGACGAGTTTGCTCATCTGTTTCGGGCTCCAGCTCATGTCGCACACCAGCAAGTCGAACTCCTCCTCGCCAAACTGCACGTCGCCGGCGTTTTTTTTCAGATGGGTCAACTTCGGATGCTTCGCCAACTCCGCGTCCATGTGGCCGGGGTCGACCGCCGTCACCTGCAGCCCGCGCTCCAAGAGCAACGAACTCCACCCGCCGGGCGCCGCCCCGATATCAAGCGCCCGCTCAAACGACGCGAAATCCAACCCGAACCGCTCCTCCGCTTCGAGCAGCTTGAACTTCGCCCGCGACACTTGCCCTTCCTCCTGCTTGTAGCGCACCGCGCCTCCCGACCAATCCGACAGGTTGTCCTCCGGCCGCGAGATCCCCCAATACAGCGCCTCTTTGCCCAAGTAGATCGAAATCACGCGGTCCTCGCCGCGCACGACCGGCTCCACCCCGTGCGCTTGCACGAGAATCGGGTCGAGCGCTTCCTTGACCCCGTACGGCGTGTACTCCGGCTTCACCCCCGCCGTCTTGCGCACTTGCACGGCGATCTTCTCACCCGGCGCAAACACGCCGCCAAGACCCTGCACAAACTCGATCAGTTCCTCCAAATCGGCGCGCGTCTTCGTGATCGGAAACTCCTCCGTCACCGGCTGCACATGCCGCAGGAAGATCGGTTCCTGCCCGCGCAGCTTCTCCTGCATTTCTACTATAGAAATATCCGTATGTATCAAAAACACTTCCCCCGGCTCCAAAACACTGAATTTCACGCCGGGAACCAAGCGTCGAATCTCCTCTTGCGCGTACTGCGCGAACCCGTGATTCGTGGTGCCGATCAAGCGATTCGTCATGTCGTCCTCCTGTGCGGTAGTTGTTCATTCCTCCTAGTATAACAAATTCGGAAGAAAAAGGTTGCAACGCGCCCCTTCCTCCGCTATGCTTTTTTCGAAGGAGTGTTGCGAATGCAACGTTACGTATTGGAACCGGTGCTGTTCGCGATCTTCGTCGAGCTGTTGTACCCGAGCGAACCTGTCGAATACCTCATCCCGTATTCGACGGTCATGGAACTCTACGAACTGCTCGAATCTGACCAGATCGTCACCGACCCCCTGCAGAACGAACTGGTCAAACAGAACGTTCGCGGGTTGATCGAGTTTTTCGAACAGCCGCTAGTCAAGAAGAAAATGGAAAAAATCCTCCGCGTGCCGTGGACCAAGTCCTCGCCGATCCTTTTTTCTGAACATGTCACCTTCACAGTGGTCTTCTCGATCGACAACGCCGAGTACGGCGAGACGTTCGATCCGGTCGAAACCGAGCTGCTGTTGCTCGCCCGCCGCGAAGGGGTGCCGATCATCTCCGACCAGTTGGAATTTGAACAGCGCGTGGTCTCGTCGAAGGCTCCCGTGACGGTCGTCGATGTGGCGGACTTCGGTTTTTTGATCGAGGACGCTCCGGAATTGGACGGCTTGGGAGGCGGCTTTGACAGCGAAGCACTGCCGGACGCAGAGCCGCTGCGGATCGCAGAAGAGCCGGTGCAGAGCTATGAAGCCGAGGAGGGCGCGGCCGCCCAATCCGCTCCGCCTGAGAAGAAAAAAGAGAACAGCTTGCTTCCCTACATCTTGGGCGGCCTGCTCGTCATCTTGGCAGGCTCTTTGCTCTCGTTGCTCTGGCGCTAGGGAGACACCCCGCTCACGGGGTGTTTTTTTCATGGGCTTGTGTTACAATAACCCACAAACAACTGAGAACCCGTACATAGGGAGGAGTATCCTCAATGGCACAAACCCGAGATCGAATTCTGTTCAGCCGGGAACAAATCCAACAGCGCGTGGCGGAACTTGGCAAGCAGTTGTCTGCCGAATACAAGGACGGCGAAGTCGTCGTCGTATCGCTTCTGCGCGGCAGCTTTATCTTCACCGCAGACTTGGTGCGCGAAATGGACATGCCGGTCAACGTCGACTTCATGACGACTTCCAGCTACGGTCATGATGAAACTTCTTCCGGCCGCGTCGAGATCGTTCACGATGTCCGCACCGACATCGAAGGCAAGGATGTGCTCGTCGTCGACGACATCCTCGACACCGGGATCACGATGCGCGGCGTCGTGGAGCACTTGAAGCAGAAGAACCCGCGCACGCTGAAAACCTGCACCTTCCTCGACAAGCCGTCGCGCCGCAAAGTGGACGTGCAACTCGACTACACGGGCTACACCATCGAAGACCTGTTCGTGGCCGGCTACGGCCTTAACCTCGGGGACTACGCCCGCAACCTCCCCTACATCTTCGTCCGCGAAACAGTTGAAGAGTAGTCGCCAAGCAAAACAACCCCTCCGCCGCCGCGGGGGGTTTCTTCGTAGTTCTCGTACTTCGGCGCTTTGAAAAAACATCCCCTCGCCATCGGCGGGGGGATTCGTTCGTTAGTCGGCCTCTTGTTCCGAGATCAAGCCTTTGCCTTCCAGCCCGCGTCCGTACGAGTCGCGGTTGACGGTGGCGTTTTGGACCATGCCGTCGTTGCCGGGCTCTTGGATGTTCACCGTCATCGGCAGTTCGGCGAGCGAGTCGTACCCTTCATCCTCGCGGCTGGCGGTCAGACGGTCGAGCTCGTAGTCATCCACGCTGCCACGGGTGGTGGCGTCGATGGCGTCGCCGCGCAGGAAGTTGTGCTCGAAGTCCTCGTGAGTCAGTTCGCGGACTTCGTTGTAGTGAACGTCCTTCGCCATGACTTTCAACTGGTTCTCGCGGTTCTGGTTGTCTCGGTTCTGGTTGTCCATGTGCATCCCTCCCTCTCGCTAGTGTCCGACGAGAGAGCGCGCCCTATGCTGGAAATGCTCAGGGCGCGTAGAGCTTCTTGTACTTCTCATAGTTGAAGAACACGCGCTGCACGTAATGGCGCGTCTCGCCTACGGGGATCTTGTCCGACGTGTCGAGAGTTCCGTCCCACTCACCGTCTTGCATCCACCCCTGCACGCGCGCGGGACCGCCGTTATACGCTGCCACAGCGGCGACCCAGTTGCCGTCGAACTGCTTCTTGAGATACGCCAGGTACCACGACCCCAGTTCGATGTTGCGCTGCGGATCGGCGAGGTCTGTCGGCCCGTCATAGGGCAAACCGCTCTGCTCGGCTGCCCACGTCGCCGTCTCCGGCATCAACTGCATCAAGCCGACCGCCCCCACGTGCGAGACGTTCTCCGTTTTAAACTTGCTTTCCACGTTAATGAGCGCCGCGACCATCAACGGGTCCACCCCGTTCTTCGCCGCTGCCGTCCGAATGTACTCCTCATGGTGCAACGGGTAGAGAAACCGCCAGAACGTGTTCGAACTGACCACCACGACCACGAGAAGCAACAGCAAGCCCAAGATGCTGATCTTCCTCTTCGCTTTCGGTGTCAACGCCCACGAGATGCGCGGCCAGATCACTCTGCCAACTCCTCCCAGATCTTGCGGACTTGCTCTTCCGTTTCCGCCAGCGTCCCCCGGTTGTCGATCAAGTAGTCGGCGTACTGCTTCTTCTCCTCGATCGGCATCTGAGAGGCGATCCGCTGTTTCGCCGCTTCTTCGGAAAGCTCGTCCCGCGACAAGAGACGCGAGAACTGCGTCTCTGCGTCCACGTACACCACGATGACTTTGTCCACTTGGTTGTGCATCCCCGTCTCGATCAGCAGCGGAATGTCCCAGATGATCACGGCACGGGGGTTTTGCTTCAGAGCTTCCTGCGTTTGGCGGTCGCGTTCTTCGCGAACGCGCGGGTGTACAATCCCGTTGAGCTTCTGGCGGTTGGCATCGTTGCCGAACACCAACGCGCCCAACTTCGCGCGGTCCAAAGCCCCGTCGGGAAGCAAAATCTCCTCCCCAAACGCTTCTACAATATCTTCATAGGCCCGTTGCCCCGGTTGTTGCACCTGACGCACGATCTTATCAGCATCGATGATCACGGCGCCAAGTGCTTCAAAGAGGGCGGAGACGGTGCTTTTGCCCGTTGCTATCGATCCGGTCAACCCTGCGATCATCACGTAACGTTCCTCCAAGCAGCTGCAAGTATAGTGGCTAGAAAAATTTGCTGATGCCGATCACAATCAACATCACCCCCGGCAGAAACGCCATCCGCTGCAAAAAACGCACATCGGCGTACCGGGTGCCGATCTTGATCCCCGAGTAGATGAACAGCAAGCCCATGCCCGCGATCGTCAGCGCCGTCGAAGTCGATTGAAACCCGACCAGCGACGCGCCGATCCCCGCGCCGAATCCGTCCATCGACAGGGCGAATCCCAGCACCAGCGCTTCCTTCACAGAAATGTCCCCCGAACGGTCCACGTCGGCTGAAGAAGGAGTGCGCAAGATCTGAATGACCAAGCCGAGCTTCTTCAACTCCAGACGAAGCACCGTCTTTTTCTCCGGTATTTCACCTTCAGCGGGAGAGACGACACTGACTCCATTCTCCTCCACGGGTTCTTTTTCCTTCTGTGTCACAAGGTTGTAAATTGCGAACGAGCCGACCCCGATCAAAATCACGGCGCCGAGGTCTTTGGCAACCTGCGGCGAGACGTACTGCAACAGCACGCCGCCGACCTGCATCGCAATCAAAATCATCGTGGCGGAGCACGCCGTCACGATGAGCAAGGACCACAGAGGAAACCGAATCTTGCGCAATCCATACGTCACGCCGACGCCAAAGCCGTCCAGCGAGACCGCAAACGCGAGAACCAACAGGGAAACCACGTGAAACACGCTGTCTCCTCCTTCCCTCGACTTATGCAACCACGATATGCATCCGAGAGAGAAAGGGTGTTCCACCTTCGGGGGACAACAACCGGGGAATCAGTCCGGTTGCGGCTGGCACGTCGGGCAGAAGTGCGTGCCCCGGCCCGCCACACGGGATTTCACAATCTCCGTGCCGCAGACCGGGCACGGCTCTCCCTCATGTCCGTACACGCGCAGTTCGTGCTGCATCTGCCCTTCGCTTCCGTAGCCGTTCACGTAGGACTTGATCGACGACCCGCCGAGGTTGACCGAATGGGTCAACACATCAACGATCGCCCGTTGCAGCTTGCCGATCTGTTCGTCCGTAAGTCTCGTCACGTTCGCCTCCGGATGGATGCCCGAAACAAAAAGCACCTCATCCACATAGATATTGCCAAGGCCCGCCACAAATGTCTGGTCGAGCAGCAGCGCTTTGATCTTGCCGCTGCGCCTCTTGTGCACCTGCTTGCGAAGCACGTCCGGCGTAAACGACTCGTCGAGCGGCTCCGGTCCCAACTCATGCAAACCGGGCAGTTCGGAAAAATCTTCGCGCGGCAGGACGTCCATCGTACCGAATTGGCGGACGTCCTTGTACCGCAGCTCCGTGCCGTCGGTGAAGTGGAAGATCACGTGCGTGTGCTTCTCCACCTCTTCATCCGCCCTGTAGAGCCCGTAGCGGCCCTCCATGCGCAGGTGCGAGACCAGCGTGTAGGGGCCGACGCCAAACAGCAGGTATTTGCCGCGGCGCTTGACTTCCTCGATCGTCAAGCCTTGCAGGATCAGTTTGAACTCCTCGATGTCATCCGGCTTGCGGATGATGCGTCCGAGCGTGACGGTCACGCGCTCGATCGTCTTGCCGACGACGAGCGCTTCCAAGCCGCGCCGAACGGTTTCGACTTCTGGCAATTCCGGCATGGTGCTGACTTCCTTTCCAGGTGACTGACTCTGCTTGGTCTTTACTTGGCTTCATACCACGTGTCGCCGACGTTGAGGTCCGCTTTAAGCGGGACTTTGAGATCGGGCAGCACGCTTTCCATTTCGCGGCGCACCAGCGCCGAGAGCGCTTCGATCTCTTCTTCCGGCACTTCAAAAATCAATTCGTCGTGCACCTGCAAGAGCATCGTTGCCGAGAGCTGTTCCCGTTTCAGAGCTTCGTCGACGGAGACCATCGCTTTTTTGATGATGTCGGCGGCGGTGCCTTGGATCGGGGTGTTCATCGCCGTGCGTTCCGCAAACGAGCGGACGTTGAAGTTCGACGCGTTGATGTCGGGCAGTTGGCGAATGCGGCCCAGTTTGGTTTTTACATAGCCGTCTTGGCGCGCTTGCTCGACGATCTCGTCCATCCAGCGTTTCACGCCGGAGAATTTCGCGAAGTAGTTCTCGATGAACTGGCCCGCGTCTTTGCGCGAGATGTTCAAATTCTGCGAGAGGCCGAAATCGGAGATGCCGTAGACGATCCCGAAGTTGACCGCTTTCGCTGCCCGGCGCATGTTCGCGTCAACTTCCTCCGGCGCCACTTCAAATACGTCGGACGCCGTGCGGGTGTGGATGTCCATGTCCTTGACGAACGCGTCGATCATGTTTTCATCGCCCGCGATGTCCGCGAGGATGCGCAGTTCGATCTGCGAGTAGTCGGCGGCGAGGATCTTCCAGCCGGGCTTCGACGGCACGAACACATGGCGCAGACGACGGCCCTCTTCCGTGCGGATCGGAATGTTTTGCAAGTTCGGCTCCGTGGAGGAGAGGCGGCCCGTTGCGGTCAGCGCTTGGTTGAACTGCGTGTGCACGCGGTAATGGCTCTCTCCCTGCTGGCGAGCGGCGTTCAGCAGGCCCTCTACATAGGTGGAGTTCAACTTGCCGAGATGGCGGAACTCGAGAATCTTCGCGACGACCGGAGAGAACGGCGCGAGTTTTTCCAGCACGTCGGCTGCGGTGGAGTAGCCGGTCTTGGTTTTCTTGGAACCTTTGAGGCCGAGTTTTTCAAACAGGATTTCGCCGAGTTGCTTCGGAGAGTTCAAGTTGAACTCTTCCCCTGCGAGCTCCCAGATTTCCGCTTGCAGGAGTTCGATGCGCTGCTTCAAATCGTCGCCGATGGCGCGCAACTCGTCGGTGTCGATGCGCACGCCGACCGCTTCCATGCCGGCGAGAACATACGTGAGCGGCAGTTCGAGATCTTGATAGAGCGGGAGCAGTTCTTTGTCGCGCAGAGCTTCGACGAGGCGATCTTGCATCAGCGCGTTGGCGGCGGCCGCAGCTCCTGCGTGCGCGGCGCGGTCAGCTGTGCTTACTTCGATTTTTTTCTTCGCGGTGCCGGTCGGGAGCGCCGAGAGCTTCCAGCCGACATGGCGGTCGATGATGTCATAGAGGTCCGGTGCCCCGTCAGACGGGTTCAGCAGATAGGAGCCGAGCAACGTGCAGAACGCTTTGCAGTTCAACTCCACACCATGCGAACGCAGCGCGACAAGTGCCGCTTTCAGGTCAAAAAACACCAACTGCTTGTCCGTATTCGCCAAAAAATCACGAACGGCCGTCGGGATGATGGAGCGCACTTCGCCCGTACGGTCGGTGGAAGGTTCAACAGACGTCCCCGCTCCGTCCGCTTCAGCGAGCGGCAAGTACCACGCTTTCTCCTTCGTGGCAAACGCGATGCCGTGAAGATCGCCCAATTGGTAGTTGCCGGTGAGATCAAGCCACACGCCGACTTCGCTCGGCAGTTCCGCGAGCACTTGTCCCACGCGTTCTTCCGTGATCACTTCCGCTTCCACGAGCGGTTGCGCCTGTACCGCCGGTTCGTCCGACTCGCTTTCCGCACCGCCTGCGGGCAGACGATCCAGCAGGGACTTGAATTCAAGCGCTTTGAACTTGTCGCGAACTTTGCCCGCGTCATAGCCGCTGAACGCATAGCTCTCCAGATCGACGTCCCCAAGCGGGGCTTCGCGCAGAATCGTCGCGAGTTTCTTGGAAAGAAGCGCCGAGTCGGCATGCTCTTTCAACTTCTCTTGCAGTTTCTTGCCCGGCGCTTCGTCGGCATGAGCGAGCACTTCTTCGACCGACGGGTACTGGGCCAACAGTTTGAGCGCGGTCTTCTCGCCAACGCCCGGAATCCCCGGAATGTTGTCGGACGTATCCCCCATCAACCCTTTGAGGTCGATGATCTGCTGCGGCGTCAAACCGTAGCGTTCATGGACTTGCGGGATGCCGTACTTCTCCGTTTCGGTGATCCCTTTGCGCGTAAGCATCGTGGTGACGTGATCGGAGACGATCTGAAGCAAGTCTTTATCGCCCGTGACCACCAGCGAATCGTACCCTTCCGCTTCCGCTTGTTTGGTCAGCGTACCGATGATGTCGTCCGCTTCGTATCCATCAATTTCAACATACGGGATGTCGAAGGATTGCAATATTTCCCGGACAATAGGAAATTGCTCACGGAGTTCACCCGGTGTTTTTTCACGGGTGCCTTTGTATTCTGAGAACACTTCATGTCGGAAATTCGCTTTGCCTTTGTCAAATGCGACGACCAAGTGTGTCGGTTTTTCGTCTTGCAACAGACGCAACAACATCTGCGTAAAACCAAACGCTGCATTGGTGAACTGCCCTTTGCTGTTGGAAAGCGGCGGGAGTGCAAAAAACGCGCGGTATGTAATCGAATTGCCGTCGATCAAGATCAGTTTTTTCTCTTGGCTCATGATTCCACCTCGTCCAGTCCATAGATAATAACTATTGTAACATAAAAAAAAGCACACCGCTGTGGGTGTGCTTTCTTCCGGTCTTCACTTTGACTTAGTTGTTGTACAACAAGCAAGCAACGAAGTGGTTCGGTTCTACTTCCTTGAGTTCCGGGGTCACGTTTGCGCATTCCGGCATTGCCTTCGGGCAACGGGTACGGAAACGGCAACCGGACGGCGGGTTCACCGGAGACGGAACGTCGCCTTCGAGGATGATGCGCTCACGGGTACGCTCAATTTCCGGGTCCGGAATCGGAATCGCAGAAAGCAGAGCTTCGGTGTACGGATGCATCGGCTTACGATACAGTTCGTTCGCTTCCGCAACTTCCACCAGAGCGCCGAGGTACATAACCCCGATGCGGTCGGAGATGTGCTTGACCATCGCCAAGTCATGGGCGATGAACAGGTAGGTCAGACCGCGTTCGTCTTGCAGGCGTTTCATCAAGTTGACGACCTGTGCTTGGATGGATACGTCCAGCGCAGAGATCGGTTCGTCGGCGATGATGAATTCCGGCTCGATCGCGAGGGAACGCGCGATGCCGATACGTTGACGCTGACCGCCGGAGAATTCGTGCGGGAAGCGGGACGCATGCTCGGAGTTCAGACCAACGGTTTCGAGCAGTTCGTAGATGCGCTCTTGGCGTTGACGACCGGACATCAGGTTGTGGATGTCGATGCCTTCGCCGATGATGTCGCCGACCGTCATACGCGGGTTGAGGGACGCGTACGGGTCTTGGAAGATCATCTGCATCTTGCGGTTGAATTGCTTCAGATCACGGCCTTGCAACTTGTGCACGTTCTTGCCGTTGAAGAGGACTTCGCCTTCGGTCGCGTTGTACAGGTTGATGATCGTACGACCGGTGGTGGACTTGCCGCAACCGGACTCGCCAACCAGACCGAACGTTTCACCGCGCTTGATCGAGAAGGAGACGTTGTCGACTGCCTTCAGAATTGCACCACGGCCGAGGTCGAAGTATTTTTTGAGGTTTTTAACTTCAAGAATTGTATCTGCGTTCGGGATATTAGCCATTGTGGTGCCCCCCCACTTCTACAGGACGTTCAACTTTCGGAGCGTTCGGGTGGAGAAGCCAGCACGATGCGCTGTGCCCAGAGTTGATCTTGGTAATGTCCGGATCTGCTTCCAGGCAAACTTCCATCGCGTACGGGCAACGCGCTGCGAACGCGCAACCTTTCGGCGGTGCAATCAGGTCCGGCGGGGTACCTTCGATCGGGATCAGCTCTTGCTTCTCATCGTTGTCGAGACGCGGAACCGAACGCATCAGACCCCAGGTGTACGGATGTTGCGGGTTGTAGAAGATATCATCTACAGAACCCTGTTCCACAACTTTGCCGGCGTACATAACGACGACGCGTTGTGCCAAGTCTGCCACGACGCCAAGGTCATGGGTGATCAAGATGATCGATGCGCCGGTTTTTTCTTGCAGGTCGCGCATCAAGTCGAGAATCTGCGCCTGAATCGTAACGTCGAGCGCGGTGGTCGGCTCGTCGGCGATCAGGAGCTTCGGGTTACAAGCCAGTGCGATTGCGATCATGACGCGCTGACGCATACCGCCGGAGAATTGGTGCGGGTATTGATCCACACGGCCTTCCGGGTTCGGGATGCCGACCAGACGCAGCATTTCGATGGCGCGCTCGCGAGCCGCTTGCTTGGAGAGACCTTGGTGCTTGATCAGACCTTCGGCGATTTGCTTGCCGATCTTCATGGTCGGGTTCAAGGAGGTCATCGGGTCTTGGAAGATCATCCCCATCTCGGAACCGCGGAGATTCTCCATTTCTTTGTCGCTCAGTTTGACGATGTCGGTCTTGCCGTCAAACAGGATGGACGAGGTGGACTTGATCTCGCCCGGCGGGGTTGCGATCAAACGCATGATCGCTTGGGAGGTTACGGATTTCCCGCAACCGGATTCCCCTACGATCGCCAGTGCTTCACCTTTTTTCAGGTTGAAGGTTACGCCGCGAACCGCGTGTACCTCACCTGCATAGGTGTGGAACGAGACCTTGAGGTCTTTGACTTCAAGAATGTTGTTCGACATGTGCGTACCTCCTTACTATTTACGAAGTCTCGGGTCGAGTGCGTCGCGCAGGCCGTCGCCGAGCAGGTTGAACGACAACATGATAAGCGAGAAGACGATGGACGGGCAGAGCAGACGCCACGGGAAGTTACGCATGACTGCTACGCCGTCGGATACGAGCGAACCGAGGGATGCCATCGGCGGCTTGATCCCCAAACCGATAAAGGAAAGGAAGGACTCCGCGAAGATCGCGCCCGGAACGGTGAAGGTTACGTTGATGATGATGATCCCGAGTGCGTTCGGCACCAAGTGACGCAGGATGATGCGCCAAGAGGAAGCACCGAGGGTGCGCGCTGCGAGAACGTATTCTTGTTCTTTCAGAGAGAGCATCTGACCGCGAACGAGACGAGCCATACCGACCCAACCGGTTGCTGCCAGCGCGATGATGATCGAGAAAATCCCCGGCCCCATTACCATCATCAAGAGGATGACGATGATCATGAAGGGCAAGCCGTAGATGATTTCGATGATACGCTGCATGATATCGTCGACGCGGCCGCCGAAGTATGCGGAGATGCCGCCGTACAGGACGCCGATGGTGAAGTCGAGCACCGCTGCGATGATACCGATGAACAGCGAGATCCGAACGCCCCACCAGACGCGAACCCATTGGTCGCGGCCGAGGTCGTCGGTGCCGAACCAGTGCGAGCCGGACGGCGCGAAGTTACGAGCTGCGTAGTCTTGCGTTTGGTAATCGTACGGTTGAAGGAACGGCCCGATGAGCGCGAGGATCGTCAGGGCGGCAAGAACGATCAAACCGAACATTGCAAGTTTGTTTTTCTTGAGTCGGCGCCACGCGTCAGCCCAGTAGGAGAGGGATTGACGAACGACGCGCTCGTTGTTGCCGGTTTTGACAACGGGTTTGAATTTGTCTTGGGTAACGGTTTGCATCGTTACTTCCCTCCTTTCGCCAGACGGATACGCGGGTCAACCACACCGTACATAACGTCGGTGACCATGATCGCGACAATCAAGAGGGCTGCATAGAAGATCGTCATCCCCATGATCATCGTGTAGTCATTGGTAGAGATGGACTGGACGAAGAACTTACCCATCCCCGGAACTGCGAATATTTGCTCGACCACGAAAGCGCCGGTGGTGATGTTGACGAGAGCGACGCCGAGGATCGTAATAATCGGGAGCATAGCGTTACGGATGGTGTGCTTGACAACAACCGCAAAACGCGAGAGACCTTTGGATTTAGCAGTTTTGACGTAGTCTTGCGAGACGACGTCAAGCATTGAGGTACGCATCATCCGCGCCATTGTGGCCAGCGTACCAAACGCCAGTGTGATGGTCGGAAGAATTTTGTACTCAGGGCTTTTCCACAGTGCCGGCGGCAACCAGCCGAGCTTAACGCCGATGAAGTAGGAGAGCAACGGCCCAATTACGAAGGCCGGAGCGGATACCCCGATGATAGCGGTCAGCATGGCGACATAGTCCCAACCTTTGTTGTGGTTCAGAGCAGCTACGATCCCGAGAGTGAGACCGATGATTACAGCGATGATAATCGCGTACATCCCGAGTTCAGCAGAGGTCGGGAAGGTTTGCTTCAGAACATCATTGACGGAACGGGTCGGATAGTTAAACGATACACCGAAATCGAACGTTGCGATTTTCTTCAGGTAAGAACCGTACTGAACCCAGATCGGTTGGTCAAGACCATAGGTTTTCATGAGGGTCGCTTTCGCCTCAGGGCTCAACTTTTGCGAGTTTGCGAACGGATCTCCCGGAAGGTTATGCATCAGGATGAAGGTCAGGGTGATCAAAACCCACAGGGTGATGATCCCGTAGATCAATCGACGGAGGATAAACCTAAGCACAACCACACCTCCCAAATCATTAGTTTTTTGGACGTTTTAGATTCAGCTTTTAGTCTACTTTTTTCTTTCTGTGAATGCTAGTGCGATTTGTTGGCAAAGCTAGAGACGGTGTCGCAAATTCCGATGGCGGCACGCTTTTACGGCGTCATGTAAAAAATGGAAGCGCTGTCATGGCCGGTTTCGCGCACGCCGTTTTCCCCTCCTCCCCCTTAAGATGAAAGGTGAAACCTTGTGTGTGAGTGTATGGTAAGGCTCAGCCTAATACCCGGAGTCAATTGTGCGACTTTTCAAGTAAATCAAAATTCGCGTTGTAGGACACGTCCCTCTATCCCTATGGAGAGACGGAGATTTTATGCAACAAAAGATTCCGACAACGCTGATTACTAGAGAAACAGCCACAAGTTATACAATAACACAAACATCTGATTGATGCGAGAGATTTGTGACCGATTTCGTCACGAATCTAGAATATTTCTTAGAAGATTCGCCATAAATCTACACGAAACGACTCCTTCTCTCCTCTCTGCGAGAACACTTGTGCATCCGTTGTATACCTTTAGACACAAAAAGACCCCGGGGGTTACACCCTGGGGTCAATTTTTTTGAAAATTAGGAAACGACTTTGATGACGTTGCGGACAGACTCCGCCGACTTGTCGAGAGCCGTTTTCTCTTCAGCAGTCAATTCCAATTCATACACTTTCTCGATGCCGTTTGCGCCAAGCAGTGTCGGAACGCCCATGAAGAGGTTGTCATAGCCGTATTCGCCTTCGAGCAGGACGATCGACGGCAAGATGCGTTTCTTGTCCTTGAGGATCGCTTCCGCCATCTGGACGAGCGATGCTGCCGGAGCGTAGTACGCAGAGCCGTTGCCGAGCAACTGCACGATTTCGCCGCCGCCAACGCGTGCGCGTTGCACGATCTCAGCCAGACGCTCAGCCGGGATCAGCTTCTCCAGCGGGATGCCGCCCGCATAGGAGTAGCGAACGAGCGGAACCATGTCGTCGCCGTGGCCGCCGAGGACGAAGCCGGTGACGTCTTCCACCGAAACGCCCAGTTCCATCGCGATGAAGGAACGGAAACGCGCGGTGTCGAGCACGCCGGATTGGCCGATGACGCGCTGTTTCGGGAAGCCGGACGCTTTGTACGCCACATAGGTCATCGCGTCGACCGGGTTGGAGAGAATCAACAAGATGGTGTTCGGGGAATACTTTACGACTTGCTCAGTAACGGATTTCACGATGCCGGCGTTGGTGTTGACGAGGTCGTCACGGGACATGCCCGGTTTGCGAGCCACGCCGGCGGTGATGATCACCAGGTCGGAGTCTGCGGTGTCTTCGTAGTTCGAGGTGCCGATGATGTTGGCATCCACACCCAGAACCGGGGTTGCTTCAAACATGTCGAGAGCTTTCCCCTTGGTCGGGTTCTCCAGTTGCGGGATGTCGAGCAGGACGACATCGCCGAGTTCCTTTTGAGCCAAGAACAGTGCAGTGGTTGCGCCGGTGAAACCAGCGCCGACAACGGTGATTTTTTTACGCTTCAGAGTCATGTTGTAGTACCCCACTTTCGTCTTGTCTATAGTTAATAATAGTGTGCCTACAGGTTTTTAATGATCGCGTCTGCGAATTCGGAGCACTTCACTTCGTTTGCGCCTTCCATGAGACGTGCGAAGTCATAGGTGACCGTCTTCTGATCGATCGCTTTCTCAAGCGCTGCGACGATGGAATCAGCCGCTTCTTGCCAGCCGAGGAATTCCAGCATCATGACGCCGGAGAGGATGACGGAACCCGGGTTGACTTTGTCGAGGTTCGCGTACTTCGGCGCGGTGCCGTGGGTAGCTTCGAACACAGCATGACCGGTTACGTAGTTGATGTTCGCGCCCGGAGCGATGCCGATGCCGCCGACTTGCGCAGCCAGTGCGTCGGAGATGTAGTCGCCGTTGAGGTTGAGGGTCGCGATGACATCGTACTCAGCCGGACGGGTCAAGATCTGTTGCAGGAACGCATCGGCGATGACGTCCTTCACGATGATCTTGCCAGCCGCTTCCGCTGCCGCTTGCGCTTTGTTCGCAGCGTCGGTGCCTTCCGCGTCCTTGATTCGGTCATATTGTGCCCAAGTGAAGACTTTATCTGCATATTCGCGCTCAGCGACTTCATAACCCCAAGTTTTGAACGCGCCTTCGGTGAATTTCATGATGTTGCCTTTGTGCACGAGAGTCAGGGACTTGCGGTTTTGCGCGATCGCGTAGTCCAGCGCGGAACGCACGAGACGCTCGGTGCCTTCCTTGGAAACCGGCTTGATGCCGATGCCGGAAGTTTCCGGGAAGCGGATCTTCTTCACAGCCAGTTCGTTGCGCAGGAAGTCGATGACTTTCTTCACTTCCGGGGTGCCTTCTGCGTACTCGATGCCTGCGTAGATGTCTTCGGAGTTCTCGCGGAAGATGACCATGTCCACCAGTTCCGGATGCTTGACCGGGGACGGAACGCCGTTGAAGTAGCGAACCGGACGAACGCATGCAAACAGGTCGAGCTCTTGACGGAGCGCGACGTTCAGAGAACGGATGCCGCCGCCGACCGGAGTGGTGAGCGGGCCTTTGATCCCGACGAGGTATTCGCGGAATGCGGTAAGGGTATCGTTCGGAAGCCATTCGCCAGTTTGATTGAACGCTTTTTCACCTGCGAGAACTTCGAACCATTCGATTTTCTTCTCGCCGTTGTAAGCTTTCTGAACAGCCGCGTCAAACACGCGAACGGACGCATTCCAGATGTCCGGACCGGTGCCGTCCCCTTCGATAAACGGGATGATCGGGTTGTTCGGTACTTGCAGTTTGCCATTCTCAATGGCGATCTTCTCACCTTGAGTCGGAGCGGTGTACTTTTCAAACATGAAACAATGACCTCCTTCGCCTATGTACAGATACATGAGTGGGTAAGGAGGCATTCAGCAGTCCCCTTACCCACTTATCTGGAAAAAATAACGCATTGCGTTGTGGTTTCATCATACCATACGTCAACTTCGTGCAACAACAACTAATTTCCATTGCTCGAACCTGAGTTTCAACAGGTGAAACTCACTGGATTTTTTTAGAGGAGCTGAGAAACAGCCAGATGCCGCTCAAAATCACGGCACCGCCTACCCATTGCGCCGCCGCCACCGATTCGCCGAGCAACAAAAACGCAAGGATCGTCGCGCCGATCGGCTCTCCGAGGATCCCCATCGAGATCGTCGCCGCGTTGACGTATTTCAACAGCCAGTTGAACAGCGTATGACCGAACACCGTCGGCACCACGGCAAGCAAGGCGAACAGCAACCATTCGTGCGCGTCGTACGCGACCAGTGAATAGCCTTCCCCCAAGCAGTAGAAAAACATCACGAGGATCGCAAAAATGTACACATACAGCGAGTACACCATCGACGACATGCCTTGCTGAGCGCTGCGCAGATATTGTCCGATCACCATATAACCGCTGACGGCGAGCGTCCCGAGCAGCGACAACAGATCGCCCCACAGCGCATCGCCGGAGACGCGGAAGTCGCCCCAGCCGATGCAGGTGCTCCCGATGATCGCGATGCCCGCCCCCGCCCACGTGCGCAAGGACGTGCGCTCACCGAGCGTGAAATACGCCAGCGCCATGACGAAGATCGGTTGCAGCGTGATCAAGATCGTGGACGACGCCACGGTGGTGTATTTCAAAGACCCGATCCAGAGAATGAAGTGAAACGCCAAACAAACCCCGGACGCCGCGACGAGCAGCCACGTTTTCAGCGTAAACGCGCGAACTTCGGCGCGGGACTTTTGCGTAAACAGCACGGGACAGAGCATGAGAAACGTGATCAAGAGTCGGTAGAGACCCAGCACGGTCGCCGGTGCGCTCGACCACTTGATGATGATGGCGGAGAACGAGACGGCGAGCACGCCGATCACCAAAAAAACAATCGGCGGCACAGGCAGTGATTTACTGTTCGGTTGCGGCGTTTGCAGTTGTAATTCAGACATTCCGATTTGCTCCTTCTCCCACTATCTGCGGTAATACGTGATTCGACCCTTCGACAACAAGCGCAACAGCAAGATCTTCAACACCGGTTTCAACACGTTGCGCACGCCCGGCACGAGCAGGATCAGCCCGAACACGTCGGTCAGAAAGCCCGGCGTCAAAAGCAATGTCCCTCCGACGAGGACACACACACCGTCGAGCAACGACGCTCCGGGGAGCATGCCCATCGAGAACTCGCGGCGAATCTGGTTCCATGTGCGCACGCCTTGCGTTTTCAAGAGATACGCGCCAAGCAACGAAGACAGCACGATCAGGAGAAACGTCGGCCAGCCGCCGATGGCGTGACCGACTCCGATGATCGTGAAAATCTCCAAGGCGGGGACGACGATCAGCACGAAAAGCAGCACGCGGCTCACGGCGTGGTTCCTGCTCGTTCGACGATCAGCGCATGCAGGTCCGGGTACGTCTTGTGCATGCGGACAACATGTCCGCTCTGTGCCTCTTGGAAGACGTGTTCCGTCTTGCCGCTGACCAGCTTCTCACCGTCCGACAGACGGTAGACCTCATAAGCGAACGTGAGACGTACTTTATTGTAGGAATCGATCCACGTCCGCACTTCCACCGCGTCGTCAAACAGCGCCGACGCATGATACTTGCAGGAGATTTCCGTCACGGGCAAGAACACGCCCGCCTCTTCAAGCGGCCGGTACGGAAACCCGCTTTGGCGCATGAACTCCACGCGCCCGACTTCAAACCAATGCAGATAGTTCGCATGATGGACGATCCCCATCTTGTCCGTTTCGTGATAGCGCACGGAGAACTCCGTGGTGACAACCGTCTTGTCTGCCATCTTCAAGCCCCCTTTGTTCATACGGTTTATTATAACGCAAAAAACGCTCCCCGGCTGAGGAGCGTTTTCGATAAAAAATGAACCAGCGCGCAGCTTACAGCACGTGCGCGACGCCTTCGTACACCAAGCCGGTGCGCGGGTCGACGGTGACGGTCGTGCCGGTTTGCAGCAGATCGGTCGCGCCTTGGACGCCGACGATTACCGGAATGCCCAGCGAGATGCCGACAACTGCCGCGTGCGAAGTGAGACCGCCCTCCACCGTGATGACGGCAGCCGCTTTCTCCATCGCCGGAACGATGTCGCGGTCGGTCGCGTGTGTGACGAGGATGTCGCCTTCTGCCATTTCCAGCAGCTCTTCGGTTTTGTTGCTGACGAAGAGGCGACCGGAAACCGCGTTGTGGCCGATGCCTTGGCCGCGTACCAAGATTTCGCCGATCGTGTGCACTTTGATCATGTTCGTGGTGCCCGGTTGTCCGACCGGAACACCTGCGGTGATCACGAGCAAGTTGCCGTGTTCCACGATTCCGGACGACAGCGCGCCTTCCACGGAGACGGAAAGCAGTTCGTCGGTCGTCTTCGCTTTTTGCGTCAACACCGGGTACACGCCCCAGGAAACGTGCAGGCGGCGCGCCACGTCGGCGTTGTTCGTCGTCGCGATGATCGGTGCGGACGGACGATGCTTCGATACCATGCGCGCGGTATGGCCGCTGGAAGTTGCCGTGACGATCGCGTGCGCTTTCAGATCCTTGGCAACGGTTGCCACCGCGTGGGACATCGCATCGGTGACGGTGCCCGTCTCGGCGATCAAACCGTTGGAACGGACCGAGACGAGGTGACCGAACAGCGCTTCTTCGGCGCGTTCCGCGATGCGCGCCATCGTGGCGACCGCTTCTGCCGGGTATTTGCCCGCTGCCGTTTCGCCGGAGAGCATGATCGCATCGGTGCCGTCAAAAATCGCGTTGGCCACGTCGCTCGCTTCCGCACGGGTCGGACGCGGGTTGCGCTCCATCGAGTCGAGCATCTGCGTCGCGGTGATGACCGGTTTGCCGAGCTTGTTGCATTTGGAGATCAGCATCTTCTGTGCGAGCGGCACTTCTTCAGTCGGGATTTCCACGCCGAGGTCGCCGCGCGCGACCATCAGGCCGTCGGTGACTTCCAGAATCTCGTCGATCAATTCCAGGCCTTCCTGGGTTTCGATCTTGGAGATGATCAGTTGGTTGGCGTTCTTCTCTTCGAGAATGCGGCGCACGTCGAGCACGTCGGACGCTTTGCGCACGAAGGAAGCGGCGATCAAGTCCACGCCTTGATCCACGCCGAAGCGGATGTCGGCGATGTCCTTCTCGGTGACCGATTCGATGCGCAGCTTCACGCCCGGCGCGTTGATGCCCTTGCGGTTTTTCAAGATGCCTCCGTTGGTGACGCGGCAATGGATGTCCTTGCCCTCGACTTTTTCCACGATGAGTCCGATCAAACCGTCGTCGATGCGCAGGTCGGAGCCGGCGGTAACGTCTTCCGGCAGCCCTTCATAAGAAATCGAGATGCGGTTCTCATCGCCGAGTTCGATCTGTTCGGTGGTGAGGATGATCTTCGCATCGTTGTGCAGTTCAACAGCGCCGTCTCGCACCATGCCGGTGCGGATCTTCGGGCCTTTGATGTCGAGCATGATCGCGACGTCCTTGCCCAGTTCTTCAGACGCTTGGCGGATGTTGCGAATGCGTGCTGCATGCTCGTCATATGTACCGTGCGAGAAGTTGAGTCGGGCGACGTTCATCCCGTTTTGGATCAATTGCTTCAACATGTCGACCGATTCAGACGCCGGTCCAATTGTACAAACGATTTTCGTTCTGCGCATGTGCGCTCCCCCTTGAGCCTCTTAGATGTATCCAAGTGTATCAAAAAAGTGTGGTCATTTCATGAAAATTTATGAAGAGATTAGATCGACAAAACGCCGGCCAGTTCGTACAGCGACATATCCGGCGTGCGCGGCGTGCACAGCGCGTCGTTGATATCCGTTCCGACGATCTTGCCGCCCTGCACCCCGATCATCATCGCTTTTTGACCTTCAAGCAACAGATCGACCGCGTGCGCGCCCATCTTCGACGCCAGCATCCGGTCAAACGCCGTCGGAGAACCGCCGCGTTGAATGTGACCGAGGACGGTGACGCGGGTGTCCCAACCGGTCAACTCGCGAATCACTTCACCGATCGCAAAGCCTTTGCCCGCGCCTTCCGCGACGAGGATCAGCGAATGCTTTTTGCCGCGCGCGGCTCCGCGTTGGAGTTTCTCCACGATGGCGGCGATGTCATACTTGGCTTCCGGCACGAGCACGTTTTCCGCGCCGCACGCCACGCCTGCCAGCAGCGCGATGTCGCCCGCGTTGCGGCCCATGACTTCGATGACGTACGTGCGCTCATGCGACGTTGCCGTGTCACGAATCTTGTCAACCGCGTCGATGACCGTGTTGACCGCCGTATCGAAGCCGATCGTGTAATCGGTGCAGGGAATGTCATTGTCGATCGTGCCGGGAATCCCGATGGTCGGAATGCCTTTTTCCGAAAGCAGTTGCGCACCTCGAAACGAACCGTCGCCGCCGATGACGACGAGTCCGTCAATGCCGTGTTCCTTCAGTTTCGCAATCGCTTTCTCGCGTCCTGCTTCCGACTTGAACTCTTCACAGCGCGCCGTCTGCAAAATCGTGCCGCCGCGGTGAATGATATCGCCAACCGACCCCAAATCCATCGGGACGATGTCGCCGGAAATCAAACCGGTGTAGCCGCGCTTGATCCCTGCCACTTCCAACCCGTGAAAAATCGCTTTCCGAACGACCGCACGGATGGCAGCGTTCATGCCCGGCGCGTCGCCTCCGCTGGTAAGTACCCCAATTTTCCGCATCGCTCTCTCCAACTCCTGTCTCCATTCATCTCTAGACGAGCGCGTGACGCAAAACGTCCCTAGGGACACAATTCGTCCCGCTAATTCACAAAGGATGCGAACACCGCTCCTCTGCAAATTCTATGCAGATAGGTTCAGTGTTCGCTCCCGTACCAGCCCCTATGCATCAACCGTTCGCGTAGTGGCCCATGTTCTTGAACTTTTGGTAGCGCTGTTCGACCAGCACGTCTGTCGGAATCTCCAGCAGTTCGCGCAACGCGGTGACGATCGTCTCGCGCACGTTGGCGATCGTCGCTTCGTTGTCTTTGTGAGCGCCGCCTTCCGGTTCTTTGATCACGCCGTCCACAACGCCAAACGAGTGGATGTGGTCGGCGGAGATCTTCATCGTATCGGCTGCGCGCTGTGCCTGTCCGGAATCCTTCCAGAGCAGAGCAGCTGCCCCCTCCGGCGAGATGACGCCGTAGATGGAGTTCTCCAGCATGTAGACGCGGTCGCCGATGCCCAGCGCCAACGCCCCGCCGGAGCCGCCTTCGCCGGTGACGACGCAGATGATCGGCGTCTTCAGAGCGGCCATCTCCAACAGGTTGCGGGCGATCGCTTCGCCGATGCCGCGCTCCTCGGAAGCGATGCCCGGATACGCGCCGGACGTATCGATGAAGCAGATCACCGGACGGCGGAACTTCTCCGCTTGCTTCATGAGACGAAGCGTCTTGCGGTAGCCTTCCGGTTGTGCCATCCCCCAGCGGCGGGCGATGTTCTCCTTGGTGTCACGGCCCTTCTGGTGGCCCATGATCGTCACCGGGATGCCGTCGAGCTTGGCAATGCCCGCCACGATCGCCTGGTCGTCGCCAAACGCGCGGTCTCCGTGCAACTCGAGGAAATCGGTGCACATGCCCTTGATGTAATCCAAGGTGGTCGGGCGTTCGGAGTGGCGCGCCATCTGCGTGCGCTGCCACGGAGACAAATCATCGTAGAGATGAGAGGCCAAGGAATCGGCCTTCTCTTCCAGTTTGCGAATCTCTTCAGAAAAGTCGAGTCCGCTCTGCTCCGAGAACGAGCGCAACTCTTCAATCTTCTTCTGCAGTTCAACCAACGGTTTTTCAAACATCAGATCATTCGCCACGCGCGCCACCTCCGTGCAATTCCAAAACGGTCGCCAAGGTTTGCTTCATGTCCTTGCGCGGCACGACCATGTCGAGCATGCCGTTTTTGAGCAGAAACTCAGCGGTTTGGAAGTCATCCGGGAGCTTTTGACGGATCGTCTGTTCGATGATCCGGCGGCCGGCAAAGCCGATCAGCGCGCCCGGTTCGGCGATGTTCAAGTCGCCAAGCATTGCAAACGAAGCGGTAACACCGCCGGTCGTCGGGTACGTGTTCACCGCGATGTAGAGGATGCCCTCTTCATGCAGTTTTGCAAGCGCCGCGGAAGTTTTCGCCATCTGCATCAGCGAATAAATCCCCTCTTGCATGCGGGCACCGCCCGATGCGGTGAAGAGGATCAGCGGATAGCGCTTGGCGATCGCGCGCTCGATGGCGCGGGTGATCTTCTCCCCTGCGACGGAGCCAAGCGATCCCATGAAGAACGTCGAGTCCATGACGCCCAAGACGACCGGGAAGCCGCCGATGGTGCCTTCGCCGGTCACGACCGCTTCCTTGAGGCCGGATTTCTTCATTTCGCGCTCCAACTTGGCCGGATACTCCGGGAACCCGAGCGGGTCCATCGCGGTCATATCCGCATCGTATTCGAAGAATCGGCCCTCATCCAGCGTCATCAAGATGCGTTCCATCGCGTTCACCGTATAGTGATATCCGCAGTTCGGACAGACTTTGAGGTTCTTCTCCAATTCCTTGGTAAAAGTGGCCTCGCCGCAATGTTTGCACTTGGTCATCAGGCCTTCCGGTACCGATACTTCGACCGGGGCTGTGCGGGTGCGACCCAATCGCTCAGCCACATCTTGCGAAGTCAAGGTCGCATACCGTTGCTTTTTCTTATGGAAAAGATCCTTCAGCACGATCTCACCTCATTAATTTGGATAGCGATGCGAGGAGTGGAGGATGTCCTTGAGAACTTCCTGCACCTCGTCTAGCTCAGATTCCGGAACGAGAATCTCATACTGTTCCTTGGCGATGTTCGTCTGGCGGAGCTTGACCAGGAACCCTTCTTGCGTAAGCTTGTCCTGAATGCGCTCAGCCGTTTTGGCGTTCGGGGCAATATAGATAACTGTCCACATCGAAGAGCACCTTCCCTCAGCGAAAACGTCCGTAATTTTGGACTCATCATATCATACAGCCCACTATGCCGCAACAAAGCAACAAACGCAACGGTGCAAAAAAGGAACTGGCGCGCACCCGCCCGACACCCGCAAATTTCACTCAGGCTTGCGGTGCGGCAACGGCGCTTTGCGCCCGGGTCTTGTCCGCCACGGAGGACGGATTGACCTGCACGCGGGCCACTCCGGTGTCCATCGCGGCTTTCGCAACCGCAGAAGCGACAGCCGGCGCAACGCGCGGGTCAAACGGCTTCGGAATGACGTAATCGGGCGTCAATTCCTCGTCGGTGATCAAGTTCGCGATCGCGTAGGCGGCCGCGATTTTCATCTCTTCATTGATCGTCTTCGCCCGCGTGTCGAGCGCGCCTCGGAAGATGCCCGGGAAGGCGAGGACGTTGTTGACTTGGTTCGGGTAGTCGGAGCGTCCCGTCCCGACGATCTTCGCTCCCGCTTCATACGCGAGAGCCGGCACGATTTCCGGATCGGGGTTCGCCATCGCGAACAGGATCGGATCTTGCGCCATGGAGCGCACCATCTCCGGGGTCACCGCGTTGGCGACCGACACGCCGATGAAGACGTCTGCGTCGACGATCACTTCTTCGAGCGAGCCTTGGAGGCGTTCACGGTTGGTGTTTTTCGCGATCAAGTCTTTGATCGGGTTCATGCCTTCGGTACGGCCTTCATAGATCGCACCCTTGGTGTCGCACATGATGACGTTTTTTACACCCATAGAAAGAAGAAGTTTGATGATGGCGATGCCCGCGGCGCCTGCGCCGTTGGCGACAACTTTGATTTCTTGCATGGTCTTGCCTGTCACTTTCAACGCATTGATCAGGCCGGCGAGAGTTACGATGGCGGTGCCGTGCTGATCGTCATGGAACACCGGGATGTCGAGCTCTTGCTTCAGGCGTTCCTCGACGGCAAAGCACGCCGGAGCCGCGATGTCTTCGAGATTGATCCCGCCGAACGTCGGCTCCAGCAGTTTGACCGTGCGGACGATCTCGTCGATGTCCGTCGTATCCAAACAGATCGGAACAGCATCCACACCTGCGAACGACTTGAACAGAACCGCTTTGCCTTCCATGACGGGCAGCGCCGCATGGGGACCGATATTGCCTAAGCCCAGCACCGCCGTTCCATCACTCACAACGGCCACGAGATTCCCTTTGGAAGTATAGTCATAGACGCGCTCCGTGGATTTGTGGATCTCCTTGCACGGCTCTGCGACGCCGGGGCTGTACGCGAGACTCAGATCGCGGGCGTTTGCGACCGGAACTTTTGAAACAACGCCCAACTTGCCTTGGTGTGTGCGATGCAATTCCAGCGCTTCTTCTCGCAACGACACGTGCCCTCACTCCTTTTGTGAAGCCCCATCCCGCACCGAAGATGACGAAACGGGGCGACTTCGGTACTTAATTATATCATGCCTGCGAGACGCATTTCTACTGACGGGTCATTAATTACATTAATATAACTATTACTTTTTACTCACTGTCTTGCCGGAACGATGCGCGATCCGGGCGGAGGCGGCGGCGGCGATTCCCGCGACCAAATCGTCGAGGAAGACATGCACGCCGTTTGCCTTATCGTTCAGTTTCGCGATGATGCCCATTTTCTCCTTGTCGAGATATCCAAATGATGTAAGTCCAATCGAACCGTAGACATTGGTGATGGAGAGCGCGAGAATCTCATCGACGCCGTAGAGCGATTCATCCGTTTCCAAGATCGTCTGCATCGGCTCGGGCAAGAGTTTTTGCTCAGCCAGCATGTCGAGCGCGACACCGGTGTAGAGCGCGTATTGCACTTCGCGTTTGACGAGCACCGCCAAGACGCTTTCCACGCACGGTTCGCGTTCGAGGTTCGGGTGATACGGTTTTTGCAGGGTGAAGACGATGTCCGCAATGTCGTCGACGGTGACGCCTCTTTGTTCGAGCAATTTGATGATTTCCGTGTTCATGGGATTCGCCTCCCTGATGGGTGAAGAGAAGATAGTACCACCATATGTGCGAACGCCCAGAAGGATGACATCATTTGCTCTTTTGTACAACCGCTCCCTCGCCGAACAGCGCTTCCACTTCTTTGACAAAAAACGAACTGGGCTTCACCGCATACTTTTCCGAGAGAGCCCGTGCCTGGCGGGTGGCGGTGTAAAACAACAGCACGGGCCACGGCCCGTGATGGCGGATGAGGATCGTCTGCAAGTCGTGCAGGCGGGCTTCGTCTTCCGGTCGGATTCGGATGTAGAGCACGCCGTGAGCGGGTTGCGCAGATTGCGCTGGTTGCATGGTTTGTGCTTGATTCGCTTGATTCGGCCCGGCGTTCTCCGTTGCCTCGATCCATTCACCCTCGTCATCAGGCTGGAGCACTTTCATCTGATCGGCGAGGAGTTTCAGTTCGTCATCGCGGTGTTGCAGACGGCCTTTGACTGCGACGACGGCGTCTCCTCCCGTTTGCTGGAGCAGTTCGGCGCAGCGTTTGTACGTTTCGGGGAACAGCACGACTTCAACCGCCCCGGTGGTGTCTTCCAATTGAAAGAACGCCATGCGCGCTCCCTTTTTCGTGTGAATTTGCTTGAGCTTTTGCATCATGCCCGCGACGGTGACCATCGCGCCGTCCGCCGTCTCCGTCAACTCGCTGACCCGCTTGTCTGCCAAGCGCGCCATCTGCCCGCGAAACGGAGTCAGCGGCGACCCGGTGATGTACAGCCCGATCAGTTCCTTCTCCATCTCCAACCGCTCGCGTTCCGGATAGTCGGCTGCAGGCGGCAACTGGAATCCCCGCGCTTGCTTTGGCGACTGATCTTCGATCATGCCGAACAAGTTCATCTGATTGTCATCGCGGTCCCGTTGACGCAACCGACCGCGCTCTGCCGTTTCTTCCAAAGACAACAGCATCGCCCGGCGATTGCCGTGCAGTCCGTCAAACGCTCCGGCGCGGATGAGCGACTCCAGCGCTTTTTTGTTGCAGGCGCGGGCGTCCACCCGCTCGCAGAAATTCCCCAAGTCGGAAAAAACGCCCCCTTCCCGCCGCGTTTGCACCAACGCTTGAATGCCGGAGAGCCCGACGTTTTTGATGGCGAGCAACCCGCAGCGAATCTTGCCGTTCTCCACCGAAAACCCAAACGAGCTGGCGTTCACGTCGGGCGGCAACACTTCGATGCCCATGCGGCGGCAGTCGTCGACGTATTGCGCGACTTTGTGGTGCGACATCATGACCGAAGTCAGCAACGCCGACATATAGGCGGCGGGATGGTTGGCTTTGAGATAACAGGTTTGGTACGCAAGCACCGCGTACGCGGCGGCGTGCGCCCGGTTGAAGCCGTAGTCGGCAAAGCGGACGACCAAATCGTAGACCTCATGAGCGAGCGGTTCGGCATAGCCTTTTTTCAAACAGCCTTCCACGAAGATCGCGCGTTGCTCGGCGAGCACTTCGCGTTTTTTCTTGCCGACGGCGCGGCGCAGGAGGTCCGCTTGCCCGAGCGAGAAACCCGCCATGACGGAGGCGATCTGCATGATTTGCTCTTGGTAGACGATGACGCCGTACGTGTCTTCGAGAATCCCTTGCAAGTCCGGGTGCGGATAGCGCACCGCCGTTTCGCCGTGCTTCGCTTTGATGAACGTCGGGATGTTCTCCATCGGCCCCGGACGGTACAGCGAGATCACGGCGATGATGTCTTCAAACGAAGAGGGCCGCAGCTCGCGCAAGACGTTTTTGCAGCCGCTGGATTCCAGTTGGAAACAGCCGTCGGTGTCGCCGCGCATCAGCAGTTCGTACGTGCGCGGGTCGTCCATGCCCATCTCGTCAAAGTGGATCTGCACGCCCTCGGTGCGGCGCACGATCTCGATCGTGCGGTCGATCAACGTCAAGTAGCGAAGTCCGAGGAAGTCCATTTTCAAGAGGCCGACGTCTTCGAGCACTTCCATGCTGTACTGCGTGACGACGCCGCCCTCCGCCCCGCGTTGCAAGGGCACGTATTCGGTCAGCGGTTCTCGGGAAATCACCACGCCTGCCGCGTGCAGGGAGGTGTGGCGCGGCAAGCCTTCGATGGCGCGCGCGGTGTTGATCAGTTTCTGGACGAGCGGGTCGCCCTCATAGAGTTGTTTGAGTTGCGGCTCCAGATCGAGCGCTTTGTCGATCGTGATCCCTAAGTGGCCGGGAATCAGCTTGGCGGCGCGGTCGATGACGTGCGCGGGCAAATCCAGCACGCGTCCGACGTCACGGATCGCCGCCCGCGCTGCCATCGTTCCAAACGTGACGATTTGCGCGACGCGGTCGGCGCCGTACTTCTGCGTCACATACTCGATCACTTCGCCGCGCCGTTCGTATTCGAAGTCGATGTCAATATCCGGCATCGAGACGCGCTCCGGATTCAAGAAGCGCTGGAACAGCAAGTTGTAGCGGATCGGGTCGACGTTGGTGATGCGCAGTACGTAGGAAACGAGCGACCCTGCCGCCGAGCCCCGTCCCGGTCCGGTGGAGATGCCGTTCTCGTGAGCAAAGCGCATGAAGTCCCAGACGATCAGGAAGTACCCGGCGAACCCCATCTGCGAGATGACGTCAATCTCGTAGTTCAGCCGCTCCAGGACCGGAGGCGTCTCTTCCCCGTAGCGTTCACGCACGCCTATGAGACAGAGATGGCGCAAGTAGGTGGTTTCCGTGAAGCCGGGCGGCAGGTCGAACGCGGGCAGATGGTGCACGCCAAGTTCCAGTTCCACATGGCAGCGGTCTGCGATGCGCCGCGTGTTTTCAAGGGCTTGCGGGACATGGCGGAACAGATCGGCCATCTCGTCGCCGGATTTCAGCCCGTACTCGGGAGACGCGAGGCGCACGCGGTCTTCGTCTTGGAGGGCGCGGCCTTCGCGGATGCAGGCGAGCACGTCTTGGCTCGGCGCGTCTTCTTGGCGCAAGTAGTGCACGTTGTTCGTGGCGACGAGCGGCAGTTGCAGGCGTTGCGCAAGTTGCAGCGTCAATTGGTTGACTTGTTTTTCGGGCATCAACCCGTGATCTTGCAATTCAAGGTAGAAACGATCCGCGCCGAACAGATCGGCGTATTCCTTCGCCGCCGCTTCGGCACCTTGCAGATCGCCGGTCAGCAGTTTTTGCCCGATTTCCCCGTCGAGACCGCCTGAGAGCGCGATCAGCCCTTCCCGATGGCGGAAGAGGGAGTTTTTATCGGTGCAGGGTTTGTCGAAGTGGTCGGCGAGTTGGGCTTGGGAGACGAGTTTGAGCAAGTTGCGGTAGCCTTGGAGAGTTTCCGCAAGCAAGATCAAATGCCACGGGTCTTCGCCGCGAGCGGGTCGTTCGTGGAGCGCGCGGCGGGCGACGTAGACTTGGCAGCCGAGGAGCGGCTTGAGGCCGGCGGACTTGGCTTTCTTATAAAACTCGACGGCTCCGTACATCGCGCCCGAGTCGGTCATCGCGACGGCGTCCATGCCGAGTTCCTGGGCGCGCGCGATCAACTCGTCGATGCGGCACATGCCTTCGAGCAAGCTGTACTCTGTATGTACATGCAGGTGGACGAAGGGTTGCAATCGTCCTCCCCCTTTCTATGCGAACAGATATTCTCCCCTATTATACTCTTTCATGAAAAAAAGCACCAAGTCCGTCGCGAGCGGTCTTGGCGCTTTTTTGGGTTATTTGCAGAGGTGGAACCATTTCAAAATCCAGCGCAGAGGCAAGGGGAGCCACCAGCGGGATTTTTTTTGTTCCTTGAGGAAGTTGACGTAGGATTCCATGACGCGGCGGTGTTGTTGGACTTTCTCTCGGTCGCCGCGCACCGTGATGCGGTAGCCGTCTTCGAGGTGTTCGATTTCGAGGCTGTGACCGCAGCAATCGGTGGTTTTGCAGGTGGAGTCGGAGCAGCAGGAGTCTGCTTGTTCGGTTTGTTCCGTTTGCTGGGTCTGTTCCTGGCGTTCGGTTTCGTTTTGATCGTGTTGGCTCATGTCTTGTCACCCTTTCGATTTTTGTGGAAGATTTATCGAAGTTCTTCAATCCAGCGCAAGTGTTTGACGGCGCTGTTTCGGTACCAGAGAAGCGCGATCACGCCGACCCCCGCTCCTCCCCAGAGCAGCCAGCGGTCGCCGAAGTAGTAGCCCAGGGCGGCGACGGCAAGCGAGAGCAAGACGGTGCAGAACGCATAGCGTTTGCGGGACGCGTAGACTTCGTGGAGAAATTGGTTTTTTTGCTTGACCTTCTCCCACTCGGTTCGCCTGCGCGGTTCATCCAACGCGTCTTGCAGTTGGCGCGGGAGTTTCAGCAGTTGGCGGCCGATGTCGAGCGCGTACTTCTGTACGGTCTTGAGGATCGTGGAGGTGCGGGAGGCGGATTCGCCGTCGCCGGTTGCGCCCGCGCCGTTGCGCTTCAGCCACTCGTTGACGATCGGCTTGCCGACTTCCACCAACTCGATCTCCGGGTCGAGGCCGTACAGCACGCCGATGAACGTCGAGAGCGCGCGCCCGAGAAAAATAAACTCGCTCGGCAACTGGATCGGCTGTTGGCGGATCACGCTCTGGATGTCCTCCATGATGTGCTGGACGGCGTCGTAGTCGACGTTTTTCAGGTCTTGCTCGTCGTAAAAGCGCATCGCCAACTCCATCACCCGCTCCAGTTCGCGGCGGTTGGCGTGCGGAAGGAGGAAGCGGAGTTTTTCCAGCGCGTCGATCACTTGCCCGTAGTCTTTGAGGACGAGGCCCATGACGAGGTCTTGGATTTGCTTGGCGTCTGCCGGCTTGATCGTGCCGACCATGCCGAAGTCGATCAAGACGATGCGGCCGTCCGGTTGGACCATGATGTTGCCCGGATGCGGGTCGGCGTGAAACTTTCCTTCAAAAAACAACTGTTCCGCCACCGCTTTGAACAACTTCTTGGCGAGTTCCGAGCGGTCGACGCCGTGCTGCGCCAAGTACCCGTAGTCGTTGATGCGGGCGCCTTCCATCCACTCCATGACCAGCACGCGGCGGGTGCAATAGGCGGGGAAGTACTTGGGGATGTAGAGGTCGGGGTTGTTTTGGTAGCGTTCGGCGAAGTATTCGCCGTTTTTGAGTTCTTGCTTGAAGTTCAGTTCGTCCCCGATGACGTACGCCATCTCGCGGTAGAGCGCGGGCAGGTCGGCTTGCTTGCCCATCTTGGTGAACTTGTCCGCCATCCACAAGACGATGCGAATGGCGCGGAAGTCTGCCCGGATGATTTTTTCGATGCCGGGGCGTTGGATTTTGACGGCGACTTCCGTGCCGTCGTGGAGAAACGCGTGGTAGACTTCACCGATGGAGGCGGAAGCGACCGGCTTCTCACTGATTTTATGCAGGATGCTGCCGTAAGGAGCCTCCCATTCGCTTTCGAGCACCGCTTTGGCCTCGTCCCACGGGACGGCGGGGACTTGGTCGACGAGGTCGGTCAGTTCTTGAATGACGACCGGTGGGACCACGTCGGCGCGGGCGCTGAGAAACTGGCCCAGTTTGATCAACAGCCCTTCGAGTCGGAGGGCTTTGCGTTTGTATTTCCATGCGACTTTGCGCAGCAGCGCTTCCCACTGCTGCGTGGTTTCCGCGCTCATCTTGCCGGGATGGCGCTTCTGAAACCAGAGGATGCGGAGAAAAAAGCCTGCCGCCATGAAGACGATGGCGAAGATGCGGTAGAGGGAATTTCGTTTCAAGAGGGACCCTACTCTCTTGGGTTGGTTTTGGTATATTATAGCATTTTGTAGTGGATGAATTGTTAAGAAAAAAAGTCCTTCGCGAGTGCGTGAGGACTTTTTAGAGGCATTGGAGCAGGTATTGTGCTTCGCCGTCAGAGTTGAGTTTGATTTTTTCATGGGAGAGATCGTTTTTGACCCAGAGGGTGAGTTGACCGTCCAGCCAGTCGAAATACGGCGGGCGTGTTTGCCCCGCTGGGAGAGTTTTTGCAAGGGCCATGCGGGACATGATTTCGTTTTCTAGTTCGTCATCGCGGTAGGCTGTGTAGAGTTTGAATTTGGTGACGTGGATGCCGACAGGGGCGAGGATTGCTGTGGCTCTTTGGATGGCTCCGAGGAATTGCTTTTTGACCCGAGCCCACTTGTTTTTATCAACGGTACGCTTGCATTCGATGATGTGCAGTTCCCACTCACCGTCTGGACGACGGAGCAACAGAATGCCGTCGGCACAATTTTGTCTTCTGAGGGTCGGGAAGGATTTCCCCTCCAATTGCAGTTCGAACGCTTCGTCGGTGGGGAGAGTGCAGGCAATTTCCGCGTAGCCATCGCTCTCTTTTTCTTGAATGGTCGCGGTAGTCGTTTCGATTTGATGAAATAACTCTTGAGGAATCCACTCTTGGAGCCGTTCCGTTAGTTCTCTATTCGTGATCATCGTCCGTGTCTACCTCGAAAGCAAGAGTTTGATTGGCTTGCTCTAAAATGCTGTTCGTAAAAGTCGGAAAGGCAAAGCCTCCAGACGTCAAGGGGAGTTTTTCGACTTTCGTGCCAGCATCGGTTGCAGTGAATTGATAGACGACTGCTTTGTCTGGACACAGGAAATCATCCGGTTCATATCCAAATTGTTTTGCGAGTTCTTGGCGGTTTGGGTGATTGTAGAGTTGGATGAGGTTATTCAGTTGTTGCGCCATTGTATCACTGTGCGTTGTGATCCAAACTGGGAGACCCTCATTCACCAAACGGACAATGGCTATTGCCATTTTCTTTTGCATTTCAAGATGGAGATGCGCCTCCGGTTCTTCAATAATCAGAGAAGTGAGCCGCTTGTATTTGAGAAAAATGACGATAGGGGTTAATTCCGTCACCAAAGAAGAAGTTACATAAAACGGAAATGATTGATGGCTGTTGTCAGGCTGATATTGATAGGTAGGTAATGGGGTTAACTTTTGCTCTCGTATTATCTGCCCTTTCAAGATATTCTGTTGCAAAAACTCCGCTATTTCCTCGTATTGAGGTGTAACGGAGTTCTTATCGTCGTTCGTGAGCTCTCTCAAAAATTGAAGCGTTGGACCTCCGAATTTGACGGTATTTGTGTTTTCAACAAAATTCCCATAAGTTTTGCTGAATGCATCGTTAACAAGAACTGGATACGATAACAAAAACCCAGTTCTTGAAGCAGGAAGATATGAAGTTCCCTTGACAAACATAAAGTAGTCTCTAAAAAGTAACATTGTAGATAAATGCCTAAGCAACTCAAACCTCATCTCTTCATCAAACGAACTGAATATCGCATAATTAGGTACGAAAAACTTTCCCCCTTCATCACCGCTGCTATATCCGAAAGACTCCTCATGATTTGTAATATGAATGTCAAACGGAGAGCCACATGAATAATCACTAAGAAACACCTTTCCAATAGAAATATCGAACCCGAACACAAATTTCATCAACTTTTCTTTATAACTGTCAAGCTCTTCATTGAACCAAGCTATAAATACTTGCACTCCTTCATCATCAAAAGAAAAAGGCGTGTCGTTGTGTTGTTTAAGTTTTGCCTCCAGCCAGTTTTGGCACTTTCGATAGGCATCGCTTGAAGTCGTTTGAAACACCCTCGTCCCCGAGTTAATAATCCCCCACAACAACGACATCAAATAACTCTTCCCGCTGTTGTTCTCCCCCGTAAAGATCATCAACGGAGCAATCTCAATACTCGCCTTCCCGATCTTCCCGAAGTTCTCCACATTCAATTTCCAAGTCTGTCTCATCCGCTGCGTCAGCCTCCTATCGCCTACCCTCTACTACCTCTCCAACACCTGCGCCGTAAACAGCGCCTTGCCCATTAAATCACTGCCGCTGTATATCTCCACGTCGACTTTGCCGAATTTGCGGCCGATGTCGATCACGTCTGCAAGGATCGTCACTTGGCTGTCGATCTGAATCGGCTTCAGGAAGTACACCGTCACATTCTCCACAACCATATCGGAGTTCTTCAACCGACGAATCGCCAATTCCCCGGCTTCGTTGATCAACGTCATCAACACCCCCGGATTGATCGACCCCAGCTGATTCGTCATGATCGGCGTCACCGTGCCCGACAGCCGAACACTCCGATCTTCCCGCACTTCTTCAAACCCGCTCAAGATCAAGTCCTGTATCGTCTGCCCTTGCGGCTGGTTTTGGTTGTACTGCAACGCACGCAGCACGTCTTGCCGCGAAATCACGCCGACCAGTTTGCGATGCTCCACAACCGGCAGCAGTTCAATTCCTTCCCACACCATCGTGTGCGCCGCCGACGCCACGGAAGTCCGGCCCGTCACCGTGCGCGGGCTCTTCGTCATCACGCGCTCCAGCGTTTGCTCGCCGGGCACTCCGGCGACGTCCTTGGATGTGACGATCCCGTGCACCCGCCCCTCCGGATCGACAATCGGAAACCGCGTGTGCCCCGTCTGCTCCATCAATCGTTGCCAATCTCCCACGGTGTCGCCGACTTGAAGCGTCACAGGCGGTTCCTTCTCGCGGTTGACCAAGTCCTCGACGAGCAAGATCTCCTTCTTGATCAGCCGATCGTCAATCGCGCGGTTGATCAGCGTGGCGATCGTGAACGTGTCATACGCCGACGAAATCAGCGGCAACGCCAGCGAATCAGCGAGCTCTTTCACTTCCTCCGACGTATCGAACCCGCCGGTGATCAGCACCGCCGCTCCGTGCTCCAGCGACGCTTGATGCACACTCTCGCGGTTGCCCACGATCAACAGCGAATCGCGGTCGACATACTTCAGCATCGCGTCGATCTTCATCGCGCCGATGACGAACTTCGAGAGCGTCTTATGCAGACCTTCGCGCCCGCCGAGCACCGTGCCTTCGACGATGTTCACCACTTCGGCAAACGTCAGGCGCTCGATGTTTTTCTTCTCCTGTTTCTCAATGCGCACCGTTCCGACGCGCTCGATGGTCGAGACGATGCCGCGCGCTTCGGCGTCCTTGATCGCCCGGTACGCCGTGCCTTCGCTGACATCCATCGCTTTGGCGATTTGACGCACGGAGATCTTGCTGCCAACCTCCAAACTCTCTATGTAAAAAAGGATCTGTTCGTGCTTCGTCGTCATCCAATGAACCTCCGACCTTATCTGCTACTTCTTATATTACAACAAAACGCAAAAACGCACTCGTCATTTCGGAGTGCGTTTTGACCGGGCGTATTATTTCATGTACTGACGCTTGCCTTTTTGCCCGGCTCTGGCCGGCAGCGGCTCGCGCACGTTGCGCAGCGTCCGGTACAGCCAATCGCTTTGGCGGCGCCGTTTCTGGCGTTCCTTGTCCACGCCGATCAGATGATAGAGGTTTGCGCCGATACACAACATCGCAAACGCCAACCAACAGATCGTGAACGCCCCGTGAAGATCCATCGTAACGTCCGGCACCCGCGGCAAGGCGTAAAACAACATCGCCAACCCCACCGTCAGATAGACAAACGCACGCATCGTCTGTTTCCGTTGCAAATGACTTCCCCCTCTTCCCTGTCTCCTCTGGTCATGGTACAAGATATGCGCTCGTCCAGACCCGTATGCAAAAAAAACGGTGACCTTGAAGGGGTCACTCGAAAAGGGGGTTATGTCGATGTAGTCTTATCATACAATAGCTATGTTACGGCACCATTACAGCAATCTTACAGCTCGTTATCGCTTCTGCGGTGCATAGCGCCTCCCCCTCCGAGGCATTCTATATTTCGTCAACACCATAGTCCAACACTTCGAAGGAGGGATCTCGATGTCCGTACTGAGCAACTTCGATCAATGGAAAGAATTCTTGGGTGACCGTGTTCAACAAGCAGTTGATACCGGCATGGCTCATGAAAAAGTCGACCAAGTCGCTTTCCGCGTCGGGGAATACCTCGCCGAAAAAGTTGACCCGAAAAACGAACAAGAACGCCTGCTCGCTGAAATGTGGCGTGTATCCGGCGATGAAGACCGTCACGCGCTGGCTCGCATGATGGTCAACCTCGTCACCCATCACTAAGATGAAAAAAAGAGCTCCCGGTGCGGGGCTCTTTTTTCATGTGCTTCATGCAGTTGGCTTAACCTTAGATTTCAACCGACGCGCCCGGCTCCAGCGCCGCACCCTTCAGTCCGAATTCAGACAGGCGGTTGACGAACGCCTGCGGATCTTGCTCAATCAACGGGAACGTGTTGAAGTGCATCGGCACGGTCACGCCGGCTTTCAACCAAGAAGCTGCCACCAGCGCGTCGTCCGGGCCCATCGTGAAGTTGTCGCCGATCGGCAACAGCGCCGCGTCGAGTTTGTTCATTTCGCCGATCAACTTCATGTCGCCAAACAGACCGGTATCCCCCGCATGGTAAATCGTTTTGCCGCCCATCGTCAGCAAGATGCCCGCCGGAGAGCCGCCGTACACGATGTCTTTACCCGGAATATCAAGCCCTGCGCCGTGGAACGCGAGGGTCAGCTTGACGCGGCCAAAGTCAAAGTTGAATCCGCCGCCGATGCTGAGGCCGTGCGATTTCACGCCATGTTTCGCGTAGTACTCCGACAACTCGAAGTTCGTGATGATCGGGCAATCGTTCGCTTTGGCGATCGGGAGCGCGTCGGCGATGTGGTCGAAATGCGCGTGGGAGAGCAAAACCGCGTCGACTTTCACGTCGGCCGGTTTCAGAGTTGCTTTCGGGTTGTGTTCAAGAAACGGGTCGATGATGACGCGCTTGCCGTCTGCTTCGACGAGGAACGTAGAATGTCCGAGGTAGGTCAGTTTCACGATGAAATCTCCTCTCTTATGTACAAGCTCATGAATGCAAAAAACGAAACGGTTTAGACGCCCTCCGGCGTGTTGATCACTTCGCGAACCGACTCGCCCAAAATCTTATGGATATCCGAGTACATCACGCTGAAGCGGTATTCGACTTCCAAATACTCGCGCACCGCGTCATGCAACTGAATGACTTCCTGCAACTTCTGCATGCTTCGCAGGTCATCCTCGGTGATTTCTTCGCCCATGATCCGGCGGGTCTCCATCTCCCATTGGCGTCGGCGGAAGTCGTCGAGTACCTTTTTCGCTTGCGGGTCGCTGTCGACCTTCTTTTTGCGCTCCGCCAACACTCGAAATTCCTCACTCTCACGAATCGCACGCGCCAATTCGTGCGCTTTGTCGTATGGATTCATTTCTTCGATCCTCCTGCCAAGAAATAGAATTCAGTTCCATCCTAGCAACGGAACAGTCGAGAATCAATGTATGCAAAGTTACAGTTCATTAGTCATTGTGTAAGGAATTTAGAGACGAGAGATCAATCCTTGGATCAACCCGATAACCGCGCCGAGAATCCCGCCTAAGTAGGTGATCATCTTGAGTTCTTTGTTCACCACGTTGCGAATCAGTTTCTCCATCGTGGAAATCGGGTAGGACGCCACTTGTTCTTGCACGATCCGGCGCACCGACAGCGCTTCGAGCAACTCCGGCAGCGAATCGAGCATCCGGTCGCGGACATAGATCCAGATGCGCGAAATCAGCCTGTCCACCGTCTCGGTATGCTCGACGTACAAGTGCCGCACGTCAAAGCCCGCCATGCCGTCGAAGATCCGGTGCAGCAAATCGCCGATGCGGTTCTCGTGCTCCCCCGCCAACAGTCCGCCGACGACGAGCGAGCGGAATTGCGCGCGCGTCGCTTCGTTGTCGCCGAGCACCCGGTCGAGGAGCGTGTGCAGGATTTTTTCCAAGAGGTCTTGGAAGTCGTCGGCGGAGATTTTGCCGAGGTAGCGGCCGACCGGCTGCTCCCAGAACCCGCCGAGCATGTTGTGGAGCTTGTCCCCGACGAGGCGATGCACCGAATCGGACTGCACCACCGCTTGCAGACGGGGAATGATGTCGGCCGACACACGATCCGGGGTCAGAAACCCCTTCGCCATCGCGCCGATCAACGGAATGTTCTCCACTTTCTCTGTGAGCATCCGCGCGACCGCTTCCACGAACGCAGGCTCTTGCATCCATTGCGCAAGTCCGTCCAAGAGCGGATCGATTTGCGCGCGCAGGCGCTCTTCGATCAACTCGCGGGCGCTCTCCGGCAACACTTGCTGCCAAGAGGTCGTCCCGGCGGTCAATTGCTGATGCAGAGGAACGGCAAATCCTCCGACGAGGTCGCGGCGCACAGCGTCGCCCGCAAGCGTATCGCGCAGATGGTCGAACAAACTGTCCGCCACGGCTTCGATCTTGGCGCGCCCTTCCCCGTCTTGCAAAAACTGCACAGCCCGCTCGACCAAAAACGTCTCGATCCGCTCTTGGGACTTTGCTCCAAACAGGCGGGCGAGCAGTTGCCCAAGCGTCGGCGCTTCATGCAAAGCGTTGCCGATCGCCGAGATCGCCGCCCGCTTGACGGCAAACTCCAGCGCCGGACGCCGCAGCGATTTTGCGACGCCCTCCGGCGTGAGCAGGTCTTCCTCCACGATCTCCCCCAGCTTTTCCGCCAGTTCACCTTGTCGGGACGGAATGAGGCCGGGTGTAAACGGGACCCGCATGCCGAATACTTTTTTCTCCGTCCACGGGCGGAACAACATCACAATCGCCAGCCAGTTCGTGAACAGCCCGATCACGGCGCCGACGATGACATTTAGTACGATCAATTTCACGCGATAACTCCTCCTTCACAACATACCAGTATACCCAAATTCAGTGAAACCACCAAGCCGCCGCCGGGAGACGGCAGCGAGGTTCATCGAGTTTCTACTTATTAATATAGGGTATGTTGAGAGTAGCCGCTCTGCTGCCCTTCCTGCTTGGTGAGTCGTTGCAACGTGCGGTACGCGTTCGGGTTGCGGGCGTCCAAGCCGAGGCGCTCGACCAAGCCTAAGAGACAGAGGTGAATCGTGACGGCGACCGCCATCGTGACGGACGGAAAGAGCAGCAAGCAAAGTGAAGCCAAGAAGAAGATGGGATACATAAAGAAGATCGATTGAAGGGTTTTCAACGTGTTCGGGTCGTCGCGGTGTTTGAACATGAGGACCAAGATGGGGCAGATAAAGAGGCTCCACAGCGGAATGAGTCCCACCTGCGGATCAAACAGTCCCAAGAAAAACGGGATGAAGAAAAAGAGCGGCGTTGACGTAATGCAGATCACCACGAACAAGACGGCGGCTTTCTTGGTGGAGAACATCGTGGCGGTCGTGCGGATGCCGGCGGCTTTGTCGCCATCGTAGTCTTGGAGGTTTTTGGCGGTGCCAAACAGCCCGAAGAAGATCGTGCACAACAGGCACAGCGACGTCCATTCGCTGTTCGGCCACACGCGGCCGCCCGTCTGCAGAAGCAGGGCAAAGCCGAACGGAAACGAAACCGCACAGGAGAAATTCACCAGCGAGAGAAACGGGTGCCGCTTCAATCGCAACGGCGGAAACGAATACTGGTTCATCAACCAAACCGCCAAAATCGTGATCAGGAAAAACGCCAGATTCCACGTCAGAGCACCAAGCAAAATCATCAGCACGGACATGACGGTATTGGCTGCCCATAAACGGCGCAGTCCGTAGAAGCGGGCGATCTGCACCCGATGCGGGAGGTTGACTTTATCCTCGCGAATGTCGGTGACGGTGTTGCCCAAGTTGACGACCGTCCCGGAGAGGAAACTGAGCAGCGAGCCTGTCGCAAACCACACCGGATGATGAACAAGCGAATGGTGAAAGCGTTCCTCGGGGTGCGTCGCCTGCCACCCGATCAAAAAAGCCAACGCGCCCGGGAATCCGGTCCTCAGGCGAGCCAAAGCCAACAAGCAGTACAAGCGGATGCCCCATGATGTAGTGTTTCGAGAAGGAAGCAACGGAAATCCCCCTGTCTAGTAGACGCGGCGGGTCTTCGGTTTGCGCGGCAATTTAATCAGCCCGAATTGCTCCAACGCCATCAAAAACACGCACGCTTCCTCGACGACGGCCATCAGCAACAGCCCTTTGACATCCCAGCCGTTTTGTTGGATAAACCGTGAAAACGTCGGCTGGTTGCGTTCAAAAAGGAAATGTCCGCACATCGCCGGAATGTACGTCACCGGAATCCACAACCAGAGAATCGGATGCCACGCGAACAAGCCGACCAGAAACAGAATCCAGGCGCCCGCCATCGAAATCACGTGCAACCAGCGGTTGACCTGATTCACGTGCATCTCCAAATACTCGTCAAATAAGTTACGGAAATCAAATTTCATGTCACTCACATCCTTTCACGCGATTCTCCGCTAAACTTATTTTCCTCTGAAATGATTGAATTGTCCAGCCGAAAAGCACGACTGCCCGCCGGAGATCAACCTTTGTTTTTATCCAACAAGTAGGCGGCGAACTCGGCGTGGAGTTCGAAGCACCGGATCTTCTGATCCGCATCCAGAATGTTGCGGCCGGGGCGGGCGTTGACGTCGAGCAACCAGAGTTTGCCGGACGTGTCGATGCCAAGATCCAGACCGAGAGTGGCGAGATGCGGTGCTTTGTCCGCATACGCGCATGCGATGCGTTGCGAGAGTTCTTCCACCTCGTGCTCGCCGGGCAACGAGATGCGGTGTTCCTGTGCCCACTCTTGCAACCACGCCCAGTCGTGCGCCGATCCGCCGGCATGGTAGTTGCTGACGATCGAATGCTGCCGGCCGCGCTTGACGATCAGAGCGACTTGCTCCCACTTCCCTTGGCGGTTGCGTTGCAAGGGCGTGCGCAGGTCGATTTTTCCGTCGTCGATGTGCAACAGCTCCACACCCTCTTGCAAGATGAACTTGCAGCGATTGCGCTCCCGCTGCAAGAGGCGTTTCAACTCAGACGCGGGGAGCTCCGCTTCATACGGCTGCTTGGTGTTGCCAAACTTCGCCGCCCGCACACAATAGCGCGCTGCGTCGGCGGGCCGGATTTCCAGAATCCCCTGCCCCGCGCTGCCGCTGATCGGTTTGAGGTAGAGCGATTCGCACTCCGCAAGCATTTGAAACACCTGCTCCTCCTGCGTGAAGGGCACCGTTTTCGGATGGTGCCGCCACAGGCTCGGATAGGCGCGCAACCATGCGGCCAGTTGTGTTTTGTTCCCGAGGCGCGGGTTGTACAGCGGTGTCCCCCGCTCCAGAAAAAAACGCCGTGCCCGCAACACATCCCGTTTGCCCGCTAGATGGACGAAGACGTTGTCGTACACGATGTCCGGCAGCGGGCCGAGTTTGCGCTTCCATGTGGCGCCGTCCTCGCTGAACATGCCCAAAACCTTCTTCGAAGAGGCCGAGAGGTCTTCCGGGCGAAACAAACAGACGGCGAGCCCCTGTTCGTGCGCCGCGCGGGCGAGGTGATTCCAGATCGCTTTCGGTTGAAACGTCGAACGGAAACGGCGCGACGTGTTGCGGGCAGGAACGATTGTGGTGAGCACTCCCAGCAAGGGTCGAGAGTTGGTTTCCAGCGCGCATCCCCCCCTGTATGTTTGGTATCAAGTTATTCGGACAGCAGGAAAAAGGCCCCTCGTTCCCGGGCGGGGACGAGGGGCCTCTCTCAGAGATGACCGTGAAGTTTGGCAAGCAGCAGCGCGGAGAGCAGCTCGGTGTCTTTCCACTCGTTGCGGCGGATGTGTTCGAACGCGTCCGCGAGCGGGACGAAGAGCACGTCGATGTCTTCGTCGTCGTCCAGATCTTGCGCTTCGGACGACAGAATTTCGTCGGTGAAGTAGAAATGGACTTGGCGGTTCAGCATGCACGCGTGGCTGTCGACAGCCCCCATCGGATGCAGAACGCCCGCGATCAGCCCGGTCTCTTCGCGAAGTTCGCGCCGTGCCGCTTCTTCCAGCGTCTCGTCTCCCTCCGTGCGGCCGCCGGGGAGTTCGAACGTGTCGCCCTCGACCGGGGCGCGGAATTGGCGGACGACGACGAGGTTGCCGTCCGAGATTGCCAAGACGGTGACGTAGTGCGGTCGGTATTCATGCAGGTACAGCCCGTCTCCGTCCTTGCCGCGGACTTCGAAGCGGGAGTTTTGGTAGAGTAGGTTGTCTGTTTTCATGCTGGTAACTTCTACCTTGCCGTGCGCAATACCTCTTTGATTTCCGTCAAATCTGCCGTGATCTCGTCATACTTTTCGCTCAAGCGGTCGATCACGTCGATCAGGCGGGCTTCCCGCTGCTGGTTTTCACGAAGCACCCAGAGAAAGAGCAAGACGAAGAGGAGCGCCCACGGTCCTTGGGTTTGAAAGAAGCTCAAGATGTTCGATTCCATGCTGTCCGTCACCTCCCGTCATTGAACTTCGACTCCGGAGATCGTGACGGTGATAGCTCCTGCAGTTCCTTGAGAAGCCACCAGAGAAGAACCGGGCATCAGCATGAGATTCAATCCGGTGAAAATCTTCGTGTCGTACGCGGCAATGGTGTAATTGGTCAAAAAGCTGGGGTCATACGTTGAGGCGCCGCTCGCGATTGAGTAGAGGCTCACGGTGGCCGCAGCAGATGTGGTATTGGTCAACACGATTTCTTTCACGTACGCGGTCGCGCTGGGGGATGTGACGTTCGCGCTGGAAGACGGTGCTGTGTACAAAAGACCGTTCAGTCCCGAGCTGCTCGTCGGTGCCAAAGGTCCTGAAACGGGTACTGTGGAGATGGTGTACGTTCCTGCAGATGTGACGCTTGTAGATCTCCTCATTGAACTTGAAGAAGTCCCAATGTAGATCATCGCCTTTGCCACTCCGAGTGGGAATGTTGGAATGGTGATCAAAATGTTTTGTGTCTGTTCCGGTACGACGATCAGTGATTGAACATTTCCCGATCCTACGTTAACGGTTTGATAAGGAGATGCGTTGGTTTCGTTCCCATCCGCATCCGCGAACGTATACGCAACATAGTAATACCCTGGCGACAAGGACCCATTACTGGTCACACCAACGTCCGGTGCCGGAAGCGCGGCGATCATGAATGAGGGCTGTCCCTGATAGAAAAGACACCCGCTCGCTGTTGCAGAAGCTAAGACGGCCATGATGGAATCCTCCTTCTATTGAATTTCTACTCCCGAGGCGGTCACGGTGATGGCATTGGAAACAAACTGCGCGGACTGCAGAGTGCTTGCCGGCGGCATCATCAGGTTCAATCCGTTGAGTACAGCGATATCATTCGCCTTCACTTGGTAATACGTCAGCACCTGATTGGAGGCGGAGGGAACTCCTCCGTTCGGAACCAGGTACAAGGCGATCTGCGCCGGATTGGATGTGGTATTGGTAAACAACAGCTCTTTGACATAGGCGGTCGCACTGGAGCCTGTTACGTTTGACGTGGCGGCCGGAGCACGGTACATGACAACCGGAGATACCGAGCTTGAGGTGGGAGCCAGTGGATTTGAGCTCTGTGCTGCCGAATTCACCGTGCGACTTCCTGTAAGATTGGATGCATACAGTTTCATCGTGGTACTGGAGGTGCCCCAATACAAGTTGTACGCCACCGCCCCCAACGGGAATGTCGGGGCAGCGATCGTGAAGGTCGTCGTTGTATTGGAAACGGTGACCGTTTGAATGGGGGACGGTCCAGATTCTTGGTTGTACGAATTCAGAAATGTGTAGACAAAGTAATAGGTTCCCGTCGCCAAGGATGAAGTGCCTGAATTCACAGTCACTTGCAGACTCACCTTGGGGTTCGGATTGGGAACGTATGCAGGCGGTTGCCCTTGGTACAGAAGACACCCGCTGGCCGTTGCGCTTGCTGTGAGAGCCATGGTTTTCCTCCCCTTTCTTGTTACTGAATCTCAACTCCAGAGATGATCATCAGGATCGCTTTAGACGAACCTTGCGAAGCTTGCAGCGTACAGTTTGCCGGCAACATGAGGTTGAGATTCGACAGCACCCGTACATCGTTCGCCGGGATGGAGAGCGAGGATAGAACTTGGTTTGACGCCGAGGGGCTGCTCCCGCCCGGCACCAGATGCAAAGATACCGTTGCCGCGGTGGAGCCCGTGTTGGCTGCCATGATCTCCTTCACGCAGGCGGTGGCGCTGGGGAGCGTGACATTGGGGCTCGGCGAGGGCGTCGTATAAATGACTTCCGGCATCGCTGTGGTATTCACCACCGGGGCCAATCTGTTGTTGCTTGAGGGAAGCGGGCCCAGCCAAGTGTGGGACACCGTATCCGTGAAGAAGGTTGAATATTTCATGGTAGAAGACGAAGTTCCGATGTAGACATTCGCTTTGGTGGCATTGGTCGGGAACGCGGGGAAGCGAAACGCGATGCCTTGCCCCGTCGTCACTGTAACTTGAACGGCTGGTGAAACAACGGTTTCTTCGCTCCAATCATTCCCCCATGTAAAACCAACAAAGTAGGTCCCTGCCGGAATCGACGAGCCGCTCGCTGTGGTTGCCGACACGGTCCACTGAGAACCGGTCGGGTCGGTGATTTTCGGTCCAAGTTTCTTGGGCATCCCTTGGTACAAGAGACGCGCGTCTGCTGCGGCGGATGCTAGAACTGCCATCGTCCATTCCTCCTTAACGAATCCATGCCATCGGCGTGGTCAAAAGATTGGCGGATGCAGCAGAAGCCTGGACATTGCCGAGTTGGCTTTTCGGAATGTTGCCGCTGCTGTCCAAAGTTGCCACTCCGTTGAATGCGCCTTTGTCTGTAGCTTTGATGAAGTCGGAAGCGTGCAGGCCTTCCAGCAGTTCGGCGTTGAGGTTGGCAACGACTGTGTTGCTGGCGACGATCAGCGGCGCCGTTCCGGCTGGAGTTTTCGATTCGATCTGCCCTTCGACCGTGGCTTTTTTGTCGCTGGTCAAACTGAGCACTTTCACGCCGTCGACGTTGAAGTCCATGCCGAAATCGTTCGTCGTGCTGGCATTCCAACGGACGTACGACGTATTGGCGCGGCTGGCGTCGAAGTAGAGCACCCCGACTCCCTTCTTGATCGTAAGGTTCCCCGTCGAGGTCATGCCCGCAAATTGCGGGGTATCCGCTTTAAGAACGCTTTGGTCCATCCCGTACGGCAATTGCGCGACAGGGATTTTTTTGTTGGCATCGAGCGTTGCGACACCGCTTGCTGCTCCGGCGGAAGAAGTCGGGATGTAGTCCAGCGGCGGAAGTTGTCCGGTCGGCACTTTGCCGTCCGAGCCCAATTGCGCGACTCCGTTGATCGCTCCCTTCTCCGTGGCGGCTACGAAGTCCGACGCGTGTTTGCCGTCTACCATGTCGGCGTTGAGGTTCGAGACCGGCGTCGTGCTCGTGATCGAAAACGGCGCCGTCCCCGTCGCGACCTTGGAAACGATCTGGCCTTGGAAGGTGGCTTTTTTGTCGCTGGTCAGGCCGAGCACGGGCGTGCCGTCGACGTTGAAGTCCATCCCCAGATCGCTCGTGGAGTTGGCGTTCCAGCGAATGTACGATTTGTTCGTTCTGCTGGCGTCCAAGTTCAGATACGGAATCGCTTTTTTGACGTTGATGTCGCCGGTGGAGGTCATTCCGGAAAATTGCGGCGCATCTGCTTTCGAGACGCTTTGATCCATGCCATACGGAAGTTGTCCCACCGGGATGTGCGCGTTGCCGTCCAGCGTGGCCACCCCGTTCGGCTGCCCGAGCGTGGTCGAGCGAACCGCTCCGTCGAACGCGATCTGCGAGCCCGTCACTTTCAGCGGTACGAGATTGCGGCGGTCGACAACATTCTCTGCAGTCAACTTCGTGGTGTTCGGATCGACCTTGATGGCAAACAGTTTCAGGAAATACGGGTCTGCGCCAGGTTCGATCAGCTTGCCGTCGGCGACTCCCTTTTTGACTTTCAAGACGGCGGACTTGCTGTTGTCGTCATGGCCGATCTGCACGATGTCCCAACGGCTGTTGGATTCCGGAGCTTCCACGTTCAACGAGATGACGTCTTCGCCGTCGTTGGAGATCCGATAGCCGTCCACCCATGCGGTGCCGGCCCCGATGGTGAAGTTCAGCCCCGTCGTCAGCAACAGCGGAAAATCGGTTGCCGCTACCACGCCGTTGCCAAAAAAGTCGCGGTCGCGGTTCATAAAGTCGTCCTTGGTGTACCGGACATGGTCATAAAACGTAATCCAGAGCGTCACTCAAATCCCCCCTTGGTGAATGATGGTTACTTTCGAGCGGGCCGGTTTGACCAGTTGGAGCACCATTTCTAGATCTTCCTTCCGGTATTCCTTCCCGCCCGGGTTTTGCACTTGCACTTCGAACGCAAACGTAGACTCTTTGTTAAACACGAAGTTTCCAATCGGCGTAGCACCCATGATGAAGCTCATCGGTCCGAATTCGAGGAGAATCGGGGGATGGCCGGTGAAGTTTTTGACGATGTCGGAGATCGCGCCGACGGTCGGTCCGTTGCTGTAGATCGGCAACATCGCTTGGATGCGCTTGCGGTAGTCCTCGTCCGATTCCCGGTCGCGGCGGGTCACACCCCAGTCCTTGCCGTGCAAGTCCAGCCAAGAGCCGGACGCGGACGACATCGTAAACTGCCGGTCCAACTCCGTTTTCGCCGGGTCGACCCGGTCGAGTTCCCCGCCGATGGCACCGAGCAGCTGCCCGAGCAAGGAGTTCTCGTCCTTGGTGAACAGGTTGGAGAGACGACGAAGCAGATTCTGTTGGTGGGTCAGGAGTTGCCGCGGGCGCTTCATGCCACTTTCACCTCGCCAGCTTGCGGGAGTTGGAACTCGCTGAATTTGATCACCGCGCCTTCATCGGTGCCGAGATCCACGCTTTTCACGTTGATGACTCCGGGAACTTCCAGCGCGACGCGGATCAGTTGGTTGACGTACAGCGAGCCAAGCGCCCCGCCGCCGATGCCAAGCGAGTTGATATACGCCTTCAGAGCGTCGGTCACATGGGTCTTGCACGTCTCAAAGACGGCATTCTTCTCCACTTCGATCTGCATATTCACTTGAATCGGGCGCATCGACGGTTTGAAGACGCGGGCATCGTCGGTGATGATGCGTCCGGCGTCGATTTCGGCTTGCGCAGCGGCAATCAAATCCAAAGACGGCTCGGTGTTGTTTGTGCCGACGATGTAGAGATCGACGGTGCCGATTCCGCGTCCGAGAGGCACCACTTTGACCGTTTGCACGCCCTCGACGGAGAGCAAGGTCTGTTCATACCAAGTGACCGTCCCTTGCGCTTTGGAGGCAAGCCCCTTGAGCAGTCGGCTTCGGTACGACTCGTCCAATTCCATGTCGAAGCCGGGCGTGCCGTACCGGACGTTCTCCTCCTCCAGCATGACCCCGTCGATGCCGGGCGTGGCGGAACCGATCAGAAGCGGCGTCCGCCACGAAATGTTGCCGATGGTGCCCGGCGTGACACAAGTGGCTTTGACGAAAACATACAAACTTCCGTCCGGCATGAACGTGTCTTCGTTGACTTTGAACACGATCGGGGCAACCCCTGGACGGGGCAACGTCGTGATGATCGTGTCTTTGGGAATCGGGATCTGGTTGGGAGAGGTTTGTTTTTTCGTGAAGGTGAACAACCAGACCGCCGGAGTCGGCTGCTTGCGCGGGACGCCGAGGTCTCGGCCCTTGGCGTCGAGGCCGTCGTCCGTGGCGGAATGGATGTACGCTTGCTTGGCGGCGTTGTCGATGGAAAAGGAAATCTGATCCACCACCGAAGACACCGCCGACAGAATTTGATAGACGACAGATGTCGGCGTGAAGTCGGTCAGTTTGCTTCCGATGGACTGCAGATAGCTCGTCATGGAAGCGAGGGTATCGCGAAATACTGGCATCGCCTTACCTCCCTATGCGAAATGGCAGCTGGACCGAGCCAAATGCTGCAACGACAGCATGCACGGTCACCTGCAGGGCTTTCGGGTCTGTGAGATCAAACTCAACCCCTTGCACGCCCAAGATGCGCGGGTCTTGTGAAATGGTCTCCACCACGAGGTTGCGGATCTGTTGCAAAACGCTCTCCGTCAGCGGCTGGTCGATGTACTCGCCCAATTTGCTGCCGACCGAAGTTCCCCAGAGGTAGGAGTACGTGTTCGTTTGCAGGTTGATCCGCGCTGCTTGGGCCGCATTCGCCACGCCTGTGACGAGCTCAAGCGACCCGGAGACGGTGGACGTCAAGTCTCCCGATTCATCGAGGTGTAGATCGGTGCCGAGCGGATCGTATGCGGGCAACGTTGTTGCCATGAGATCACCAACTTTGCGAATGGTCTGGACCTTGAATGGTCGTGGGGCCTTGAATTTTCACGGCCTTGCCTTTGATCGTCACCGTACCGTCCGGTCCGATCAGCAAGGAACTGCCGCTTTGGTGAACAAAGCCGGCCGAGCCGGACGGAATGTCCGGCGGGACGGTTTTGTCGTTGGGAACGTTGCCGATCACGGTGCCGTGCTTGATGTCGCCCAGGTCAAAAATCACTTTGACCGGCATCCCTTCTTCCGGCGGCGGCAGCACAAGCGAGACGCTTCCGCCGTGACAGGGAGTTGCCAAGCGCAGCCAGCCGGTTTCAATCTCATACGGCTGCAGCATCACTTTGACTTTGCACGGCGGTTTCGGGTCGACCGAGGTGACGAGTCCTTCGAGCACGAACGACTTGGCGTTGAGCATCTCGCGGACGATGAATTTGATTTGTTCGATCCAGTTCATCGACGGGTTGTACATGGGGTTCCTCCTTCGTCAGCACGCGCAATCTTGGCCGCCCTGCAAGAAGTTGGAGATCGTCAACTCCGTGCGGAAGCCGTCGGAGAGGCTGAATTTGTGCGAGGCTTTTTTGATGAAGTAAAAATCGGAGAGCAGCGTGCCCGTACCGTAGAGCGCAATGCGGCCGTCGACGTGCAGCTTTTCATTGCCGGAGACGTTCAGCGTGCCGGTCAATTCGTTTTGGCCGAGTTGGGTCAGGTACGACTTGGCCAGCAATTCGGCCTGCTCTTGGTTCAGTCCCGGAAAAAAGTGCCGCTCTCGATACTCGGTCGCATCGTCCGTTCCGAATAAGCGTTCCGCGGTGGCGAGCACATGTTCACCGCTCGCCGGGTTGTAAGAATGGACGTCGACGTAGAGATTTTTGCCCGCGTGCGGGTTGCGGGTGATCGTGAAATCCTCTACGTTCTGCCCCCACGTATAGTTGTAGATCTCCGAGCTCCAGCCGACGTCTTTTTGTTCGTCGAACGGGCCGAAAAACAGCGTGTCGCCGTACACGCGCACGATGTAGTCCTCCTGTTCGGCGAGATGAGTGAGCAGATCCCATTCCGATTGCGAGTCGTTGTTCATCTCGACGGAATCCTCATTGGCATAAGCGCCGACTTTGGTGTACGTCGGGAACACTTGAGATTTCAACTTGCGACGGGTCGCCAGCGTTTCGGCGATCTGGGAAGCGGTAAGGTTCGGGAATTTCTCGTTGGTTTTGTGATCGAGAAACGTGGCGACCATGTTGCGTCCTGTCAAGTTGATGACCTCGCCGGAACTGGAGCAGTTGATTTCAATCGAGTCGACCGTGCCGTACAGGATTCGGGTAAGGCTGGCCGCGTTGTACTTCTGCGGGTCGTCCGGGCGTCCGACGAAGATCTCGACGAGGATTTCGCTTTTCACCAAGAGATGCGACGGGTGCTCGATGGAGTTGACCAGAAACGACGGCGTTGCGTCGCGCATGATGCGAAACGGCAGTTCGATGGAAAAATCGTCTGCCTGCGAAGCCGAGTTCAAGTTGACCGTCCACGAGTTAAACCACACCTCCCGCCCGTCGATGCGCACGATGGAACGCGGTTGGGAGAACGCTTCCCGGTTGCCGTGGTCTGGAACGATGATCATTACGGAATCACCAACTTCTGCCCGACATCGATCCAATCGGGATTTGGAATGTTGTTGGCTTCGGCGATTTTGGTGTACAGCTCGCCGTTGCCGTAGAAGCGGAGCGCCAAGCCCCACAGGGTGTCACCGTAGACAACGGTGTACGTGCCCTGCGGGTAGGCAAACTCCTGGGTGAAGTTTGAGATGTTGGCTGCGGTGACCGGGTCCGTTTCCAAAAGCGAACGCGGCGATGTCACCAACTCCAACTCGATGTCATACGGGACTTCGAGTCTGGAGCGGTACAGCCAGTTGAACTTCTTGATCACGACGAGCCGACTCGGTTGGTCTTCGAGTTTAAACTCAAACACACCGCCGGTGCGGTACATCGCTTCGAGCGCTTGGGCTTTTTGCAGGGCGTCTTCGTAGTTGAGGACGCCCGACCATGCCGGGTTGCGGTCTTGCACGCCAAACGATTGAACTTCCTTGAATCCGCCGGGAAACAGGATCACGGAGAGCATCTGGTCTCCGCCCATCGTGATCTCGTCCGGCAAATCGTCTTGTTCAAAAATGAAGTTGCCGATCCGAAGTCGCGCCGACGCCAGATCGGAGGGTTGCGGGTCAACGATGAACACTGGTCAAATCCTCCTCTCTGCGGGTTAGACCGCGCCGATGTTGATGCGCGTGCCGGTGTTGAGCATGAGGCCGCGCGAAGAAGCGCCGAGTTTTTTCATGACTTCGTTTGCGATTTCTTCGGCGCGTTGGTTCGGATGCGGGTGGACGTGGATGTGCACGTCGCCTCCGCCTCTGCCCGTCGACGCTTGCAGGCTGCCTGCCAAGGCGTCGCGGCCGGGGCCGCTGACTTGGCCGGCGAGGTGTTGCGAAGCGCCTTTGACCATTTTGGCGTTGTCGGTGATGCCAAGCGCCAAGCCTTCGACGACGAAGCGGCCGTGTTCTTTCATGACGCGCGAAGGAGAGGCGATGCCGAGCGCTTTTTTGACCGGGCCGGGGATGAATTCGCCGATGAAGCCGAGGACTTTCTCCTTCAGCCAAGATCCCATGTTTTTAATCCCGTTCCAGAGGCCGTTGACGATGTCGGAACCGAACTGCAGCATTTTGTCCGGGAGGGCTTTGAACCAGTCAATCATCGATTTGAAGTGGTCCTTGATCCAACCGACGACCGCTTTGGTTTTTTCTTGGATGTTGCCGAAGTTGCTGTGCCAAGCGGCAACGAGCAGCGCTACGACGGCGATCACGCCGGCGATGATGAGACCGATCGGGCCGAGGCCGATCACCCAGGCGAGCGCCATGCGCGCTCCGGTGAGCAACGCTTGCAGCCCGGTCTTGCCGAGCACGCTGTGGAACGTTTGGAAGGCAGGCATCACGCTGCGTACTCCCTTGGTCAACTCGCCGAACGGAAGATGTTTGCTGACGGCGGAGATGGCGCCCCCGGCCGACTTGAAGTGAGTTTCGAGCGATTTGACGTCGGGGAGGATCTTCTTGATGTCTTTGAAGTTGGCGAACGGGTTGCCGACCGCCGGGAGTTTAGGCATCTGCGGCAGCGCGTTTTTCAGGCCGCTGAAGTGTTTGCCGATGTCCAGGTTTTTGACGAACGTCTTGGCGTCGGAGATGAGTTTGCCGAATTCCTTGACCGCGTCGCGGATGTGCTGCGGGATTTTGCCAAACTCCTTGAGCGTGTCTTTGGCGGCTTGCGGGATCTTCTTGAATTCCTTAACACCGCCGGCGGCGTGGTTCGGGATCTTGGTGAACTCTTTGACCGACTTGATGATCTCTTGCGGGATCTTGGCAAATTCCTTGACGACGTTGGTGGCCGCTTGGGGGATTTGCTCGAATTGCTTGATGACGTCCGCGATGGCTTGCGGAATTTTGCCGAACTCCTTGACGGTGTTGGCGGCGGTTTTCGGAATTTCGCCGAAATCGCGGATGACGCCGGAGATCGCTTTCGGAATTTGGCCGAACAGCTTGATCGATTCGGCGACCGCTTTGGGGATTTCGCCGAAGGAGCGGACGACGTCGGCCACCGCTTTCGGGATGGCGGCGAATTGCTTGACGGCGTCGGCGATCGCTTTCGGGATTTCGCCAAACCCTTTGACGACTTCCACCACCGCTTTCGGGATGGCTGCGAATTCTTTGACGGCGTCGGCGATCACTTTCGGGATTTCGCCGAAGCCTTTGACGACTTCCACGACTGCTTTCGGAATTTGGCCGAATTGCTTGACCACTTCCACAACCGCTTGCGGGATGGCGGCAAATTGCTTGACCGCGCTGGCGATGGCTTTCGGGATTTCGCCAAAGCCTTTGACCACTTCCACGACCGCTTTCGGGATCGCGCCGAACTGCTTCACAGCGTCGGCGATCGCTTTCGGAATCTGGCCGAACTGCTTGACCACTTCCACGACCGCCTTCGGGATCGCGCCGAACTGCTTCACGGCGTCGGCGATGGCTTTCGGGATCTGGCCGAA
>NZ_JMIR01000029.1 GCF_000714935.1 Tumebacillus flagellatus
ACGAGCGTTTGAGTCACGTGGAGGCTCGCTTGGATCACATGGACGAGCGTTTGAGTCACGTGGAGGCTCGTTTGGATCTGATGGAAGAGTCGCTGCGGATTTTGGCGGTGCAGCAGCGGGATGATATCTTGGCTTTGGTCAGGATGTCTGTTGTCGATCCGAAAGCCATTTAATTCCCCGTTTCACTTCTATTCTTGTCTCTGATTCCCTAAAAAGCAGTGCACGCTGCAACGGCCCCGCTGCGCTCTGACAAGGGGTCGCTGCAGCCTCACTCTCTACCTCGCAAGCATCACTTTCCTCCTAACCTCTCCCAACTTTCCACCCTTTCCTTCACTTCCACCGACACGTTCAACTCCCTCAGCACCTCCTGTACATATTCCTCCCGCCGCATCCCCACCAACACCGAAGACACGCCCGCCGTGGAGCGCAACGCCCGCAAGGCCATGCCGCTGAGGGTTTCCGCCTCTCCCCACTGAGCGTCCGCTATCTTCACACGAAGCTTCAACTCTTCCGCCACGTCCGAAGCCCGCTGCCGATACAGCTCCGTCACCGCCAAAAACGTCTCGTTCACGCGGCTCACATATCCTTCCAACCAAGCCCCGACCTCCGGCTTCAGGTTCGGCGCCTCCAGCAACGACTGCACCCCGCCCTGCACCGTCGGCACCAAAAAACGCTGCAACACGTCCTGCCAATGATCAAGCGACGCAAACTTCCGCCCGTGCTCTTGCAAAAGCGCCCCCGCCGTCAACCGATCCGCCAAACTCTCCCGCAGATCCGCCCCGCCTTCGACCCTCGACAAAAACTCCCGGCGAAACGTCTCTTCCCATGTCGTCAATTCGTCTATCAACTTCGGCACAGAGTCCACAACCGCTTCATCCGGCTTCGCAACGTCCGCCAACCGCACCAACGAGTTCCCGGCGAACGCGTTCAACGGTCGGTTGATCAACACACCGAGCCCTTTTTCCAGCGCAAACTCCAGTGCGCTCTGCTTGCCGGATTGGTTTTTCTCCAAAACGCCGCCGCGCTCCAGCAAGTTCATCGGCATCTGGATCACCCGGAAGTGATGGTCAGGCGCGATCGACTCCGCCAACTCCCACACCCGCTCCAGCGACGTAAACTGATACTCCCCGGCAGGCGCAGGAAAAGTATTCGAGGAGATCCCGTACCAGCGAATCCGCCCGCGCTCCACTTCCTTCTCCAAATGCTTGAATGCAAGCAAGATCCGCCGCTCATATTCCTGCCGCGCCTCGTCCAGCGGCAGGGACGCTTTTTGCGCCCAACCCAGATAATATTCCGGATTGTGCAGCAGATACACATCCAACGACGACATCTGCAACCGCTCCAAACTCGCCGTCAGCTGATCTTCCAAAAACTCCGGGTGGATGCAATGCTCCAGTCCCTCCCCGTACAACACCAAATCGAGAAACGGCATCCCTTCCCGCTTGCGTTGCTGACTCAAGCGGTAGTTGTGCCCTTGCAGATACCCCGCTTTGGAAATCACCACCACTTGCCCACGGCTCATTTCCCCTGCCGCGGTCATCTCCGCCAGCACTTGACCCACCAATTCTTCCGATCTCCCGTCCGAATAGTTGGCGCTGGTGTCGATCAAGTTCACGCCGCCAAGAAGCGCTTGACGCAACGCTTCACGGTGCTCTGGCACCGACACATCCACTCGATAACAACCAAACCCGGCGGGACTGACGTTCAAATCCGTCTTGCCGAGTGCATTATATGGTAGAAACATTTCCTTCACCTCCCCCCCAGTATACCAAAAAAAAGGAGCGCCCCCTGTCAGGCACCCCTCTCTTGGTTGTACAGCCACTCCATGTACGACTCGCCGGATCGCTCCGTCTCCAACACCAACCGGTCCCGCACCTGCGTCCCGCTCGCCGACAGCGTGCCGGCGGGAAACTCGATCACATGCGTCGCACCGCGCACAAACGGCGCGAGATAGTTCGGTTTGACACGGTGCAACAAATGCACGATGCGCTGCTCGGCATCGAGAAACGCCACGTCGATCTCTTCCTTCATAAAAAACGTATGAATCCCGTTGCAGGACTGGATCACCAACGCCGCCCCGATCGGCATGTTTCGCCGTCCTATCCACCCGCGCAACCGCCTCCAAAACGACGCCGCCATCTCCACTTCCCATGCCAACCGCACGCCCAAACTTTGGTTCCACACTTCCAGCATCCCAAACTCCTCCTCTCGGTCTCGTACCTCCATCACTTCTCTAGACTCCTGCTTCTTCCTAAACATCCAAACGCGATCATCACGTCGAAGCCGCTGTGCTTCTCCAAGTCTTTTCCCGTATCGGCGGCCCTTGGTGAACCTTGATTTCCGTTTGACGCCAGAGTATAATGACAATGTTCGCCATAATTTCTAGCTGTCGCAGGTTGGTTGATTGACATCGCTGTTAGAGTTTTAACCTTTTTGATTGTTCAATCCTATTTCAACCGAAACTTGAATGATTGTCTTGTCTTCACTATACAACGTTGTCGAATTCCCTCGGAATAGGTCGGAGTGCCTTTTCTGGGTTAGACTTTCGAATTAGTTTTCTGATAACTCCCAGGCACAAACCGTGCTGTATGGATAGGAAAATTGGCACTCTCCCCCTTGGGAGTCAGTGCCTTTTTTTCCATTTAGAGAGGTGACTAACGATGGCTTATGACGGTCTTGTGCTTCGCGCTGTGACGCACGAACTGCACACCAAGCTCGCCGGCGGGCGGGTGGATAAAATCTACCAGCCGGTGGAGCGCGATTTGCTCCTGCACGTCCGGGGCTTTGGCCAGAACCACAAACTGCTGTTGACGGCGCACGCGTCTTACCCGCGCGTACAACTGACAGATGACTACAAGGGCGTCAACCCGGCCGAACCGCCGATGTTTTGCATGCTGCTGCGCAAACATTGCGAGGGCGGGCGGATCACCCGTATCGAGCAAGTCGGCAACGAACGCATCTTGCACATCGCCGTGGAGAACCGCGACGAACTGGGCGATTTGACGGAGCGCGTGCTGGTGGTCGAGATCATGGGGCGGCATTCCAACGTCATCTTGCTCGATCCTAAGGAAAACCGCATCCTCGACTCGCTCGTGCACGTCAATTTCGGCACGTCCCGCCATCGCGAAGTGTTGCCGGGACGTTCGTACATCGCGCCGCCGGAACAGGAGAAGTCCAACCCGTTTGACATCTCGTTTGGCGAGTTTGAAGCGCTGCGCACGGCGGCGGAAAGTCTTGCGTACGACAAATTCCTGCTGAATTCCTTCACCGGCCTCTCGCCTCTGCTTTCCCGCGAGATTTCCGCACGCGTGCAAACGACGGGCAACCTCGACGCGGAATGGCAGGCGTTTGCGAATTTGATCGAGGATGCGCGCAACCATCGCTACCAGCCGACGATCGTCTACCAAGACGAACGCCCTGTCGCGTTCTCAAGCTTTGACTTGACGCATCTGGACGGCGAGAAGAAATCGTATGATTCGATGTCGGAAGCGATCCACCAGTTTTACGCTGAGAAATCGTGGCGCGACACCCTGCGTCAAAAGTCCCACGACCTCGAACGGCTCCTCACCAACGAATTGGAACGCAACATCGGGAAACTGGCGAAGTTTAAGCAACAGATCGAGGAAGCGGACCAAGCGGAAATCTACCGCATCTACGGCGAATTGATCACCGCGTACCAATACCAGATCGAGCGCGGGATGAGCGAAGTCACCGTTCAGAACTTCTACGACGAGAATATGGGCGAGATCACCGTTCCGCTCGACCCGGCGTTCAGCGCCAATGAGAACGCGCAAAGCAACTTCAAGAAGTACAACAAAGTCAAGAAGTCGATCCCGATCTTGCAGGAGCAGATTGGAGAGACGGAAGCGGAGATCCACTATCTGGAGAACTTGCTCCAGCAGTTGACGACGGCGTCTTGGAGCGACATCGAAGAGATCCGCGACGAACTGGCGGGCGAAGGATACATCAAGATCAAGCGCAAACCGCTGCCCAAAGGCAAGAAACCGCCGAAGGAAAAAACGGCCCCGATCAAACCGGAGCGCTACGTCTCTTCCGACGGGATCGAAATTCTCTTGGGCAAGAACAACAAGCAAAACGAATTCCTCACCATGAAGCACGCCGCCAACAGCGACACGTGGCTGCACACCAAGGACATTCCGGGCTCGCACGTCGTCATCCGGGCGCGGGAAATTCCGGAGAGCACGCTGCTGGAAGCGGCGCAACTCGCCGCCTACTTCTCCAAAGGCCGCGAGTCCAGCCAAGTCCCCGTCGACTACACGCTGGTCAAACACATCTGGAAACCGAACGGCTCCAAGCCCGGCTTCGTGCTCTACGACAACCAGAAGACCCTCTACGTCACGCCCGATCCGCGCATCACGGAGCGTTTGAGCGCGGAACGTGATTAAACGGCACGGTTTCGGGAGTATCCTGTAACATTTGAAGAGGAGAGTGACGGGATGTCGCTGCTCGATATTTTGTTTTTGCTGCTGGTGCTGACGGGGTTGGTGACCGGCTTTCTGTCCGGCTTTATCAACGGCATCGCCCGGCTGTTTTCCTATCTGGTCGCCGCCGCCGTCGCCGCCCGGTTCGCCGAGCCGGTGGGCTTGCGGATATCACAGTGGTTGGGGCTGGACAAAGTCGTCCGCGCCGAGCTTGCCAAGCAAATTCCGGAACCCTTGCAGACGGCGCACATCTCCGCCGAGCAAGCCAAACCCTTGCTGGATCAAGCCAACATCCCGCTGTTTTACCAAGCGGAAATCTTAGAGAACCTCAAGCACAACACGTTGCTCAACGCCCTCTCGATGACCTACATGCACTGGATTTCGGCGATGATCGGACTTTTGATTTTGACGACGCTGTTTTATTGGGTGATTCGCCTCGTCCTCTCGCCGCTGGTGCGCGTGCTCCATGCCGTCTTTCCTTGGGTGCTCGACCGGATCGGCGGGTTGGCGCTCGGCGTCGTGTTGACGCTCTTGGAGTTGTCGTTTCTCGGGCTGTTTCTCACGACGCTCAACGACCTGCCGAATTTGCCTCCCGCGGTGAAGACGGCGATTCACGATTCGCAGCTCCTGCCCTCCCTCAACAACCTCGCGCACACGTTGCTTCAAGGGTTGGGCGCCAAGGGTCTGCTTCCCCCCGCTTTGCAATCGCCGGGAATTGCCCCGCCCTTGTGAGGCGGTTGCTGTTCGAGACTCCCATCACAGTTCGGGAGTCTCTTTTTGTGGTATGATCCTACTTTGGGAGGCGATAACAGGAATGGCACTCATCGAAGTCAATCATTTGCGCAAAGAATTTAAACGGATCATTCCCAAGACCGGCTTCCTCTCTGGAATCCGCAATCTCTGGAATACCGACACCCACACGCACGTCGCGGTGGACGACATTTCCTTCAAAGTGGAAGAGGGCGAATTGCTCGGCTACATCGGCCCGAACGGGGCCGGCAAGTCCACGTCGATCAAGATGCTGACCGGCATCCTCGTCCCGACCTCGGGGGATGTGAAAATTGCGGGTCTCACCCCGTGGAAAGACCGCCGCGCACACACCCAGAACATCGGGGTCGTGTTCGGGCAGAAAACGCAGCTCTGGTGGGACATCCCCGTCATCGAGAGCTTCCGCGTCTTGAAGACGATCTACAAGATTCCCGACGAACTCTACACCAAAAACCTCAACCAGTTCCGCGAACTGCTCGAACTCGACCAGTTTGAAAACACGCCGGTGCGCCAACTGTCGCTCGGGCAGCGGATGCGCGCCGACCTTGCCGCCGCGTTGCTTCACGATCCGAAGATCCTCTTCCTCGACGAGCCGACGATCGGCGTCGACGTGCTGGCGAAGGAACGCCTGCGCACGTTCATCAAGGAAATCAACCGCACCCGCGGCGTCACCGTGCTGCTGACGACGCACGACATGCAGGACATCGAGAAACTCTGCCACCGCATGGCGATCATCGACGACGGCAACATCCTCTACGACGGCTCGATTGACGCGCTGAAATCGAAGTTCGGCAACGAGCGCACGCTCGTCATCGAGCTCGACGACGCGCCGTACCGCTTGAACTTGCCGGGCACCCGCATCTTGCGCGAAGAAGGCACGCGCGTGTGGCTGGCGTTCAACCGCGACCAGTTCTCGGCGTCCGACATCATGATGCGCGTGGCGGAGCATCACACGATTCGCGACTTGACGGTGGAAGAGCCGGAAATCGAATCGATCGTCCGCGAAATTTACGAAGGCAGCCACTCCGGTCGCAAGAGGGAGGATGAACATGTCCCTGTTCTGGATCTTCAGTAGGCAGAGCTTCTACCAACAGTCGGCGTACCGGCTGAACTTCTGGTTGGAGATCGCCGGGGTCATGTTGCAGATTTACGTGGTCTACAAGCTCTGGAACGTGTTGTTCGAGCAGACCCCGCAATCGTTTGGCGGCGTGTCGCTGCCGCAGATGATCACGTACGCCGTGCTCGGCATGCTGATCGGCTCGATTCTCAACACCGGCGAGGGCGTGCACACCTACATCCAGCAGCAAGTGCGGATGGGGCAGATCACGACCGACCTGATGAAACCGGTCGATTTCATTGTGCACATGATGGCGCGCGACTTCGGGTCGATGATCACCCGCTTGGTGTTCTTGCTCGTGCCGCCGCTGGCGATTTCCTACCTGCTGTTTGACATGGTGATTCCGACTTCGCCGCTGCGCATCTTCGGGTTTGTGGTCGCGCTGGCGCAGGCGTGGGTGATTCTGTTCTTCTGCAACTTCATGTTCGGCCTGATTTCGTTCAAGACGCTCGATCTCATGGGATTTTCCTTCACGTACTTTGCGCTGGTTCGCTTCGCTTCCGGGCAGATCGTGCCGCTTTGGATGTACCCGGACGTGTTGCAGCCGGTGTTGAACTTCCTGCCGTTTAAGTCGGTGTTCTACACGCCGCTGGCGATCTACAACGGCGTGCTCACCTCTTCCTCGATGTGGACGGCGCTGTTGACCCAAACCGCCTGGATGATCGGGTTGTTCGTGGTCGCCCGCTTGATTTGGGGCCGCATCCACAACAGCTTGATCGTGCAAGGAGGTTGATTCTATGCGAGAAAACATGACGATCTATTTGACGATGATCCGCGCCGCCGTGCTGACGCGGCTGGAATACCGCGCCGACTTCGTGATGGGCATCATCGGCGTGTTCATCCTCAACGCCGGGACTTTGGCGACGTCGTGGGTGTTGCTCAGCCGCTTTCAGAATTTGCACGGCTGGACGTTTTGGGAAATTGTCTTTCTCTACAACATGTGGCTGCTCGGCCACGGCATCCGCGCCGTGTTCTTCCGCCACATCAACATGCTGGAGCAGTTTATCGTCGAGGGCACGTTCGACCAGATCTTGACCCGCCCCGCCAACCCGCTGGTGCAGTTTCTGGGCCGTGAAGTGCATTACCTCGGCGTCGGCGACGTGCTGCTCTCCGTCTTCATGCTGGTCTTGGCGTACCACAACCTCGGGCTGAACTGGCCGTGGTGGATGTTCGGCTGGCTCATCGTCATCGCGCTCTCCAGCGCCGTCGTAGAGATGGCGATCACGCTCTTGCTCGTCTCCACGTCGTTCTTGACGACCCGCTCCCGGGCGCTGGTCAACTCGGCGTCGCTGTTCTCTTGGGGCGTCGTGCAGCAATACCCGGTGGACATGTTCGGCAAACTGTTGCGCAACATCGTCACGATCCTCTTGCCGTTTGCCTTCATGAACTACTACCCGTCGCTTGTGTTCCTCGGCAAGCAAGACGTCGTGCCGTGGGGCTTCTTGACGTGGTATGCGCCGGTCGTGGCGTTGATTTTGCTGTTCCTCGCCATCTCGATGTGGAACTACGGCATCAAACGCTACCAGAGTTCCGGTTCGTAATCTCCGCCTGACCTTTTTCCAACAGCTTGTCAAAAAACAGACACGGAGCGGATAGCAAATGTGCGGCTCCCCCCATAGAGTGGTACTAGATCCATTCTGCGAGGAGCCGATTCTATGCACATCTGCTATCTGTCTCCCGGTTCTGTCCCTCTGCCCCCCGCCCCCTGCACCTCTGTGGAAATCTACTCCAAGGAGATCGCAACACACCTCTCCCACCGTCACTTCGTCACCCTCTACGCCAAATCCAACCAGAACATCTCCCGACAGACCGGCAAACTGACCGTCCGCCGCTTGATCACCCAAGGAGGTCTGCCCTACGCACGCCAGACGATCCGCGATCTGAAAGCCCGCAACGCCGCCCCCGACATCTTGCACGTGGAAAACCGCCTCAACTTCGTCCCCGTCCTTCGCGCAGCTTTCCCCAACACGCCCATCGTCCTCAACCTGCACTCCAATGTTCTCATCTCGTCCACCCCGCTTCCGGCCGTGCAAAAAAGCTTGCGCAATCTCGACGCATTGGTGGTGAACAGCCAGTATTTGAAACGCTTTCTCGTCAAGCGCTACCCGATGCTTCCGGCGCAGAAAATTCACGTCATCCCCCCAGGTCTTGACGTGCGCCGCTTCCCTTCGAGGCATTCCGCGGCAGGCCAAGCCCTGCGCAAAGCCACCCGCAAGCGCCTCGGCGTCCCGTCCGACCGCCGCGTCTTGCTGTTTGTCGGACGCTTCATCGAGCGCAAGGGCATCACCGTTCTGCTCGACGCCTTCCGCCAAGTTCGAAAAAAACACCGCAACACGGAACTCTGGATCATCGGCGGACGCCCGCACAGCTCCTCCCCGTTTCACAGCGCGGTGCGGGAGAAATCCAAAGCGCTGCCCGTGCGCTTTCTCGGCTTCATCCCCCAAAACCGCCTGCCCGCGTACTACTGCGCCGCCGACCTGTTTGTCTGCCCGTCGCAGGCGCCCGAATCGTTCGGCCTCGTCAACACCGAAGCGGCCGCCAGCGGTTTGCCGGTCGTGGCCAGCGGTGCGTGGGGAATTCGCGAAGCGGTCGCGGACGGCATCAGCGGCAAACTCGTCACAAACTACAAGTCCCCGGTCGCGTTTGCCGCCGCGATCAACTCCCTGCTCGACAACCCCGCCCGTCTCGAGGCTCTCGGCAAAAGCGCACGCCTCTGGGCCGCGCGCCGATTCTCGTGGGCCAGGGCGGCCCGCAAGTTCGAAGTGTTGTACCGCAGACTCTAAGAAAAAAGGCTTGATTCGCGCCGATTGCGAACCAAGCCTCTTTTTCCTTTTCCCTAAGTCGGGGAGGTGCGCTGCTCCCGCCGCAACCGTTTCCGCTTCCATTGCTCCGCCCGCAGGTTCGTGCCCCGATGGTGCTCCCACAGCTTCTTCGCCCGCTGAAAGCTCTTCGGCATCCGCAACCGTTGGAAGATCGAGAGGTGCGGCGTCGTGTTCACTTCGATCAACCAGAGTTTGCCGTTGCGGTCCAACCCGATGTCCAGTCCGTACAGGGCGTTGGCGTACCGCCGCCCGCACTGCCGGGCGACTCCCAACGAGAGCGTGCGCAAGCGGCGCACCAGCGTCGTCACCGTTTCGTGCTTGTACCCGAGAGCAGACAGGTATTCTTCGACCGAGTGCGCGGTGCCGCCCGCGCTGACGTTGGTGACGGCGAGGTCCTTGCCCGCAATCTTCGAGAACATTCCGGTGACTTCCCACTCGCCGCGCTCGTTTTTCTGGACGATCGTGCGCAAGTCGACCGGCCGGCCGCGCCAAAACGCGAGGTCGATCCCGCGCTGGATCAAAAAGACGCGGCCCCGCAAGCGCGCAAAGCGGGAAATCCACTCATGCACGCGTTGCAGCGAGGACGTTTGCAACCGACGGCGTTGCATCATGACCAGATACCCGCCTTCCGCCAACTTCCGGATGCAAAAAATATTCACCCCGCCGCCGCCGATCGTCGGCTTGACGAAGACCGTCTGGTAGCGATGGAGATACTGTCTCAGCCGATCATACGAATACAGCGCCGTATCGGGCAGAGAGCTTTCCAGGTCGCGCGATTGGGCGACGATACGGTGTTTGACCCACTTGCTGCCTGGCAACAACGGTTTGCTCATGGGGGCGGTCGCCTCTCTCTCCGTATGCAGGATGTTTTTTTCACCCTCAGTGTATGGAGGCGGTCATCCCTGTGCAACGTACAACGGTCTAACATAAAAAAGCAACCCGGCCGCCGGTGCCGAGTTGCTTGTAAGATAAGATTCTTAGTACGTCATCCAATACGCGACGCCAAGCAGCGTCAGCCAGAGGTTGAGCATCGTGAAGTAGCTGAATTCCACGATGGCGTTGCGCTCGTAGAACGTCTTGCGGATGATCCACGTGATCAGGCTGCAGAGCAGCGCGAAGGCGATGAACAACAGCGCGATGGCGAAGTTCGTATGCAACCACTCCGGCGCGTAGATGCGCCAGTTGTTCAAGTTGCCGTACGCGAGGAACAGGGAGATCTGCGAAATCAGGTAGAGGACGACCGCCACCCAGAAATGGCGGGACGCGCTGTCGTACAAGGCGTCCTCGCGGCGGAGCACGAAATACATCAAGTAGATGTACGACGCGCACGGCCAAGCCAGCGCGATGAAGAACTGGATGATCGCCGAGCCGAGGTAGACCGGAACTTGCATCGCCGACATCTTGAAATCGTCGGCGGTCAGTTTGTTCGACGCTTCGGCGTACGTCGGGTTGTTGGTGGTCGAATAGATGTCAAACGTCGAGAACGTCGTCTCTTCGGTGAAGAACACGGAGATCGCCGAGCCTTTTTTCTGCAGGACGGGGTTGAGGGCGATTTTGTGAATGTTGGTGAGGCGGGCGGCGTCGCCCTTCCACTGGCCGTTTTGCAGCGTGCCGATGTACAGTTCGTTGCCTTCAAAACGCGGCGAGTCTGCGGTGCTCGCGACGAAGCCGAACTTCAAACCGTCCTGCTCTCTGCCTGGCATGATCACGCCGTCATAGACGAACTTCGCTTCGTCCCCCATGAACGTGTGCGGGACGATGGTGGTGTGTTGCACGTTTTCCGGGCTGCCGAGCGGGAACGAATAGAGGTTGAGCGTCTTGATGCCGAGCTTGCCGATTTTATACGTGACCAAGAAGTAGCCGTTCTGCCCGTCCACGCCGAACGATCCGGCATCCACGCTGGAGTCGGTGTTCAGCGACAGTTCGCTGACGGGCACGGGAGCGCTGCCTTGCCACGTCTTGGTGTCGAGCGTCGAGTACGTCAATTTGTACAGGCCGCCGTTGATGTTGTCGACGACGCCGATGTGATCCACCCCTTGGTCGTCCAGGGCGGCGGTCAGAGTTTCCACGTTCGTGTGCGGGAAGTTTTTGATCAAGGTCAATTGGTCTGAGCCGATCTCGTAGGCGTTCAGGTTTCCTGCCACGCCGACCCAGAGCAGTTTCTTGCCGCCGGCTTCCTGCAGTTGCAACGCGGTGACTTTCTGTGCGACCTCTTGAGGTTGGCTCCACGCGGAGCCTTGCCACTTCGCCCATTTCAGCGTCTGCCCTTTGCCGACCCAGAACAGGTCGTCGCCGAGAAGCTTGTAGTTGGTGTAGGCGAACATGTCTTGGTTCGGAATCGGGCGCTGCTCTTCCTTGACCGTTTCGGTGGCGGGGTCAAGCGTGGCGAGCACGAGATTTTGGTCTTTCAGATAGGCGTACTTGTTCTCGCCGATCAGTTCGACCGGGCGGTTCGGCGTCATCGTGCCGACTTTGGCGGAGCGGCCGAACGGGTCAAGAAACGGTTTGACTTGGGCGGTGGTTTGCCAATACGTCATCAAGGCATAGACCACCACAAAAACTAAGAAAAAAGGAAGTATTCGCAAAAATTTCTTCATCCGTAGATCCCCCTCACATTTTTCCAGATTACTACATAGTTGTACTTTTGAAAAGTGGCAAAGCCATACTTCAACGGCGGCGGGTTTGGTATAATGGAGGAACTAGAACGAGGAGGAATGTGCATGTCATCTACGGAACAACTGACCGGTACGGTGGAGCGCGTCACGATTTCGAGTCAGTTTTTGGGTGAGGAGCGCGAAGTCAACGTCTACCTGCCGCATAACTACTCGCCGCTGTATAAGTACCCGGTACTCTATATCAACGACGGCTCGGACTACATGATGATGGGACGGATGATCAGCTTGTTGAACGAGCGGTTCCAAGACCGTCTGGCCGGTCGTTTCCTCGTCGTGTTCGTGCCGGTGGACAAGTCGCTGCGCACCGACGAGTACCATCCGGAGGGGGCTCGGCATGAAGCGTATGTGCGTTTCTTCGCCGATGAACTGGTGCCGGCGATCGAAGAGCGGTTTGCGGCGTTCCCGATGGGCCCGGCGCGTGGGATCATGGGCTCATCGCTCGGCGCGACGGCGGCGTTGCACACGGTGTTGCAATATCCCAAGAAGTTCCACTACTTGGCGTTGCAATCCGGTGCGTTCAAAGACCAAACGTTCCGCGAAGTCGAAGGCCGCCGCGACTTGGCGACGGTGCCGGTGTATCAAGTGGTCGGGCTTCAGGAAGAACACTTCCAGAGCAGCAACGGCCGCGTGATCAACATTCTCGACCTCAACCGCCGCATGCGCGACCTCTTGCAAGCGCAAGGCGTCGACGTCGACTACGCCGAATACGACCGCGACCATACCTGGGGCTTCTGGCAAGAAGACCTGCCGCGGGCGTTGGATCATTTCGTTAGACACACCGCTTTTTAAAGCGTTACAAAAATTCAGAAAAAGCGGCCCCTGCCGAGCGACGGCGGGTCGCTTTTTTACTCTTTTTCATTTTCCCTTTCAATAGGGTAGTGAAGTGTTTTTTGAAGAATCATCCATTCCAAGTTTGAAATATTTTCCCTAATTAACATAGTGCTTGAATGTGACTCACCGAGGGTTTTTATTGACACATTCAATGCCCTATCTAGATACCTTTTAGCATCTGTGAAGTTTCCTAAGTTAGCATGTACAACACCTAAGTTTGATAAAGCAGAGGGAAACTCAGGTATGCTATCTCCATTTATTTTTTCGTATATTTCTATTAATTCCTCTAACACACGCTTTCCCGACACTGAATTTCCTAATGCACAATAAACGTCCCCAAGTGCTTTTTCATTTTGCTTTTAAGTACTATCTCATATTCCATCATTGATCTCTGTATACAAACCATCCACCTTTTCTTTAAATTATGAATTACCATAAGATTTGATTATCATATTATTACTTCAAGTAGTACGTTCCAGGTATCCCAGTTTAACGAAATGTTTTGCGGTGCCATTTTCGGTATAATCGTGTTACTTTATCTCTCACAAGGGGGCTCTATATGGTCAAACGTGAGCACGATCTTTCAAGTCATCGACAGGTAAGTTATGCGGAGTACCTGGAACGCCCGGAAGCAACCGAACCTGCGGAACTGATCAACGGGGTCCTGTACAACATGACACCGACCCCGTCGCCCCAGCATCAGCGTGTTGTTCGGGAATTGATGACGCTGTTTCACTCGTATTTAAAGGGCAAGTCCTGCGAGGTCTTCTCTGCTCCGTTTGATGTGAGGTTGTTTGCAGAAGGGAAAAACGACGACGAGGTGTTTGATGTCGTCCAGCCGGATGTGTTTGTCGTCTGTGATAAAAACAAAATCGACCACCGGGGATGCAACGGAAGCCCCGACCTCGTGATCGAAGCCCTCTCCCCTGCAACACTCAAGCGGGATAAAGTCGAGAAGATGCACCTCTACCGCCTGGCAAAAGTCAAAGAATACTGGATCGTTGACCCCGACCGCGGCTTCATCGACACCTATGTATTTCTCGAAGATCGATTCCCCGAGATCCGAACGTATACGGCAGCCGATCAAGACGTCATTCGCGTCAGGCTGTTTGAGGATTTAGAGATTGTGCTGAGTGATGTGTTTCACTTCTAAGATAAAAGCGACCCCTGCCAAACGGCGACGGGTCGCTTTTATTAGTTGGGTTGAGTGGCTTTTTGAAGCGCCTTCGCCGCTTTTTTGACAACGGGTTTGGGGTCTTCGAGGTGGGCGAGAGCAAGCGTATGCAAGTCGGCTCCAAGGCTCGGGGCTTGCGTGAAGACACACAGCAGACCGGCGAGGGCGCGGCTTTTTTGCTTGGTGGAAAGGGCTTGGGTGAGCAAGGGATACGCTTGCAGCGCGGCCCGCTCCCCCGTTTTCGCGTACTGTCCCAACAGTTCGACGCCGTAGTCGCGGACGATGGTGCTTTTTTCCTGCTCCAACAGCGCGGGCAACATCGGCAACAGATCGCGCTCCACCACGTCCGGCACCAGATGCGCCGTCAGCGCCAACGCGTGCATCGCTTCCCAGCGCGCGCGGGTCGCTTGATGCCGAAGCAACGGCAGCAGAGCTTCCGCGTAAGACGCGACGTGCTCCGGATGGCTCTTTGCCACCATCGTGAACACTTCGGCGGCGTCGCCGACGAGCGACTTGTCCTTGCTTTGCAACCCTTCCGCCAAAAAACGCAACAGGCCCGGGTCTTCCAGACACTTCGCCGCCGCGATGCGGTTGGACTCTTCAGTGGAATCTCCCCGTTGGGAGGAAAGTTGTTCGAGGATCTTCATGTGCATCACTGCTCCTTGCTCCATTTCGCCAACATGTCTTTGCTACGGTACACGGAGAGGCGGACGCCGCGACTTTGTTGACCCAAAAATCTCCCGTCACCGATTGCGAAGCTTCCATTCGAAACAACACCAGCATCGCCGCCGCCAACAATCCCGTGATCGTCAAAATCAACATCCAATCCCATCGCGGCTTGTGAACGGCATTCAAGCGCCGTCCCACCTCCCGGTTTCCGGCCGAGAGGGGTTTTTTAGATTTCGCGGGTAAAATGTTTGAACCGGGTGCCTTGGTAGGTCAATTCTCCGGTGTCGCCTTGCGTCAACAGCCCGAACACACGCCCGGCGACGGAAAATTCCCGGCGGCTTTGGTCTGAGAACTCGAACGTCAAAAAATAATCGGTATGCGCCGACGTGTTCATCGCCCCGCCGCCGACAGCCGTTCGCTTGCCGATCACCGTCGCCCGCTGTGTCAACACGGGGGACGCGTTGTTCGAAGCCCATGTCGTCACCCCGCGCAGCATCACGAACGCAAAAATCCCGATCACCACGAAGAAGACCAATCCAAACAGGATCGTCATGCCCATCCCTCCTGCGTATCCAACTTTTCCAAACACTTACAATCATCGTACCACAAAACGAGCAAGAAAAAAGCCCTTCCGTGGGAGACGTGTGTTTAGGTTTTCAAGAGACCGCTCCGGGCTCCAGGCTCAGGGCTTGGAGATCACGCGCAGAAGTTGAGCGTGATCGTAGACTTCCTTCGGCGCGTACTGGACGAGGTACTGGTCAAGTTCGACGGTCGCTTCCCCTTTGCTTCCGGCCGGCCCAAACGCTTGAGCGGCTTGCTCAAAGTTTCCTACTTGATTCCCCGTTTTGATCTCCGAGATGAAGAACCCGCCGCGATCCAAACGGCTTGTCTCATAATGGGTTCCCCATCCTTTGCGTGCTTCTTGATACTCTATAGACGTGGATAATATTATTGGAAAAGTTTCAATTTCCATAAAAAAACGAGTCAGACGCGATGGTCTGACTCGTCTTTTCAGTATTGCTTAGAGCAGCGTCCACGCGCCCGGACCGATCAGGGCGACACCGACCGCGATGGCAATCAAGGCGAGGTTGTATTCAAACCCGTTGGAAGTCGACCAGTAGCCGTTTTTGCCGTGCACGGTGAAGATGGCGACGAGCATCGTCAGCACGATCAACGCCGCGCCAACCGGTGTCCAAACCCCGGCTGCAAACAACAACCCGCCGAGCAGTTCGCCAAGACCTGCCAGGAACGCCATGAACACGCCCGGTTTCACCCCGATCGATTCCAGCCAGCCGCCCGTGCCTTTCAAACCGTACCCGCCGAACCAACCGAACAGTTTTTGCGTGCCGTGTCCTGCAAACGTGAGACCGATAACCAGACGGACGATCAAAAGTCCAAGATTCATCATAGTGTGTATTCTCTCCTCTGTGTTGATGTTTTGTTAGTCACTAACTTTATGTAAGTATATTATTCTAAGTCAGCATGTCTTGTCAACCCTTTCTCGGCTGGGAATATGCCCCTTTTTTACATAGAAAAAACCGATGAATCTCAGAGATTCATCGGTTCTGGTGCTTGAGGAAGGCTTGTACGATCACACGAATCGGCGGGGCAATTTCGCTTTCGGGCGGGAGATCATCGAGGGCAAAGAAGCGGACTTCGCTTGTTTCGGTGTTGTCCGCCTGCAAGTCGCCTTGGTAGCCTTGGGCGATGTAGGCGGCAGTGACGTTTTGGACTGGGTCGCCGTTCGGGTAGGTGTAGCACAATTCCGGGCCGGAGAACACGTCGAGCAGTTGCAAGGTCTCGACGGTGATCCCGCACTCTTCGCGCAATTCGCGGCGGGCGGTCTCTTCCAGCGATTCGTGCAGTTCCATCATCCCGCCCGGCACGCCCCAGAAGCCGTTGTCTGTGCGGCGGTTTAGCAGCAGCCGCCCCTCGGAATCGAGGAGAAACACGCAGGAGCCGGTCAAGATCAACGGACGGTTGCCGACGAGTTGGCGGAGTTCTTTCACGTAGTCTTTCATAGTGGGTTCACCTCGGTGTTAGGGTAGCACTTTTTTCCAAAAAGTAAAAGCAGTCGCCCCTGTAGGCAGGCGACTGCTTTTTGACGTTACTTCTTGCGCTTTTTTTCGAGGAGTTTGGAGATCGTGTCCGGGTTGGATGCGGGCTGCGCGGGCTCGGCTGCGGGTTTTTCCACCGCAGAGGTTGGAGTTGGCGCAGGCGCAGAATGGGACACCGTCTTCGGAGGCGGGGCGGTTGTTTCGGCGCGCACGGGCTTTCGCGGCAAGCTGCTTGTTTTTTTCTCAGATGCAGTTGCCGGTTGCACGTTGCGTCGGCGCAAACGCAGGTTCAAACTCACACGGCGTAACGCAATGTCAAACGGCCAAAGCAGCGCGGCAAGCCACATAAGCGTCAACGAGAGGTCGCGGCGCTGCCAGTTCGGCGGGAGGTTGTCCCGGAACACGTCCTCGGGCGCGTCCAAGACTTCTCCTCCCCCCGCTACGGCGATTCGTTGGAGGGTGTCGGTTCCGTTCTTCGGCAGGCTGTACTCGGGTGAATACGGGACGGAAACGCCCGTGGTTTGGCTGTGCAACACCTGCGAGCCCCCTTGCTCGTTGACCGTCACCATGTACGTCCCCGGCGATGCGGCGGAGAAGGAACTTCCATACTTCCCCGGCGCTTGCAGCGTCAACGGCACGTCTTGCTCCGTCAAGTCCGGGCCGATCACTTTAGCGGCCAACGAAGCACCGCTGGCGAGCGGCTGTTTCATCTGCACTTCGATCTGCCCCGAAGCGCCTGAAATTCCTGTGTGCACATCGAGGTCTCCCGCTTGATATTGCGGCAACAACCACGTCAGCAGTTGGTTCCAAAACGCGCTGGAACCGTCCCAATCCGCCCACTGGTTCGCCCAAACGCCTCGGGCGTCCGACGTCCACGCCACCGCCCGACCGAGGCCGTATTGCCAGCGGACGAGCAACGGCTCACCTGCAGGATTTGCCAACACGGTGTTGGCGGTTTCCTTCGCCGTCGTCGCGACGTGCGCGTTGATCGACGGCAACCCCTGCGCAAACAGCGGCGCGAGTTCTCCCGCATCGCCCACGGCAGGCGTGAACGGCTGGTCTTGGATGTACGTCTTGCCCGCCATCGCGGTTTCTTTCGAGAAGATCATCGGGACATTCTGCGAATCGGTCGTCGAGTAAAAACGCCCCTTTGCCTTCTCCGCCAACGACTTCAACAAATTCTGGTCGGCGTCTTGGCCCACGGCGACGGTCGACATCGTGATGTGGTTGTCGTTCATCAGCCCCGTCAACGCGTCATAACCTCCGTTCGGCGATTGTCCGTCGGTCAGCAAGATGATGTGCTTGCGCTTGGCTTGCACGTTGCGCAATGCATCGAGGGCGGAGGCCAGCGCCGGGTAGATCTCGGTGCCGCCCGACGCTTGGATCATCGAAACTTTGTCTTGGATGCCCTTCACGTCGTCCACATGCGTCGGCTGCACCACCCAAAAAGGCGCGCTGTCAAACGCCAGCACGCCCAGCGTATCTTGCGGCGTGAGCATCTGTGCGGCACGGCGGGCCGCTTCCTTGGCGAGTTCCATCTTCTGCCCCGACATCGAGCCGGAATGGTCGATGACGAGCACGAGGCCGAGCGAGGGAATTTCCTTTTGACTGCGGATGTCCATGTAGACGGGCAGGGCTTTTTCCACCGGCGAGCCGAAGTAGCCGCCCAAACCGAATGAATCGTCGCCTCCCGTCATCATCAGCCCGACGCCGAAATCGCGGACGGCGATCTCCAACTGCTGTTGGACGCGCTCCGGGAGATCGGTGCCGGAGACGTTGGCCAGCACGACGGCGGCGTAGCGGCGAATGTCTTCGAGCGTGTCCGGAGCGCTCGTGCCCGGCCGGACTACATACGGCAGACCGGACGCTTGCAAAGCGGACGAAAGCCACTTGGCGTCGCCCGGCTTGCCTTCCAAGATCAACACCGACGGTCGCCCCGCCACTTCGCCGAATCCGTACGCGGTGTTGTTCGCCGAGATCGTGTCGTCCGGAGATTGCACTTCCACTTTGTAGCGGTGGAAGCCAGGTTGCTCGCTTTGGAGCGGGAGCGAGAATTGATTTTCTCCTTTTTGCAACGAGACGGTCTGCGTGGAAATCGGGCGGTTGTCTTCGTAGACGCGCAGTTCGGCGGTCGTCTCGACGGTGCTCTCCAGCGTGGTTTTGAGCGAGAACGTTTCGCCTTGGTAGAGCATCGACGGCGTCGAAGCGGAGCGGACGAGGACTTCGCGGCCGACTTCCCGTTTCAGCGGGGCGACGTCGACGCGCACTCCTCGCCGGTTCAAAAACGCCGCTTCAGCCGCCGCGTCGCCGGCGTTTTGCTCGCCGTCCGACAGCAAGACGACGCGCGGTCGGTATCCCGGCTGAATCAATCCTTCCGCGAGGCGCAACCCCGACGCGAGGTTCGTGTAGTTCGGGTTCGGGACACCGCTCAACTCCAAGTTCGAGCGCACTTGCTCCGTGAACGGGTACTCTACGGCGGGGCGCTCGCCCACGCCGAGCACCGCATAGCCGTCATCCGGCTTCTTGCTCTCCACCGCGTTTCGCAAAAACGAAACGGCTTCCTTGGGCGAGTCGATCGACTTGGACTCGTCGATCACAAAAACGACGCCTTGCCGCGTCACCGGTGCCGAGAACGCCGTTCCCGCGACGGCGAGGGTGAGCAAGAGAAACAGCAGGGAGCGCAGCACGGCGACCGCTCGTTTGCGGGCTCCGTGCAAGCGGCGTTCGTCGCGGGTCCAGCGATAGACCGCATACGCCGCCGGGAGCAACACGAGGAGCACCCACGGGTGCAGGACGCTAAATCCCACGTTTGTACACCCCCCATTCAACAAACAGCAACAGCAAGATCAGCGCGGCGAGCCAACGCCAGATTTCCAACCCGGGAATAGATGCGGAAGCGGTCGCGTGCGGGTCGTTTTTTTCCGAAGCGGTGCCGCCGGGCAGGGTGACGGCGGTCGGCTGGATGCGCGATTCGCCGGGCGGCAGGCTGGCAGACAGAAGTTGCGAAGTCTTGCCGTCGTTGCTTTGGAAGCGGTAGAGTCCCGGCTCCGTCGGGTTGAACCCTTGTGAGATCAGGGCTTGCGTCACGTCGTACTCGGTTCCCGACGGGTCGGTGTAGCTCCAGCCCGTCTCCCGAATCGGCGGCAGAAGTCCGACGCGCGTGCCGACTTCCACAGTGCCGAGTCCCGCTCCCGTCGTCGGCAACAGGTAGTCTTGCAGATGCTTGACGAGGATCGGGAACGCGGGCAACAGCGGGAGATCCGATTGGTGCAAGTCAAACGGGAGCACCGCCGCGCTTCTGCCGTTTTGCTCGCCGGTGAGCAGCATCGGCGTGCCGCCGCTGGTAACGAGCGGTTGCAACCAGGACGCTCCCGTGAGCGGATGGAGCGCTTGCAAGTGCAAGTTGCTGAGGTCGACGTTTTGCAAAAGCGCCGCGTCAGGCGTCAGCACTTGCAAGTTCCCGGCTTGGACGGCGGCTCCGACGTTCAACAGCGGAGAGCCTTCGGGCGGGTTGAGCAACAGGACCGGGCCGGAGGGCCACTGTTTCGGCAACACTCCGTCGTATACGTAAAGCGCCGCGTCCGCCGGCGGTGCGTCAGGGTCGGTCCCGCGCTCCACGGTGAGGCGGCCGCCAAGACCGAGCGCTTTTTCCAGAAAGACGTTGGGTTGGTTTTCGGCGGTGACCAGCCATGCTTTGGCAGAGGAAGTTCCCTCCGGCAACACGACGCGTTGGTTGTCGGCGGCGAGCGCGTCGTCTCCGAGCAGTTTCACCGTGTAGAAATCGCTTGGCGCAAGGTCGTCCCACGACAGCGAGGCCTGTTCGTTCGGCTTCAGCGCGGCGCTTGCGACTTGCAAAACTTTGCCGTCCGCGCCTTGCACTTGCACGTCCACCGTGCTCGCTTCCCCGCTGACATTTTCGACCGTCGCCACCAGCGCCGTGCGCTCGCCGATTCGGATGGCGGCGGCTTGGCGGACGGCGAGGTTTTTTCCGTGCGGTTGCGGTTGGATCAGGTGCGGCGCGCTGCCGAAGTGCGGATAGAGTTTCGAATCGAGATCCCAATTGCCGTCGGAGTAGATGCGCACTTCGCTGTCGGGCTCTTGAACGGAAAGCGCCGCCGCGAGCGAGAGGGCGCTTTCGTAGTCGGCTTTGCTGTATTCTTGCTTGGCGTCGTCGAGCGCCCGCCGCAAATCCGCCGGGTCGTTGCCCGACGCCAGCACCCGCGCTTCCCGTCCCATCGAGATCAGCGTGAGCCGCTGGCTGGGCGCGAGATGGCTCAGAAGGTCGGAGATTTGGGTTTTGGCGTTCTCAAGCGCGGTTTCTTTGCCGTTTGCGCCGACGAGCGCCGCCATCGACGGCGAGAGGTCGAGGACGGCGATGGTGTGTGCCGCGCTCGGGCCGCCCGTTCCGGTGAGCGCGGGTCTTGCCAGCGTGAACGCAAGCATCGCCGCGAGCAGCAATTGCAAGAGCAGCAGCAAATTGCGACGGAGTTTTTGCCACGGGCGGTTCGCTTCCATCTCGCGGAGCAGTTTTTGCCAGAGCAAGACGCTGGGGACGGTTTGGTTGACGTACGTTCGCTTCAGCAGATACAGAGCGAGGATCGCCGGGAGCGACAACAGCCAGAACAGCATGTACGGCGAGAGCAGTTTCATCCCGACACCACCCCCGTAGGCAACAACCGCCGAAACACCGCGTCTTCCACGCTGTCGTTTGCCGAGAGCAAGACGTAATGCAGTCCCCGGCGGCGGCAGTGGTCTTGCAGGGTTGCCGTGTACTCGGCAACAGCACGCTTGTAAGATTGCACGACGTGCGGCGAGATCGAGACATCGCGTCCGATCCCCGTCTCCGAGTCGATCAGGTGCAGATCGCCCGCGAACGTCGGGTTGAGTTCCTCGGCGGAGAGGATTTGCACGACGACCACGGCGTGACGTGCGGCCTGCAATCGGCGCAGCGCGTCTTCGTACCCGTCGGCGAACAGGAAGTCGGAGAGCAGCACGACGATCCCCGGTTCTCGCGGAACCCCGCCCTGGACCAGCCACGAGAGCGAGCCTTTCTCTCCCGTCTCCCGTGCGTGGACGTTTTGCAACGAGTCAAAAAGTCGATACGCCGAAGCCTTGCCGCTCAAGCGCGGGGTGCGCCCCGTTACTTTTTTGGAAAAAAGAAGCGCTTCCACCCGGTCCTCTCCAGCCAGCGCGAGGTAGCCGAGCGCCGCCGCAAGTTGGCGGGCGAGTTGAAGTTTGCCGCCGAACGCCATCGATTGCGAAATGTCCACGCAAAGGTACAACAGCGCATCCCGCTCGTCCATGAACCGTTTCAGAAAAAGCCGCTGCAACCGCGCATACGCCCGCCAATCCAGATGGCGCAAGTCGTCGCCCGGCATGTACGGGCGGTACTCGGCGAATTCGATGGACGACCCGAGTTGGCGCGTGCGACGGGAGCCGCCGCGCAGGGACGGCGTCTCCCGCGCTTGAAGGCGCAGGCGTTCCAAGCGGGCGAGCAGGGTCGGGCTCAACAACGCGTTGGAGCTCATAGTCCCACGCTTCCCAAGAGATGCTCGATCAGGTGCTCGACGCGGTAGTTGTCGGCGGCGGCTTCGAAATTCAACCCGATGCGGTGGCGCAACGCCGGGAGTGCCACGGCGCGCAGGTCTTCCGGCGCGACGTTGAGGCGGCCGTGGAGGAAAGCGCGGGCTTTGGCGACTTTGACCATCGCTTGAGCGGCACGCGGGCCGGCTCCGTAGCGGACATAGCGCCGCACTTCCTCGCTCGCCTGCGCGCTTTCCGGCTGGGAATGCAAGATCAGGTCGACCGCATTGCCGATCAACTCCGGCGTGATCAGCATCTCGCGCACCGTTGCTTGGATGGCGAGGATGTCGTCTGCGGAGAGCACCGCTTGGAGGTCGGATAGTGCGCGGCCCGTGGTGGATGAGACGATCTCCAGCAACTCGGAGCGCGACGGGAACGGCACGTGCAGTTTCAGCAGAAACCGGTCGAGTTGTGCTTCCGGGAGCGGGTACGTGCCTTCAAGCTCCAACGGATTCTGCGTCGCGAGAACAAAAAACGGACTCGGCAACCGTCGGGTCTCGCCGCCGACGGTGACGGACGCTTCCTGCATCGCTTCGAGCAGCGCCGATTGCGTTTTCGGCGTGGCGCGGTTGATTTCGTCGGCGAGCACGAGGTTGCCGTGGATCGGGCCCGGCTGGAAGACGAATTGCAGCCCGCGACCCGGTTCTTCGCGCAGGATTTCCGTGCCGACGATGTCGGCGGGCATGAGGTCGGGCGTAAATTGGATGCGCGAATACTGGAGGTCGAGGACGCTGGAAAGCGTGCGGACGAGGAGCGTTTTGCCCAAGCCCGGCACGCCTTCGAGGAGGGCGTGCCCTCCGGCGAGGATGCAGAGCAGAACGCCTTCGACGACGTCGTCCTGCCCGATGACGTGGTGAGCGATCTCCTCGCGCACTTTGGAAATCCGCGTGCGGTACGCGGCAAGTTGTTCGTTGCTCATGCGGGGGCCTCCTTGAGTGAAATGGAGCTGTAAATGAAATGGATGGGGCTCGGTCAGGGAGCGATGCCGGTGAAATATTCGCGGATCAGTTCTTGTTCGCTGAGCGGGAGGTTGTTGCGTTCGACGCTTTGGCGGGCGGTTTCTTCATATTGGCGGTAGACTTCTTGGTACGGGCGGGCGACGCCGGGGGTGACTTGGCCTTGGCCGTCGGTCAATTGGCTGTTTCCGCCGCCGGGAGAACCGCCCGTGTCGTAGCCGGTTTCGCCTGTGCCAAACGATCCGGCGGGAACCATGACGAGCGAGCGGTTGCCTTGGCCGGAACCGTATCCCGAGCCGCCGGAACCGGAGCCCGTTCCGCCAGTGCCGGAACCGGAGCCTTGGCCTTGTCCGGAGCCTTGGCCTTGTCCGGAGCCTTGGCCGTTTCCAGAGCCTTGGCCGTTTCCAGAGCCCTGTCCGTTTCCGGAGCCCTGTCCGTTTCCAGAGCCCTGTCCGTTTCCGGAGCCTTGTCCTTGTCCAGAGCCTTGTCCGTTTCCGGAGCCTTGTCCTTGTCCAGAGCCCTTCCCGTTTCCAGAGCCTTGGCCGTTTCCAGAACTTTGCCCTTGTCCAGATGATCCGTCTCCGCCAGAAGAACTTTGCCCGCTCCCGTCGCCGTCTGAACTGGATGACGACCCGTCTGCCGTTGCATTCGGATCTGCCATCCCGCCCGCTTGGGCGAGAGCGCTTCCGACATGCCCGACAGTCCCGGCGGCGTTGTTGCCGTTTTGCATCATGTCGACGAGGTTGCCGAGTTCACTCTGCATCTTCGCGAGGTCGCCGCTCCGCATCGCCGTCGCCGCTTGGCTCAACGCTTGCTTCAAGGCGCTTTTCGCCTCCGCGCCCGCTTGAGCCAGCGCGTCTGCCAGTTGTTTTTTTTCCGCCTCGCTGAGACTGTTGAGTTGGTCTTTCAACTTTTGCATCGCTTCGGCGGTTTTTTTCGCATCGCCGCTCTTCAAGGCGTCTGCCAGCGCTTTCCCCGCCTCCGTTTTCGCCAATGCATCCGCCAACGCTTTGCGGTCCGCTTCTTGCTTCGCGAGATCCGCTTGCACCGCTTTGAGCTTCGTCTCCGCTTTGGCGAGGGCGCGTTCGAGGTCTTCTTGTTTTTTGGCTTCGTGCAACTCCGCTTGCAGTTTTTGCAAAGCGTCGTCGAGCTTGGCTTTGTCTCGTTCGGAAAGCCCGGCTTTCTTCGCTTCTTCTGCCGCTTTCTTGGCGGCGTCGGCGATCTGTTCCGCTTTTTGGTGCACGGCGTAACGCTCGGCGGCGACGAGGTCGAGCGGGTTGTACACCCACAGCAACACAGCCGTCGTCAGCACCAGCGCCCCGATCCCCGACCACGTTCGGCGGGACACCTGCTGAAATCCGATCGGCACGATCTCGGCGATCTCGTCTTGCACCTGCAAGAGCTTCTCGATCGCCTCTTCCCGCTGCCACTTGGCAATCTGAGTATCCTCTCCCGCAAAGTGCAACGCGGTCGCGACCCGTCCTTCCAAGCCGCAGCGGTCAACTGCCGCCGCCGCTTGCTGCCAGGTCGGAGGCTTCACGAGCCCCCGGACGACGCCGCAAAGCAACCCCGCCCCGATCAACCCGAACGAAATTTCCACGTTGTACAGGATCGGAAAAAAACGCGCGGCGGCGAGCAAGCCCGCCGCCGCGCCGATTCCGCCGAGAAGCCCCCGGCAGCCCGTGCCGAGCACGCGCTGCCCGAGCAGTCTTCGCCGCACGGGGGCAAGCCCCGTCAACAGTTCGCGCGGAATCATCGCGCTGCCTTGCGAAACAGCTTTTTCTTCACCGGAGAGACCATCCGCACGCTGAAGAACAACAGCAACGCCGACACCGGAACGTACACCAACGCGTAATACAGCGTCGGCTGAATCGGAATCGCCTGCGCCGCCGAAGTCCCGTTGCTCTGCCCGAGCATCACGACGCTCGGCTCAAATACCGACACCAAGTTCATCACCGGATTGAGCGCCGCAAAATAGAAGATCTCCGGGAACCCGACATGCGACCCGTACGTGCGGTACTGGTACATACTGATGTACTCCGACAAAAACAACGTCAGGATCGCCGTGCCGCCGAGCAGGAACAGCGACAACCCGTAGGCAAGCACCGTCGAAACGCCGGTGCGCTTAAACCACGCGGAACAAAACATTCCGAGCGAGCCGAACAGCAACATGGAGACGAGATACGTCACGAACACGCCGACCAACTGCCCCGGCGAGATGCCGCCGTAGAGGAAGACGATTGCGTACACCGGCAGCGTCGCAAACACCAACAGCCCGATAAACGCCAGCGACGAGACCAATTTCGAGAGCACGATCTTGGTCGGCGAGAGGTGCGTCGTCAAGAGGATGTTCAGCGTCTGCCGCTCCCGTTCGCCGGAGATCGTCCCGGCGGTGAGACCCGGCGCGACAAACCCGATCAGAATCAGTTGGAGCACCGAGAGAATCAAAAACAGCTCTTTGCTCTCCCCAGGCCGGAAAAACACCTGATTGGAATAGCGCAAATACATATAGCCAAACGTGATGCCGCCGACGACCAGCAAGTAGATCGCCAAGAGCAGCGGCGTTTTGATCGTGCGCATCCGTCCCCGAAATTCCTTGACCAGCACGGGGTTCATCACTTGAAATCCCAAGTACTTCTGCATCAGGACCCCACTCCTTTCGTCACGGTGAGGAACACTTCTTCCAAATTCCCCGCCTCTTCCGCAAAACTCAGCACCGGCAACCCGTTTTGCACCAATTTCGAAAGCAGCGCGACTTGCCCTGCCTCATCTCCCGTGTAGTGAATCAGCAGCGTGTTCTCTTGCACGTCGGCGTTCGTCACATGCTCCAAATAATGCACTTGGTCGTACGCTTCTTGGGCGCGCTCCAACAGCTTCACGCGCAGCACGCGATGCCCCGCCACGCGGGAGGCGATTTGATCGACCGGCGCCAGCGCGATCAGTTGACCCTGTTCGATGATCCCGATCGTGTCGCACATCTCGGCGAGCTCCGGCAAGATGTGCGAGGAAATGATGATCGTCTTGCCCATCGCTTTGAGCTCTTTCAAAATGTCTTTCATCTCGATGCGCGCGCGCGGGTCGAGTCCGGACGCCGGTTCGTCGAGGATCAGCACTTGCGGGTCGTGCACGAGACAGCGCGCCAAGCCTAAGCGTTGCTTCATCCCCCGGGAAAGCGTGTCGACATAGGCGTCCGCTTTCATCGACAGGTTGACCAGTTCCAGCAAGTCTTGGATCAACGCCGGGCGTTTTTCCTTGGGGATGTCGTACGCCCCGGCGTAGAAGTCCAGATATTCCACCGCCGTCAAGTTGTCATACACCCCGAAAAAGTCCGGCATGTAGCCGATCAACTGCCGGACTTTGTCCGGGTCTTTCGTCACATCGAAACCGCCGACGTACGCATGCCCCGACGTCGGCTCCATCAGCGTGGCGAGAATCGACATCGTCGTCGACTTGCCCGCGCCGTTCGGGCCCACGAAGCCAAAAACGGACCCTTGCTCGATGTGCAGGTTTAATTGGTTCACCGCGAGGAACTTCCCGTAGCGCTTGGTGAGATTGACTGTGCGAATCATTGCGACACCTTCCCTTCGACGGCGACCGCCGGGTATTGCAAAAACTGATCTTGCGGCGTCGTGGTGCTAAACTTCACGCGCAAGTTCCCGTCCGGCGAGACGAATTGTGAAAGCAGGTCGCCGGTGATCACCGGTGTGTTTTCCTTCGCCACCGGAACCCATTGCCCGGTCTTAAAGTTGTAGATCTGCTTGTCATACATCGCAAACGCCGCCGAGTCGAAGTTGGTCGTGACTTTGTCGATCCGGTAATCCGGGCTCGTCTTCAACTTGTATTCAAGCGTTGCGGAACCGGTCGCCATTCGCAGCCCTTCCGGAGACATGAACACGTTGCCGTCCATTGCAAAAATCACAGGACGGATCAACCCGGCGGGCAACGACGTCGAGCCGTCCGTCTGCAGCGGCAAGACTTGGCGCACGAGGCTCAATGTCGTGTCCTTTTGGACGGTTTTTTCGTTGATCGTATAGAGGTTCAGCGGTGCTTTCGTGAACCCGACCAGTTGCACCGGAGCCGTGCCGAGGTCCCACGGAGACGTCGCGTACGAGATGAGACTGCGGTATTGCTCCAACTCTTGATCCATCACGCCCATGCCGTACGGGAACATCTGCTCCATATAGGAGATGCCCGGTGCCGTCCCGGAAGCGGAGGTTTGAATCGATTGCTTGACCTGCAAGCTCTTGCCCGTCGGCAAATCGTCAATTTTATAGGCATGATTGCCGATCAGCAGGTACACTTTTTCGAGATCGAATTTGGTTTTGTTGGTTACCTGTCCCGTGAGACTGCCGGACGAGTCGATGTGCAGATCGCTTTGGATGCGCCCTTGGTCGTTCAACGTGGTTTGGGCAAACGAGCTGCGCAGCGACCAATACTCCACATTTTGGTACTGGATGCTCGGCTTCGCGTCGCCAAGCACCGTGCGCGCCTCGGCGTTGCTGTCGCCGCTCATGTTCAGGTACGACGGGTAGACGAAGGAATTTTCCTTGAACTCGACATCGTACGTGCCGCCCTTGGTGACGAGAAACGACGACCCGGCGCTGACTTCGGCGATTTTGTCCGATTTCAAGTTGATGATCGCAGCCGTTTGCGCCCGCGTTCCACTGCTGCGCGGCCCGTCGTCAAACAGGAGCGTGCCTGCCGTAAACAGGATCGCCGTCGCCGGAATCAAGGCCCAGCCCCACTCGCGGCGGTTCAGTCTGCGCAACACGAAATACAGCAGCGGCCCGACCAGCACGATGTAACCGAGAAAGACCACCGCCGACGTTTTGTACCCCGGCAGCAGATCGCGAAACATCTGGGACGAAGAGATCAGCTGCATCTGCTGGTCCACTCCGCGCATCGCGCCGTTCATCTGGCTTGGCATATGCGACGGCTTCAAGTCCGCCTCGCGCAACACGTTGCCCCAGAGCTCCTTGTTCCCTTGCCACGACGCGAACGGTTCTTCACCCAAGTCGTACGCGGCGTAAAGCACATGGCCCGCGCCGAAATCGCGCTCGGCGATCAGCGGCGAACTTCCGCCCTTGACCAGCACTTTCGCATCGGCGACCAAGGAGCCGGTCGACACATTCAACTCACCGACAGATGGCTTGATGCCGGTGTAGCGCTGCAAGTCGGTCAAGTCGGTCGCTTTGCCCGTTCCCGTCACTTTCACCGGCGAGAGGTCTTGAAACAGACTGCCGCCGCCTTGGTAACTCGCCCCGCCTGACAACAACAGCGTCCCGCCGCGCTCCACCCACTCGCGAATCGTCTGCACTTGCTCGTCGGTGAGCTTCTCGGCCGGTGCATGGTTGATCGTCAACACGTCAAGCCCTTGCAGCAGCTCGGCGCGGTCCGGCAAGTCGGCGTTTTTCAACCATTTCAGCGTCACTTTGCCGCCGACAGAGGGAGATGTGACCAGCGAGAATACGTTGAGGTCGTCCTTCTTCTCCGAGACGCCGCCGAGCAGCACGCCGTCTTGCACGGGAACCAAGCTCGGGTTGGAGTCGCTCAGCTGTTTGCCTTGGCTGTCGAGAAGCACCACTTTGACCGGCTGGTAAAACAGCCCGCCCGGCACTTCCACTTGAAACGTCTTGGTGCTGCCCTTGGGGAGCACGACTTCCTTCTCATACACCCCGGAGACGACGTTGCCGCCGTTTTGCGGGTTCGCGGGTTCGACGACCAATCGGCCGTTCAGATCCTCGCCTTGGTTTTCAATCGTCACGCCCACAAACGTGGGAGCTTCCAATTTAAAAGTGCCGTCCCAGCCGACGCTGGACGACATCTTCAGATCGCTTGCGGCCCACGCAGCCGGAGCCCACAGCGCGCTCGTCAACACAGCCGCCGCGAGAAACGCCCCGGTCTTGCGCCCTCTCGTTTTTTTCTTCATGCCTTACCTCCTAAGGGGAAAAAGTAACAGGAATCATAAAAAAACGCCTCACACTAAGTGAGACGCATCGTTTCCACAAAAGTTACCGCAACTTTTGATAATTTTTACCTTTTCGACCGATCCTTTGCAGGCTTATACTTCGTCGTACACTTCCGGCTTCCAGTACACGACGCAAAGGTTGGAAGGGATGTTGATTTCGCGGGCCCCGCCCGGGTTGCCATTGATGAAGATGATCTCGGTCACCACGACACGGTCCCCCTTCAGCTCGACTTCCCCTTCCAATTCGCGGCGGCTTCCGTCCGGGAGAAAGTATTCGACCTTGCCAGTGCCGATGTTGCGCATGAAAGACACGCTCCTTTTCCTGTTAAAACCATATTCAACGTATTCGCCAACCACTGACAAGTTCCTGCCTGCAAAAACGAACCGAGTTGCAGGGGCCGCTCGGTTCGTCGCGATTGCCGTCAGCTCTCGATCAGCCGTTGGCTTTCATGGTGTCGATCAATTGTTGAAGCACAGTGTCCGCTTCTGCGTACGGAACTTGGCAGGTGCCCGCCGGTTTGTGACCGCCGCCGCCGTTTGCGAGCATCAGCGCGCCGACGTCCGTTTGCGACGTGCGGTTGATGATGCTGTGGCCGCATGCGAACACGGCGTTTTGCTTCGCTTTGCCGTCGATCGCCCAGATCGAGATGTTTTGCTCCGGGAACAGCGCATAGACCATGAAGCGGTTGCCCGGATAGATCGTCTCGACGCCGCGCAAGTCGGTGATGATGACATTGCCGTCGGTGCGGGTGTACTGCAAGAGCATCGCGCGGAATTCGCGGTCGAGTTCAAAGTAACGGTCGACGCGCTCCTTGACGTCCGGCAGCTCCAAGATCTCTTCGATGCTCATGTGCGCGCAGTAGTCGACGAGATCCTCCATCAACTGGTAGTTCGAGATGCGGTAATCGCGGTACCGGCCCAAACCGGTGCGCGCGTCCATAATGAACGAGAGCAGATCCCAACCCTTGGGATTCAAGATGTCGTCTGCGCTGAATTGTGCGGAGTCGGCTTTGTCAACGCCTTCCATGATCGAGTCGAGCTCCGGACCAAACTTCTCGCGGCCGCCGTAGTATTCGTAGACGACGCGCGCCGCGCTCGGCGCCAGGCGGGTTTCCCCTTGGAAGTCGACTTTCTCGCCCATGCGCAACAATTCGCTGGCATGATGGTCAAACCACAGGCCGCAGCCCGGTACATAAGGGACATTTGCCAAAATATCGTCGGCGGTGACCTCGATCAGTCCGTCTTGCATGTCTTTCGGGTGGACGAACTTCATCTCGTCGATCATCCCCATTTTTTTAAAGAGCATGGCACAGACCAATCCGTCAAAGTCGGAACGTGTGATCAGACGCATAGTTCTCCTCCTGTTAAAACTACCATTACGAGTCAAAAAAGCTAATTTCATTTTACTAGTCCAAAACTACCAATGCAATAAAATTCTGTTGAATCTTTCGGCACGCTTGATAAAAAAAGAAACAGTCCCGAAGGACTGTCTCTAAATTGTCTCGATTGGAGCTTATGCCTCTTGTGTTTCTTGCTGTTCGCGCGCCGCTTCTTCACGCGCCATCTGGAGCTCCAGCTCGTAGCGGTTCGCCGGATGCTCTTCGCACTCCTTGGAGCAGGAGCGCTTGTGGAGCGGCTCGCACTCTTCGCAGCAGACGTGCTGCTTGTGGCAGAACGGGTTTGCACAGTTGACATAGCGGTCGTGCGGTTTGCCGCAGTGGTAGCACTTCGCGATCACTTTGTCTTCGATCTTGTTGACCGGAACCGCGATGCGCTCGTCGAACACGTACAGTTTGCCTTCCCAGCCCTCGCCCTGCGTTTCCGGGTCGTGGCCGTAGGTGACGATCCCGCCGTGCAGTTGAGAGACGTCTTGGAAGCCCTCTTTGACCAAGAAGCCGGACAGTTTTTCGCAGCGGATGCCGCCCGTGCAGTAGGTGAGGACTTTCTTGTCCTTGAACTGGCTCAAGTTCTCTCGAATCCATTGCGGGAATTCGCGGGTGGTCTCGACTTCCGGACGGATCGCGCCCTTGAAGTGGCCGATGTCGTATTCGTAGTCGTTCCGCCCGTCGATGATGATGACGTCCTCCGACTCCATCGCTTCTTTCCATTCCTTCGGAGTCAGGTATTTGCCGGTGACCTGGTTCGGGTCGACATCGTCTTCCTCGCTCATCGACCAGTTGACGATCTCCTTGCGCGCTTTGACTTTCATCTTGCGAAACGCGTGCTTCGGCGCATCGTCAATTTTGAACCACAAATCGGCAAACCGCGGATCTTCGTGCATATGTTTCATGTACGCGTCCGTTTGCTCGACCGTGCCGGAAACGGTGCCGTTGATGCCCTCTTCGGCGATCATGATGCGGCCTTTGAGCCCCAGGTTCTTGCAGTATTCTAGATGCTCGGCGGCAAACGCCTCCGGGTTCTCAATCTTCGTGTATTTGTAGTACAGCAAAATGCGGTACTTCATCAGAATGTCCACCTCTCTCGTCCATGCTGTTTGCTTAGTGTGCATGATGCGGTGTAAAAAATACCGCTCACTATTATAGCACATTTTGTCGAGCACATGAAGGTTGTCTGCCATCTTTTTCATATGATACAATGAAATCTCGATGATCAAAAAAGTAGGTGTTGCGAATGAGCAAGAGACGAGAACGACAAACTACCCATACCGACATTGGAAATAGAACGGGCCTTCAATCACATCGGGATTGAAGGCCCGAATTGTTTCCCCGAGGAAAGAATGATGGAGAGGGGCAAGATTCTATGATTGCAGAAAAAGGAGCCGGCATGGTTGCCGCCTGGGTGAGTTTGATCAGCAACATCTTGCTGACCGTCATCAAGATCGTGGTCGGCGTGCTCTTTCAAAGTCAAGTGTTGGTCGCCGACGGCGCGCACAACGGCGCGGATGTGATCGCGTCGGCCGCCACGGTGGGCTCGATGCGCATCTCCAACCGTCCCGCCGACGAAGACCATCCGTACGGCCACGGCAAAGCGGAAGTGCTCGCGTCGACGCTGGTGGCGGTCATTCTGTTTGCGGCCGGAATTTTTATCGCGTATGAATCGATTACGGCGCTGTTTGAGCCGCCCTCTGTCGCGCACGTGATCTCGTTGATCGCGGCGTTTCTCTCGCTGGTTTGGAAACAAATTCTGTACCTGTACACGATGCGCCTTGGCAAGCAGACCAAGTCCAAGGGCCTGATCGCCACCGCCTACGACCATCTGGTCGACGTGTACGCATCTGTCGCCGCACTGATCGGCGTCGGACTCGGATTGATCGGCGAGTATACGAACCTCCCGTATCTCGCCTACGGAGACCCGGTCGCGGGCATCATCGTGTCGGTGCTCGTCTTGAAGATCGCGGTGAAGATGGGACGTGAAGCGCTCGACGTCCTCATGGAGAAGAACATCGACAGTGAAAAACTGAACCAATACATCGAGCTCGTGCTCGCCGTTCCCGGAGTCAAGCGCCTCGACCGCCTGCGCGCCCGCGAGCACGGCCATTACATCCTCGTCGACGTGCGCGTCGGCGTGCCGGGGTATTTGACGATCCAAGAAGGGCATGACGTCTCCCGCGACATCAAGCGGTCGATCATGGAGAATCACGAGGACGTCTACGAAGTGCTCGTGCACTTGAACCCTTGGTACCCGGAGGATGAGCAAGCTCATTTGGAAGCCCGCGCCAAGTCGAAGAAGAAAAAAACCAGCCCTGCTCCGTAGGACTGGTTTCTTCCACTTAATATTGAATCGTATCGCGAGATTGCGGTTGTTGTTTCAGTTTTTGCAGCATCAGTTTCGCTCCTTCGGAGACGATGCCAAGGTCAAACGAAGACGTGAAATAGTGAATCCCAAGCTCGGCAAACCGAGGCGCGAGGGCCGGGTTCGGAAGATGGATGCCGACTTTCTTGCCGCGCTTTTGGATGCGCTTGGTCACCCATTGGATCGTCTCGATGAGCAGCGGATTGTCAAATTGACCCGGCACGCCGAGCGACTGCGAGAGGTCCGCCGGCCCGATGAAGTACACATCGGTCGCGTCCGCCGAAACTTCGAGGATTTCGTCGATGCGTTCCACCGCTTCCTTGGTCTCGATTTGCAGCGCGAGCACCGTCTGGCGGTTGGCTTCTTCGGCAAACTGCTGAAAACTCGACTTGCCAAAGTCGTTCGCCCGGCACGCTCCGCCGAGACCCCGTTGCCCCAGCGGTGCAAAAAACGCCGCATTCACGGCCTCAAGCGCGTCGTGCGCGTTGTTGACTCGCGGCACGACCACGCCCGTTGCCCCGAGGTCGAGCGCCTTGCCGATGATCGACTCTTCCACCTGCGGCACGCGCACCATCGCCGGAATGCCGGTCGCTTTGGCCGCCAACAGCATCGAATCGAGTTCGTGCATGCCGATCGGCCCGTGCTCCATGTCGATGTGGAGGAAGTCAAACCCGCTGCGGCCCAAGATTTCCACCAGGTTCGGATGAGGGATGCGCAGCCAAGTGCCGTATACGTTTGCTTCTGCTTGAATTTGCTCTTTCAATGTCATGGAATGTCACCCACCTGTATGTATTTCGTTACACGACTAGTAAACTTCTACAGAATAGGCGCGAAGACCTGTCGTCTTCACGCCTTTTTGTCGTATGTTGTCGAGAAAGTTTGAATTCAGGTGTTACTGGGCGGACAGGGTTGTTTTTTTATAAAGGGTTGCGTTTTGCAGAGACGTCCAGATATCCGGAGTTTCCCCGCCGATGCGCCAGTATGCGAATCCGGCGACGCGGCGGTCGAGGCCGGCGTTGAATTTGAGCGCGAGCGAGCGGGCATCTTCCAGCCAGATCGTGTGCTGAACGCCGCTTGCCGTGTACGTGGCGACGTATTGCCCGACCGTACTGTCCCACACTTTTGAAGCGCCGATCAAGTTCTGTTGCGGCAAGAGGACTTCCTTGGACGTCATCTTGCTGCCGGAGAGCGACCAGTCGCGCGTGTAGAACGGCAAACCGACGATCACTTTCTTGGGAGGCACGGCGGAGAGAAACGAGTCGATGCCTCGCTCCAACCACGGAAGCGAAGAGACGGAGCCCATGCGCGGGTCGCCGTTCCAGTGCTCGTCATAGCCCATCAGCACGAGATAGTCGGCGCTCTTCCCGATTGCGGCATAGTCGTACGCGCCGGTGAAGTCCGTGCGGAAGTTCGGCGGCAGGTCGACGGAAATTTGCAAGTTTTTCGCATGCGCGGCGGTGGAGAGTTCTTGGATGAACGCCGAATAGGAAGTGCGGTCGGCAGGCGCAACTCCTTCAAAGTCGATGTTCAAGCCGTCCAAATGGTACGTGTCGGCAAACCCGATCAAGTCTTGAACGAGTTTGGCGCGTTTGTCCGGCTGCGAGAGGTAGAGGTGCGTCAACTCGCTGTTGAAGTGGTTGCCGACCAGCGGCCAGACTTTCTTGCCGCGTTGGTGTGCCCACTCGACCATGGACGGGTTGACGTACTGGTTGACTTTGTAATTCTCTTGGAGAAAAAACCAACGCGGCGAGAGCGTGTTGACCGTGCCGGAACTCGCCACTTTTTGTTCAAACGCGGTGTCCGTCTCGGCGAACTGCCAGCCGAGTTGGATCAGATCGTCGCTCGCGGCGGAAGCGCCGGCGGGAACGGCTTTGCCCAAGATGCGGGAAAACACGACCGCCGTTTCTTCACGGGTGATCGGCGCGGACGGGCGGAAGTTGCCGCCGTCCCCGTGCATCAGGTCATAACGGTCGGCGTCGTATACATACGGCTTGGCCCAATCGGAAATTTTCGAAGCGTCTGCAAACGGAACTCGCAAATTGGCCGCGGCTGTCGTGCCGGCAGTCAAGTTGCTTTCCGTCGCTTTGACCAGCAAGATCGCCGCTTGCTCCCGCGTGATCGGTTCATCGGGCGCAAAGTCGGTGTTGCTGGTTCCGTTGATGATCCCCAGCGCGTTGCCCGCTTGCACCCACGGATATGACCAGCGGCTGCTCGGCACGTCACGAAACGCGGCGACGGCACTTGGCAGCGGTTGCAGTCCGAGCGTGCGGCCCAGCATCGTCGCGAATTCTTCGCGGGTGATCGGAGCAGTCGGGTCGTAAAGCCCTTGACCTTTACCTGATACGATGCCCTTTTGAGCGAGCATTTCGATCTGTTGTTTGGCATAGCTGTTCGCGATATCGGTGAATGTCGCGGCGGCGTGTGCCGCAGAAGCAGACAGGACGACGGACGCAGCTCCCACTCCCAGAACCCACTTGCGCATCTACGGCTCCTACCCCTCTTCTGTATTCTGTTTCTTGTATAGTTATGTATACAAGGTTACTAGAGAAAAGGGGGAAAAACAATCGGGATTCCCTACCAGCCGCCGTCCTGTGCCGCCACCCAACGCATGAGGCGCCGGGCGTGTTCGATTTCTTCCTCCACGCCTTCGCGCCAGCCGTAGCCGAATTGCGAGACGGCGTGGTGCGCGAGATACGTGACGAGGCGGTCGCGCTCGGCGGGCGTCATCTCGCGTCCTAAGTAGGCAGACGTATACACCTGAAGCAATTCCTCTTCGAAAAAAAGCCTCTCCGCCGTCATCCGCACCAGATCCGACCAAGGATCCCCCGCCAAGCCGTGCTCAAAATCGATCACGCCGGACAGCGATCCGTCGCCGGTCACGAGTAAGTTGCGAAGTCCGAAGTCACGGTGGAGGAAAGCGGTTAGGCGCAGTTCGTTGAGCTCACTCTGTCTCGAAACGACACGCGAAGTCATTCGTTGAAGCAAGCCTGCGTCTGACACACCCTCTTTCTCCAACATCCCCCGCCACCGCTGTACATCCGCTGACAGATAATCCCCCCAACCGGAGAAATACCCGCCCCTCGACTTCCCGTGCTCGTCGATCAAGCCGATAAACGACATCGGCAGGGTGTCATGCATCTTCCGCAACCACTGCCCGGCGGTGCGGACCAGTTTCTTTTTTTCCTCATGGGAGAAAAAACGCCACAGCCCGTCCGCCGTCTCGCCCGGCAATTTGGTCATGAGCAGAAACGGACGCTCCTCCCACATGCCTTCGTCCACGATTTCCGGCACAGGCAAAACACCCGCCAGCGCGCGCATGGCGAACTTCTCGTGCGCCTGCTTCCAGCGGGTGTGGTACGTCTTCAAGATATACCGCTCCACGGCAAACACCCCGTTATGCGTCTGCTTGCCAAGCGGAGTCGGTTCCCAAACTCGTCCTTCAAACACAAACATCGTCGACATCCTCCGTTTCCAGAAGGATTCTTCTCCATCTAATGGAGCGCATCCTGCCCGAGAAACTCATCCGGGTCCATCCCGTCAAACAAATCCCGCCACAATTCCTTGTCCTCAACCGTATCGCCCAACTCCACATTGCGCTCCGGCCCGGACGGATAGCGTTTCGTATAAGCGTGATACGACCGCCACAGCACGAACATGTTGATCAAGTACCGCTCCGGCTCATGGTAATCGTAGAAATGCCGAATCTCAATCCGGCTCTTGCACAGCGTGTACAGCAACTGCTCATCCGGGGCAAAATACTTCCCGACCGCCCGCACCAAGAGCATCACCACATCCGTGCGCCGCAGATACAGCGACGACGAAGTAAGCAGCATGTACAAATACAGATACGGATACACCCGATCCGGATCGTGACGGTAGGGAATCATCTCGTTGCGAAGCCACGTCGTAATCTGCACGATGTCGTGGATTTCCGACTTCAACACCAACCGCTTCGCCAGCTTCATGTACTCAAACAACAGCGCCTTGACCAAGCCCATCCGCTCGATGCCGTTGTTCGAAATCAGCGTGGACAGCAGCTGCCCGAACGCATGCGAGACGATGCACTTGGCGACGAAACTGTGGCCGTACGTTTCGCTTTTTAACACGAGCTTGCCGATCTCGCCGAGGTTGCGAAACGACTGGAGAACAAATTGCCGGGTCTGTGCACAGAGCGGACGGCTTTTCACCACATGGCCCGTAATGGAAAAAACGGACTCCACCGCCGTCTGGATCATGTTCATCATCTGCTGCCCGACCAAATTGTTGCGCACGATCAGCGCGTAGGCGTCGAGCACGGTCGAAGCGGCTTTCAGGGAACCGCTTTCCGCATAGCGCATGCCCATCTCCTGCAATTCATCGAGCACGCGCTTGGAGACCGCCAATTCCCGCTCCTTGAACGCGATGCTTGCGATGCCGACCAACTGCCCGACGATGCGCTCGTGGTACCACAGCACGTCGTCCGCCTGTTCGGAGGGAAGTTTGGCGGCGTGCATCATCTCGGCGATGTTTTCCACGCAAAGGTCGGCGGTGACGGCGTCCATTTCGGAGACGGCTTTCTTGGCGATGTCGCAAATTTGTTCGATTTTATCAAGCGCGGTTTGGGTATCGCCGCTGCGGTAGGACGCCAGATACTCGCGCTGAATCCCCAACACGATCGTTTCCGGCTTCAACAGCTGAATCACGTGGTACAAGTAAATCAACAGCGAAAAAAAACACGCGATCAACAACAACAAATCGGCGCTCATCCCTTGGTCGATATACGCCGGAGGACGGTCGCCCGGCGTGTCGGAGATGCGCGACATCAAGTAGATGGCGTGCACGATCGTGCCCAAGTAAAACGACAACAGCGACGCGTTGTAAGGAAAGCGCACAAAAAAATCCAGCACGCGGTGCGTGTACTTGCTCGCCGTCAATTGAATGGCGACCATGATCACCGACACCGACAGCGCGAGGATGGTCGCCAGCGTCGAGGCGAGCGTCGCGAGGTAGTTGCGCGCCGTATCCAAGTCTCCGCCGAAAAACGGCGGCGTGAAACGGAAGATGATCCCCATCAGCAACCACGAGAGCAACAGTTGCCCGATCACCTTGGCCGCAGGAGCTTGCAACGCGGATGGACGCACGCGGTCTTCCCTCCCTTTTTTTACTTAGTATCTGAAGAAGGCAGGCGAAAATACTACCAAGGAACACGAAATCCGCCCGCAGGAGGGATCCTTTATGAAACGGAGTTCCAAATGGGGTCTGATCACCCTGTTGACCGTCGGGCTCGTGGCCCCCCTGTACTGGCAGGGTTCTCAGCCCGCTCCTCTACGCAAAAGCGCGGAACCGGGGCCCGCGATGCCGAAGACGATGCACGTGCAAGAGCCGAACCACCAAGCGATGATCCAAGCCCTGCAAGCGAAAAAAAACAAAGGCAACGAAACGGTCGTCGCCAAGGACATCGCCCGCACCGCCGCGCTCTGCGTGCGCGATTGCCGCACGATGTTGACGGAGATCGCCAACGAACTGACGCACGCGGCAACCGATGCAGACCGTCAGCGCATCCTCCGCGACCATCTGAAACAGCACTCGCAATTCGTCTCGATTCGCTACCATCAAGACGGACACGATCCCGTGCAGTTGGGATCTCCGCTCAACCCGAGCCTCTACGCCACGGCGCATAACTATGCCAAGCAAGATGAGTTCTACGTGTCGGACCTCTACCACAAACCGGGCCAGAGCGATCCGAACGAGCAGATCGGCATGACGCTCGCCGTTCCCGTGCTCGGGTATCCGCCGGGCGGCAACTCCCGCGTGACCGGTTCGCTCACGGCGGATGTGGAGATGGGCCATCTCATGAGCGTTATGAAAAGCCAAGACGAAGAGATGGGCACCCGCACGAACATTCACGGGGCGAACGGCGCCAACGAACAGCTGTACAAGGAACCGTCCGGCGCGATCGGCGGCATCCACACGAAGCAAGCGACGACCCGTTCCGCGAAGGCGAAAGTCGACGGCACCGCGTGGTCGGTGCAGGTCACGTCGCTGCAAGACCGCGGGCGCAAACACGCGTTGACGGTGCCGGACGAAGTGCTTGTCCGTTTCCAACGGGCGCTGACCCAAGCGGAAATCAACCGCTATACGACCGACATCAACGGGTCTTTGGTCAAAACGACTCTGCGCAACGGCTATATCTTCCGCTCCAGCACGAGCACACCGGCCGACATGATCGCCTACTTTAAGAAACAAGGCGCCGTGATCGCCGAGCCGCACACGCATGCACGGAAGAACGACAGCGACCTCTCCGACGGGTCCACCGATACGCCGACCACGACGACGGGCACGTCGCAACGGGTGGTCGAGCAGCCGAACGACACGTTTTACTCGTCGAACCAATGGAACCTCCCGCTGATCAAAGCGGACAAAGCGTGGCAGACGTCGACGGGCGATCCGAACGTGATCATCGCCGTCGTCGACACGGGCGTGGATTTGAACCACCCGGACCTGCAAGGCAAGCTCGTGCCGGGCCGCAACATCTTGGCGGGCACGGACACGCCGCAGGACGACAACGGCCACGGCACGCACTGCGCGGGAATCATCGCGGCTCGGACGAACAACTTGGAAGGGATCGCGGGCGTGAACTGGAATTCGAAGATCATGCCGGTCAAAGCGATGAACGCCGACGGCAGCGGGTCGGTTGCGGATATCGCCGACGGGATTTATTGGGCGGCGGACCACGGCGCGGACGTGATCAACCTCTCGCTGGGGGATTATGAGGATTCCGATTACCTCCACGAAGCGATCAAGTACGCGCATGACAAGGGCGTCGTCGTCACGGCGGCGATGGGCAACGACGGAATCGGGCAGCCGAGCTATCCGGCGGCGTACCCGGAAGTGATCGGGGTGGCGGCGAACGACGAAAGCAACGAAACGGCGACGTTCTCCAACTACGGCTCGCACTGTTCGGTGACGGCACCGGGCGTTTCGATCCCGAGCACGTACCCGAACAAACGCTACGTGGCGCTCTCCGGCACCTCGATGGCGAGCCCGCACGTCGCAGGGGTCGCCGGTCTCCTGAAGTCGATCAACAAAAACCTCAAACCTGAGGACATCCGCGACATCTTGCAGAAGACAGCCGACGACCTCGGCCCGGCGGGCCGCGACGACTACTACGGCTGGGGCGAGATTAATGTCTCGAAAGCGGTAGCGGCGGCGAGGGATACGGTGAAATGAACTAAAGGCAGCAGACGAGGGTCTGCTGCCTTTTTGGCATTCGCATTTTTCAATTGTGGGTTATGAATTTGCGATCAAAGATTCTCTTTGTCCGGCAAGTGATTTGCCGTCCTAGTCGGTCATTAACTGTGCGTTTCCGCTTTTATCCCGCTCGGTTTTGAAGACCGGGAAGGACACCAGTACCCCATCCACCTTGAAAAAGCGTTGGTAGATCAATGATTTTAGAGGTAGTCACTCAGATCCGATAAGAAAAGACACTCGGTCTTGTTGATAACTCACTTGTATTCATTATATCGTTACTACGGACTACGTTCAATCAAATTGACTCTACTTTCTTATAGTTATAGAACAAACTGGAGCCAATTTTGATCTAACGGATAAGTTAGTCTATCTAATCATTTTCTTTTAGACATATTCCTAAGCCAGCGTGAACCGAACGACACATTTTCTTGCCCTTTTTCCTGTTCACTTTTTAATTGGACTTTCCACAAAAAGCTCCCCTTCGCGTAAACAAAACCTTGTTCAATTGGTGCTGAATAATCCTTTTTGTTTGTGTCCCAAAATGTAAGTTCAAACCGATAATTATGAAGACTGGTTCCGTATTCATCCAGTCCTAATGGAAAACAATCGGACGACGAAAATCCCACATATATTTCCCCTACTAGTTCTGATTTTGGAGAGAGACTTAACTTGAAATCTGACCCGACGAATTCATTAAAACCATATACGGAATGTCTGGTTAGAATCTCATTAGTCTCAGATCTTACAATAAATTCCCCTCCAATAAAAGTCACAGGGTGATCAGACAGATTTCGTATGAATATTTCCATATCGGCACAACCTTCCTCTTCATGGATGGCTGACAAATATGGCCTCAATATTCCTATTTCCACTTTGCCGTTTGAAGAGAAAAATTGCTCATAATCTGACCGCATTGCGATGTTTTGATGACAGCCCTTTCTAATTAAGCAATAACCTGCATGTAGGCTCTCATATTTCTTCTTAAGCATATAAGGCCTTCTGTTGTTCTCTTTACTTATCTCAATTGCAGCAACCCGCTTACCGCTATACTCAAAATGAAAAAATCTAAAATCTATGTCTGGCTCAATGTTACTAAGTACTAATTCGTAATAGGTTGCAGGATCTCTTATCTCCGTTTCCTCAAGTCCAGTGACCTCCTTAGTACCATCCGGACTCTCTTTGACTCCTAATATAATATATTTATCACCCTCATACTTAGAATTAGCCATTGCCATTATATCCTTTATCAAAGAATCTTTCTTAAAGACATACTGGTTAGAACTTTTAAAATCTAGGTACTCGGATTCATTCTCGTTTTCTATGAAATAGATCGCACGTTCTATACTCCCCACTATTAAAACCTCCATTTTCCTAAGTCACTGAACTCAGTTTACCTCCAAAACACAATTAACACCATATATTATAAAAAACCGCACCCAGAACGGACACGGTTCCTAAGAATTTTAACTTAAAGGTATTGCCACTATTATTGATCCAATATACTTGCCATATTAGAGTAAACTCTAGTTTTTATTTCATCAAATTTTTTCCAAATATACTGTTCAACAGATTTCGAGCTCCCTGAAAAATTCTTGTTGAAACGCGGAGTTCCTACACGTACCTCAAATTGAATAATATCGTCCATTTTAGCAGATAAACATTTTGGAAACCCGTATTCAATTACACATTTTCCAATGTTGCCACCATAATTAAATTCATAAACAGCCTCAATACTTTCAATTATTGTACATTCATGGTAACTTGAGTCAATAAGATACTTCGCTCCATGTAATCTCTTTCCATTTAAGATGCTTTTTTTCACGGTATCCTTCATCCAGACGATATCTTCTGGTACTTTTTTTTGGTTATCGAAACCAATCTCCAAATTTATAATTTCATTAAATTCGAACCCCCCTGTTCCATCTCCAGTGGTAAGATCTAGCATAAATTTTATTCGTTGCTCGTTAGAAAATGATCTGAATAATATCCTGTTCTCGATTGAATCCAGCGATACATATTTGAATTCTCTAAACTGTGAATGAATAAATTTTTTTAGTATTTCAACTGCCTCCCCACTCTCAGCCGAAGTACGTTCTGCAATATACTCAAGTGTCTTTTTGTCCTTATCAAGTTTGATTATCAATTTTCCGGGATGTATTGTTTTTCGTTGCGCCCAAACTTGAGAAAGATCCATTCGACGTGTTGGTAAATCAAACGAGACGACATTTCCCTCCTTATCTTCAACGGAATAGGACTGTATGCCACCTTCTATTGTAAAGGGAGAGTCATCAGGAATTAAATCTAATGGGACTTGAATTTGATCTAATGCATCGGACAACGTGATTTCTGCATTTATCCACGAATGATTTTCCGTTCTATACTTTCTATCATTTTCTTTTGTACGTTGTTTATCTTGAAGAAACGCAAACTCCTTCGGACTAAATATACAGCTTAATAAAATCGGTGTAATCAGGTCAGCTCTTCCAACATAAATGCCCCGTTTACTCAACATTTTTTTCAAATCAGCCTCAGACAAATAAGAAGGGCCAATTAACGGCCTGAAGATTTCACCAAATGGCAAAATGGTATCAATAGATGGCTCAGGGTACAGATCAGTATTTGAACTCATATTATTCCTCCTCGAGAGTACGAAAATTCCCAAACGAATATGATCTTACAGAAAGATTCCGTATTAGTTCGCTACCTATAAATCTGGATTTAGATCTATTTACTTGTATCTCATGTTCATATTGTCGATAATCAGGAAATGCAATTATAGTCTCATTCGCCCAATCGTTTGTTAGATTTTGGGCAAGGCCAATTATTCTTAATAGTTCATCCTCCACGAAATTATCTATTACTGTTATTACAAGTATTTTTCTATTCCCATCGGTAATCCTAAATGGAAGTATACTGCTGTTAATGAATTGCAATGGCAAAATGGAACCACTAGTATGTCTACCATTTAATCCTGGCACGTTTAATGATGTGTTCGGATAAAGAAACTCCACACTCCCTCCTACTATTAGCGATTTAGCGAACGCGATAGAACCAAGCAAAAAATTTGTTCGTTTATTATCGACCAGATATATTGAATCATACTTAAAATTATTCCGATCACGCAGATCCCTTACTTCTTCAATCACGCCACGGTTAACATCGTCATCATTTCGAGATAACCAAAAAATCACTCCTGCGTAGTTTGTCCTTTTTACCTTATTTCCAAAATTGACTTTATGGTCTTTGTTCTTCTTTAGACATTCTATTGCAGGTGCAATATCTCGAATAAAATCTTTTAGTTGAGTGTTTATACTGACCCCATACTTACCACGATATTTCGATGATATAACTACGGTATCCTGAACATCAGTAATTAATGGGTTATGAAGATGTGTCAAGAAATCAATGCCATGGCTTTTTCTATCGTTTTTTTTAAGCCTATGTTTTTCTTGATTGTGACAAGGAATATCAAAGTTCCGTGAAGGACTCGACCATCCAATTTTCTGTAAAATGCTATAAACAATTTTCTCTCCTAAATCACCTGATCGTTTTTGCTCTTCTCCCATAAGTTGTAGAACCTCCTAGTTTTCTTGATTGAAGTACACTTTATAGAAAAACATACCTTTATCTTCATCAAATCCTCGTTCTATAAAATCATAATTATCGGGATATAATTTTTTCACTCTTATTTCCACATCAGTATCCAATCTTATCAAATTCCGTAATCTCCTTTTCATTTTTTGAACTGTTTTTGGCGCGATCTTAAAACCCTCTTCTAAGTCAACACCATTTGAATTTTCGTAGTTACTCTTAAACATTTCGAAAGCTTCAATATATTCAGGTGTTTTAATAACCGAATCATAGAAATCCGAAGTATTAAAAAATTCCCTATCTGTAAAATAATCAAGTGTTTTTGAACGTAGACGCATCTGCTCTTCCTTACCGTTGTTACTCTGCACCTTCGTTATAAACTGATTGAAAATCGTTAGATATTGTTCTGTTTGAAATTGTTCTGTTTGTAATGGTACAACGGACAGAAAGTCATCTCGCCAATACTTTGCTTCGTTATTTGATCGGCCAATTGAATCCACAACACTTACGATAAATCCAGATCCAGAATTATCATTCAATACTATACAACCTTTATCTAAGTTGTTTACATTAATACCATCATCGTACATCACATCAAAAACACCATTATCATCTTTCACTTTTATGTAAATATCCTTATTTTCCGTCTTAAATATACCAATTGCATCTGTCGACTTATCGTTCACTATACAGTTTTTCAATAAAACTATATATAGTTCTCCACTTTTGACTTTTGGATGAACCGAACATTCATATAAATGGCGAGCAATATTGACTGAGTATTCCTTCAATAGATTGTTGTCCTTCATAATTTCCAACGCGTAAGTATACACTTCGTTCAACTCTAAATTTGTTGGATGATGAAACCTGTAAATATTTTCATTGTTATTAAACGGAGAGAGCAGGAAACGTAAAAATACCTCTCTTATACTTTCGTCAATAACAGTAGTAGTATTCCTGGATATGTTTATCCCTTCTTGTCTGAGTTTGTTACCTACTTTGTGGATAATGTACTTATCCAATTCTGCTTGCAAAAAGTTTATCATACAAAGTCCTCCTAACAAACCACAAAAAGAGTAATAGATTTTCAAATAGCAATAAGTCTGTTTGGTGACTTATTTTTGACCTTAGATGACACGATCACAAAGTTATCTTTTGTTTTCATTTTTCTAGTTCGACATAAAGAGACATATTCCCTTCAATAACTTGGCTGTCAGTATAATATATAGTGAAATTCATTTTACTTGACGCACAATTAACGGTCTCTCTCAGTCTCAATCGAATCGAGAAAATCTCAGGTTGAGAGCCTCAATGACCTGTTGGCCTGTAGTAGAAAGTAATTTGCCCAATTGATGTAAACCCACCCCCCATGCAAAAAAACCACCACAAATGGCGGCTCAACTCTTGAATAACGATTCTACTGCTAGCATCTTATCCTCCTCTGTGGGTTGGGAATATCTTAGGATCATATCTGCAGAACTATGCCCACTCATGGACTGAATGACTGCTATGTCCTGATTCTCCTTCACAAGCCCACGAATGAATGTATGACGCAACTGGTGAGGGTGAACATCGTACTGGCCTAGAAGGTGCTGTATGCTCCTAACGCTAATCCTCTCACGACGATTACTGAGAAACAGAGCTTCGATCTCGTCTGAACGCTCCCCCAGATACTTCTGAATGGCTCTACGTGCCTCTACATTCAACGGAATAGACCGTTCCTTGTTCCCCTTCCCCGATCTAACAGTCAAGTTACCACTTCGCTCGTTAGTCTCCACATCGTCTCGATCCAATGCTACCAGTTCACTTACTCGAATTCCTGTCATCATAAGCGTCATGAGGATTGCATAATCCCTTGCGTTCCCTGCTCGATCCAGTTCCCGAATCAATCTGTTGCGTTCCTTCGTGTCGAGGGACTTAGGAGCTTGCTTCTTGATGTCTGCTTGCTTTACAACGGAAATATCCTCAATCGCGGCATTCTTTCCTGCCCACTTGGAAAACAACTTGATTGCGCTCCAAATCTTATTAATCGTGGCAGCAGTCTTTTTCTTGCTGGCCAGATAGTCAATGTACTGTTGAACATCTGAGCGGGAATACTCCTCCAAGTTCGTACCGGCTCCTTGCAACCACTCGTCAAACTGCTTGATCGCATGTTCATATGTACGGATCGTGGTAGCAGACTTTCCTCTCAGACCTTCCTCCAAGAATCTATGTAACATGGTCATTTCCTCCTCTAAAAGTGGGATAAATAATTCTACGCAATATTTTCTGCCCGTTATTTTGACAATCAGGTCTCATGAACCCGCATTCGACCGTTCCAATCTATCTGTATTATAGCATAGAATTGTAATTCTACGTAATATTTCTACGCAAAATAACCAAAGAAAAAGGACAACCTCTAATCGGCTGTCCCTTATCCAATCTTACGTTCATTATTTTGATTCGCTACCTGCTGGCTCATCAACAGCTCAGTGGCCTTCAATGGCGTTGGAGCTTCAAACTCGATCCCTTTCCACAGCCAACATGTCGGATCGTGTTTGTTCTGATTCAACTTCCCTCTTTCGTCGCCGGAAGTAACTTAGCCACGTCCCCAACACTTCCATTCAGAAATGGACTTCATGATCCCTCCGCTTCCATTTCTCTGAGTACCGCTGCCACGTTCTCCTGCATGAGCTTGCACTCGGTTTCTGTTCGGGTCGAGAGCATTTCTAGAAGTTCGTCGATAGGTTCCACAAGCCCGTTTTGCCGGAAGATATCCGTTGCCCGCTTTATCAACTCACAGGCGGCATTCGTTTTATTCCTCGCCAACAGTAGATACGCAAAGTTCTTGTACGCTCTCCCTCTCTCTGGATGACCTTGTGGTGCAATTCTCAACGCATCCGCTACATATCGCCTTGCATCTGCTAGAAAAACTGACCCATCATCCGATGCCCAGTAGTTAATCAGGCTTTCCTCTGCCCGGCTGTTTAGATTAGAGACCACACGAATCAGAGAGAGGTGATTGATCAACTCCTCCAAGTCCAATTCAACCGTCAAATCATGACCGTACTCGCGTTCCATGTTTGCTCGATCCACTGGATTAATTCTGTTGAGTGAATGACCAAGGGCATTCTCCAACATCATCATGAGCAGTTGCGCCCCGGATTCCATACGAATAAAATCACTGACGTTCTTCGGCAACACTGTCTGACTCATAGCACGATTCCCCACTCCCCACGTACGGACAAGCTATGTGACCACATCTCCCGCATCACCCGTAACGCACTTTTGGAGTCGTCTTGAGACTCATACAAACGGGAGAGCTCTTGCATTGTCTCCTCGTACTCAACTTGGCAGTCAGTAAGTTTGAAACAATCGGCTGCTTGTTTCATGTACTTGACCGCAACAGCCTGTTGATTTCTTCGTTCTGCAATACCGGCTTGTACCCTGGCTCCCCATGCTTGATACGAATGTACGGTCGGCAGGAGAGCACGGCCTGTTTGACTCGCTTCGCCAGCTTGATCAAGTTTCCCGATGGCTAGGTAAAGCTTTGCAAGTTCTACACTCGTGATACCCGCTTCCAATTCCTTACCTCGTCTCTGATATTGCTTCACAATCCGTTCCAATATCACAATCGCGTCTTCACGATTCCCCATCTCACCTTGGAGTACCGCATGGCGCATTTCGAGAGCCAACCGTTCCAACTGACTTTGAAACTCTTCGAAGAACCATTGTGCGCGTTGAGCATAGTCATTCGCTTGTTCATAATGACCGGCTCCGTGTGCAGACTGTGCAAGAGTCATGTACAAGTTCCCAAGTCCCTCAATGTCTTCTCGTTGCTCGAAGATGGGCAGCGCCAACTGTAGAGTTACGAACGACTTCTGTAACTGGCCTGATTGTTTTTGCAGGTCTCCAAGCATCAAGAGTAGTGAGGCTAGAAGGTGCACATCTTTCGAACGTGATACTTGCAAACGCTCAAGAGCCTGAGACAGATAATGCTCCCCGATCTGATACCGCTTCCGTTTAAACTCGATGCTTCCAAGATGTTGAAGGACTCGCACGACCTGAAGCTCTGTGAGACTCGCGGACTCCAAAAGCTGTTTGAATGCTGGCTCTGCTTCCCGGAGTTGATTCAATTGAAGATAGCAGCATGCCAAATCAAACCGAATCTCAAACGGATCGAGTCTCCCGTCGTTTCCCTTCACCACATTTTCCAACAACGATAGAGCCCCTGCAAATTCACCGGCAGACAACATGCTTTTGGCAATACGATACTCACTAACGATTTTCATATTCAAGTGAACATTTCCAACCAGTTCATCCATTGGGATATCCAACTTCTCTGCAAGCCGTTCCAAGACGTGATAAGACGGCCTTGCCTTGTCAGATTCAATCTGAGAAATCATCGAGGCAGTGACTATCCCTACTGCAAGCTGTGTTTGGGACAGTCCTTTTTTCATACGGAACTGACGAAGACGCTGACCAAAGGTTTCCATTACGTAACCCCCTATCCATGAAAGTATCTAATTAAACGATAGCACCTGTAATTAATTTTAGATACACATTCAAAAACAAACGGAATACAAATGATTTTCTGTCTCATGAAATTATCAGAAACAAAAAAGGCCTACCGAGTTAGGTAGGCTTAGACACGAGAAGACTTATACATTACCTGTTTGACTGAGTAAAGGCTGCGGGGGTTCAAATTGAGCTATTTGCTGATGCTTAATCAGAAGCGGCTGGGGTGGTTCAAATTCCGATTCCTTCTTCAATCCACCTAAAGAAAATGCTAGGCACAAAATAGAAGATAAAAATATGATGCGCGTAATCCCCTTCATCAGATTCCCTCCCAATCAATTGTTACAGATTTTTTTAGTTCCTCTGCAATTCTATAATACTTCATCAGCATGATTGAATCCCCAATCTTCGCGAAATGTTTCATTATAAAATCGCAAGCAAGATGCCTGAGTTCCACATCAAGATCCTCCATTGAAAGAACTTCTTCCGCATGACAAATGTTCCCCTCGATGACTGATTGAAGAAGCAAGAATTTTGCTTTTAGGTACGGCAAATTTAGTTGCTCCAACTCCTCTAACGACTCCATAATAACCCGAAGCGCCTGTTCTGAGAGCTTTAATTTTATCAAGCACTTCACATAATCCTTCAATGACAATAGCCTGGATTCGATTAAGCCAGCTACTTTCTTTTGATCGATTGCTAGTTCAAAAAATGTCTTTGCGGCTTGGTAATTTCCCAATAAATATTCGATATACCCGACATTTTGATACCCAATCCCTTGCTGCAAAGGGAGTCCAACTTGTTGATAGTATTTGAGATGGTTATACATTTTTTCTCTACATAACTCCAAGTTCCCCATACTATGCGCAATCATGGCCTCTGAGAAGGTGAGATTGCCTGCCCATAGTGGCTCGAATTGTTCAAGATCATCTTGTATCTGTCTAAGCAAATTAACGGCATTCGGATAGTCTTTCATTTGGATATATGTGTTGGTCAAGTTCGTGATCGCTTTGTACAAAGGAGAAGAATCCCCATGCAGCTCCTTGAGTTTGCGGGCTTCTTTAAGAGAAGTCACATAGGCATCCAACGCCTTCTCATAATTCTTGAGTAAGAAATGTACGGCTCCCAAATAATTATGTACTGTAAACTTTTCCGTACAACCTACAGCAATTGGAGCTAGTTCTTCAGCAAGTTGAAGAGCCCGTTTTAGATTTATCCTTTTTGAAAGCAGTAGTGTGATTTCTTCTGTTTTCTTTTGTACATCGATTCCTTTAAAACGATCGACAGTCAAATCGATGGCCTTAGCAACTAATTCGATCTCAGAGGGCTTAAAGTATCTCTCCCCCTTCATGATCCGAAGAAGTATATCCTTTGAAATGCCGGTCTTCATCTCCATAGCACGAAGAGAAAAAGCTTTGCCCTTATCAGAAAGGATTTCCTTCAATCTACGGCCTAGAGTGATACTCTCAAGATCAGCAACCTCAACCTTCATCTATATCACCTTTACCTGTCAGTTTCGAAATTAATCTTCCGTGCATTAATTATAATCGAAACTCAGTGAATTCGTATGCTTTTTATAAGAAAATTCTTCAATCGACAGAATGCTTGTTTTTGTTGTTCTATAGCATCAATTTGTCGGTCAAAACCATTGAATTAATCGGAATCGAGGAAGTAACAGGGAAGCAACGGTAGAAGTGTTCCAAAAACAAAAAGAGAAGGCATGCTTGCCTCCTCCCGATTACTCCCGATAAAATTATTAGTTTCATTCGAATTAGTCCTCTATATATTGCCAAACATCAAACTATGCCACAAAACCATAATTCGATATATTAATCGTCCCCGTAATAATCCTCATAATAATCTTCTCTATCATCAGGACCATAATATTCTGTTGGATCATATATTTCTTCTATAGCATATTGACCACCCAACTCTGCATAATAAAGTTCATCATTCCCAGTCATTGAAAGTTGACATGAAAAACATGCATATGTTGTCGGCAAAATAGTGTAGGTCTCTACAATATTCCCTTCAACAAACCTTGGCTCATTCGACCCAACAATTTCACCCTTCACCATTGCATGTTGCGACCCACATGCAGGGCAAGTAACCATCTTTTTAGTCGGCTCATTGTAAACTGATCTATATTTTACTGCAGCTTGTCTTTTGGCTTCTTCCTTATCACTTTCTGTTAACTTATCAAACAACGAATTTGCTTCTGCGATTCTCTTTTTCACAATTGTCTCGACATTTTTCCCAAGAGCCTCAATCATTTTATCTGCAATTATTGCTGTTTCTGCCCCAAACAGTTCATCCAAACTCTTCTCTTGAAATGAAAGTAACATCTTACATACCCTATAAAATTTTGCAACCCATTTACTTGTTGTAAATTCCTCGTATGCTAAAGATCCTGAGTGAATCTCCTCATTCCTTCTATCCATTAGATAGTTACAAAATTTCTCCTCAGTTTCCGTAAACTCAGGCACAATACTCTTCAATCTACTAAAAACTTGATTAACAGCAATACTTTTCGGACCTTTTTTCTTTTCTACATATTCCTTTGTGACAAAACCAAAAGGATATAATATACTGCTATCGTCCTTATCAGCGTTAAGAACGGGGTGTATAAAGGACAAAGTTGCTCTTGCTAAGAGCTCTAATCCAAGTGAACTCCAAAAAGGAAAAAGCGAATCATCTGGATTGACACTTTGAGCTCGTGCCATAAAAAGTTTTGTCTTCCCCCATAGACTTTCATAGTTCCATATCATAATTATCTTCCTCCTTTTGACTCTACCAACACTCTGTTTAAAATTCTAAAGTTCATATCATTGATATGAGATGTTCCTCTCCCATGTAACATTCGCCAGTTATCTATCACAACTATCTTATCAGAAGTCCACTTTATAAAGACTGGATCAGCACTTCTCAGTTTCACATCCATCAGCGTAAGAGAGTTTTGAAAAGATTGATGTGCGGGCTTCATAATATCTTTATTGTACCTGAAAATTGTTTTACCAGAAATAACCGACCGATCAAGGATGGAGGATAGAAAACTTCTACCACCACCCTTAATTATAAATACATCTCTTAAAAGAGTTTTCTTCTCATCTTCACTAAAATCGAGATCGTTAGTGTCGATCAACAAAGTTGGTCTATCATTTAAATTCGAGTCATCTGCAAGTGAAAGCAATACATATCTAGGAGGACAATTAAAATATGCACCATCAGTATGAAAAGGGAAGCTTTCTAGCCCATACTTTACAGAGAGTGATTTCGAATGTGCATTTTCGGGCAATGTAGGCTTTAATCTGTCAATAATTGATCCGTTTTGACGAGAGGGAACTGGTCTCCCTAATTTTTGGGCTAATTCTAAAATAGAGCCGTATTCTTTTTTTGAAACTTCAATCCACCCCTCCTCATTAAGAACTGAATTAAGTTCGATCATAGTCTGTTCCTCCTGAAATCTTTACTTGAACCTCGAAGGCTTTATTCTACTTCCACAATATCTATTGATTATATCAATAATAACGAATTTCCTCAAAAAAGGTTCTCGTAATATGGAAATCAAACTGCTCGGAAATTCGTCCGTAACGTGTTAAATGTGAGAGGGGTATACAATTGTACCACTAGACTTCTAAAACGTCGTATACGAGCAAATAGAGGTAGTCAAAGTTACTCACTATACTCACGATAGATTACCTCAAAATACCCATCTTCCAAGATCCCAAACTTCCCCTTTAGTTTCTTATTCAGTTTCTCCTTCGACAAAGCATATTTATCTAGCATCTCAGGAATGATGCGCTTTAGCTCCAACTCCTTGAACTGATTTCGGATTCCATCTATCCGGGCTTGTTCCAAAACCTCCTTCTCTCTTGTCCAACCTTTTTCGTCAATAATAGTTAAAATGATTTGTTCAAGACGAAATGCAACATGTTCATTTATCTCCCGTATTGGCTTGCCTTTTTGTTGTGGAAACACTCGATCAGCCTCGTCAACGCCAAGTGCCCGTAGAAGCATCTCTCTGCTAAAACCTTTGATCGTCATCTTTTTCTCTTTAAATGTCTTCGCTCGCTGTTCGGCCAGATTGAGCAGTTCGGAATCGTAACGTGGCACTGAATAGAATGTTATGCGGTAATATTGATTCTTTTTTGCTTTTTCGGCGTATGACTGCTGCAACATTTTCTCTGGGATTTCTTCGTCTCTCAGCTTGTTGATCAGGCCAAGATAGGTAAGAAAATTAATTCGATTCGTGATTAGCTTCACGTCTTTCTTGTTCTTCCCTGCAAAATGTCTTGCGCTTGCGAAAAACACAATCTCAGTGCCCTCTGTAGTAGTGAAATACTCTGTATACACATGCTCAATCGCCTTGTCTAAAACAGATTGGAGCAATTTAAGATACCTGACAATCATGTTGTAGAGAAGCGGATATTGAATTTCAAGCTCCTTCCCCCATATCAGCGTAATGTTTTCTTCGATCATTTCCCTTTGGGTACGCTGCCAATCTGTTTCTTTATAGCTGATTCGGTATATTTTCCGTAAAAAACGCAATGCATCTGCGTTCTCAGAGTCTAAGATTCGAGCAACAACTTCAATAATTGTCCCATCTCGAAATGGACAGTTATGATCATCACAATGGTAAAGATAATGGCCAGTTTCTTGATTCAGGAAGATCGTCGCGCTGGTCGCTGAATCCTCGTGGAAGAAACAATTGAATCGTCTTTTGTAGACCCCAAGTAGTTGCCGTAAGTCCTGTTGTTTTAGGTATTCGTATACTTTGGAATGGGATAGAACCTCAATATCTTTCAAGTCGATAAATTGTTGTAGATTGCCAACATTTTTGTTCTCTATTAAATGGATATTAGTGCCAACAATAGAGAATAGACAACTTATATTGTTGGCACCTGTTTCCTTATCCCTTTCGTATTCTCCTTCAAACAATGTTCTCTTCCCCCTAGCTACCATCTTCGATGATTACCCATTACTATACACGATATTTAAATATGGTCAACTATAAGTTTAATAATACAAAAATATCATGCGAACGATATTTTTTTGGGCACACAAAAAAGAGCGGGTCGAAATTGACCCACTCCCAATCCTATACCTTGATATTTTTCAGAGGAGAAAACGAATTGTGTTGACGCTTCACATCCGAATTGGTCATTTGGATGTACTTCCTGACCATCGACATATCGCTATGCCCTAAAATCCGCTGCAAACTAAACGGATCACCGCCATTCAGGATGTAGAGCAATGCTCCTGTGTGTCTGAATGTGTGGGGCGAAACCCGCTTATTTTGAATTCCTGCTATTTCTCCATACTCTGTCAAACGTCTTCTCCATGAGTTTGCTAAAACTGTCCGCCCATCATAAGTAAGGAACAAAAGCTCCTCTCCGAACTCCTCTGATTCATTGATGTAATCAGCAAGCAACTTACTTGTCTTCGAAGAAATAGGGACAGTTCTTGCTCTGCGAGTCTTCGTCTCATGAGCTTCTAACTTTATGGTTCCTTCTTTCAAATTCACATTGCTCCTTCTGATCGTCAATAACTCGGAAATGCGAACCATCGAGTCAAATAATACACAAACCATCACGTAATCCCGAAATCCTGCAAACGTGGATGTATCAATGGCGTTGAGCAATACTTTGACTTCCGCAGGAGTTAGAGACTCGATTGTATCCTCTTCAGTTTTTAGAGTCTTGACCTTCTCATGAACAGGAGTGGAGAGATACCCTTCCCCGTATGCAAATCTAACAAGGGCTCTCATAGTTCGAATCCGAACATTGACTGTGACAGGAGAAAGACCGCGATCATGAAGCATCCATTCGATATATCCGCGAAACATGTCTGATGTAATTTCCTCACAGGATATGTCTTGTGTCAAATACTCTAATAGATACCCAAAATGTTGGTGATACTCCTCGACAGTTCGAATCGCCAACCCTTCTGTATGCTTTTGAACCATGAATCTCTCAAAGATCTCAACCAGTGTCAGTGCTTCGATTTGCTTCCTTTGGTTGCTAAGAGAGGTGTTCAAGCGCGTTCCTTTTCGTTTGGATGCCGTTGCTCTGTACATAAACAAAAAAACCCCCTACAAGTATTGTAGAGAGTTACCATCGACCCGAAACTGTCCATTTGACGCACTCGGTCACACCAAATCGGACTCACTCGGACATGTCATTTTCCATCACGAAACCGTGTGGCTTTTGACTACTCAGATCAACATTGATCTACCTGTGGAAAAGTCCAACGACCCCGTACCACACCTAACATCTACTTTGGCCTAGTGCGTGGGAATCGAACCCACCCAGGCTACACCATAGCCCGCACTCGGTTTTGAAGACCGGGAAGGACACCAGTACCCCATCCACACGTAACCGTTTCATTCAACGGACTATGGTCGACTCCATTTCTCCAACCACTCTTTTCTCCAAATCGGATACTCTTTGCCCTGAACCTCTTCCAGCGTTTTTCCCTCCAAAGACCACATCCCGCCATCCAAGTTCTCGTCGACAACCGGTATTGACGTTCCGCCGATCACTTGATGGTCTACCTCATATATGTAGAGCTCCGTTTGTTTTTTGGATTTGACTCCCTTAGTGGTCCATTGGTCAAGAGGATGATTTTTGACGATAAATTTAGTGATCTGCACATTCTTTCCAAGAAATGGAGTGGGATCAACGCTTTGCAACCCCCAATTTACCATATAGGGCATCTGTGTCAGTTTTTCTTTTGTTATTTGGTACTCATCTACTTTTCCTTCGGCTGAGATGATTTGGTACCCCTTGTCCTGAAGATATTTTTCAATTGCGTTTTCAGGTTCTGTGTTGTTTGGATTTGCAGAGCATCCACTTACAATCAGAATCATACAGACAACAACAACCCATATCGTATGTATGCGCATCACTTACCTCATCTCTATACGCTTACGATATACCAGTATCACCGAATAGAGGAAGCCTCCAATCATCAAAAGCAAAGTGGGCAGTTGCCATTGGATGGGTGCAGACTTTTCTGTCATCACACCGGCGTCATCAACCTGGCTTGAATTCGCTTGTTGATCTTTCAGTAACTTCACGGTAAGACTGGACGGCCATGCTTTCGTGTTATCCATTCGCGCTGTTTGCTTCATCTTGTTGCTAGCTGAAGTATCCGGAACATTGAATTCTTGTCCAGACATGTTCGTCACCAGATAGTGAACGTTCTTATCTTTGACTACGATCGGCTTTATGTCACTGTTCTGCACAGAATCTTGAAAAGTATGGAGGGCATCTCCAAATTCTTTTGCTTTCCCACCGTAGCTAATGAGATGGTATTCACCTTTCTCGATACCTACTGTCAAAAAAGATTTGGGTTGATCATTGACATAGGTAAGAAATAGCCATTCATTATTTGGGTGCGACAATTCGAGTAATTTATCGGAAATGCCTTTCTTCAATTTCTCAGGATCGACGACTTGAATCTGAAAAGCTTCTCCCAAGGACATCTGAGCCACTTCCGTTGCATCGGAAAATCCCCATTTGAGAGGTGCTTGCGCAGCTCTTTCCTTAAAAACCTTTAGCCCATCGTTTGCAACCTGAATGACCTGCGAGGGTACGGATGCAGTTGCTGCGTAAGATGGTACTGCAAGAAAACAAACGCATGCCAGAATTCCCAGTAAAAAGGTTATTGTATTTTTCATGCAAGCAGCCTCCTCTATCTATTTATATTTCAGCATATCCTTGAGACCCCATCGCCAAGAATGAGTGGAGTCATAGCAGAAAGCGTTAAAAGTCATGGAGTGCATCGTGCCATCCACAGGGTCCATGTAATCAACGTACTGACCTCCTGAATCGTTCCAGCCTTCAATAACTACCGCATGTCCACTTGAGTTCCCTGTCCATGCCCAAGATACATAAATCGGTTTGCTTCCGTTAATTTGAGTTTGAATCGTAGAAAATGCGAGAGTTCCTGAATAGTAGTTACTAGATACACCATAATCGTACATGCCGCCTTGAGCTTCTTGCACAGTGGCTGACAGGTCATTACAAGAGCTTAGACCTTTCACGTGGTTTACAAAATCACATTGACTCACACTTTTCCCAAAATAGCTTAGGATAGACGTACTAGAAGCGGCCCAGCACCAAAGACTGCGTTGTTGTTGAGCACCAGGTATCCACAAAACCGTGCTGCTTGCATACGCCTGACTCACAAAAGTCACGAAAACGACAAGTGCTAAAATTGGAATAAGAATGTACTTCTTGATAAATGACCCTTCCATACTCATGACTCACGCCTTTCGATTACCAATAATTTTTTGATACAGATATTGTGTATAATAGGTTGTCAGTCAGTATACTGAGTTAAGTAATCACCACCTTTAAATATTCAATCAATAAACATAACAAATTCTCAAAAACGACAATATCATACAAAATAAATTAAATCAACATATTGTTGACATGGAGAATATTTCTGTATATTTCAATATGTGCAATAAATTTCAATTAAACTAAAAAGCACCTGAGCCGCTTTAGTCGAATTTAGTTGGGTGAGCAACAACATCGAGTAGTGTCAACGTCGGGATATATTTGACCCACAAGCGCCGGTTTGAAAATGACCCACCTGACGGTTTATTCTGTCACTTGCCGTGGCATCCCATAGGAGCCGGATTTCATCTTCTCACGTAAGCGGTAGCTGTTGCCGCGAATATTTATGTTGTGTGAATGGTGAAGTAAACGATCAAAAATCGCCGTCGCTAGGACCAAGTCCCCCCTCATTTCTCCCCACTCCCCGAAGTTCTTGTTGCTGGACATGACGATACTTCCGCGCTCATATCGAGCACTAATTACTTGAAAGAAGAGATTTGCGGCCACCCTGTCAATCGGAAGATAACCCACCTCATCAATCAAAAGCAGTTTTGGGCGAGTGTATACTCGCAGCCGCTTGTCTAGTCGATTTTCCTCATACGCTTTGCGTAGATCCACAATAGACATCCGCGACATCTTGCAAAATACCGCCGACGATCTCGGCCCCGCGGTCGCGACGATTACTACGGCTGGGGCGAGATTAATTTCTCGAAAGCGGTGGCGGCGGCGAGGGATACGGTGAAATAATCGGAACACGAAAAAAGGCAGCAGACCCGCGAGTCTGCTGCCTTCTCTTATGAAAACGCCAACTGAATCATGAACCATTCAATCCCCGTAAACAACACAACGGTGAAAAGCTTCACCCAAGAGAGCACCAAACGCCCCATTCGATATTGGCGAAACGCATTCTCTTCGGTGATCGCTTGCCGATAGTTGAACGTATGTGGAAATTTGCTCAAGACCGTAAACCCGATAAAAAGTACGATCGAGAGGAGCGGCATGAGGAGCAAGACCCATTTGTTGCCCCACCCGTTTACATCCCCCGATCCGTTTACATGGGTCGGAATGATCTCCGGCAGTTGGGGCCCCACGAAAGCAAGATACCCCATAGCCGCCAGCAACAGCAGAACCGAAATCCAGTCATGCCATTTTTCCAGCGCGGTTTTTGGAATGTGCAACACCGGACGATTGTTCATCATGAGACTCCCCCTGTCTACCGTTTATCCAGACGATCCAACTTATCAAGCTTGTCATTGATCTTATCCAAAAGCCTGACCACCTCCGCAAACCCCAACACCAAAACCCCGGAGACGATGGAACCAATCCAGTACTTAAACGCCAAAGCCAACTCAAACCTCGTGTACATCGCCCCAGGCTCCACAGGCACATTGGCAAGAAAAAAGCCTGACACAACCCCCACCACCATCACCGCCCATCCCAAAAAACGCAAAACCCGCGCGGTCTTCGTTTCTTCGTACATGAAGCTCCCCCTTGGTGACAGGAATTTTTTTCCTTAATTTTCTTTTATCATACCATGAAAAAAGGGCTCTAGAATGAATTTTGTGGTGAACTGGAAATAAAAAAGCACCCGAGACGCTTTTGTCGAAGTTTGTTGTGCGACCAGCAAACTTGAGAGGAGCGTCGTTGTACAAAGCGAATGGCCGAGTGGTTGTTCAAGCTCTGCCGCACATGCTCTATCGCACAGGTCGCTGCTGAGATCGGCTGGACTCGTCCAAGATTAGACCGTCTGTTCCATCGCCTAGCTGNGGTCGCTGCTGAGATCGGCTGGACTCGTCCAAGATTAGACCGTCTGTTCCATCGCCTAGCTGCTGTCCAAATCGAACAACGACAGCAAGAGGTGCCGGAGGTCATTGGAAGTGATGAGTTCGCTGTCTTGCGTAGCCACCAGTACCCCCTGTCATTACCGATTTGAACGGTCGCCGTACCATGAGATTTTAGAAGGACGTTCTAAGCGCAGAGAGGCATTCGCGGGTCTCCTACGTGGGAAGGCAGCATGTTAGATAGCGCTTTGAAATACCAATCGATTGTTTTCTTGTTTTCATTGGGCTCTAGACACTTCTGCCAATCCCCATTTTCACCGCTACAAACTGGCAAGTAAGGTTACATTTTTATTAATCAATTCGCTTGCGCTTGCGAAAAACACAATATCGCTCTCGGTACGTCATCGAAGAAAATTCATTCGGTCACTATTCACGAATGATCGGGACAACAAACCATTTACAAACGTGAACAAATATTTGAAAACTGAAATATTTCTTGTGAATTCCATATCAATTGCTTATAATTGATTGGAAATTATATTTAGAGGAGGTTGCTATTTTGAAGAAATCAACTGCTGTGCTTTCAACCCTGATTGCTCTTGGAATAGCTGGCGGTCTGTTCTTGGGCGTTTCCAAGTCTGGAGCTTCTTCAACACCTGAGCAGGAAGCTAAGCAAGCTGTCACCCGCTACCTTGATGCCGTGAAAAAAGGCAACGTCGATGAGATGATGAAATCCACCATTGACAAACGATTCACGGATGACGCTACCAAACGTGATGTGTATGAATCTTTCAAAAACGATCCTGTCCAGACGGACAAGACTAAAATCCTCTCCATTAACAAAGTGGATAACACGCATCTGACTGCAACCATTCGTATCTCCACTAAAGGAACCGGCACACACGATCTCACAATTCCTGTTCAAAAAGATGGAGAGCAATGGAAATTGGTTATTGACGGTCAAGAAGTGACCAAGAACAACGACTAATTGGAGGTCTACGTATGAAACGAGTTAGGCGTGTCGGTCTTGCGGTTTCGATGTTTGCCGCACTAAGCTTTTATTCTGCATCAGCTTTCGCATCCCCAGGGCTTTGCTACTATTCTTTTGGGAACGGTCAATGGGGGTCTGGGGGATTTACGAACTCATTTGACAGCCCAATTTTTACTGTGACCAACTCCAGTAAGGTATGTACGATCAATGGTTGGCAGGACACGGGGTCAAGTGTCTCTCCTGCAAACGTTGAGTATAGGCTGTATCAGTATGGCATACTCTCGAATACGCTTTATGGAAGCACACGGATTAGCGGGAACTATACCCAAAGTGGTTCGTGGTACTCCTACACCTACACAGGCGTAGACCCCAATCAAAAATACTTTTTGAGAATGTATCCGCATTCCACCGCAGGTATAAGTGGCGCAGGAAACGCCTACGACGGGTACTGATCAAGCGAGAAGGGACGATTCCAATTGATCGTCTTTTCTTTTGGTCATGCAAACCCTTGCCCACTCTATGCCACAATTCCCTCAATCTCCTGAGTGGTTTGGCAGCGAGTATCTGAAAACGGGTCAGGGACAAGAAAAGACCCACCAGTTTAGGTGGGTCAATGGAATGCCGCTGTTTTCACATACAAGATTCGCCTTCTCAACCCTCACTTTGCCAACACCGCGACAGGTTCCCTTTTCCTCACGTACTATTCCTCACCAACATCCACCCCGAAATCCCCAGCGCCAACGCCGCGAAGAGGAACGCGCCCCACGCCCCCGAGCGATGGTCGCGCTTTCGCATCCAGCGCCCGAAGTTGAACGTGTAGACCGCAATCCAGAGCGGCACGAGCATCTGAAGAAACAGCGACATCCACTGCAAAACCGCTACCCCCTCTCTCTATTTCGACGTGACCGGCGCCAGTTGCACCCCGATTCGGCGGATGTTCAGGTCCACTTCGATGTTCACTTTGGCATCCTTCAACTTATCTCGAAACGGGTACTGCTCCAACTCGTGCTGCGTCCAAAAATGACTCCGCGCCCGCCGAAACGTGCCGAACGGCGCGACTTGATACTCATGGAACAGGCGGTTCATCAACGCCTCTTCCTTCTCTTTCAACGTCTTCTTGATCGAGTCTTCCAACACCCGCATGTTGCCCTCCTCGGTGTAGTCGATCGAGCTCTGCACCCCGACCAAGTCGCCCTCCAACTTCTGTTTGATCTCAATCCGAATCGGGTCGGACTCCAAATCCAAATTCATCTGCGGCGAACGCGCGTGCTTGATCTCCAACGCCTCGTACTTCCCCTGCTCCTGCGGGTCGGGAAAGTCCATCTGCGTCCGCTGCAAATCCCCGCGGATCATCAGCAACATCCGAGTTTCGATTCCGTCCAGATACGTGACGAGTTTGTCTTTCTTAAAAATCGCCGTCCCGACGAACTCAATCGAATTCCCGCCCATCCGGACGATCTTCCCTGGTTTAAACGAAACCCCCGAGTCGGACATCATCTCTTGGCGGTTGCCTTTTTGCTTTCCTTCGGACCCCATCCCCCCGCCTTGACCACCCCCGGCCGACTTGTTCTCTTCCGCTTGCTGCTGCACTTTTTTGTTGATCGCAAGCACGGGTGCCACCGGGTCTTCGTTCGCGCCCTCCGTGACGATCAGAAATTCGTGCAGTTTGTTCGTGACCGTAAGCCCCGTGTTCCGCCCGATCTCCGAGATCGATTCGTTGAAGCGCGACGGCGATTTTTCCAACACGGGCTGGTTGACTTGAAACAGCTCCCGCGCCTCCCCCGGCACGACAAAGTAACTGACCGTGCGCCGGAAATCCCGCATCCGCACCAACGGCCCGATAAAGTTCAACATGCCCTCCTTGGCAACGTCCTCTCCGATAAAAATCGTCGTCAAATGCAACAGCGAGATCCGCCGCTCGACGGTGGCGTTGAGCAACGTCAACGCTCCGGCAATCGTGTTGGCGCGCACGGTGAGCGGACGCGACGCTCCCAATTGCACGCCTCCTCCGCTGCTTCCCCCGCCGGAGCCGCCCGCCATCTCGCTTGGCACCGCAATCCGCACCGTCACGTCGACCGTGTTGTCCGGCCCCTTGTCAAGCCCCATGCCGACGACAAACGCCATGCCTTCCAACTCCACGCGGTCGTAACATCCCGTGCCGAACACCGAAGCGGTCAGGGTGACGACGAGCAAGCTAAGAAGCATCCGCCGAACGTTGTGCTTCTTCATGCTCTCGCTCCTCCTTTCGCCGCTTGAAGCGCACCGCCGTCGCCACGAGCAACGGAATCCCGACCACGACCGCCCAACTCCATGTCACGATGTACTTGTTGTTAAACGCGATCGTCTCCACGAAACTGCGCGTGTAAAACGAAAGCGCAAACACGATCAACGCCGTCGACGCAACCAACGGCCGGAAGACCGGCATGCGAAACACCGTCGCGAACAGGTACGTGGAAATCAACAGCGTCGTCGCCATCTTGAGCACCGCCATCACAACCCAGATGAATACAAACGCCGCCTCCAAGCGCTGGATGAAGCGCCCGATGTAGATCAAACGCCCCAGCTGATACAGCGGAAACGGCGAACGCATCGCCGCTTCCGGCGAAAACACGATCACGAACACGAGCGTCACCAGCAGATACGTCATTCCGATCGCGATGATCGACAGGAAACCCATCGTGCGCAGCTCTTCCTGTTTGCGCAGCCGCGAACCAAACAGGGTGAGCACCAAGAGGTTCACAAACACGCTGAGAAACAGGCCGCTGCCGGTCAACAGCGGCGTCACGCCAAACCCCAGAATCGGAAAAATCTTATCCGGCCGCATCCAGTTCAAATTCAGCACCAATAGCGCCCCGAGCCCCACCGCCAGCCATGACCAAAACACCAACGCCAGCCGGCTCAACCCCTCCAATCCCTTCCACGCGCAATACGCCACCGTGAGAAAAAACGGAACAGCCACGAACGAGATCGGCGAGCGCGGCAACACGGTGGTCACCACCGCTTCGGTAAACGTGCGGGAGAGCGTGACCATGTCGAGCATCATGTACACGGCGATCACCACGCACATCGTGCGGGCGGCAAAGCGCCCGAGCGTTTTTTCACAGAGCGTGATCAGGTCTTCCTTCTTCTCGCGGGCAAACACGGGACCGGCCAGCGCCCAGACTCCCAGCGTGATCAACATGGAGAAGAGCGGAATCATCCACCCGGCCGACGAGCCTTGCAACACCAACTGCTGCGGGTAAAAAAGCGAAACGTCGGCGATCGAAGCGATCACGGAGAGCGCCAACAATTCGCGTTTGCCGAGGTGTCCGGTTTTGATCACGTCTTTTTCCCTCCCCGTCGTCCTGATTGGTTGATGCCTTCGGTGTCGATCCTGCGGTTTTCTTCGTCGATGCGCTCCTCCGCTTCTCTGGAATCATGCGTGCGCGGGTCCCACTTGCGAAGAAAGCGCAACTGCCGCTTCATAAGACCCGGATAGAGCGCGCCCGGCCGGACTTCTTGCCTGAATACCGGACCGCGCAAGATCACGTCTTCGGACGATTGTTTGTACGGCGCCACGTGCGTCATCATCGGAACGCCAAACGATTTGAGCGTCGTCCAATGGGTCAGCAGCACCATCACGCCAAGCGTGATGCCGTAAAACCCCCACACCGCCGCCATCGCCATCATCAAGAAGCGCAGCGTGCGCACGGCGAACGACAGGTTGTAGTTGGGCATCGTAAACGCCGCCAGCGCCGTGACCGAGACGACGATGACGAGCAACGGCGACACGATGCCCGCCTGCACCGCCGCTTGCCCGAGAATCAAAGCGCCGACGATGCCGATCGTCGGGCCGATGACGTTCGGAATCCGGATGCCCGCCTCGCGGATCAACTCGATGGCGATCTCCATCAGCAACACTTCCACCACGACGGGAAACGGAACTTTCTCCCGTGACGACGCGATGGTCAGCATCAAGTCGGTCGGGATCATCTCCGGATGGTAGTTGGTGACGGCGATGTAGAGCGCGGGCAACAGCATCGCAATCAAAAACGCCGCAAACCGAATTAAACGCAAAAACGTCCCGAACGGATAGCGAATGTAGGCGTCTTCCGCGGTGTGCAGCAGCGTCCAGAGCATCGTCGGCAACACCAACACTTGCGAACTTTGCCCGACGAACACGGCGACATATCCTTCCGAAAGCGATTGCGCCACGCGGTCAGGCCGCTCCGTCGCCAGCATCCGCGGGACATAACCGGGCGGGCCGTCCTCGATCATCTGTTCGAGGATGCCGCTGTCTTGGAGAAAGTCGACTTTAACGTCCTGAATGCGGCGGCGAACTTCCCTCACGAGTTTCGGGTTGCAGATGCCGTCCACGTACATGATCGCCACGTCGGTCGGCGCGAGTTCGCCGACTTGCGTAATCTCCGTGATCAACTTCTCCGTGCGCAAGCGGGCTCGCACGAGGCCCGTGTTGGTGCGAAAGTGCTCTGTGAACGCATCGTGCGGGCCGCGCACAACCGTCTCGGTTTTGGTGTCGCCGACGCTGCGGTGCTCAAAGCCCTTGGTTTCAACCAGCAGGACTTCCTTCATCCCGTCGACGAACACGGCGGTCGTGCCGGTGAGGATGGTGTTTTTGACCGCTTTCCATTTGGTTTCTTCCGTGAGTTGATTGCCGGGAATCAGCGTTTTGCGCAAGAGATCCGCCCGCGACAACGCCGGGGGCTCATGCGGCACTTCCGCGAGCAACATCAACGGTTCGAGGATGTGGTTGTTGATGATCGTCTTGTCGCTCAAGCCCTCCATGAACACGGCAAACGCCTGCACGGGCGGGACGGTTGAGATCGTGAAGTCGCGGATGATGAAGTCGGCGTTCAGCGGAATTTGGAACACGTCCTCGACGGTGCGCCGGTTCTCCTCCAACACGGGAGAGACGAACTCCGGGTACGTCGGCTTGAAATCCAAGTTCTCCGTTCTGGGATCGGGTTGCAGCTCTTTGCCCATGATCTTGGGTTGATGAGACCGGCTTTTTTTCTGCGGGCGGCGGATTTTGAGCGGCAACTCGGCGGCAGGGGCGTTTTTTTCCGGAAGGCGGTCTGCGGTGTCTTCCGCGGTGTCCGCTTCCGGTTCCTCCCGCGCTTCCGGTTCTTGGCGGGCTCCGATCTTTTTGGGTTTCACACGGTGATGGCGTTTGCGCGGAGACGGGGACGGCTTGGAGGCCGCCGGTTTGGGCTCGTCCCGGTGCTCCCGTTGTTCGCGGCTTTGAGGTTCCTCCCGCTTGGACGGTTTCTCCTCCGGCTTTTGCTTTTGTGTCGGCCGCTCTTCTCGCTGAGATTTCCTGCGGTGATCCGGCCCCTGCTCCTCGCCGCCATCCTGCATGTCGTCCGGCACCAAGGAAAAGTCCTCGTCCAAAACGGAATCGTCCACCGTAAACCAGCGACTGGCTTTCTGCAAGATGCTCACGACCACAACCCTCCCCTTTTCTGTCCGATGCAACAATTTCTCTTGGTAGCGTCCCCCGCCGCTTGCCAACCATGCGCGTTTTTTCCATAAAAAGAAGACCCTTCCGCGCCGCCGCGATAAGGGTCTTGTTTCCCGGTGTTTCCTAGCGTTTTCCTAGAGAGATTGTTCGCGCAGGCCCGCCTGCACCTCGTCCATCTGCAAACGAATCCACTCGCGCTCCGCCGCTTGCACCTGCGGGTCGTTCAACCGCTCCGCCAACTGCGACAACCGCATCTGCAACAGCATCCGCGCTTCCTCCCGCTCTGCTTCCTGCGGCGTGCGCGCTTGTTTCACACAATGCTCGCGGTAAGCGTCCAGCGTGTCGGGGTACTGCGTGACGGACCCCGGCGCAAACAGCAGCAGTTGCGTCGCCAGCTTTTGCACCATGTAGCGGTCGTGCGAAACCAGCAACAGCGTGCCGGGGTAGTCTAGCAGCGCCGCTTCAATCCGCTCGCGGGCGGGAATGTCCAAGTAATTCGTCGGCTCGTCGAGCACGAGGACGTTCGAACCGGAGAAGTACAATTTCACGAACGCCACCCGGCACTTCTCGCCCAGACTTAACGTCCCGATCTTGCGAAACACCGCAACGCCTCGGAACAGGAACCCGGCGAGCACCGTTCGCGCTTCTGTGGCTGTCAGTCCCTCGACCTCCAGCACTTCTTCGAGAATCGTCCGCTCCGGGTTCAATTTCTCCACCTCTTGGCCGAAGTACCCGATTTGCGCCGACGGGCTCTGTTTGACGACGCCGTCTGCGGGTGCCAACTCGCCCGTGATCACTTTCAGAAGCGTCGTTTTGCCGATGCCGTTCGGACCGACCAGCGCGATGCGTTGCCCGCGCTCGACGCTGACGTTCACTCCTTCGTACAGTGTTCGCTGCCCGAACCGCACGGCGACCTCCTCCAACTGAAACACCCGGTTGCCAAGCCGCCCGCTCTCTTCAAACTTGAACGCAAGCGACGCCGCTTCCTGCGGGAGCGCGACTTTGTTCTGCTCGACGCGGTCCAACTGCTTTTGCTTGCTCCACATCCGGCGGATATGTCCCTTCGCTTTGGCTTTGGCTCCCGGACCGGCCGCCGCCTCGTGCGCGAGGTGGTACCACTTGCGGTAGCGTTGAATCGCTTCTTCCAGAGCTTTGATTTCCGCTTGCTGCTTTCGGTACAACGTCATCTGCGCGATGCGCTCGCGCTCTTTCTCCTTGACATACGCTGTGTAATTCCCCGGATACGAACCCAATGCGTTCGGACGCAACTCCAACACCCGCGTGGCGATCCGGTCCAGAAACCAGCGATCGTGCGAAACGGTGATCACCGTGCCGGAGAAGGAGCGGATCACCGCTTCCAACCAATCCATCGTCTCTGCATCCAGATGGTTGGTCGGCTCGTCAAGCAAGAGAAGTTGCGGGTCAAGCAGCAAGAGGCGGGCGAGTTGAGCGCGAGTTTTCTGCCCGCCGCTGGCGTGGAGCACGGAATTCTGCCAGATCGCATCCGGCAACCCGACTTCGCGCAGCACGCGCTCGACCTCAAAGTCATAGGAATATCCGCCCAACTCCTCGTATTGCTGTTGGATCGTCCCGTAGTCTTGCATCCATGGATCTATTTCTCGGGAAATAGTCGACCCGCCAAGCAGGACTTCCAGCCTCTGCAGTTCCGCTTCCAAGGTCATAAGTCCCGCCCTCGCTCGACGCACATAGTCCCAAATCGTCTCTCCTTCGGCGTACTCGACCGTTTGCGTCAACAGCCCGACGCGCTCAATCGTTTTGTCCCAAACGATCACGCCTTCATCCGGTTGTTCCGCTCCGGTCAACAGTTTCAACAGCGTGGTCTTGCCAACCCCGTTCGGGCCGACGAGCGCAACTTTTTCGCCGTGCACGATCCCCGCGCTGATTCCTTCAAAAATCGTGCGCGTGCCGAATCCTTTTTTCACATCGTTCAATTTCAATACAAATGACATCGGGCATCCCTCCTGATTCTCCCTTGAGAACAACAGGCACCCTCGTCAAAAAAGCCGTGGGCACAGACGCGCCCACGGCTCAACTCATCAGATGAAATCGCTGAAAAAAACGGCATCTGATCTCTCCGCACATGGGTTCAATTCGCGGGAGTCCGGCGCAACAGACATACGACGCCCCTACCCGCCGCTTGCGTTGGCAAGCCGCGTCTGCCTTCCATCCACACCTCTTGAGTTCGGGTGCAATTAGAATACGGACACAGAATTGTTCATGTCGGAGTTTCGATACCACCTTTCAGAGATTGGGAAAAAATTCCCCTTCACGCTCAGTATATGCGGACAGCCGCGTTTTGACAAGTCTCGATCCACGACAGCGTCGTGTCCAACACTTCCTCGCGCTCCGGCTCGTTGAACAATTCGTGGTAGAGGTTGTGATACGGCACGAATTGATGCAACGGGTGCGCCGGCAGTTTGTTGTAAAACACCGGGGCGACGGCCGCGTCGACGAGGCGGTCTTGACCCGCTTGCATGACAAGCAGCGGAATCGTGATCTGCCCCGCTTTGGCGACGGCACTCTCCATCGCGTGGCCAAGTTCTTGGAACCAGCGCACCGACACTTTGCGTCCCATCAGCGGATCGCTTCCGTATTCGCTGACGACGCCGGGATGGCGCGACACGTCGGACGGCTTGATCCCGCTTGCCATGCGCAGGCGCGGCGCCAGCGAATTGAGAACGCCGGCGAGGCTTTTTTTCCAAGGAGGCACTTCGAGAGCGAGCTTGAGGCAGGGCGAAGAAAGCACCGCGCCGATCAAGTTCGGATGATTCGTCCCCCGCTCTTGGAGATAGCGCGTCGTGACGAGACCGCCCATGCTGTGGCCGATGATCAGCACGTGACCGGATTCTCCGCTCTGTTCTTCGGCGAGACGCATCCACTTCTCGACGCTGTCGAGGTATTCGTCAAACGAATCGACATGGCCGGAGATCCCGCCGGAACGCCCGTGCCCCGGCAGATCGCCGGTGATCACGGAGATGCCGTGCTTCTGCAGCGCTTCTATCACATGCCCGTATCGCCCGCTGTGTTCGCCCGCCCCGTGCACCAACACGACGGTCAACGGCACGGAACGCGAATGCGCCGTGTCGGCGGGGAGAATCTGTGTATGCAAATCAAGCAAAGTCATCCCAATTTCAGCCTCCTCTATGTTCTGCCGGCTGTCCACTCGACATACAATCGACAGCAAAACCTCGAAACCGGAAAGGAGGGAACCCCAGATGGAGGATCAAAACTGGTTCACCCTCCTGCGAGACACTCTCAATGTCTTCGGCAACCTCGCCGAATGCATCGGTCTGTTGTTCCTGGTCACACAATTTCGCTCCTCCAAGAAGAAGCCCCATCCCCCCAAAGTCCGCGTCGTGTCCAAACGCAAGCCGGAGCAGACGCGCGAGAGAATGGTGTCGTAAAAAAAGACCTGCGCCAAGCGGGTCTTTTTGGCTTGCGTGCCCTCATTATACGCTGATAGCAAACTGTCGCACAATTCCCAAAATCGGAGGAGTTTGGTATGATGAGTGGTAATCACAGGCAATTCAGGAGGCGACCTTCCCCATGAAAAAACAAATCATCGCGATGGGCGGCGGCGGTTTTTCGATGGAGCCGGACAACCTGTTGCTCGACGAATACATTCTGGCGCAGACCGGCAAGGAACGCCCGAAAGTCTGTTTCCTCCCGACGGCGAGCGGCGATTCCGCGGGCTATACGGAGCGCTTCTACGAGTCGATGAGCACGCTGACTTGCGAGCCGAACCATCTCTCGCTGTTCCACCACCATCCGGGCACGTCCGATCTCGAAGGTTACCTGCTCACGCAGGACGTGATCTACGTCGGCGGCGGGAACACGCGCAACATGATCGTGCTGTGGAAGGAATGGGGCGTTGACGTCATCCTGCGCAAAGCGTGGGAGCAAGGCATCGTGCTGGCGGGACTGAGCGCCGGGTCGATCTGCTGGTTTGAGCACGGCGTGACCGACTCGGTCATTCCGAAACAACTCCACTACATGAACGGCCTCGGCTTCCTCCCCGGCAGCAACTGCCCGCACTACGACGGCGAAGCAGAACGCCGACCCACCTATCATCGACAGCTCCGTGAAGGGCTGATCCCTGCCGGTTTCGCGGCGGACGACGGCGCGGGTCTGCACTTCATCGGCACCGACCTGCACCGCGTGGTCTCTTCCCGTCCAAACGCCAAAGGCTATCGATTGAACGTGGTCGACGGCGTCGTGACGGAGGACGAACTCGACACGAACTATCTCGGCTGACCCTTTCAAGGAACTGCTTATCCGGCAGTTCCTTTTAATTATTTTGCAAAGTTGTGCCGTATCAGCATGATTTTCCAAAAAGATGTCGAAGTGCTAGTAGAAGACATCTAGAGATAGAGGGGGGAATGGACTTTGTTGTCAGCCAAGAACAATCAAACGGATGAACTCAGACGATTGGAAGATGAACTTCGTGCGATGAAGGAACAATTCGAGGCGTTCGTCAACAACTCCACCGTGGCGTTTATCGTCATCGACCTCACGGGGCATATCGTACGTGTAAACGACACGTTTGAACATATTTTCGGTTGGACGGCAGACGAAGCGATCGGCCAACAGCTGCCGTTTGTACCGGATCGGCTGCTGCCGGAATTCCAGCAACGCCTGAAGACCCATTCGTTTACCGGGACGGCCTCCGAAGAAATTCGTCTGTGCAAGGACGGCACGCTGTTTACCGCCAGCGAGACGATCACGCCGATCTTGGACGATTCGGGTCAAGTCACGTCTTATGCGTGCATCCTGCGCAACATCTCCGACCGCAAAGCGGACGAGCGCCGTTTAAAAGTCAGCGAACAGCGCTACAAGTCGCTGTTTGAAAACAACCCGAACGCCATCTACTCCGTCGATCTCCAAGGCCGTTTCACCGAACTGAACCCGGCCGTGGAAACGATCACGGGATATACCCCGGAAGAGCTGTTGTACCGAGATCATACGATGCTGTTGCTGCCGGAGTTCAAAGAGCTGTCGTTGCTCAACCACTTTGCCGCCAATCCCGGCACCAAGCAGGAAGTCGAAGCGACAATTGTACACAAAGACGGCCGATTGGTCGACATCTCCGTCATCTCGTTGCCCATTGATGTAGACGGCGAAATGATCGGGTTCTTCTGCATCGCCAAGGACATCACCGTCCAAAAACAAGCGGAGCAACTCATCAACCACATGGCGTTCACCGACTGCTTGACCGACCTGCCCAACCGTCGCCTGTTCCGCAACCGGCTGACGGAGAGCATCGAAACGGCGGAGCAAAACGGAGACAAACTCGCCGTGCTGTTCATCGACCTCGACCGCTTCAAAGTCATCAACGATTCGCTCGGCCACGCGTTCGGCGATCATGTGCTGCAGGCGGTCTCGGAGCGCTTGCAGTCCTGCGTCACGCACGAAGAGACGCTGTGCCGGATGGGCGGCGACGAATTCACGCTTTTGATGCCGAATATCCAAGGTGCCCAAGACGCGATCGACATGTCCAAGAAGATCATGGAAGTCATCCGCCGCCCGCTCAACGTCGACGGAAACGAAGTGCACGTCACCACGTCGATCGGCATCGCGCTCTATCCGGAAAACGGCCGCGACGCCGACACGCTGATGAAGAACGCCGACATCGCGATGTACCGGATCAAAGAGCACGGCAAGAACAACTTCCAACTCTACACCGACGTGATGAACGAAGACGCCATCCAGCATCTGCAGCTGGAGCGAGAACTGCGCAAAGCGATTGAGCGCGAGGAGTTCGTGCTGCACTACCAACCGCAAGTCAACGTCTCCACCGGGCAGATCACCGGCATGGAAGCGCTGGTGCGCTGGCAGCATCCGGAGCGCGGCCTGCTCTCACCGATCCACTTCATTCCGCTCGCCGAAGAGACCGGCTTGATCGTGCCGATCGGCGAATGGGTGTTGAAGAAAGCGTGCGAAGACGGCCAGCGCTGGTTGCAAGAAGGCCGCAAGCCGATGCGGATGGCGGTCAACTTGTCGCTGATTCAGTTCCAAGAGCAAGACCTCGTGGAGAAAATCCACCAAATTCTCGTCGACACGGGACTCGACCCGCGCTATCTCGAACTGGAGATTACGGAGAGCATCGCGATGAACAACGTCGAGCAAGTGGTCGCCAAACTGGAGCAACTGGTCAACCTCGGCGTGCAGATTTCCATCGACGATTTCGGCACCGGGTTTTCATCGCTCTCCTATCTCAAGAAATTCCCGATCCACAAGCTCAAAATCGACCGTTCCTTCATCACCGACATCACCAGCGACCCGGACGACGCGTCGATCGTCTCGGCGATTGTGGCGATGGCCAACTCCCTCAAGCTCGATTTGATCGTCGAAGGCGTCGAGACGAAAGACCAGCAACTGTACTTGCATCGCCTCGGCTGCTTCGAGATGCAGGGCTACCTGTTCTCCCGCCCGCTGCCGGCGCAGATGCTGGAACAGCTCTTGCAAAACTGGCTGTAGCCTTGGCTGCCTGTAGCCCTCGGCTGCCTGTAGCCCTCGGCTGCCTGTAGCCCTCGGCTACAACCCGACCACATAAAAAACCCCGCGCACAGGAGTCGCGGGGTTTTTGCTAGTTCATGACCTATTTCATTTCCGCCAAAACTTTCTGATCCACCAAGATAATCTGACGCTTCTTGACGTCGATCCAGCCGTTGGCTTTGAATTCGTTCAGGATCTTCGACGTGGTTTCCCGCGTCGAGCCGATCAGCGAGGCGATGTCCTCGTGCGTCAGTTTGATCCCGATCTGCACGCCCTGCTCGACGCGTTCGCCGTGGATGTCGGCGAGCTTCAACAAGAGGCGCGCCAGGCGGGTCTGCACATCGTAGAACACCAAGTTCTCAATTTGCTCTTGCGCTTCGGTCAAACGGTGCTCGACGATCTGCGCGATCTTCAGCGAGACGCTCGGGTTGTTCATCGCGACTTTCTCGAATTCGCGCTTGTCGATCATGCAAATCTGCGCATCGTCGAGCGCTTCGGCAAAGTTGCGGCGCGGCTCGTCGTCAAACAGCGCGCTCTCGCCGAAGATATCACCCGGCTCCAAGATGACCAAGGTGAAGTGCTTGCCGGTTTCCGACAAGCGGGAAATCCGCACGCGGCCCGACTTCAGCATGTAGATCTGGTTGCTCGGTTCATCCGGAGTAAAAATATACTCCCGCTTCGGCACCGTGGTCGGGACGGAGCCACGTCCTAGTTGGTCCAATTCTTCCTCATTCAAGTCCCTGAACAGCTCGTATGTCTTGAGGGAACAGATTTCACAAATTTCACTCATCTTGACTGCCCTCCCCATGTGTTTCCTAGATTCGGTGTGTCGCTTCACTTTCTAAAGTAACACAACTGGAAGGAGACTGCAACAGGCATTCTCAACTATTCTCACTCGTATGAGAGGGTTTGACCGCCACCACACAAGCGGCTCGACTCAACTCGCGCAGCACATCGGCTTGGTACTGTTCGTTCATCATCCGGGCCTGTACGATCATGCGTCCTTTGTCGTTGGAGACATAACGGGTCGGCAAAGCGTTCAGGGCGAGGGCAAGCACGTCGTTCTTGCAAATCTCGCAATCACAAGGCAAGCGTAAGTTGTTCCAGTGCTCGACCAGCACGTCCTCCACGATCTGTTCCATCAAATTAATCACTTTCATCGGCGTCCCCCGCTGTTTCGAATAAATGAATCGAGAATCGATGTGAATCTGAGTCGCAGTAACAAAAGTTCTCCTCTACTCCATAATTCTCCTGCCTTTGCTTCATACTATTCAAAAGTCGTTCGAAAGGAGAGGAGCCGTTGCGAAAGTCTGATTCCGAACAACTCAAACGCATCTTGTCGGAGGAACTCGCCCAATCGGACGATGTCGAGGACCGCGAGATGAAGTCTGGTGAACTCACGGCACGGCTGCTCTACATCAAGACCTTGTGCGACCCGCAGAAAGTGCAACGCTTTGTGATCGTGCCGTTTTGGGACCTGCAAAACCGAGAGCAATACGAGAATTTCCTGCTCTCCTTCCCCGGCAGTCAGCGCGGCGACCGCGTCGACGCCATCACCGAGAAGCTGTTGCAAGGCTTTCTCGCCGTGTTCCTCGGCGACGAGCTGATTTTGTTCGAAGCGACGTTGAACAACAACTCCAACACCAAAGAAGCCAACGTCGAAACAGCGGTGCAAGGCCCGCAGGACGCGTACACGGAAAAGATCGAAACCAACTTAAACTTGGTGCGTGCCCGCTATCAAACTCCGACGCTGCGAGTGGAGATGTTCGTGATCGGGACGATTTCAAAAACGAAAATCGCGCTGCTCTACGACCAAGACCTGGTCAATCCCAAACAGTTGGAAGATCTCCGCAAGCGCCTGCAAAACATCCGCATCGAAGTGCTCCAAGCGGCCGGCCAATTGGAAAAACTGATCGAACACCGCACGATTCGCCTCTTCCCGACGATGATGATCACGGAGCGGCCGGACCGCACCGTCCACAACCTCGCCAACGGCAAGTTGGTGCTGCTCACCGACAAAGCGCTGTACGCGTTGATCGTGCCGACGATTTTCTCCGATTTTTTCAGCGCGATGGACGATATGTACATGCAAAACATGGTCGGGCGGTTTCTGCAGACGCTGCGCTACATCGGGCTGGTGTTGACGTTGATCATGCCGTCGCTGTACATCATCATCACGTCGTTCAACCCGGAATTCGTGCGGGTACAGCTCACCTTCTCCATCGCTTCGTCCCGGGCGGCCGTCCCCTACCCTTCCTATCTGGAAGTGATCTTCATGCTCTTGATGATGGAATTTCTGACGGAAGCGAGCATCCGGCTGCCGCGGGCGATCGGGCCGACGGCGACGACGGTGGGCGGTTTGATTCTTGGTCAAGCCGCGACGCAGGCGGGGTTGGTCAGCGATATCATGATCATCATCATCTCCGTGGTGGCGATTTCCAACTTCGTGATCCCTGTCAACGCAATGAGTTTTGCGATCCGCGTCTGCAAGTACCCGCTGGTGCTCCTCTCCACGCTGTTCGGGTTTTTCGGGTTGATCGTGGGGTTGATGGGGTTGGTGTTCTACCTGTCCTCGCATCGCACCTTCGAGGTCCCGTATGTGAAGATGTTTCGAAAGGAACGGAAGCCATGAGGGAGAACCGGTACTTTTTTTACTTGGTGATCTTGAACATGCTCACCAACGTCGTGATGTTCGTCCCGCACGTGTTGCTGGAAAATCGCTTCGGCAGCGGCATGATGTCGGCGGTTGTCGCCGTTCCGGTCAGCATGGCTCTGTTGATTGTCTTCACGAAACAGATCCAAAAAGTCGAGGGATTCACCCTGTCCAAGATGTTGCAGGCCACGTTTCCGACTTGGATTCGCGTGCCGTTTCTCGTGCTGCTTTCCGCCGTCTGGATGACGGCCGGTGCGATGAGTGTGGTGGTATATACGGAGATGACACGCCGCTTTCTGTCGCCGGAAACGTCCTCTCTGATGATTCTGACCATCTTGTTGCTCTTGGTGATCGGTGTGTCCTATCTGGAAAGCGACTTGGTGATGTACGGGGTGGAAGTGCTGTTCATCTTTGTGGTGCCGGTGATTGTGTTCTTGCTCGGCAAGGCGTTGTTCAGCAAGTCGATGAATTGGTTGGAAGTGTCGGACATCGCCACACATCTCTGGTCCCTTCCGGATCTCAAAAGTGTTGGAGCCGCGACCTTTCTGTTTTCCGGCTTTGTCAACATGGCGATCTTCGGCCGCCACTTTCCCTCGCGCTTGAAACCGTTGCACTATTGGATGTTGGGCGTGATGGGGTTGTCGGTCATCTTGACGTCGTTTTTGATCCCGATCGGGTTTCTCGGCAGTTTCTCCGTGGAGCGGTACGCGTTTCCGTGGATGTCGACCGCCGACTCGATGCGGATGGAGTTTTTTTTCATCGAACGCGTGGTCGGGCCGTTTCTTCTGCTGTACCTCATCCTGTCGACACTCTGCACGATTGTCACGTGGCACGTGGGGTGTCAACTGATCGACAGCTTGTTCTCCACTCCGAGAAAAATGCGCCGCGTGATCATCCTCGCCGTGTTCTCCCTCTCGGCAGTGGGGATGCAAAAGTTTCTCCTCAACGAACATCTGATGTACCGGTTTACTTCCAATTGGTTGGTGATCCGCTTGGCGGCTGAGTTTCTGTTGATTGCCAGCGTGGTCTACGGCGTCAGGAGGTGGAAGAAATCGTCATGAAGAGACGCCGACTCGCGCTGTTCGTGTTGTTATGCGCAACGCTGTTGCAAAGCGGCTGTGAGTTCAAAGACCTCGACAAACGCTTCTTCGTCGTGTCGATCGGCGTAGACAAATCCAAAGACCCGAAGAAGCCGTATCATGTATCCTTGAAAGTGGCGATTCCGAGCGGCCAGGTGCAGATGGGCAAGGAGTCGTTTGACGTGTACGCCGTGGACGACAGCACAATCTCCAACGCCGTCCAGCACTTAAAAGCCAACGTGGACAAGGAGTTTGACTTCGGGCACACCAAGATGCTGGTGTTTGGGAAGGAACTCGCCGAAGACGACTACCGCGATGCGCTGGACTGGATGGTGCGTGCCCGTTTTTTGCAGCAAATCGCATGGGTCGGCGTCGGCAGTCCCAACGCCGAAGAGGTGTTGCGGGTCAAACCGAACTTCGAGCGGCTCCCTTCCAACGCCCTGTTTCTGTCGTTTGGCCAGATCGGAGTGGAATCGGAGTTCACCGTCTCCCGCTATTTGTTTGATTTCTTTCGCGCCAACGAAGAACCGGGCAGTTCGCCGGTGCTGCCGATCATCAAAGCGCGGGAGGGGCACTTTACGATCGACAACGCCTACGTGATGGACGGCAAACGCGCCAAACTCCGGCTCAACGCCGACGAGACCGTGCTGTTTAACACGCTGGTCCGATCGCAAAACAAGTACGAGTATGTGTTGGAGCAGGACGGGAAGCGGTTCGTGTTTCACGCGGACCAGATTTCTGTCTCGCGCTCCCTCACCGAATCGCCAAAACCGACGGCGACGGTGAAAATCAAGCTCGGCGGCACGTTGGTCGAAAGTCAGGATCAAGTCGTGAAGGAGCAAGACCTGTTGAAAGTCAGCGACCAACTCGGCCGCAAAATCCAAAAAGACATCAAGACCCTGCTCGAAAAATTCCGCGATCAACATCTCGACCCGTACGAGTTCGGACTGTATTACCGCGCCACACACTGGGACGACGTCGACCAGGAGGTGGCGGCTTGGAAGAAGATGTATCCCTCCCTCCAGTTCGACGTGCAGGTGAAAGTGAACTTGCGCGGCTCCGGCGTGATTGAATAAAAAATCCCCTTCCACGAATGGAGGGGATTTTTATTTAGTACTTCTCCGGCGCGTCCTTCCACTTGCGCAGCAGTTCGAGGTCGCCCTCGTCGACGTAGTTTTCTTGGACGGCGATCGGCAGAAGTTTGGAGTAGTTGGACAGGGTGGCAAACGGGCAGTCTGCCGCTTGGAAGTTCTGGACGGCACTCTCGAATTCGTAGGAGAAAATCGCCGCAACGCCCAAGACTTTGCCGCCCGCTTGACGGACGCCTTCCACGACTTTCAAAGACGAGCCGCCCGTGGAGATCAGGTCTTCGATAACGACGACGGTTTGCCCTTCGTGGAGTACGCCTTCAATCAGCGAGCCGGTGCCGTGCTTCTTCGGAGAGGAGCGCACGTAGACCATCGGCTTGTTGAGTTTTTGCGCCACCCACGCCGCATGCGGGATGCCCGCCGTCGCCGCTCCTGCGATCACGTCCACATCTCCGTACTGCTCTTGGATCAGTGCCGCCAAGCCCTCCGCGATCATCTCGCGGATTTCCGGGTAGGAGATCGTCAAGCGGTTGTCACAGTAGATCGGCGAGCGCAGGCCGGACGACCAGATAAACGGATCGTGCGGTTTAAGCGCGACGGCTTTGATGTCGAGCAGGGCTTTGGCGACTTTGTCGCCGAGGTTCGCAGTGGTCATTGGTGAGGTCCCTCCGATGGCTCCGATTGTTGTACTTCTTCGAGGATGCGCAGTGCCGCGTCGCGCGGGTCGTCTGCGTGCGTGATTGCGCGCCCGATCACGAGGTACGAGGCTCCCGCTCGCAGCGCGTCGGTCGGCGTCATGATCCGCACTTGGTCGTTCGCCGCCGCCCATACGGGACGGATGCCGGGGATGACGGTGAGGAACTCGTCTCCGCACGCTTGGCGGATGCCCTCGATTTCATGCCCGGACGCGACGACGCCGTCGAGTCCCGCTTCTTGGGCGAGGCGGGCGTAGCGGATGACGGTGCTTTGCACGTCGCCCGGGATGCCGATTTCCTCGTTTAGCACCTGTTTTGCCGTCGACGTCAACTGCGTGACGCCGATCACTTTCGGAACGGCGATGCCGAGCGCCTGTGCCCGTGCGACCGCCGCTTGCTTGGCGCGGCGCATCATCTCCAGTCCCCCGCCGACATGCACGTTGAACATGTAGACGCCGTGCGACGTGACCGAGTCGGACGCGCCCGCCACGGTGTTCGGGATGTCGTGGAATTTGCAGTCCATGAAGACTTGAAAGCCCCTCTCATGCAAACGATCCAAGATCGCCGGCCCGCTTTTGAAAAAAAGCTGCAGGCCGACTTTCATCGTCTTGATCGTGTCGCCGAGGCGGTCGGCGAGTCGCAGCGCGTCGTCCATGTTGTCGTAGTCGAGGGCGACGAAGATTTTATCAGCCGGTCTCAGGTTCGTCATGCACATCTCTCCCGTTCTCTCGTGTCGCAGCACATGGTTTTACGCTGCAGATGATTTCAGATTATTTCCAAGCAACGCCCGTGAGGTCGCTCACGCTCGCGACGCCGTTTTGCTCGCAGTACTGACGGATGCCGTCGATGATCTCCGGGCACGCCAGCGGGTTGACGAAGTTCGCCGTGCCCACCGCGACCGCCGCGGCGCCCGCCATCAGGAATTCGATCGCGTCTTCGCCGTCCATGATCCCGCCCATGCCGATGATCGGAATCTGGATCGCTTGCGCCACTTGGTAGGTCATGCGCACCGCCACCGGTTTGACCGCCGGGCCGGACAGACCGCCGACCCCGTTGGCGATGAGGGGTTTTTTTCGATTCAGGTCGATGCTCATGCCGACGAGCGTGTTGATCATCGAGATCGCGTCCGCACCCGCGGCTTCCACCGCTTTCGCCATCGAGACGATGTCGGTGACGTTCGGCGACAGTTTGACGATGACGGGGACTTTGGAGACTTTCTTGATCGATTCGGTGACGTGCGCCGCTTGCGCCGGGTCGGTGCCGAATTGGATGCCGCCGCACTTGACGTTCGGGCAGGAGATGTTCACTTCAATCGCGTCGACGTCTTCGGAGTCCATCAAACGTTCCGTGACCGCCACATAGTCCTCGACGGTCGTTCCGGCGACGTTGACGATCACCGGGATGTCATACTTGCGCAGATGCGGCAACTCTTCGGCGATCACTTTCTCCACGCCGGGGTTTTGCAGGCCGATGGCGTTGAGCATGCCGCCCGGCGTTTCCGCCACGCGCGGGGTCGGGTTGCCGAGGCGCGGCTCCAGCGTCGTCGCTTTGACGACGATCGCTCCCAGTTGCGAAAGGTCGTAGAAGTCCGCGTATTCCTTGCCGAACGAGAAGCAGCCGGATGCGGGCATGACAGGGTTTTTCAGTTTGAGTGATCCGATGTTGACGGAGAGATCGATCATGCGAAGTACACCTCCGGTGCCGGGAAGACAGGGCCGTCCTTGCAAACTTTTTTGTATCCGATGCTGCCGTCCGCGAGCCGGCAAGACGTGACGCACGCCATGCACGCGCCGATTCCGCAGCCCATCCGCTCTTCAAGCGACAGGTAGCCTGCTACCCGTCCCTCCATTTTGGCTTGCACGGCGCGCAACATCGGGGTCGGGCCGCACGCGTAGAAGCGGTCGGCGGAAGCGAGCAGTTCGTCGGTCATGTAGTCGGTCACGAATCCTTGGCGTCCAAGCGATCCGTCGTTGGTGGAGACGAGAACGTCGCCGTACTGTTTCAAGTCGTCGATCAAGATCGCGACGCTCTTCGATTGGAAGCCGACGATCGCGGTGACTTTGACGCCGTTTCGGTGCAGTTGGTCCGCCAGTTCCACCATCGGAGGCACGCCGATGCCGCCGCCGACGAGAATGGCGTGTCGGTCGCCTTCATGGAGTTTGAAGCCCTTGCCAAGCGGCCCCAGCACGTCGAGCGTGTCGCCGACGTTTTTGCCGGCGAGCAGTTTCGTGCCTTTGCCGCCGACGCGGTAAGCTACGCCCAGGGCCTTGCGGCCCCCGTCGACTTTGCACAGCGAAATCGGGCGGCGGAGCAGGTGGTCCACTCCGTCGGTCACGCGGATGTGCAGGAATTGTCCCGGTTGATACTGCAAGTCTTTCGGCGCTTCAAACAGCAGCCAGCGCATGTTGTCGGCGATTTCGCGATGTTCGAGGATGGTCAGCCGTGCCATGCTCTCACGCCCCTTTTTGTCTGGATTTTTTGCCTATTCCTTTTTTGCCGCTAGTTTTTTTGCAGCGGGCGGGTCGAGAATTTGATTGAGCTCAGCACGTCGAGCATCGCTTGGGCGGTGTCGAGCGAGGTCAGGCACGGGATGCCGTGTTCGACCGTTTCGCGGCGGATGCGGAACCCGTCGCGGGTGACGTCCTTGCCCTTGGTCAGCGTGTTGATGACCATGTTCGTCTCGCCTCGGCGGATCAGGTCGACCAGCGTGTTCTCCGTCTCTTGGAGCTTGTTGACTTCTGTCACTTGGATGCCGTTGTCGCGCAGGAGTTTCGCGGTGCCCGCCGTCGCGACGAATTTAAAGCCGAGGTGGTAGTAGCCGCGCAGGATCGGCAGCGCTTCTTGCTTGTCTTTGTCGGCGATCGTCGCGATGATCGTGCCGTGCTCCGGAATCGAGATGCCTGCCGCCAGCAAGCCTTTGTAGAGCGCTTTGGCAAACGTGATGTCTTGGCCCATGACTTCGCCGGTCGATTTCATTTCCGGACCGAGCGTGACGTCGACGCGGCGCAGTTTGGCAAACGAGAACACCGGAACTTTGACGGCGACGTTCTGGGTCGGCTCCGGCCAGAGGCCCGGCTGGTAGCCTTGCTCCGTCAGCGATTCGCCGAAGATGATCTTGGTCGCCACGTCCACCATCGGCACGCCGGTGATCTTCGAGAGGAACGGCACGGTGCGGGAAGAACGCGGGTTGACTTCGATGATGTAGACTTTGTCTTTTGAGACGACGTATTGGATGTTCAGCAAGCCCTTAACGTTCAGCGCGCGGGCGATGCGGGTGGTGTATTCGATGATCTCTTCCTTCAGATGCGGGTAGAGCCGCTGTGTCGGGTACACGGCGATGGAGTCGCCGGAGTGCACGCCTGCGCGCTCGACGTGTTCCATAATCCCCGGAATCAGCACGTTCTCTCCGTCGGAGATCGCGTCGACTTCCACTTCCAAACCGGTCAGGTAGCAGTCGACGAGCACCGGATGTTCTCGGTTGACTTTGACGGCGTGCGTCATGTAGTAGAGCAGGTCTTGCTCGCTGTGCACGATCTCCATCGCGCGGCCGCCGAGGACGTAGGACGGGCGGACGACGACCGGATAGCCGATGGTGTTCGCCGCTTCCACCGCCGCTTCGACCGTGAACACGGTGCGGCCTTCCGGGCGCGGGATGTTCAGTTCGGTGAGCAACTGGTCGAATTTCTCGCGGTCTTCGGCGCGGTCGATGTCTTCAAGCTGCGTGCCGAGGATTTTCACGCCGCGCTTGACGAGCGGTGCGGCGAGGTTGATCGCCGTCTGGCCGCCGAACTGCACGATGACGCCCTCCGGCTGCTCGCGGTCGATGACGTGCATGACGTCCTCGATGTGCAGCGGCTCGAAGTACAGGCGGTCGGACGTGTTGAAGTCGGTGGAGACGGTCTCCGGGTTGTTGTTGATGATGACCGATTCGTAGCCCGCTTTCTTCAAGCCCCAGACCGCGTGGACGGAGCAGTAGTCGAACTCGATGCCTTGGCCGATGCGAATCGGGCCGGAGCCGAGGACGATGACTTTTTTCTTCTCGCTGGATTCCACTTCGTCTTCCTGCTCGTACGCCGAGTAGTAGTACGGGGTCGCCGATTCAAATTCGGCGGCGCAGGTGTCGACCATTTTATAGACGGGGCGCAGGCCGAGATGTTGGCGGGTGCCGTACACTTCCTCTTCCGTGGTGTCGGCGTAGCGGGCGATCGTGGTGTCCGGGATCGCCCACTTTTTCGCTTGGGTCAAGTTTTGCTCGCCGAGGCCGTTTGCGGCGATGTCGTTCAGGAGTTCCACGATCCCGCTCAATTTGTGCAGGAACCAGCGGTCGATCTTGGTCAGGTCGTGCAGTTGCTCGACGGTGTAACCGCGCTTGAGAGCTTCCGCGACGAGGAACAGGCGCTCGTCGTCGGCGTGGATCAAGCGCTTCTCCAGCTGTTCGACGGACAGTTCGTCCGCACCCGGCAGGTCGAGCGAATCGAGGCCGATCTCCAGCGACCGCACCGCTTTCATCAGCGACGCTTCAAAGGAGCGCTCGATCGCCATGACTTCGCCGGTCGCTTTCATCTGCGTGCCGAGGACGCGCTTGGCGGTGATGAACTTGTCAAACGGCCAGCGCGGGATCTTGGTGACGACGTAATCGAGCGCCGGTTCGAAGCAGGCGTAGGTGTTTTTCGTGACCGGGTTGATGATTTCGTCCAAGGTGTAGCCGATGGCGATCTTGGACGCAATTTTCGCAATCGGGTAACCTGTCGCTTTCGACGCCAGCGCCGACGAGCGGGAGACGCGCGGGTTGACTTCGATCAGGTAGTAGTTGAAGCTGTGCGGGTCGAGCGCGAACTGCACGTTGCAACCGCCCTCGATGCCGAGCGCGCGGATGATTTTCAGCGACGAGTGGCGCAGCATCTGGTATTCGTGGTCGGAGAGCGTTTGCGACGGTGCCACGACGATGGAATCGCCGGTGTGGATGCCGACCGGATCGAAGTTCTCCATGTTGCAGACGACGATGCAGTTGTCGTTTTTGTCGCGCATGACTTCGTACTCGACTTCTTTGAACCCGGCGATGGAGCGCTCGACGAGCACTTGCGAGATCGGCGAGAGGGTCAAGCCGCGGTTGACGATCTCTTCGTACTCCGACCAGTTCGCCGCGATGCCGCCGCCCGAGCCGCCGAGCGTGTACGCCGGGCGAATGATGATCGGGAAGCCGAGTTCTTCGGCGAACGCTTTCGCTTCTTCGTACGTGTTGACGATTTCCGATTCCGGCACCGGCTCGCCCAGTTCACGCATCAGGGCGCGGAACTGTTCGCGGTCTTCCGCTTGTTGAATCGACGCCAGCGACGTGCCGAGCAACTCGACGCCCTCTTCTTGGAGAACGCCCATCTCGTGCAGTTTGACGGCGAGATTGAGGCCGGTTTGACCGCCGAGCGTGGCAAGCAGGCCGTCCGGGCGCTCTTGGCGGATGATCTGCGCGACGAATTCCGGTGTGAGCGGCTCGACGTAGACTTTGTCCGCCATGTCGAGGTCGGTCATGATCGTCGCCGGGTTGGAGTTGACGAGAACGACTTCGATGCCTTCTTCCCGCAGCGATTGGCAAGCTTGCGTGCCGGCGTAGTCAAACTCTGCCGCTTGGCCGATGATGATCGGGCCCGATCCGATGACGAGGATTTTCTTGAGGTCTGTGCGCAACGGCATGGTTTAGTTCGCCTCCCAGTACGTATCGATCATATCCATGAAACGGTCAAACAGGTAATCCGAATCGTCCGGGCCCGGACGTGCTTCCGGGTGGTACTGGACGGAGAAGGCCGGGTAGTTCGTATGTTGGACGCCCTCGACGGAGCCGTCGTTTTGGTTGATGTGCGTCAGTTCCAGGCCCGTGCCTTCCAACGATTCCGGCACGACGACGTAGCCGTGGTTTTGCGACGTGATGTAGCAGCGGCCGTTCAGCAGGTCTTTGACCGGATGGTTGGCGCCGCGATGACCGAACTTCAGACGGTCGGTTTTCGCGCCGCACGCCAGCGAGATCAGTTGGTGGCCGAGGCAGATGCCGAAGACCGGCACTTTCGGCAGCAATTCGCGAACCGTTTCGATGATCTCGTGCAGATCGGCGGGGTCGCCGGGGCCGTTGGAGAGCATGACGCCGTGCGGTTCCCAGTTCAAAATCTCTTCGGCGGACGTATGCGCCGGGACGACCGTCACGTCGCAGCCGCGTGCGACCAAAGAGCGCAGCACGCCCGCTTTCATCCCGAAGTCCATCGCCACGATGCGGCGCTGTTCGCCCGGGCAGCGGTAGGTCGATTTCGTCGTCACTTGCGCGACTTGGTCGCGCGGCAGCAGGTTGTCGGTGTTCAGTTTCGCGACGTACTCTTCCACAGCGGTGTCAAGCGTCGTGATGACGCCCGCCATCGTGCCGCGCACGCGGATTTTTTTCGTGAGCATGCGGGTGTCGATGCCGTGGATGCCGAGGATGTTGTTGCGCTTCAAGTAGGCGTCGAGGTCGCCGCGGTTGCGCCAGTTGCTCGGGTGCTCTTCCCACTCGCGCACGACGAAGCCGCGCACATGCGGATGCGCCGATTCGATATCGTCGACGTTGACGCCGTAGTTGCCGATCAGCGGGTAGGTCATCGTGACGATCTGCCCGTAGTACGACGGGTCGGTCAGCACCTCTTGGTACCCGGTCATGCCGGTGTTAAACACAACTTCCCCAAACGATTCGCCCTCGGCTCCGAAAGCTTGTCCTTCAAAGACCGTTCCGTCTTCCAAAATCAATCTTGCGTTCATGGCTCCTCCACCCTTCTTATGCTTGGTACGTGATGCGGCCTTGATTTACGGTGAGAACCGTCCAGCCTTTGACTTGTTGGCCGGCAAACGGCGTGTTGCGGCCCTTGGAGTAGAACTCGTCCGGGTTGATCGTGCGCTCGGTGTTCAGGTCGACGACGGTAAGGTCGGCGAGTGCGCCTTCCGCGAGGCGGCCGCCGTTCAACTTGAAGACTTGCGCCGGGTTCGTTGCAAATTTTTGCACCAGCTCATGCAGGGGGAGCAGGTTGTTTTTTTCCACGAGTTCGGTGTAGAGAACCGGGAAGGCGAACTCCAAGCCGACGAACCCGAACGGTGCGGTGCGGAAGGGGCGTTTTTTCTCCTCTTCCATGTGCGGGGCGTGGTCGGTGGCGATCATGTCGATCGTGCCGTCGAGCAGCCCGCGCAGGCAGGCTTGACGGTCCGCTTCGGTGCGCAGCGGCGGGTTGACTTTCATGTTCGCGTCCGCCCCGTCCGTTGCGTCGATGATCGCTTCCGTCAACAGCAGGTGGTGCGGTGTGACTTCGGCGGTGACGTTAAGGCCCATCGATTTCGCCCAGCGGACCAGTTCCACCGACCAGGCATCGGAGATGTGGCAGACGTGCAGGTGCGCGCCCGTCTCTTGGGCGAGCAAGATGTCGCGGGCGATCATCGCGCTCTCGGCGAGGCCCGGGATGCCCGGCAAGCCGAGGCGCTTGGAGACGACGCCCTCGTTCATGCAGCCGTCCTTCGCGAGGTCTTCGTCTTCGGAGTGGATGACGACCGGCACGTCGAGGCTTGCGGCGACGCGCATCGCTTCCCGCATCATCGACGACGATTGCACGCCGACGCCGTCGTCGGAGATCGCCACCGCGCCGGCTTCGCGCAGAGCTTTGATGTCGGTCAGTTCCTCGCCTAGTTCGCTCTTGGTGATCGCGCCGTACGGGAGCACGGTGCAGAAGCCTTCCCGCTCCGCCGTTTCGATGACGAACTTCATCAACTCCGGCGTGTCGAGCACCGGGCGCGTGTTCGGCATGCACGCCACTTGGGTGTACCCGCCGCGGGCTGCTGCCTGGGAGCCGGTCGCGATCGTTTCTTTGCCTTCAAACCCCGGTTGACGCAGATGGACATGCATGTCGATAAAGCCCGGCAGGACGACATGGCCGCCCAAGTCGACCACCTCATGTGCATCCGCCTCAATCGAGTCCGCGATGCGGGTGATGTGTCTCCCCTCCACCAGCACGTCGCGGGCTTCCAGTTCTCCGTTCTCCAGATTCAAGACGCGGCCGCCTTTTAACAACAGACCCATTTCGATCTCCTCCTCAGGTGGTGTTTCTTCTCTAAAAAAACGCACTATTTCAGCAGGCTTTCCAACGCCGTCGTGTCGCGGCTGACCATGCCTTCTTCCAAGCAGTACGCCAGCAGCGCCATGCGGATGTAGACGCCGTTCTTCGCTTGGCGGAAGTATGCCGCGCGCGGGTCATCGTCGACTTCCGGCGCGATTTCGCCCGCTCTCGGGAGCGGATGCAAGATGATCGAGTTGGACTTCATCCGGTCGAGCAGCGGCGGGTCGATCTTGTAGACGCCGGCTGCCCGTTCGTAGTCTGACTGGGTCGGGAAGCGCTCTTTTTGAATGCGGGTCATGTAGAGGACGTCGACGATCTCGGCGACTTTTTCCAGATCGGTCTCTTCGAAGTACTCGACCCCTTTTTCGTCGAGGAACGCTTTGACTTTTTCCGGGATCGGGCAGGATTCCGGGGCGACGAAGTACAGTTTCACACCTTGATACTTTGCCAAGAGGTACGCCAGCGAATGCACCGTGCGCCCGTAGGTGAGGTCGCCGACCATCGCGACTTTCAGACCGTCGACGCGGCCGAGCTCTTTTTGAATCGTGTAGAGGTCGAGCAGCGATTGCGTCGGATGTTCGCCCGCGCCGTCCCCGGCGTTGATCACCGGCACCGTGGCGACTTTGGCGGCGCGCATCGCGGCGCCGACTTCGTTGTGGCGCATCACGATCACGTCGGCGTAGGACGAGATGACGCGAATCGAGTCTTCCAGCGTCTCGCCTTTGATCGCCGAGGAGAATTGAGCCGCGTTCTCGGTGGAGATCACCGTCCCGCCCAAGCGCATCATCGCCGATTCGAAGCTGAAGCGCGTCCGCGTGCTCGGCTCGAAGAACAACGCCGCCATGATCTTGCCGCCCAGCAGGTTCAGCCCGCCCTTGCGAGCGTTGAACTCCATGATCTCGGCGGTCTTGAACAATTCATCCAGCTGCTGACGGTCAAATTGGTGTGCACTCAACACATGATACATTCCCGGCAACCCCTCTCGTTTTTTCCGTAAAAAAAGACTCCATTCCACAAGGGAAGGGAGCCTGTACTCAAACAGACAGTGTTGCATCCTGTCTCTTCGAATGGCGACTCACCTTCCCAACCTCTCGGATTGAATTAAAGGTGATGACTTTGTATTAGTGCACAACCTTCTCCGACTGCTCTGCCGCGTCCCCCTCGTTCAACCCGCGCGGAAGCACGAGGTTGAGCAGGATGCCGGCAAACGTCGCCAAGGCCATGCCTTCGATCTGCAGATCGCCGATATGAACTTTCGCACCGCCCACGCCCAGCACGAGAATCACGCTGGAGATGATCAAGTTGCGCTTGTGATTGTAGTTGATGCCGCTCTCGACGAGCATCCGCAGGCCCGCCGACGCGATGATCCCGAACAGCAAGATCGAGATGCCGCCCATGACCGGGACGGGAATCGAGGAGATGATGGCGGAAAACTTGCCGATGAAGGAGAACAGGATCGCGAAGACGGCCGCTCCGGCGATGACGCGCACCGAGTAAACCCGGGTGATCGCCATGACGCCGATGTTTTCCCCGTACGTGGTGCTCGGCGGTCCGCCCAAGAGCCCCGCCAGCGCCGTGGCGACGCCGTCGCCGAGCATCGAGCGGTGCAAGCCCGGATTCTTCATCAAGTTGCGGCCGACGATGTTTTCCGTGACGAGCAGATGCCCGATATGTTCCGCGATCGTCACCAGCGCCACCGGTGCGATCAAGAGGGCCGCCGACCATGACGCTTTGGGCATCGTGAAGTCCGGCAGCGCAAACCAGGCTGCCTGGCTCACCGTGCTGAAATCAACCATCCCTTGAATCGCGGCGAACACAAACCCCCCGATGATCCCGAGCAAGATCGGAATCACGCCGAGGAACCCGCGGAAGAACGCGGAGGCGATGATCGCGATGATCAGAGCCACCGATGCGACCGTCCAGTCCTTGGACGCCATGTCGACCGCCGTACCGGCAAGGCCGAGGCCGATGACGATGACGATCGAGCCGACGACGACCGGCGGCAAGATGCGGTCCAGCCACTTCGTGCCGGCGTTTCGGATGATGGCGGCGACGATGATGTAGACGATACCGGAGAGGAGGCAACCAAACAGTGCCGCCGAGACGCCCTCCGCTTTGCTCACGGCGAGAATCGGCCCGATGAAGGCGAACGACGACCCGAGATACCCCGGAATCATGCCCTTCGTGAGCAAGATGTAGATCAGCGTCCCGATCCCGCTGGTCAAGAGTGCAATCGACGGGTTCAACCCGGTCAGAAACGGCACCAATACGGTGGAGCCGAACATCGCGAACAGATGTTGCAGCGACAGCGGGAGCGCTTCGCCCAGCGGCAGACGTTCATGGACGTCGACGATGCGTTGCGGTTTGGTCATGTTGTCTTCCTCCTTCAAGAAAAAAACCCTCTCCTGCCGACGCGGGAGAGGGTACACGCCGACCCTGTGCCGTCCGCCTGTGCCTAGACAGACGGACGGTGCTTGGGTCGAACCGTACACTCTTGCGCGCCTCACAGGACTCGTTTAAAGAGTGCTTCCGTTATTGTGTCTTACTTTGCGGGATCTGACTCGTTTTCGAAGATGATCACCGAGTCGACCGCGTCCGTTTCCTGCAGTTGCACCGCCACCACTTCGCTGCGCGAGGTGGGGACGTTTTTGCCGACAAAGTCCGGGCGGATCGGCAGTTCGCGGTGTCCGCGGTCGACCAGCACCGCCAGTTGGATCTGGCGCGGGCGGCCCATGTCGATCAGGGCGTCGAGCGCCGCTCGCACCGTGCGTCCGGTGTAGAGCACGTCGTCGACGAGCACCACATTGACGTCGTTGATCTCGCAGTCGATCTCCGAGCCGTGCACGACCGGTTGTTCCGTGCGCAGTTTCAAATCGTCGCGGTAGAGGGTGATGTCGAGCGAGCCGACGGGCAGCTTCACGCCTTCAAACTGCTCGATGCGCTCCGCCAAACGCTCGGCGATGTGAATCCCCCGCGTTTTGATTCCCACCAGCACCAAGTTCTCCGTGCCTTTGTTCTTCTCGACGATCTCGTGCGCGATGCGGGTCAGCGCCCGGCGCACGCCCTGTTCGTCCATCAACACCGTTTTCTCGATCAATGCCATCCCGACTCCCCCTTTCGCTACCCTTCCCTGAGTCCAACAAAAAAGGCTTCCTTCCCGCAGCGAGGGAAAGAAGCCTGTTCGGAAGGCGGGCACAGCATGCCTCTTCCAAAAAAGTCCGGACTCCTTACCGACCTCACAGGATCAGTTTAAAGGATACTGTTTTCAGTTCTCTTGCAGTCTACCAATCTCTTGCGCATTCGTCAAGCGTCATGTCGCAAAAAGTCGATCAGGTTTTGCAACTCCTCCGGCAAATCGGTGGAGAACTCCAAGTAATCGCCGGTGCGGGGGTGCACAAAGCCGAGCACTTGCGCGTGCAAAGCTTGGCCTTCGATGATGTCGCCGAAGCGGTTGCGTTTTTGGTTGCCGTACTTCGGGTCGCCGACGAGCGGGTGTCCGATAAAGTCCATGTGCACGCGAATTTGATGCGTGCGTCCGGTTTCCAGCTTCAACTCGACGACGGTGTGCTTCGGCAGGCGCTCCAGCACTTGAAAGTGCGTGATCGCTTCCCGACCGCCCTCGCGCAAGACCGCCTGCTGTTGGCGGTGCACCGGATGACGGCCGATCGGCGCGTCGACGGTGCCGAGGTCATGCTGGATCACGCCGTGCACGACAGCGACGTACTTGCGCGTGACGGTGTGCTCCTTGAGCTGTTCGGCGAGGTGGCGGTGCGCCACGTCGTTTTTGGCGGCCATCAAGAGGCCGGACGTGTCTTTGTCGATGCGGTGCACAATGCCCGGACGCACTTCTCCGTTGATGCCGGAGAGGTCTTTGCAATGGAACATCAGAGCGTTGACGAGCGTGCCGCTGTAGTGGCCCGCCGCCGGATGCACGACCATGCCGCGCGGCTTGTTGACGACGATCACGTCGGAATCCTCATAGCGCACGTCGAGCGGAATGTCTTCCGGTTCGATAGATGCGACTTCCGGCTCCGGCAGGGTCACGGAGACCACATCGCCGGTTTTCAGTTTATAGTTGGACTTGGTCTTGCGATCTTGCACCAAGACATGTTCTTGATCGATCAAGTCCTGCACTTGCGAACGGGACACATCGGGTATCCGCTCGGCGAGAAACTTGTCGACGCGCTCCCCGGCTTGCTCTTCTTCGACGGTCCACGAGAGGGATTCCAATTCGAGGTCTTCATGTTGTTGCTGCATGGGACTTCCTCCTACTTCTCCACGACTTTCTTGCTCTTGGGTTTAAACGATTCGATCAGGATCGCCAGCACGATCAACGCGACCGCCAAGTTGATGGCGATGTCGGCGACGTTAAAGATCGCAAACTGGACGAATTGCAGGTCGAAGAAATCGGTGACCACGCCAAACGCGATCCGGTCGATCATGTTGCCCAAGGCGCCGGCGACCAACAGCGCCACGCCAACCTCCATCAAGGGGCGGTTTTTCAATTCGCCCTTGCGACGGTAGTAGATGACCGCCGCCACGACGACGACCGACGACAGAATGAAAAACCACTGCTGCCCTTCGAGCATCGAAAAAGCGGCTCCTTGATTGCGCAACGAAGTCAAGTTGATCACGCCGTCGATCAGCGGAACGGACTGGCCGACCTCCAAGTGATGACGAACGTAGTATTTCACCCATTGGTCGATGCCAACCACAAGCGCGATGATGATGTAGAAATACATGCTGACACACCTCTCTAGGCGTACTTCCGAGCCTTTTTTAGCGTGCCAATTGTAGCATATCCAGGCAGGAGGTGACAAGTGGACAAAAAAAGGCCAACCGCGTGGCGGTTGGTCCCTTATTTACTAGACGTCGCGGCTGTCTCCCGCTTCCTCGAACGCGCGGCGGTACGGTTCGTTGCGCACGAAACCGGGCGCGACCGGGTTGCCGTGCATGTCGGCGATCAAGAAGCCCTCCAAGTCCTCCACATACCCGATGCGCTCGTCGGCGTCGATGTAGTTGTGTTGAACTTCGTTGCCCGTGTAGTCCGGGTTGTCTTCATTGGTGGTAGACGTCCCGAACACGGCGACTTTTTGCCACGCGTCCTCGCCGTCAAAGCCGTTGTAGTCTTCGTCGTTGTTGTCGAGGTCGCTGCGGCCAAAGCCCGGATAGAGGAAGTTTTCTTCCACCGGACGGTTTGCCTGCACTTCGCGTTCGTCCGCTTCTTCGCGGCAATCCACGCAGTAGTTGGCGGCGGGCTCCGCTTGCAAGCGCGCAAACGAAATTTCGGTGCCGCAATGTTGGCAGACGCCGTACGTGCCGTCTTCCATGCGCTCCATCGCGGCGTCGATTTCCGCCATGCGAATCGAGTCGTGTTCGCGCAGCGCCAAGTCTTTGCCGCGTTCAAACACTTCGGAACCGATGTCGCCCGGATGGTTGTCGTAGTTGGACAACTCATCGGTCGTTGTTTCCAGCGAGTCGTCCAGTCCATAGCCGTCGGTATGGTCGAGTCGATCGCGGATGTCGGACAATTCCTCTTCCAATTGCGAACGCAACTGCTTGAGTTGGGCATTCGTCAAAGTCATGAGAGAGTCCCCCTTCTCCTCGTGCTGTCTGGGTACGAGCTAGTAAGAAGACGTACGCAACTGCGCGTTGACGATTCGAACGAGATCCGCAATAAAATCTCCGATGATCGGGAGGTTCAAAACTGCAACTTTCTGCAGGATCCACAAAAGCAAGGCCGCAATGACCGTAAATCCGATCGCGATACCGACTCCCCGGGAGATTCCGCTGATCAAGTTGAGAAAGATCAGGCGTTTCGGACGTTGTATCAACTGCACGTACTCCGAAAAATTGGCGCGCTCCATTTGGATGGCCAAGCGCTGAATCTGACTGGAGAGAAATCGGGTTTCCTCCGGCAACTTGACATGGTCGTCATGAACCCTCTCCGAAGGTTCCCCGATCGGTTTCGGGTCGATCTTCCCGTGGTCTTCTTTACGCATCGTAACCCCTCCTGCTTGTGAGTATCATGCCCGTACAGAGGACACTCCAGTATGACAGTATTCGGTACGTGCACAGAATTGTCAAAGTTTCAAGAACCGCCGTGGTTGAGAGTCTCCCCTCAAGAGGTGTATCATGAAAAGACATGCTGCGTCAGACTCGGACATTTGACTCGGACTTATCTAGAGAGAGGAGCATCACCTTGCGTCGCCAAACTGTGCGCTCGCTGGCGTCGATCACGATTTGGATCGGCGGAGTGGAGCTCTTTGCCAGCTTTTTGTCGAAGATGATTTTTGACTATCGCATCCCCTACTCGGAAGTGTTTATCGGCCTGTTGATTCTCGGGCTTGTGAGTTGGGTGTTGACCACGTTATTTTATTGGAAGCAATAACAGATCAAAGACCAAGTTTCGTTTTGCGAAACTTGGTCTTTTTTCGTGGTTCTTTTTTGATGATTGGGCTCAGGTCACAGTTGCTTTTATCGCGTCCCCGAAGCGTGCGACCACGTTCGGATAGGCTTCTTCGAGATGAGAATACCAAGTGTTTGCCGCCCATTTCAGATTGTCGGCGTGCAACTCCAGTCTTGCTTGCAACGGTATGTCCAACAGCTTGCGGGCATGGGAGGCAAGCGATTGAATTTGTATCGGGGTCGCCGGTTTATGCGGGTCCGCCTTGAGGTCTGCTTCCCACTTCGCCAATTGTTTGAGCGCTTCCGGCTCGCCGTTGCTTTTCGGTTCTGCGCTGTAAGAGGCCATCTGAGAAGCTTGATGCGCTTCGACATAGGTCTGGATCAAAGTCGTAAGCAAGGAATGCCATTCTGAAACAGGACGCGGCGTTTTCAAGATCTCCTCCGGGGATTTCCACTCTGCGACACCGGATTTCTGGATCACGTCCCGCGCATACTGATTTCCGTCGCTGTCTTGCTCATAGATGTCGGCGACTTTCCAATAGAATTTTTCGTATACTTGCGCATACGTTCCTTTCGCGCTCTTGAGCGCGCTCATCGTCAAACTCCAAGCCACCGTGTGCGAACGCTGTTTCCCCGGATTGCCTTGTTCATATCCAAACTTCGTCGGCGGTCGATCGTTGTCTGACGCTTGAATGCCCGTGACTTTGAGTTTGTCAGCGGAGATGTCCTGTTCGCCTCCGGAGCGCAACGCCACGTTCACGGTGAACGTGGTCTCGTTTTTGGCGGGTACGTAGCGGGGGATCGATTCGATCTTCGCGTCCATTTCATCTGCGAGCGTTGGAGACTGAAATCGCTGTTTGGCTTCCTCGTACGCGGTCTTGCGCGCGTCATCTTTCAGAAGAGCCTCCATGATTTGCTCTCCCATCTGACCTGCCAACGTAGGAAACCCTTTGTACAATTGCTCCCGAAAGAGATAGAGAGAGTTGCCGAGGTCATCTGGTTTTTGCGATTGGGCGCTGAAGTCGATCAGTTTTTTCGCGGCGGCGATGATATGGTGCTTGGCTTTGTCGAGAGGGGGCAGTTTGTTCAGGTCCTCTTCAGACAATTCCTCCGCCTCGTCCTCAGAAGGATCTTCCTCCGGTTCCGCTTGTACTTCTTCCGCTTCTTCGTCCGGGTCTGTGTCCATTTCTTCCTCTATGCTCACCCGTTCAAACAGTTCCACGATTTCTCCCAATTTATCCAGCGTTTCCTCATCGTTCAAAATCGATTCCACCCGGTTCAATTTGCCCAGCGCGGACGCCTCGCCGCGGCCCTTGGCTTTTTTGTTGAAAGAAGCCATGCGGGCGGCTTGGTGGGCGCGTACGTAAGTCTGGACGATATGTGAGAGAATTTCGTTCCACTGGGAGATCGTGTACGAATCGGTCAGCAATTGTTGGAGGTTGTAATGCTGCATTTCGTTGATCAACATCTGGTAGGCATAGTCCGTTTTCACATACTGACCGTTCTTGTTCTTGACGGTGGAAGCACTCTCTCCCTCCCGCAGTTCATCCGCGTAAAACACCTTGGCGATGGATTGATAGAAATACTGTAACACGTCGGCCAGAGAACCGGCTTGCTTCTCCACGACGTCGATAAAAAACGACCAGGCGACGGAGTGGGACTTCTGGTGCTTGCCGCCGTTTGTGATCCCGAACTTCGTCGGGGGGCGGTCTTTGGCCGATGTCTTGATTCGCTCCACTTCGACTTCTTGCGGTTTGAACACTTGTTCCGCGCCTTCCTCCTCCAAGGATACATTCACGGAGAAGGACGATTTCATCTGCACAGGAGCGGACTCTGTTGGTGCACTCCTTTCTGATGCGGGTTCAGGGACGGGCTCCTCCGTTTTCCGGCTGTCCGCCAGACGGGCCCGTTGTGCTGCGACAAACCTGCTGGTCACCCGGTTGCCGTATACTTTCTGCATCTGCAACAAACGACTTCTTCCCGTTGAACCGCTTCCCGTACCGGAAGCGGATTGCGGGGCGGGACGTAAAGAAGCGTGCAAGGATACGTCCGTTTGTTTGGTAGAGGATTCATGTTCCATACCCAATCAATTCGACAAAAAAAGAGCCTCTCCTCTGCATGACTGCATGAGGAAAGGCTCTTCTCATCGCTCTCAATCTCATCGTACTCATTGAGCGAGTTGGTTGGTCGGAATGCAGGGATTCGAACCCTGGACCTCACGCTCCCGAAGCGTGCGCGCTACCAAGCTGCGCTACATTCCGATGGTGCCGGCAACAGGAATCGAACCCGCGACCTACTGATTACAAGTCAGTTGCTCTACCTACTGAGCTACACCGGCAAAATCGAACTGCAGAGACTGTTGTAAGCCACGTTTTGTTCCCCTGTGCTTCAGGCGGCTGATTAGACCTCGCACTACGGGTGGCAACCATCTATCTATCGACATGTGTCGATCCACTCTTCGGTTCCAGTACTACATTCCCTAGGAGCAGTTCCCCGACCATAATTTGGGTTTCTCGCAGATGGGGTTTACCTCGTTCCACCCTCCTCGTTTCCAAGGAGATTCGTCACTGTGGCACTTTCAGGGTAGTAGCAGCATATCCCGAAGGACGTAGCATGCGTTCCCCGCCGTCACCCCTCGCGGGGTGCCCTGGCTTATTGATTGGCCAGGCATCCGAACTCTGAGCATCTCAGCTCAGGCGAGCGTGGACTTTCCTCACGTCCGTCAAGCGGACGCGCGATCGCCGCACATGTCTCTGCAGACTTGCTATCAAGTTGTCGTGCACCGCTCATCGCGGCGACAAGTAGTATCTTATCACGCTCACGACTGCAATTCAACAGGATTCGGATGACAAACCGAAACAAATTCCGCTTCTGTACAGGATGACCATCAATAGAGACGGTCATACTGCTGAATTCATAGGTTTCCTTGCGTTTTGAGTCGGCCGTTTTTTCCGCTCTTGACGTTCTTCGGATACGCAAAAAGGCTCACTTCCCGAAGGAAATGAGCCTCTGCTTCGTTGGTCGGAATGCAGGGATTCGAACCCTGGACCTCACGCTCCCGAAGCGTGCGCGCTACCAAG